>NZ_BJCF01000013.1 GCF_005402965.1 Dolichospermum planctonicum
TTATCGCTTCTGTTGAAACCTACTTGAAATATGCTGAAGCAGTTGGTTTAACCCAATCCGCAGCAGTACCTGCTTAATTTTAATAACCAGATTTCCCAATTTGGAATAACTATCAAGGTGTAGTTTTAATAGTTATTCCCCTTACTCACAACAACAACAAGGACTTAAAACAATGGCAGTTGAAAAAACCAATTCTTCCTCCAGCTTGGCAGAAGTTATTGACAGAATTTTAGACAAAGGTATCGTCATTGATGCTTGGGTTCGTGTTTCCTTAGTTGGTATCGAATTACTAGCAATTGAAGCTCGTATCGTTATCGCTTCTGTTGAAACCTACTTGAAATATGCTGAAGCAGTTGGTTTAACCCAATCCGCAGCAGTACCTGCTTAATTTTAATAACCAGATTTCCCAATTTGGAATAACTATCAAGGTGTAGTTTTGATAGTTATTCATATTTCTAACAACAACAACAAGGACTTAAAAAAATGGCAGTTGAAAAAACCAATTCTTCCTCCAGCTTGGCAGAAGTTATTGACAGAATTTTAGACAAAGGTATCGTCATTGATGCTTGGGTTCGTGTTTCCTTAGTTGGTATCTAATTACTAGCAATTGAAGCTCGTATCGTTATCGCTTCTGTTGAAACCTACTTGAAATATGCTGAAGCAGTTGGTTTAACCCAATCCGCAGCAGTACCTGCTTAATTTTAATAACGAATATTCAGAATTAAACATCAATTTAATTCTGA
The DNA here is from genome assembly GCF_005402965.1 of Dolichospermum planctonicum. Classification (GTDB taxonomy): domain Bacteria; phylum Cyanobacteriota; class Cyanobacteriia; order Cyanobacteriales; family Nostocaceae; genus Dolichospermum; species Dolichospermum planctonicum. The sequence goes on from NZ_BJCF01000013.1 coordinate 744, forward strand.
TATTGATTCTACTTTTTTTAATTATCTATAGATTTGGAAATCAAGATCTTTCAAAGGATATTACAAAAAAGTATGAATCCTTAAAACATATTCGCTGAAAAAATTGCCAGTGAATGTATTCGATGCCAGTTTACTATTTTATTTTCTGGAGAATTTCATGACTTCTTTAATGGCAAGAATCCAACAAGAGCATCAGTCAATAGCTAAGAAAGTGGCTCAACTAGCTCTAGAAACTAATGAGTTCTTGTCCGCTACCGCAGCGCAAAGACAAGCACAAGCTCAAAAACAAGCTCAAGAATTGCTAGACTTCCACAAAGAACTTCAAGCAACAACTGAGCAGTTCTTATCAGAAACAGCCCAAGCAAGACAAGCACAAGCTCAAAAACAAGCTCAAGAATTGCTAGACTTCCATAAAGACCTTCAGGCAACAACTGAGCAGTTCTTATCAGAAACAGCTAAAGCCAGACTTGCTCAAGCCGAAAAACAAGCTCAAGAACTGTTAGCATTCTATCAAGAACTTCAAGCAACAACTGAGCAGTTCTTATCAGAAACAGCTAAAGCCAGATTTGCTCAAGCTCAAAAACAAGCTCAAGAACTGTTAGCATTCTATCAAGAACTTCGAGCAACAACTGAGCAGTTCTTATCAGAAACAGCTAAAGCCAGATTTGCTCAAGCTCAAAAACAAGCTCAAGAACTGTTAGACTTCCACAAAGAACTTCAAGCAACAACTGAGCAGTTCTTATCAGAAACAGCTAAAGCCAGATTTGCTCAAGCTAAAGAACAGAAGGAATCTCTCGTTAAGTTCCGTCAGGATTTGTTTGTAAGTATCTTTGGTTAATCTATACTCTCAATAATTCAATTTATTGGAGAATAGGGTTACATAATAAAACCCCCAATCTTACAGTTAAAAAACTGGTAAGATGAGGGGGTGATTAATAAAATTCAACAACAACAAGTTTTGGTGTGAGAGTTAGGTAGCCTATATTTATACTGTTTTTCTGTCAGAGTAAACAATTAGTTAGCATTAATGCTCCTAATTTTATAAAAATAGGCATCCTACCTCATCAAACCAATGATATGATATTAGCGCATAAATTTTAAAAAAGCATTATATCATTCTTTTTTTCCCACCCATCTTAATTTTTTCTTAACTGTTTACCATATTCAACTTATGAGCATCACCAAAGTTAATCATAAAAGAGCCGTTCTTCGTCTTCGTCCAGGTCAGTTTGTAGTCACACCTGCTATTGAGCGAGTAGTAATTCGGGCGCTGCGTTATCTCAGATCAGGGTTTCCTATTCACCTACGGGGACCTGCAGGGACAGGAAAAACAACTTTGGGTATGCACTTGGCTAACTGTCTTGACAGACCAGTGATGTTACTGTTTGGAGATGACCAATTTAAAAGTTCCGACTTAATTGGTAGTGAATCCGGTTATACCCACAAAAAATTACTGGATAACTATATACACAGCGTTGTTAAAGTCGAAGATGAATTTAAGCAAAATTGGGTTGATTCCCGTTTAACTTTAGCTTGTCGTGAAGGCTTTACTTTAGTATATGACGAATTTAACCGTTCACGTCCTGAAGTTAATAACGTCCTGCTGTCAGCATTAGAAGAAAAAATTCTCAGTCTTCCTCCCAGCAGTAATCAGCCAGAATACCTGAGTGTTAATCCCCAGTTTCGGGTAATTTTTACATCAAATCCAGAAGAATATTGCGGAGTTCACTCCACGCAAGATGCTTTAATGGATAGATTGGTTACCATTAATATGCCAGAACCGGATGAGATCACTCAGACAGAGATATTAATTCAGAAAACAAACATAGGCCGAGAATCTGCTAACCTAATAGTTAGGTTGGTCAAATCATTTCGTCTGGCCACGGGGGCAGAAAAAACTTCCGGTTTACGGTCTTGTTTAATGATTGCTAAAGTCTGTGCGGATCATGATATTCCGGCTTCAATAGAAGATTTAGATTTTCGAGAAATCGCTATGGATATTCTGTTTAACCGCGCTCAGTTGTCTATTAGCGAGTCCACTGATATTTTTGTGGGGTTGCTTGAGCAATTCTCAGCAGAAGAAATTCAAGTATTAAATGATACTCTTCCTTCTACCGATGAACTTTTGATTAACAATTCCCAGTTTACATCTCAAGAATTAGTTATTCAACCAAATACAGAATTGGCAAATGATATTCCCCAGGAGTTACGCAAAACAGAACAAAATTAGGGTATTAACCTTAGGCAAGAATAGGGTTTTCACTCATATCTTGTTTAAGTCCTGTTCCTTGTAAAAATTAAGTTTGCAACTACCTGGTTAAGCAAAAAAGTGAAGGATGAACGGGAATTCAAAAAGCCTTAAACATAGAGCGCGACATGAGCATAAAAGCTCTATGTTCTTTGCATAAAAATTTTTAGCTTGCAAAGTCAATCGTGTTTATACCATTCAAGAGTTTAATCATTTGTGAATTCTAATCCAACACTGCCTACACGTCATCAAACAAACTCAAGTCGAACTATTAATACATCTACCCAAGGTTCGACTTTAGCGGACATTCTCGAAAGAGTTTTAGATAAAGGGATTGTGATTGCTGGGGATATTTCTATATCTATCGCGTCCACCGAACTGATAAATATTCGGATTCGCTTGTTGATTTCCTCCGTGGATAAAGCCAAGGAAATGGGTATTAATTGGTGGGAAAACGATCCTTATCTCAGCGCTAAGGCTCAAGGTTTGGTTGCAGAAAATGAACAACTTCGGCATCGTTTAGAAACTCTAGAATCCAAACTAAATTTGCTAACATCTTCTAGTAGTCTCAATGAGGAAATTCCCCTACCAACCGATACTAAAGATGATTTTTTCCAAGAGAAGGAAGATAATCTATCACCTTTAGATGCACCGATTGAAGTTCTAGATTTTCAAGCTCAAACCAGTCAAGAAGATTCATCACCTGTAGATACACAAGTGGAAATTATGGATATCCAAGTTGAAGGGAATCAAGAAACTCCATTATCTTTAAACCCAACAATAGAAATTACAGATTTCCAATCAGAAACTAGTGAAGAAACTTCACCGATAGATCTGCAAGTTGAAAGTAATCAAGAAACTCCATTATCTTTAAACCCAACCATAGAAATTACAGATTTTCAACCAGAAAATAGTGAAGAAACTTCACCGATAGAACCAACGATTGACCTTTAACCTCAACTGAAAATGTAGGAGTTATGAGTTATCCACATCTAATTAATCAAAGCTGAGACTTTTAAAACTTTAATAGTCAACTTGTATCAAAGACATTTAAAACTTTAGGTTGCATCATCAAAATGCTTTCCACTCCAGCTGATAACTTCGATGAGTCACTGACTACCGTTTCTAAATCTAAGAATGAAGCCGGTTTAGCCCCTTTGCTTTTGACTGTATTAGAATTGCTGCGTCAGTTGATGGAAGCTCAAGTAATTCGGCGTATGGAAGAGAATTTACTCAGTGAACCTGAATTAGAACGGGCAGCAGACAGTATTCAAAAGTTAGAAGCACAAATATTACATTTGTGTCAGACTTTTGAAGTTGACCCAGCAGAGTTGAATGTAAATTTGGGAGATTTTGGTACTCTTTTACCACAATCTGGCTCTTATTATCCAGGAGAAACTGGTAGTCGCCCTTCCGTACTGGAATTACTAGATAGGCTTTTAAATACCGGAGTTGTTCTAGACGGTGAGATAGATCTAGGTCTAGCTCAACTTGATCTTATTCACGCTAAATTACGATTAGTTCTGACATCAAAACCAATTTAATACTAGTTTATCAGTCCTAATTTTAGGTTTAATTTATTTAAAACTTATGAACACAGATTTGGCTCATAAAAATTTTGGTCTTTATTTGTATGGCATTTTCCCAGACATAATTCCTGAAACTCTTGAGATTAAAGGATTGGATGGAAAACCTGTTCATAGCCAAGTAGTTGATGGGTTTACTTTTTTATATTCACAGGCCTGTCAAGAAAAATATTTGGCTTCTCGCCGTAATTTGTTAGCTCATGAAAGAGTTTTAGAACAAACAATGCATGAAGGTTTTCATGTTCTTTTGCCTTTGCGGTTTGGATTAGTTGTTAAAGATTGGGAAACAATCATGAGCCAACTAATTAATCCTCATAAAGAACAATTACATAAATTGTTTGAAAAATTGGCAGGACAAAGAGAGGTAAGCATTAAAATTCTGTGGGATGCTAAGGCTGAATTGCAAGCCATGATGGAGTCTAATCATGAGTTGAGGCAGCAGCGCGACAACATGGAAGGTAAAAAGCTAAGTATGGAGGAAGTGATTCAAATAGGACAATCAATTGAAAGTAATTTGCAAGCCCGTAAACAAGCTGTAATTGAAGTTTTTACCAGAGAGCTAAATCCTTTGGCTCGAGAGATTGTAGTCAGTGACCCCATGACGGAAGAAATGATTTACAATGCAGCCTTTTTGATTCCCTGGGATAGTGAACCTCTCTTTAGCGAACGCGTTGAAGCAATTGACAAGAAATTTGGTACTCGCTTGCGTATTCGCTACAACAATTTTACTGCCCCCTATACATTTGCCCTGCTTGATTCATAGGAGTTATGACGATGCTGACGCAACTTTTGCTATTGCCAATCATGGGTCCACTTAATGGAGTTGTCTGGATTGCAGAGCAAATCCAAGAACGGACTAATACTGAATTTGATGCTCAAGAAAATTTGCATAAACAATTATTAAGTTTACAACTTTCTTTCGACATTGGCGAAATTTCTGAAGAGGATTTTGAGATTCAAGAAGAAGAGATTCTTTTGAAAATTCAAGCCTTGGAAGAGGAAGCACGCTTGGAACTAGAAGCTGAACAAGAGGAAGCACGCTTGGAACTAGAAGCTGAAATTTACACCAATAATTGACACATATAAGCATCTTGTTACACTATAGGTGACGGGACAGAAAATATATCTCCCCCTCTACCGGATTTAATCCCCTAAAGATACGGTAATTACGAATTGGGAATTATACTATAACTAGTACAATATTCAAGTAGAGTTTAAGGCGATCATAAAAAAACCCGCATTAGCGGGTAAATTGTTGAAGATGTATTCATATTTTGCCAAATTGATCAAGATGTCGGATTTTAATATTCAATCTCAAAGGTTTGGTAATTATTCGATTCAACAAAGGTGTTTGGACTCACTATGTTTTGAGTAGCACTAGGCTGAGGTTGACGCAATTTTTTAATCGTTTTCTCTGTATCCTCTATCTGGCCATTAAGGATGTCCAACCGCTGTTGCAATACATTAGTCCGTTCCTTGATATAACATAGTTCTCTCTGAATACGTTGCTTTTCCGTCACCATTTTATAAAGCTCTAATTGACTTGAAGCATCAGATTGATTTCTGGGCATGGTACTAACTTTAGCTCTGATAATACCGGGATTGCGAACATTTCTCATGAAAAATACCTGAATATTTCCTAGCATTATAACTAAGTTTTTGTTATTGTAAATCCCTAAATTATCGAGGTATAGATGAAAAAATTTATTCGGTATGGCAATGAATATGAATCTTAGGTAATTAATACCAGCAAATATTTTTATCTAGGTAAAATATATGGAATTAGAAAATTTCTACACTTATGCTTTTTTAGAAATACCCAGATTTCCCTTGGTTTTGCCACAAGGTGCTGCTAGTCAAGTAATACTGATTAATGGTTCGGGAATGTCGGCTATTGTTGAGCGAGGAATATCCTTAGAATCATTTCAAAATAATGATGAAAAAATTATCCAGATGGCTTTATCTCATGATCGAGTGATTTGTGAACTTTTTCAACAGGTTACGGTTTTACCTTTGCGTTTTGGAACTTGTTTTACTTCCACAAACAACTTACTAAATTATTTAGAATCCCATAGACAAGAATATCAAGACAAACTAGAAAAAATCAATGGTAAAATTGAATTTACTTTAAAATTAATCCCGCGGACGATGGAAGAACCGGCAGTATTGGAAAGAGGAGGTAGGGATTATTTTTTGGCTAAAAAACAACGCTATCAAGACAAAAATAACTTTAGCATTGCTCAAGCTACAGAAAAACAAAATCTGATTGATTCAATCACTAAAGTCAATCAATTACCACTTGTTATTCAGGAAAAAGAAGAAGAAGTAAATATTTACCTATTGGTTAATTCCCAAGATAAAACTTTGCTTTTAGAACAATTTTTAAATTGGCAAAAAGCCTGTCCACGTTGGGATTTACTTTTGGGAGACTCTCTTCCTCCGTACCACTTTATTTAATGATTATTTATTAGTCTTTTAGTGATTTATTAAGTTTATTATGAACCAGTACGACTCATTTCATTTAATCATGTTTAGTGGTAAGGGTGGAGTTGGCAAAACTACCACTTCTTGCACTTTTGCTCGTTATTGGGCAAAACAGTTCCCGGAAGAAACAATTTTGTTACTTTCTACAGATCCGGCACATTCTTTAGGAGATGTATTACTGACAGAAGTGAAAGATTATGCTTCACCATTAACAGATTTGCCTAATTTAAGTGTTCAGGCTTTAGATGCTGAAAAACTGCTATTAGAATTTAAGGCCAAATATAGCAAATTTTTAGAAATACTGGTTGAGCGAGGAAGTCTAGCTGACGGACAAGATTTAGCCCCAGTTTGGGATTTGGACTGGCCTGGTTTAAACGAATTAATGGGATTACTAGAAATCCAACGTCTACTATCTGAAAAAAAAGTAGACCGCATAGTAGTTGATATGGCTCCTTCTGGTCATACCTTAAACCTGTTGCGATTGGAAGATTTTTTAGATGTGATTTTAAACTCATTAGAGTTATTCCAAAAAAAGCATCAGGTGATCACAGAAACTTTAACCGGACGTTATACTCTTGATGAAGTTGATGACTTTTTAGCCGATCTAAAATTTCAATTAGCGGAAGGTAGACGACTACTACAAGATGATCAATTTACAGGTTGTATAGTTGTTGCGGTTTCTGAACCTATGTGTTTTGCGGAAACTGAGCGATTTATCGAAAGTTTAAAAACCTTAAATGTTCCCTATGGTGGCATAGTAATAAATCGAATTGTCAGTGATTCATCTATAGAGCCAGATCGCTATGCCGAACAGCAAAGCTTTATCAATAAATTCTTGAAAATTTCTCAAAATAAACCCGTTTTCATAGTACCACAACAGCAATTCGCACCATTAGGGGGGTTAGCATTAGATAATCTAGCAGCACAAATTCAATATATTGATCATGTGGAACTCGCTGCTCCACCACCAATTCAATGGCCGACTAAAATTCCACCTAGCTTTACTGACTTTGTAGCCGAAGGCTGTCAACTAATTGTTGTCGGTGGCAAAGGAGGAGTTGGTAAAACCACGGTGTCAGCAGCCATGGCCTGGGCTTTTGCTAATCGTTATCCTGATCAAAAAATTCGCGTAATTTCCATAGATCCTGCTCATTCCTTGGGAGATGCTTTTGGTGAAAAATTAGGACATGAACCAAAATTATTAGCTCCTAATTTAACTGGACAGGAAATTAATGCTGAGAAAATATTAGATCAATTTCGTGCCGATTACCTTTGGGAATTGGCGGATATGATTAGTGGTGAAGGAACAGAAGCAGACGCAACAATAAATATTGCCTATCTTCCAGAAGCTTGGCGGCAAATTATGTCTCAAGCTTTACCAGGTATTGATGAGATGCTATCCCTAATCACCATTATGGATTTATTAGACAGCAACCAGCAAGATTTGATTATTCTAGATACAGCACCCACAGGTCATCTTCTGCAATTTTTGTCAATGCCAACTGCATTAGGAGATTGGTTATCTTGGATATTTAAGCTGTGGATGAAATATCAGAATGTCCTGGGTCGAGTTGATTTCATTGGCCGGTTGCGAAGTCTGCGCCAACAAGTTGTTAAAGCTCAAAAGAAATTAAAAGACCCAAAGCACACCCAATTTGTGGGTGTAATTCAGGCAGAATCTGCAATTATAGCTGAACACATCCGCTTAACGGAATCTCTCAAAACTATAGGAATTCAACAGCGTTATGTGGTACAAAATCGCTACACTCAAGATGTAGAGATTGAGAGCAGTTTGTTTTCACAGCAAACAATTATTCGCTTACCTAACTTACCCAGATCCGTCGAACCCATTGCCAGAATTAAAGCTGCTGCCGATCTTTTATTTTAAGTGGATAATATAGTCAAGAAAAAATGGTTTTTTTAGAGTCAATTTTTGGAGGAATGTGATGAGTGATTTATTCAAGGGATTCGAGCAGTTATTAGAACTGGTAAAAACTCTCGAAGAAAAATCAGAAAACGGAGAAATCAAAACCAATGTCCAGTTTAACTCCCGCCCATTAAGCAGTATTCCCAGAACAGGAAATATCCCCCGTAGCAGTAATATGGGGGGTAATATGGGTAATATGGGGGGTAATATGGGTAATGACGTGGGTACAAGTCGGATGAACACTCAATCCCCCCCGGCTTCTGGTGCAGGTCCCTCAGATCCAGTTGTTCCTCCCGATCCTACTTCAGGTATTGCTCTTAAAGATATCGGTGGACTGAGCGAAATTCTTAAAGAACTCAAAGAACTGGTTGCTATTCCGTTAAAACGCCCTGACCTATTGGCTAAATTAGGACTAGAACCCACCCACGGCGTATTATTAGTTGGTCCTCCAGGCACCGGTAAAACTCTCACAGCCCGGGCTTTGGCTGAAGAACTGGGCGTTAACTACATTGCTATTGTTGGTCCTGAAGTCATCAGTAAATATTATGGTGAAGCGGAACAAAGATTGCGCGGTATTTTTGAAAAAGCCGCCAAAAATGCTCCCTGTATTATTTTTATTGATGAAATTGATAGCCTCGCTCCAGACCGCAGTGCAGTAGAAGGGGAAGTTGAAAAGCGCCTCGTTGCCCAATTATTAGGCTTAATGGATGGTTTTTCCCATAGCCCAGGGGTGATTGTTCTCGCAGCTACCAACCGCCCTGACCATCTTGATCCAGCCTTGCGAAGACCAGGACGATTTGACAGGGAAGTTCAGTTTCGCATTCCTGATATCAACGGACGTAAAGAAATTCTGCAAATTCTCACCCGTTCTATGCCTTTGGATAACACCGTTGACCTCGATTTTATCGCCGAGCGGGCGGTGGGATTTGTGGGGGCTGATTTGAAGGCTGTTTGTCAAAAGGCGGCTTATAGCGCCCTCCGTCGTCAAGTTCCTTCTATAGAGGTGCAAGCTCCTGAAAACATGACGGTTACTCAAACTGATTTTTTACAGGGACTAAAGGAAATCAAACCGGCTGTGCTTCGTAGTGTGGAAGTTGAAGTTCCCCAAGTTGCTTGGGATGATATTGGTGGTTTAGAGAATATTAAGCAAACCCTGCGAGAATCTGTAGAAGGGGCGCTACTTTATCCAGAACTTTACCTACAAACTAAGGCTATTGCTCCCAAGGGGATTTTGCTATGGGGTCCTCCGGGAACTGGTAAAACTTTATTAGCCAAAGCTGTGGCTTCCCAGGCCAGGGCTAATTTTATTGGTGTCAATGGACCGGAATTACTAACCCGTTGGGTGGGTGCGAGTGAACAAGCAGTGCGGGAATTATTTGCTAAGGCTCGACAAGCAGAACCCTGTGTTATATTCATTGATGAAATTGATACATTAGCTCCAGCAAGGGGAAGTTACAGCGGTGATTCAGGCGTGAGTAACCGGGTAGTAGGGCAATTATTAACTGAATTGGATGGTGTAGAGGCGGGTGCAAGTATTCTGGTCATTGGGGCTACAAACCGTCCTGATGCTCTGGACTCAGCGTTATTACGGGCAGGTAGGTTAGATTTACAACTTAAAGTAGATTTGCCTGATTTAGCTAGTCGTTTAGATATTTTGCAGGTCTATACTGAGGGACGACCATTGTTAGATGTGAATTTAACATATTGGTCTGAAGTCACAGAAGGTTGGAATGGCGCTGATTTAGTATTGCTGTGTAATCAAGCTGCTGTGGAAGCTATTCGCCGTTTCCGAGCGCAAGGACAGACAGATCCTGCTGATATCAGAATTACTAATGATGATTTTCAATATTCTCATCAGGTTTTAGTCAGTCAACGTCATGCTTAGTTAGATTCTCGCTGTTACCCCTGGCTGCAAGGAATTTGTCCGGGGGTCGGAAAGCATAGAAAAGTAAGTACAAGGGACATACTACTGGTAATTGTTTTCAGCGTCGCTACAACTGGATAGAATTGTTATGAGTTGATTTAGCGATCGCTTTACAGCAGTTTCGGATATTATAAGTTACAGATATTAATGATAAAAATCTTGTGGTGCGGGCATCTTGCCCGCCAAAGTGTACCTCACCCTTATGGTAATCCGCTTTATTGAATTTAGTTATTGATTGTGCTTTTGAGTAGCAACTAGCAACTAATTTGCAAAATCAGCATTAGACAACTCCAAAATAAGGTTTCTGAATAACGCATATTTAAATTTACCTGATGTCTAATGACCAAGTTGGGCTTTAGCCTGTTGCCACAGGGCATCTAATTCTTCTAAACTATAATCTGTCAACGGACGTTCAATCACATCCTCCATTTTTTGCAATCGTTGAATAAATCGCTGACTTGTCCCTTGTAAACCCGCACTAGGATCAAGTTTATGCCATCTGGCAATTTGAATAATGGCAAATAGTAAATCACCTAATTCGGATTCTTGTCTTTCTTTGGTTTCTTCAGCTAAAGCCTGTTGAAATTCCCCTAACTCTTCATGAAATTTGCCCCAAACTTCATCTACATTATTCCACTCAAAACCAACCTGAGCAGCTTTTTCAGATATCTTCATGGCCGCATTTAAGGGGGGAAGACTACGACGATAACGATTTAATTTATGACTGAGTTTTTGCTCTTCTACAGTTTCTCCTTTTTCTGCTGCTTTAATCGTTTCCCAATTTTTGTGTACCTCTTCCATACTTGCCACAGTCATATCAGCAAATACATGAGGATGACGACGTATTAACTTTTGAGCAATCCCCTTTGCAACTTCTTGCAGAGAAAAATCACCCGCTTCACTGGCAATTTGCGCCTGTAATACTACTTGTAATAATAAATCACCTAATTCTTCAGCAATAGCCTGTTTATCCCCAGTTTGAATCGCGTCTACTACCTCATAAGCCTCTTCAATTACATAGGGAGTTAGACTTGATGGGGTTTGTGCCAAGTCCCAAGGACAACCTTGGGGAGATCGCAATTTCGCTACTATATTTATTAACTCTTGTAATGCCTCTAAAGTCTGATTAACTGCCATATTTTTTACCGCTTTTTGACACTGCGACGACTGGGGCTAACTTTACGTTTCTTAATTTTGCCACGGGGGAGTAAACCTTGAATACCCTGTTTTTGAAATCGTTTATAACCGGAAACAGTCCAATCACTACAAGAATGGCTCATTGCACCGAGTTCACAGCCGACAAAGAGGGCAAAAAATTCTCCATAATACATATAGATGGTCTTCCCCACAGTTCCCCACACTTCGCCCCAGTTCCAAGCCACATTTCCCAACTTGGTGAAAATCATCACCAGCACAATGGCCACCAATGCTAAAAAAGTTGTCAGATACACCACTCTTAAGGTTGTACCAATAATCGGACCGTGAGATAAAAAAGACCGATGGCGCAGACTTTTTTGATAAGGTAGCCAAATCCACCGCAGAACACCCCAACGCTGAAATTGACGGGAGTAAATATCCAAATCGGGACCAAACATCAGCCCCCCAAACATAAACCCACCCGCCACTAACAAAGTCATATTACTGCTGTGAGTGGAAATCAACGTTATACCCGCCACAACAGGCATAGACCAGATAGTAATGCGATCGTGCGTTTGACCAGAGGGCATCTTGGCAAATTAAAAATATCAAATTAACAGTAAAACCCTCAATTAGTATAGCTCAATCCCGTTCACATCAGCCTTTCCCAATCCCCAAAAAAATTTTCTCAAAAGACTTGCAAAATTTTCAAAGGCTATGCTATATTAATTGAGTAAAGAAAACGGGCGGTTAGCTCAGTTGGTAGAGCGCCTGCCTTACAAGCAGGATGTCATCAGTTCGAGTCTGGTACTGCCCATTTAAAAAAACACAATCCCGTTTTCATAGCAGTTTACAACTTGTTTGTGAACTGCTAAAACATTTTGTAGCTAAATTTTCAATTTCATTGATTTTCACCCATCTTTGCTAACTTTCCACTGGAAACCCGCTCAAGTGGTTTTTTTTATGGCTGCTGTAGCCGAGATTTTTTCTGGTGCTGTTTCTTGTTTTTGCGCTTTTTTATATATCTTATTAAGCTTTTATGTAAGGGTTTTTACCCGTTTTAACTCTTTTTCTTGCACCTATTCATCTTCTATCCCCTCAAGTCATTGATTTGTCACGGTGTTTATTCAGCAAGCCCTAGTTAGGTAATGCTTTTATTATTCCCCATTCTCTGGTTCAAGATTTAAACCGCGATAGATTTGTTCAATGGGGAAGCTGAGATTGATGCTTTTTAGTTCAATGGTGTCACCTTCTCCATAGTTAATAATCATCCATTGTCCTGCATCATTTTTGTGATACAAATCTATTTCCATCGCAGTGGAACTAACCAACAGGTAATCTTTCAAGACCGGGTTATTTTGATACATTCTGAATTTGCCGCCTCTGTCGTAGGCTTCGGTAGTTTTTGAGAGAACTTCAATGATTAAGCAGGGGTAGGTAATATATTGGGTTGTGGTTTTATCGCGATCATCGCCGGTGACGCTAATATCGGGATAAGTGTAGTTATTTGTGCCAACAATATTAACTCTCAGGTCAGAGTTACCTGTTATGCAACTACTAGCGTCTAAATGGGTATCAACCATAGTCGCAAATCGAATTGCAATGCGGCTATGATTAACGCTACCGCCAGTCATGGCGTAAACTTGACCGTCGATCAGTTCGTGTTTTTCTAGTTGCTTTTCTTCCCAAGTGAAATATTCTTCTGGGGTGAGGTGAGGGGCGTTGTCTTTAGCTGCGATCATGGTTCGTTATCTCCTACGGTTTGCAGTTGCTTGGGGTCAGTTTGGCTCTGGGTTAGTTGATTTAATTTTAACAATGCTGTCAATTTCATCCAAAATTAGCTGACGCAAGAATGAGGGTTATAGTGTTGTTGACGGCAAAGTTATGGGTAAAGTCACAAGCAGTTCACAACTTGTTTGTAAACTGCTAAAACATTTTGTGGCTAAATTTTCAATTTCATTGATTTTCAACCACCTTTGCTAACTTTCCACTGGAAACCCGCGCAGGTGGGTTTTTTTATGGCTGCTGTCACCGAGATTTTTTCTGGCGCTTCCAGGTAAGCAGCACTTACTTCTAGCATCAATTATTTTTTTGTCAAGTTCTATTGACACTTTGTAAAGATATTGTTATATTAGTTTACATAAAGTAACAAACCCAAGAAAAAACATTATGTATACCACAAGTGATGAAAAAGGCATTCTTAACAACTATGCCAAAGAACCCAAACTTTACTACGCAGAATTTCCTACAAAAGCGCAACAAAGCACCTATGCCTTTCAAGGTGTAGTAGCAATATTATTTTTAACTTCTATAGTTCTAATTACCTTGGGGGTTAGCTAAAATTTCCCGCTTCGGTATTTGTATCTAATCGTCATTCAAATTTTCTCCTAATTAACCCTGGTCAGTTTCGCCAGGGTTTTTTATTGCCATTTCTTGCTTTACTGCTCACTTAAACGTCGAAGCTGATCTCGAAAATAACAAAAGCTTGGTGATTGATTATTATCAATATCCATTAGAGGAGATATCTTTTCAGCCCAAGTTGTTTTCTCTTTACCAATTACCTGATCAGGAAGTTGAGACAACTTTTGACAACCACCAGGATATACTGCGTCGGCTAACTTCTCCCATGTGCCACAAATATCATCATTAGCATAAGAATTTAGGGTTGCTAGTTTGGCATTTGGATAAGCCGTCTTTACTGCTGCTAAATCACCTAAATACCATGCTTCTCCTTCCTCAATAGCAATACAAAATTGCGTCTTTGGTTTAGGTTCACAAGAGTCTACAATATTCAGTAATTCTTTGCGAAAAACACTCAAACATCGGTAATCAAGATCGCAAATAATGATCAGAACAGCATGATAACTAGGGGGATAACTGGCAAATGTTTTACCATAGCCTTGAATAAGTCGCGGTAATTGGTCGAGCAAAATTCGTTTTTGGGGATCAGAATTAGATGTAAGATTTTTAGGAATATGCCCTATTCCTTTGTAAGCATGAATATTAAATGTGTGTTGTTCGGGGTTAATAATTTTTGGAACAAGAATATCAAGAGTAGTTTTGCCAGAAATATCCTCAACTAATATCTCAAAGTGCATATATTCACCTTGCGTCCAAGTAGTCACTGTACCAAAGTCCACCCAGGGGCAAACCCTCAGAAACAAGATTATTTATCAGAGGATCTTCACTAGCCCGCTTAATTTTAGCAAATCCATCCTCACCCTTTTCTAATACCCAAACTTCTTCAGGTTCAAGAGCATCTACAAAATATGGTTGATGTGTTGTCACAAATATTTGTGACCCACCTTTCTGACCTCTAGTGTGTTCTCGAAATTCTCTGGCTAGGGTTTCTAAAAGTTTATGATAAAGTCCATTTTCCGGTTCTTCGATACACAAAAATGGTGGTGGTGAAGGGTCTTCTAACATCAGAAGATAGGCAAATACTTTGAGTGTACCATCTGACATTTGTTGAGAGTAAAATGGGTCTTGAAATCCCTTGTCGTTGAAACACAAAAGCAGTCTTCCATCTGGACTTGGGTAAGTGCTAATCTTGTTGACACCAGGAATTTTATTCGCTATTTTTTCCAGTATGGATTGAAACTTTTTGGGATGTTCTCTTTCCATAAATTGAACTACATTACCTAAATTATCTCCATGAATATTCAAATGCTTTTGTGGTCCGGCTAGAGGTAAACTGCGGGCAGCATCAGGTGTAAAATAGCTTAAATACCACCCTTCAATAAATCTTCTAAACATAGAAATTCGGGGATGTTGTTTAAGTGAACCTAAAGTAGCAATTCCCAGTTTTCGGTGATCATCAAGTTCAACTACTTCGGTTTCTTTACTTTCTTCTTCTGCTTCACCTCTTTGGATTTTATCCATTAAATCTGACACATCAAAATCATCTTGCTTACCTTGTTGTTCACCTTTCCATGCGATTCCTCTGCCTTCATTGAGAATTAAAAAAGAAAAAGGTTGTCCCTTACCTTGTCCTATTCTGCGTTGTCTCAGTCTCTCTTTTTTTACATAAGGTCTTTGAAATGAGTCAATATCTATGGCTAATTCATAAGTAATTGGTCGGGCATTACCATCTTCTTTATAATAGATTTCAAACTCAATACTTCCCTGTTGTCCTTGAGAGAGAATTTTTTCAAACCCACCACGACCATGAGCATAACAAGCTTCTTCTACTCCATTTTTCAAGCAATCAGCAAGAAAGCCAAAAATGTCAAAAATCGTGCTTTTTCCCACGCCATTCTTACCAATAACCGCTGTCATTGGTGTTAATGGCTTGGCACTTTGTGTATTCCACAATTTCCCCAAGGTAATATCACGAATAACTCTGTAATTTCTAACTCTAAAGCCTTCTATTCTAGACATTTAATTTGCTCTACTTTGATTTTACTCACTAATTTTTTGAGGAATGAGATAAATTATTCCTGAAATAATCGTTAATATTACCGATATCCAAAAGGCAATTAAAATAGGAGTTTGCCAAATTGGAGATAAGGGAGCAATTAGGAGAGATATGGCAATAATTTGACTAACTGTTTTCAGTTTACCCCAAATATTTGCACCAGTGATAGTAGTTTGATTAACTCGCCAACCAGCGATCGCTAATTCCCGTGCTAAAATTATAAAAACTCCCCAAGCTGGAATTTTTCCTAATTCTACTAATACTAATAATGGTGCAAGTACCAATAATTTATCTACCAAAGGATCAAGAAATTTACCTAATTCACTAATTTGATTCAATTTTCTGGCCAAATATCCATCCAACCAATCAGTTAGAGCCGCAATTAAAAATATAGTTAAACATATCCATTTGGCTTGATTTGTAGGATTGTATAAACCGTAGAGTAGAAAAGGTATTCCCAGCAGTCGAGAAAAAGTAATCCAATTAGGTAAAGTCATTAGAAAAATGTAATAACTCAGGAGTAAGGAGGAAGAATTAAAGACAGAGAAAAATAGAGAATTAGGAAGGAAATACAGGTGATCAAAACTGTATTTCATAATACCAGGAATAGCTACAGCAAGTTTAGCTTGAGTAAAGTACATATTATGCGGGCAAGATGCCCGCACCACAAGAGTTTTATCATTAATATTTGTACTTCATAATAGCGGTAACTGCTGTATATATTCCTGATTCCTAACTTTTTTGTTAAAATCTTTCTACATCTGGGAATTTTTGAATAGATACTTTTGCCGCTTCTCCACAAGTGCGAGGAGTAGGAAAAATCTTACCAGGATTTGCTAAACCTTGGGGATTAAATACCTGTCTTACCCATTGCATTGTTTCTAAATCAGCTTGACTAAACATATCTGGCATATAGCATTTTTTATCAGCACCAATACCATGTTCACCAGAAATACTACCACCCACTCTTACACATAATCTGAGAATTTCTCCCCCCAATTCTTCGACTTTTTCCAATTCTCCATGTATGGAATTATCAAATAAAATTAATGGGTGTAAATTACCATCTCCAGCGTGAAAAACATTAGCAATGGGATAACCATATTGATGACTTAACCGCTCAATTTCTTGGAGAACATAAGGTAATTGAGTGCGAGGAATTACACCATCTTGTACATAATAATCTGGGCTAATATGTCCCGCAGCGGCAAAAGCTGCTTTTCTACCTTTCCATAATTTTAATCTGGTTTCTGGGTCACTGGCACTAGTCACATTTCGCGCTCCATTGTTTTGACAAATTTCTTTAACTCGCTGTTTATTAGCAGAAACTTCGACTTCTAAACCATCAATTTCTACTAATAGAATAGCCGCAGCATCACGAGGGTAACAATTAGTAGCCACCACATCTTCTACAGCATTAATACTAATATTATCCATCATTTCCATACCACCAGGAATAATGCCCGCGCTGATAATATCAGAAACCGTTGCAGCAGCCGCATCTACACTGGTAAAATCTGCTAATAAAACACAAATTGATTCGGCAGTTTTGAGAATTTTTAAAGTGATTTCTGTCGCAATTCCTAAAGTACCTTCTGAACCGACAAAGACACCTGTTAAATCATAACCTGGAGTTTCGGGAATTTGTCCACCAATATCAACAATTGCACCACTAGGAAGGACTATTTTTAAACCTAAAACATGATTTGTCGTTACACCATATTTTAAACAATGTACCCCTCCTGAATTTTCGGCGATATTACCACCAATAGAACAAATAATTTGACTAGAAGGGTCTGGTGCAAAATAAAAACCAGCGCCGCTAACTGCTTGAGTTACCCAACTATTAATTACTCCGGGTTGGACAACAGCCCGTTGATTTTCTAAGTCTATTTTTAAGATTTGTCGCATTAATGAAGTGACAATTAAAACAGAATTTTCTGCTGGTAAAGCACCACCGGATAAACCTGTTCCCGAACCTCTAGCAATAAAGGGAACGGAGAATTGATTGCAAATTTTGACGATTTCTGATACTTGTTCTGTGGTTCTTGGTAAGACTGCGACGGGGGGACATTGTTTATAGCTGGTTAAACCGTCACATTCATAGGTAAGGAGTTCTTCTTTGCGTTGTACTACACCTTTTTCTCCCAGGACTGCGACAAATTTTTTGATTATGGGTTTCCAGTTTATGGTTTGAGTTTTGGGTGATTCTTGGGTAAGCATAGAGTTTTTTATCTGTGGTAGATGTTGATGATAGCAAAATATTGATTTAACTGATTTAAATACTTATTATATCACGAAACCGATGTTACTTTAAAGTCTTCTATTTAAATATGAAGATTTATTAATAGATTTATTAATAGATTTATTAATAAATATTGTCAGTAAATATTGTTAGAATCAGGATGTCCAGGATTAAAGGATAAACAGGATAAAAATATAGATATTTTAATGATTTCGGAAAATTGTTTGATAGTATTGTGGTAACATTTTGTTGTTTTTGGGGCTTTCGCGCCCCTATTTTTTGTATTTTTTGCCTTCTTAATTTTCTCAAATTATTGCCACATACATTTTATCTTTAACCGCATTGTTACCCGTTAAGGGTTTTCTCAGACTCAGGCGCTGGATTGAAAAAACCTACAAAAATGGAAGGATTGATTTTAATATGTTTGACGACTAAGAAACTTAACCAAACATTAGAGATAATCATAGTCACGCTAGTGGCGATCGCAGATCCGATCATCCCTAAAGTAGGTATAGCGATTGTGTGTAAAACTAAATTAATGATTAAGCAATAACCAATCACAGGTAAGGATTTTTTGTGATGACCTGTCATGACCATTAAACAACCGACCGAACCACATAAAGCATCAAATAATCTACCTATAACCAATATCTTCAGCGATAAATTAGCATCAACAAAGTCTGGTCCAAAAATACTCAATATTGGTTGAGTAAAAAACATTAAACACAAAGAAATCAGTAAACTAGGCCAAAATATCCAGTAATTAGCGGTGGTAACGAGTTTTTGTAAACCGGGAATATCTCCTTCAACATACAAAGTTGCAAACCTGGGTGCAGATATCTTATTTAAGATCACCAACACGATAATTATCCAGTGAGCAGTTCTGACTGCGGCGCTATAAATACCTGCTTGTGCTGGACCGAGGAAAGAACCAACCATGAGAATATCAGACTGCTCTAAGATAGTAAAAAATGCTTGCTGTAGCAATAAAGTAATAGAGATTCCTAACCATTCTTGAGTAGAATAAATCGGGGTAGCTGGTTCAATATCATTATTTACTTTCTGATGCAGCAACCAAAATTGCACGATAACTACAATAAATAACGTAGTTATAGCGACACAAATCATTGGTAAGCTAGTGAGAAGATAGCCTTGTTTTGATAAGAAATATCCCCCACAAAATACTAAGATTGGCCAGATTATTTCTGATGGGATGAAAGCTAAGGTGATTGTTGCCATTGTTCTAGCTGTCTCCATCTGCAAATGCACTAGAGATTGCAATGGTAATAATACCATTCCCACTAACATGGGTATGCCATATACAAAGTTATAGTTAACACTCAAATACCAGACTATCGCTGCAATGATGAGAGCTAGAAATGTGCCTCCCAATAGGGATATAAACCAACTAAACCGCAGAATACCACGTAAACGTCCCCAGTCGTGTTTAACTCTATATTCTGAAATTAAACGCACAGATGTACGAGGTAAACCTAAACAAGCGGGGATTGCTAAAAGCAAAGCCCAAGAATTAACATATTCATAAATACCATATTCAGTTTGTCCCATCCATTGTGCTAGACAGATTTGCACTAAATAAGTTATCAATATATTACAAACTTGGATGCTTAGAGCTATGGTAGCATCTTTAGAAAATGCTTCTAAGAGAATATTCTTTTGGGGTTGATAAAGTGAAGATTCAGTCATATCAATTTTAGATTTTAGATTTTAGATTTTGGATTTTGGATTGACTCTACATCTAGGGCTTGCTGATAGCGTAGCGTGGCGTTAGCCATATAAACCTAAAACCATTTATTAAGAAAGGGTTTCGCGGATTTTTACCACAAAAAAGTGCCAGGTTTTGGCTAATTGTGTCTCAAAATGAATTGCATTTTTCTTTGTCGGATTTGGAAAATTGAGGATATCCAAACAGTTAAAACTGTTCCCTGTTAAGAGTTAAGAGTTCCCTGCCCTCACAGACAACTTATTCAGCAAGCCCTATCTATATGAAGTTGAACAACTAAAAATTAAAGTCGGTTTCAGATAGATATTTATACCAATCTTAAACCTATTATTAAGGTTTCCAAGAATTTAATAATTACCAATTAACTTTAGACATTAGTTAATTGAGCTTTGGGAATATCACATACTGGAATATATCCCATTTTTTCCAAGTAATGTATTACCTTAACAACACTTTCATCAATACTTTCCCGTTCTGTATTACAAATAATTTCTGGATTTATAGGTTCTTCATAGGGGTCATCAATGCCTGTAAATCCTTTAATTTTTCCAGATCTAGCTTTGGCATATAAACCTTTAACGTCCCTGTCTTCACAGGTTTCTAAAGATGCTTTAACATAAACTTCTACAAAATTTTCTGTCATCTGTCTTACTTTTTCTCTCGTTTCTCTATAGGGACTAATAGCAGAAACAATGACAATTACTTGATGACGACTCAACAGACTGGCCACAAATCCAATGCGATGAACATTAATATCCCGGTCTTCTTTGCTGAAACCTAAACCTTGGGAAAGATGAGTTCTCACCACATCCCCATCTAAAACTTCTACTGGACAACCTCGTTTTTTTAATTCCAATTCTACCCCCTGAGAAACGGTAGTTTTACCAGCACCACTTAACCCTGTAAACCATAAGGTTAATCCAGAATATTTCATGTTAATTTCCTATTTTTTATTTTTTGAATGAACCCGATATTTAAGAATCAAAACTTAGTACAAGACTGATATTTAAGTTTTATTAGCGTTGGTGCTTAAAAACTCCATATACTTCCGATACTCTCTACTCCCTATCTCCCTATCTCCTCCTTCGTTTTATATAATACCTGTGCCATGCCATTAATAGTGGGATGTTTAAACAACTCACCTACTGAAATTTGACTATGAGATTCACTACTTAGTTCCCGAACGCAGATTTGTTGTATTTGCTGACAAATCCGAATCATGGCTAAAGAGCGACCTCCTAAGTCAAAGAAATTGGTATGGATACCAATTTTTTCTACACCAAGCACCCCTTGCCAAATAGCCGCAATAGTTTCCTCGATTTGGTTAGTAGGAGCTATATAAGCTATTTCAGGTTGGTGAACAGGTATATTAGTTTTGACTGACCTTAATAAGGGTAAGTCTAATAATTTTCGTTCTGGATTGGTGATAATATCTGTCAGCAAAATTTGAAAATTCTGGAGTATTTCTAAGATTGTAGATTCTTGGAACAGATCTGTTTTGTAGCGGATTATTGCAATTAGCTGCTGCTGTTTCTCTTTCATAGAAAGGGATAAATCAAAATTAGAGATTCCTTCATTCATCTCTACTAAGCTTATGTTTGCTTCTCCTAGTTTTTGAGGCAAACTGAGAACATTTTGCAAGGTAAACATCACTCGACTGAATATCTTACTAGATATATTGACAGATGTTTCTAGCTGTTGAAAAGATAAATGTTGAAATTCTTGCGCTTCTAAAGTAACTCGACTGACTCGACTGAGTAATTCTAAAAAACTAGGATTTTGTCCAAGATTAGTACGCAGAAGCACTAGATTACTAAAGTAGCCTATTAGCTTTTTGGTTTCATTTTGCTGACGACCAGCAATCGGTGAAGAGAGGATAATATCTTCTTGTCCTGAATATTGATAAAGTAACATCTGAAATCCTGCTAATAAAGTTACAAATAGAGAAACTCCTGCTTGGTGACTTAAGGTTTTCAGATTTTCAGTTAATTCTTGTGGTAACGCTAGTGATTGAAACGCTCCTCGATAGCTAGGTATTTGAGAGGATGGAAAATCAGTAGGTAATTGCAGTGGAGAAATATCACCACTTAATTGTTGTTTCCAATAGTTAATTTGAGATTCGAGGACTTGACTTTGCAACCATTGTCGTTGTGATTGGGCAAAGTCTACATACTGAATAGGTAATTCCGAAAGAGGTGAGGGTTTTCCAGTACAAAAAGCTGTGTATAGAGTTGCTAATTCTCGCATCAATACGGTGCCAGACCAAATATCAGTCACAATATGATGAGTTATTCGCAAAAGTAAGTGTTCTTCTGCTGATAAACAGAGTAGTTTGACACGCAATAATGGACCCTCAATCAGGTTGAAAGGTTCTTGTGCTAATACAATTGCCAGTCGTCGAATTTCACTTTCTTGTTCTGAAGATGAAAGTTCTTGCAGGTCGATTGTTTGTAACTCAAAGGTGGGATCATTGGTAATGACCTGCACAGGTTGTCCATTCACCAAATTAAATGTAGTGCGGAGGATTTCATGTCGTCTAATTATTTCTATCCAACTTTGCTCTAAAGCAGTTATATTCAGTAAACCTTGGAGACGAAAAACTGCACGTAGATTATGAACAGGATTGCCAGGGTCTAATCTATCAATTAACCACAGTCGTTCTTGTGCAAAGGACAGAGGTAAATTTTGATTGCGAGGAACGGGTTGAATTGCAAAAGCTTGATTTTTTGACTTAATACTAGTTGTAATTGCTTTCCAGAAAGCGGGAGTTTTGGTACTGTTTACAGATTTTTCTGGCAAAGTGGGAAAATAACCACTGTGACGAAAATACTCCAGGTAAGTAGTAATTAATTTTTTGTCTACCAGAGGGCAAATAATTGATGTTCCTGCTAACCCTGCTAAAGCATAATGTGTATCAAACTCTGGTTTCTTTTTCGTGAGAAATGTGTCTGAAGAACTCAACAGCAATAGTAAAGAGGAATAAAGATTATCATGGGGATATTTAGTAGCGTAATCCCCAATTGTCACTAAAAAATCATCATAGCTAACTTTCTGTAAAGGATAGCCAAAAGAGTCAATAGCATCAAACCAATCATGCCAATTAATTTGCTGAGAATTTGTTAAATGAAATGTCTGATTTGAATATTTATCTAACAGGGACAAATGAACAACAGCTTGACTTACATAATCAACTGGAACCAAATTTAGATCTGTTTCAATTATGGGGAACTTCTTTAATTTAATACATCCTTTCAGCAAAATACATAAAGCATCTTGGAAGTTACTATTAATTCCAGTTTGGCTATGTCCCATGATTCTTGAAGGTCTATAAATACAAGCAGGTAATCCTCTTGATTGCGCTGTCATCACTAACTGTTCTGCTACCCATTTACTTTGTCTATAACCCCCTGTCAGAGTCAATAATTCAGGTATATCTGCTTCTTTTACTGGTTGCAGTGGATTAAACGCAGAATTGAAAAAAATGCCTACCGTGGAAATAAAATGGACTGGTTTAGTTTGTGAAAGACTAGCTAAGTAAAGTACTTCTTGAGTACCTAAAACATTAGTAGGTTTTAAAGTTGAGTAAGGACAAGCAGAATTAACCCAGGCTCCATTGTGATAAATAATATCAATTTGATTGGCTAATTCATGAAAATGTTCTTTTGTCAGACCAAATAGGGGTTGAGCTAAATCTCCAACTACAGGAATAATTCGGGAACTGAGCTTTTCTTGCCAAAGGGAATAAAGTTGTAAATGCTCTTTAATTCGTTTTTGTCCTGATGCAACATCACTGGTACGAATTAGACAATAAATATCTGCCGTTGTTTTCTGGAGAAGTTCCTCTAGTAAATAAGCGCCAAGAAAACCTGTTGCTCCTGTTAAAAAGATAGATTTGGGAGCTTTTAAATTTTTAGATAAGGGATTCTTAAATTGAATAGAGGGATTTAAAACAGCCTCTGCTTGTAAGTTAAAGCTTTGAATATCAGAATTTATCATATTTGCTTATATTTGTTTATAAATTGTACTTAAATGTCGTATCCAGCTTCTTGGCAAAGTGGTTTGCAGTATTCAACCAAGTATTCAATACTTTCGGCATCTAATGAATCCTTCCACTTATCAATTTTGCCAGTTCTAAAAGTTCTGGCCGCAGGACTATAAATTTCTGTTAATTGAGAATAAATATTCTCATCAAAAGGAATTTCCAAATAATTAGCAATCTTTTTGACAACATTAATTTGCTTTTCACCAGTTCCTCCACCTTGCTCACCAACTAAATCTTCAAAATTTGTAAATAAACAGTTTGGCTCATTTCTCCAAGCTAACATTGAACGATAAACTGCTGCAAAATTATTAATTTTTAGCCCAGCTTTTGGGGCATATCCTCCTTCTAAAAGAAATTTTAATCGCTCTATTGAAGACATGATTTGCAAATCATCCTCTAAAAAATGCGAGGATGGCATTTTTCCTGTATCCAAAATAAATGGAATTGAAGAAGCAACTACTGCACGAGGATCTCGAATGATAAATAAATGATGATATTTGATTTCGGACAAGACAGAACTTAAAACTGGGGTCCAAGGAATATGTCCCAAAATATACTTTTTTTCTGGTATGGTATCTAACCAATTCCGCAAGGTAGCTACATTGACATAACAAGGTGTTAATGCACCAATACTGATTTTTTCGTTACTGTATTCTGTGCTGGTTAGTTTTTCTTCATCGCTTAATTTTTTTCTCACCTCTCGATAATTTAAAAACCAAGGTATAGGGCTAGAATCATGATTTTCATGATCAAAATGCTCTTGATAACCCAAGATTTCTATAGCTTTAGCTAATAAATGAGTACCACTTTTAGGTAATGAGTTAATTAAGACTCGATAGGTAGGAAATGACATAGGGAGAAAAGAAGGAGTAGGGAATAGGGGAGAGGGAAGATTAGATAAACTTCCCCAGAAATTAACATTATTAACTAATACATACCCATCGGGGGTATTTTCTCAGAATCAATATGCACATCCAATACCGTTGGACCAGGGTAACTATAAATTGCCTCGAAATTCAACTTTTCTAAATCTTGAGCGTGACGGATAATATAACTATTTGCTCCCATAGCTTTAGCCATTAAACTAAAATCTACTGTTGGTAAAGTAAATTCTAGAGGTTCTTTTCCTGTCTGTCGATGGCGATGTTTCACCATTCCATAACATTTATCATTTAAAATCACAAATATTATTGGCAACTTTTCTACAACCGCAACAGCTAGTTCATTTCCATGCATTAAAAAGCAACCATCACCGGTAAGACAAACAACTGGTGTGTTTTTGACTCCTAAAGCTGTACCAACTGCACTACCAATTCCCCACCCCATAGCTGCCGTTTCGATAGCTAAACGATAATTTTCTGGACATGGTGGAAATAAATAATGAATACTCCAAGATAACCAGTTACCAATATCAACTTGAAACCGAGTTTCTGGAGGAAGATTTCTCAATAATGCACTAATTAACTGTTGTGGTTTAACACAGACCTTTGTATCTGTGTTTTGATAACTTTCTGGTTCTAAAACTTCAATTTGGCTAGGATAGTCTTGGAGTTTTTGATCATGATGGCGCGGCGGAAATAATAGTTTTAAATTCAAATCTAATTTCCCGTTACTTTGCATAGTTTCCAGTCGGGATATTAATTCCTTAAATATGGTCTTAATATCCCCTTGAATTTGCAATTGTGCCATAGAAGAACGGGCAAAATAAATATCTGAATTGTGAATATGTACCAATTTATTATTTAGTATTGCTTTATCCCAGGCTGATGTTTCCCATTGCCCCAAAGTAGCACCAACTGCTAATATTAAATCAACTGATTCATCAGTTAAAGCTTGACGTGCTGTTTTATGCCCAGCAAATCCAAATACCCCTCTAGCTAAGGGATGATAAGGATCTATACAAGATTTACCACTTTGAGTAGTCAGAATTAATGCATTAATTAATTCAGCAAATCTAATGATCTCCGTTACTCCTCCCCCACAGTCTTTACCAATTAATAAAACAACTTTACGTCCTTGAATTAATACCTTATATAGAGTTTGCCAAAGATTTTCTAATGCTGGTAAATTTAGAAATGATGTGGGTTGGGTAATTAGTTCAGATAAGTTGGGATAGGTAGTAGGTTCTGGAGCCGGAAGACGGGAAATATCTACAGGAATACTCAAATGAACAGGTCCTTTAGGTGAACCGAAAGCCGTTTTCAGTGCGGTAAATAATTTTCTCTCTAGTTGATTAGCATGAGTAACTAAACTATTGTAGCGGGTACAATGCTTTAGCATAGCTACAGTATCTATAGTATCAGGGGAAGATTCTTGAAACGCTCCCCAGCCAAAATGTGATAAAAACGTTTGTGCTGTAATCACTAATAAGGGAGTACATTCCGCATACGCAGACGCTATTCCTGTAATTAAATTTGTTGTCCCTGGTCCTGTTGTCGCACAGCACACGCCAATTTTACCAGTCTCACGAGCATAACCGTCAGCCATAAAAGCTGCTCCAGTTTCATGACTAGTCAAAATAGCTCGTGGACCTCCTCTTTTTTCCGAGCGTGCTAAGGCTTCATATAGAGAACTATTATGACCACCTGGTATACCAAACACATATTCTATGCCTAGCAATTCTAAGTAGTCTACAATTAAATCGCTCAGTGTTCTGTGTTCTTTTTGATTATTGATTATGGATTTGTTTTCCAACGGGATTATTGTTGTCATAATTTATTTCTATGATTTTTTGGGAACATATTTGTGTAGACACAAAGTAAGGAGTAGCAATGCTATACAGCTAAAGGTGTTTTGTGGTTAAACAAGTTTGGTTTGGAGTCGGAATCATATCCATCAAATGTATAACCAAATAACTTAATGTCCTCTTGAAAATATTCTTCAACTAATTTTTTAGTTGACTCGGTATAATATAATCTATAATCTCTATGTACCGAACCATTCAAATATGGTAAAGAGGCTTTGATATTGAGAGTCTGACAAATATGTTGGAAGTCCTGCTCTAAATTCTCATATCTACCAATAAAGTCAACAATTAATTTGCCATCGGCATCAGTGATAATCTCTTTTTGTAACTTAGTCGCTCCTTTAGGAAATGGATTTTTTGTCTTGATTACCCACTCTAGATATTCCTCAAACCCTTTCATTGATTTTACAAGTTGATGTCTAATATGGGTTTCTTCTTTGAGAATAAAATGATAATAGGATACTTGCCAATCCCAAGGATTTCTTACAAAAGCAAACTTATAGAAATTGTTATATATTTCCACAGGTAGTTCTTTTTTTGCATCTTTTGCTTTTGCGTGCCACAGAGAAGATTTCCACATTTCATATAGGGGGTTGATACTATCCCCTAATTTTTCTTGTGGTCGAGCGATCTTAAATTTTTCTGGTTCTTTTGCATAGTCTTTGAGGGCATCTCTAATACTTGTGCCAGCTGCTTTCGTAACATGAAAGAAAATGAATTGATGTTCGTAAGATATGAGCATAAAATTATGTTTTCAATTATGGAGGATTTTCCTATTCCTAATTTTTAGACAAAATAGCTTTCGGGAAATTTTTCTGTAATAATCATTATGGGCTGACGATTAGAAAATACTCGATAAGTCCGAGACAGGATTTTATCTTCTTTTTTAATCTTGAAGTAGTCTGATAAATCCCCTGCTCTTTCTCTAGCTGAATCAATGATTTCTTTAAATGTTTCTACTCGATGTTCTAACCAAAGTCTTCCAATTGATTCTTGAGATTTTAGTAATCTTTCTCTAAATATTTCATCTAATCTAGATGGAACAATCACAGACTCAGCATAAATCCAATTTCTTCTACTAATTTTACCCTGAAGTAAGATTTTTCTTTCAATTACGTCATCACCAGTTTTTAGGTCTAATGCGTGAATCGGTTGGGCAGTTAATACAGGTTTTTCAGATAATTTAATAATCTGAATTTTTTCCATTAAATAAGATTCTAATATCTCAGTTAACGTACCATCTGTTGTCAAAATAATTCTTTGGAATGTGCTGAGTCTTGATGGCTCTAAGTGATTGTTGGTCAATGATTCTTCTAAATCTACTTCTATTCCGTTCAATTCTTTAGTTTGCATCTGGTTTGATTTTCCTTGGTAATCAAAAAATTATACATTTATGAGATCTTGTTTTTTAATCGAATCAATAGGGGTTCTAAACCGGGCAATACTGCCTCAATTTCCTTTTCATTTTTGCGCCATTTATCCGATGATGGTTCCGACAAAGTTCTTCTAGCTACAGGCAGAGATTGAGATAAAATTTCTTCGATATGTTGATCCCCGCGCAATTGGGCAAATTCAGCGATTTGGCTGATGGTTTTTTTCGGATCTTGAATTAAGTCATAGTAGTTGACTAGATGCCAGGATTTTTGGGGCAGGGTTTCTAAATCATCTAAAATATAAGCATTAGCAGTATACCACTGATGGGCGGCAATTTCTACTATAGAAGCTTCCTGCAAAGATTCCCATCCAGGAGTGAGGAGAAAACACCATTGACGATAAGGCCAACCAGAAAGAAATTGATATGAGGGAAAACGTTGCGACCTCCATCCTTCCATCAAACTACTGATATTTCCTCGCGGTTCTCGATATAAGTAAATAAACAATGCTTCTGGAAATACAGTTTTCAAAAAAGGAATTCGCAGCGCATTTTTAGGGGTTTTTTCGAGAAATCGAATGATGGAAAGACGCTCGTTAATGGGAAAATTTAGGTATCCTCGTGCTTCTCTATCTTGTAGTTGTCTGGTGAATCGTTCTGTTAGAATTGTCGGTATATGAGGTAGCACATCATCTTGGGTCAAGCGGTTAGAACTAAAATTTTTTGCTGCTGGGTGTAGTTCGGGAATCCCTTCTATAATTTTATGACTTTCATCTCCAATTGTCCATAAGTCGGGAAACTGAGCTAAAGTTTCAAACAACAGGGTACTACCTGCTCTCGGTGCAGAGACAATAAAGATTGGTTTGGTAAATTTCGGGAGGGGAAAATTTTCTGTAAGTAATTCTAAATCAATTAATTTCTGTACTATATCGGCTATTTCAGTTGGTGGAATCTCCCATTCTGAAGGTAAACAATGTTCTATTTCTTCTAAAGTTGAGGGTGATTTAAATAATTGCAAAATCTGCAAATGTTTAGGTAATGTCAGCAGACGCTGATAACTTTTTTGCAGTTCTAAATTTTCTACAACTTGATAGCAAGCATTTCTATTGAGTTGTGGTTTAGCTTTGAGTTTATTTCTGGCTAATAACAATTGCTTACTAGATAATTGTCTACTAGAAGATTTAGATGTTGATAACATCGAAGTAATTGTACTAATGTCGTTCCTACTCTCCAATTGTGGTAGTCTTATTGTCTCCTCAAAGTTGAGAATGAGATTTCGGTAAGTCAATTCTCCAGAATATTGATTACCAAATCGGGAAAAAGCTTTTTCCCAATTGCGTCTAAATTCCTGAATACCTGTACTCAGTTTTTGTAACTCCTGAGGAGATATCTGGGAGTTTTCTAGTTCTGAAAGTATTTTGGTGGTTAGTTTGCCAATTTCTGTTGGGGTCAATATCTGTAAACCATCAGGTTTCCAGGTCGGTTGACTATCACGACTTGGCAAGTAGGGAACGTCATTAGATACAATCATGTTTAAAGAAACTCCCTAATTCATGTTCTTAATATAATCTGCCAAAGTTTGTCCCACATAATCTCCATAGAGAATACCTTTTGCAGTTAATTCTATATGTTGTTGAGATATGGTGATAAAATCTTCTCTTTGGAGTTTGGTCAATAAGTCAGAACATAGGGATTCTAGTCTGAAACCATGTCTTTTTTGAAACTTTTTCAAATCTAGACGCAGTAATTTCATACCTAGTAACACATCCCGCACCATCAGATCCAAACCAGTGAAGCGGTATCCACGGGCTAGAGGTAGTTCTCCAGCAGCAATCATTGCTGAGTACTTGTCTGTATCGCTACTGTTTTGGAGAATGGAATCTTCTAAACAACCAAAGGCCGAAACTCCTAAACCATAGAAATCCATTCCCTGCCAAATGTTAGCAATATATTCACTGCGATCGCTATTATTTTTGGTATAGGTAAAATAGCTCCAAGGTTGGTAATTAGCTTGTGCAAATCTGTCCATTGCATACTGCATAAATTGTATTTCTTGTTCATCTGATGGTAGATGAACAACTTCTTCTCGAACACCAAGTTTATAAACTTCAGTGTTCGCAAATGCTTCCATTTTATAAACAGTGATGCTTTCTACTCCTGTATTAATCGCACATTCTAGGCTATTGCGCCAAGTTTCATTAGTTTCTCCTGCTAATCCACTCAACAAATCAATATTAATTGCCCATTTACCTTGACCTGCTTTCTGGGCAATATCTATAGCTCTGTAAGCTTGTTTTTCGTCGTGTCCTCTACCGCTCAATTTAATTACTTTATCGTCAAAAGATTGTACACCCATGCTCAGACGATTTACTCCCAATTGAGCTAAGATTTCCATCTTAGATTTGGAAATTGTTAATGGTTCACCTTCAACAGAAAATTGTTTCTTTTCTCCAAAAAACTTGAAGTTTTCCTGTAAAGCTTCGACGATTTGGACAAATTGTGACTCTACTAATAAAGTAGGAGTTCCCCCACCGAAATAAACCGCGTGAATTGGTCTATTACTAAGTTGGAAACGTTCCGCAGCCATTTTAATTTCTTGGCAAAGATGATCAACATATCCTTGCACTTCTGGTCTTTCTTTTAAATCAATAGTTTTGTAGTAACAGAACGAGCATCTTTGAGTACAAAAAGGAATATGGACATAAAGGCAGATTGGCTGCGGTTTCAATCTTTCCTCTAAAGCTTCCTTCTTCCACTGCTTAAAGGGTGGATAGTTAGGAGTTAAAGTTAGACGCTGGGGATGAAGTTCTGTAGTGTTAAGTTCAGCAAGTAAAGTCATAACTTTTTTCTGCGATTTTTTTAAGCGATTGTATGTTATTAATTAAACTGGATCACAAAATATCTTCAACAAAGAATTATGTTGTTTACTAAATTTGTTGAATCTCTCAAGATTCCATTTTTTTAGCAATAAATTCAGCCAGTACTTGTAAATTACTAAATGAGGCCAGATTTAGCTCAGAATCAGAAAAATTAATAGAAAAATGATTTTCCATTAAAGAGATTAACTCAACAGTGGCAATAGAATCAAAGCCTAATCCATCCTCAAATAATGGTAAACTTTCATCAATTTCTTCAGCCTGGAGATTGACATCCAGTTCTTCAGCAATAATTTTTTTCAATTTATCTACTACAGTAGCAGACATAGTGATTATCTCCTAACTAAATTTGTGAAATCTGTTTTGTTGCCTATAGCAATAAGCGTTTGTCGATCTACTTTACCATTAGATAATAAAGGTAAAGACGGCAGAAGCAATATGTGTTCAGGAATTGCTCTTTTAGGTAACAGTTGAAAACAGGATGCCCGAATCTCTTTTTCTGACAACTGACTATTTTTGGTGAGAACACAGTATGCAATCAGTCCTTTCCCCCTTTGACTGTCTCCTTGTGCTTCAACTACCACCGCTTCTATACCCGGAATAGTCTGAATCGCCTTTTCTATATCTGAGAATATAACCAAAAGGCCATCTCGCTTCACACTGCGATCAGAGCGACCTAAAACTTCTAAATAACCATCTGAACTAATGCGACCCAAATCTTTGGTAGAAAACCAATTACAATCTACATTTTCATATATGGTTTGTCCATCTCGATCAATATAGGCCTCAAAGCCATATTCATGCTGACACCAAAGTTCACCCACATCATGATTATCATTGGTAAATTCTCCTTGACTTTGTTCCACCCGCATCTGCACACCTGACACAGGTAAACCTAACTTTTGCATACGAACTTCTAAGGGATCTTCTGGACTAGCTGCTGCCATTACTCCCATTTCTGTACTACCGTATAGTCTCACCAAGCAACCAAACTGAGATTCATATTTTATAAATGTATCTTCCTTGATAGCGTCACCGGCCGCTACTGTGAGGTTGTATGGTCGGGAAGATTTACGCCCTTTTAGCAAAGTTTCACAGAAAACTGGAGTCATAAAAGCTACATTGGGATTAAATTCTTGCTCTCTTTGGAGATAGCGTAACAAATTAGCTCCCTTTTGTAAATCAATACAAGCTCCTACGGACACACTGGGAAGAAAAGCTGCACCCAAACCATACATATGATAAAGGGGTACTGGTATTGCTACCCTAGCATCATTAGTCAGATTTAGTCTTTGTCCACAGTTCAAAGCATTTTGCCACACTTTAGCGTGGGAATGAACTACAAGCTTGGGAATTCCTGTACTTCCTGATGTGCGGAGATAAAGTTTTGCGGTACTATCATCTTCTTTTTGAGGGTGATTATTCCATTCTTGATTTTCATGAATGAATATAAAAGATTCTGGCTGCTCCCAATTAATTACTTCCCCTTGATGAGTCAGGCTTTCAGGGATGATCCGATAACGGCAAAATCGGGGAACAGATTGCTGTAAGTCTTGTGGTGAGGATGTTTTAACCTGCTTAGGAACTAATAAAAAACTATAACCAGCCTCTAATAAATACAACAATGTTAAGGCACTAGGTAAAGAATTTTCACACTCTAACACTAAACAATCTTTGGCACTAACATCTTGCTGGGCAAAGAAATTTTTTAGGTATACAAAAATATTTTTAATGTCTCTATACGAGCAGGATAGTAGCCCGTCCGTTATGATGTTTTCCGTTTTTGCACTTAAGGATTCCAGGTCTTGAATTAGCAACATTATCTATTTCCCAGCGAAGTTAACTGTCTCCTGTATTTTAGACATATTCAGTGTATTTATTCTGAATTGGTATGAGCAACTGTAGTTAATAATACTTAGTTTTTTTGAAACTAATGATTATTTACGGAATTTGCGATTAACCATAGATTACAGCGGCTCAACGGATTTAGAAAGTTAAATGTATCTTTTGGCTACCAAAAGTAGCACATTGCCAAAAACAGCGCTGTTTTTTTTGGCACTGAGAAACATAGTACAGACTATATCATTGTTTCTCAAATTTTGTCAAAAAAATTAACACATAAAAATTTTTCAAAAAAATTTTTCAAAATTCTCCAGAATTGGTATATTATACTCATCGGTAAGCAAAAACCAACAAATTAGGATTTATCTAAATATATTAGATGGACTGTGGAAGCAGCAATTTTGTTCAGGGAACTTTTTACGTACAAACAAGTCCTACTTATTACTGCATTGATCCATATAGTAGTTTGTTGATACTGGTTTACCATTGTTTGCTTTTGCACTTTTAAACCCGTCTATATTATCTAGAATTTTTTTCAAAATTTCAAAATTCTAGATGACTGCTATGTGTTACTTATCAGTAGCAGGTGATCAAAAACCAACAAATTAATTAGGAGTTATCCGAATATGACCTCTGGAATAGGTAGCTTACCGACAAAACCCAACATTCTAATTTTACTGAACGACCAAGATAGTGCTGCCGTAGCTTCAAGATGGCCACAAAGTTTTGAACAACAGCACTTACCAGCAATGCAGCGCTTAAAAAGAAATGGTATCAATTTTAAAATGGCGTTTACTGCTACTGCTGCTTGTTCACCAAGTCGAGGAGCGATGCTCACCAGTACTTATCCTCAAGAAAATGGGGTTTTACACACTATAGGAACACCACCATCAGTAAGCACCAAAACAGATGCTAGAAATGAAAGTGACCCTCCTATAGGCTTTACTCAGGATGCTCTACGTCCTAATATGTTGAATCTAGCTCACATGCTCAAGGCCGCTGGTTACCAAGTTTTTTGGAAAGGTAAATGGCACTTGAGTCATCCCACCAATGGTACTGATAATTGGAAAGATTCCGATATTGAATACATGAAAGTTGCCTATGGTTTTGATGGATGGATTCCTGGTGATGCGGGTACAGCTAGAGCTGATTTCACTAAGTTTGGGATGGGTACTTACAAGAATGACATCCGTTATATAGATGGTACTGACTATCCAGAGTTTGACAAACTTCCTCCAGATATACAAGCTGTCTTTCAAAGAGCTAGAAGTGCTCGTCAATTTATTAGGGATTATAAACCTGAAGACGGTCCATTTTGTTTGATTGTATCTATAGTCAATCCCCATGATATTCACGCTGCTCCACACTTTGAGCCAGAAGCAGGGTATTCTGAAGAAGAATTTGTGGGCTTTGATATGCCGATTCCAGAAAGCGTGAATGAAGACCTCTCGACCAAGCCAGAAATTCAAGAAATTTGGAAACAAGCCAGCACAGCAAAAGACAATCAAAGAGCAGCAAAGATGAGACAAAAGGCACAGAGTCTTAAAGCTGCGGGCAAATTAGAGGAAGCCCAGAAACTATTAGCAAAAGCTAGCTATAAACTTTCAGATCCTCAAGGTCAAAAACTGTTTGTTAATTTCTACGCTTACTTAAAGAAATTAGCAAATCAGCATATGAATAATATTCTTTAGGAATTGGATCAAAAAGGCTTGACTAATAGTACAGTGATCGTGCGTACTGCTGATCATGGTGAAATGTGTTTGAATCACGGACTCAGAGAGAAGCCTTACAATGCTTATGAGGAAACAATTAATATTCCTCTAATTATTTCTAACCCCATACTATTTCCCGAACCACAAGAGACAACTGTTTTAGCTAGTACACTTGATATCATGCCAACCATAGCCAAAATTGTGGGGGTTTATGATACCTTTAAGTATGCTTTTCAAGGTTGTGATCTTACTCCATTATTTACCAATCCTCAAGAAAAAGTACTGGATAGATACGGTATAGAAAGAGATTGTGTACACTTCACTTTTGATGATGGCTTCTTACCAGAGAGATTTAAACTTTGTCCATTGTATATCCGCAGTATTCGCACCACTGATTGGAAGTATTCAGTTTATTTCAATTACAATGGTAATAAATTTGAATATGAAATGTATGATCTGAAAAATGACCCTCGTGAAAACAATAATCTTGTTGGTGTGGCCAGGTACTGGGATCAGCAAAAATTACTGCATGAAAAATTACTAAAAGTCATGATTGATAAGGGTACAGTACCTAGTCCTTATTGGATATACACAGAAGAAATGCAAAAAACATCTTTCCTACCACCAATATATTGGCCTACAACTCCTGAAGCTGTACTGGGTGGTAGAATGCAGTACGAAGCTAATAAAGCTCAACAAAAATTCAGACGTTCAACCCTAATTCAATCCCAAGTGAACCAAGTACCTGCTGATTTGTGGTGGGTTGGATAAAACTGAGAAAACTGCCCATTGAGATAGTGAAGTCATTGTAGAAATTGCTGAGGGTAGAATGATTTCTGCATTTACTCTCAGATTTCTATAAAGTTTCTAAAATTACATCAACAATTAAATTTTGGTGAGAAAACATGAAAAGAATTGCGGGGATTTTGTCATTACTTCTGTGTTTAGCAACATTTTTTGTGTCTCCATCAGCTTTAGCTGACGTATCTCCATTTCCAGTAACAACCTCATCTCCAGTATCTGTAACAGTTCTAGATGAAAACGATCCTATCTGGAAACTAAGTTCACCGACTTTTACATCTCAGGGAGGTACTGTATATCACGGTTATGTTATTAATCCCAAACTTTGGAATCTTCAAACCGGAACGGGATTACGCCAATTTGTGACTCATATTTACTTTGAAGAACCCTATCAAAATATACCTACAGTCACTGTTTCTCTAACTGGATTAGATACAAATAATCTAGCCAACCAACGCATTGTGGTTAAACCTATTAATATCACACTAACTGGATTCGATTTAGAATTTAGCACTTGGGCTGATAGCGGAGTTTATTCAGTTTGGTCGAATTGGACTGCTTTTGGCAATAATGCTTGATAGAAAATTTAGCTAATCTGCTGAAGACAATAATTTTTGTTTGGAGAAAAGAATGAAGAAGATACTGTGCTTTTTGTCCCTAATTCTATGTTTGACAACATTTTTCATTTCACCATCAGCTCAAGCTCAAACTAGTGAACTCAACCTGCAAAATGTTAAAGAATTTAAAGTTCAGGGGGGAGCGTTAGTTAATGGTTATTCTACTAACTCTGAAAAATGGAATCTTTTGACTGGTACTGGAAAGCGTGAATTTACCCGTCACGTTGATTTTAAAGAAGCCTATGCTGAAAAACCAGTTGTTGTGTTGGCAATTTCTGGTTTAGATGTATTAAATGCCGCCAATAATCGAATTACAGCCACACCTACAAATGTCACTCCAACAGGATTTGACATCAATTACCAAACCTGGGCAGATAGCCAGATTTGGTCGGTATTTTTGAATTGGACTGCATTTGGTGGTAAATAGGAAAATTTACAACCTATCTAGTAAAACAATAGATATTGGGAAGAACAATGAAGAAAATTGCTTGGCTTTTGTCTTTAATTTTGTGTATTGCTACTCTGATGATTTGTCCTCCAGCACAAGCTGCCCAAGAGTGGGAAATGATTTCACCCTATTTGCGATTTCAAGGTGGTAATGTCTATGCCGGTGCTTCTGAAAATGGACAAGGATGGATTCTCAATCAAGGAACTGGAGAGCGCAAGTATACCAGCCATATTGATTTTAAAGATTCC
This sequence comes from Dolichospermum planctonicum, assembly GCF_005402965.1. GTDB lineage: Bacteria > Cyanobacteriota > Cyanobacteriia > Cyanobacteriales > Nostocaceae > Dolichospermum > Dolichospermum planctonicum. Next base: position 37,160 of record NZ_BJCF01000013.1, read on the forward strand.
TATGTTATTCCTCCCAATGTGATTGTTTCACTGACTGGCATAGATGGGGATAATACAGCTAATAGTCGCATTAATGTTGTGGGTACGAATGTAACAGAAACAGGATTTGATATAGAATACAAAACCTGGGCAGATACCAAAATTACTTCACTTTGGTCAAGTTGGACTGCATTAGGTGAGTAATATTGTTTCTTGACCGAAAAAAATCGGATACAAGCCCCGTCCTTTTAGGACGGGTTTATAGTAAACTAGGTATAGTCGCCACAGGGTATTGGGAGACTATAAACGGACACTCCAGACTGGATCAGACTACTTTTCGGTAACACTGGTCAGTAAAGTATCAAAAAATACTCGCTCATGAAAGGACTAGGAAGCATTGCAATAGTGTTATGATGTTTAACTTAGGCTGTTTATGGTTTTTGAGTTTTTGTTTTAGAAGACAATAACTCTACTATATCAGCCCTCTTTTCATCCTATTTTTTTAGCAAAGGTATTGACAAGGTTAGTAAAAATGGAACAAGCAGAATCACACGTTTTTTATGCAGCCGGTTGGCATAAATCTTATCCAGTAGCAGAATATGGTCAAGGTATATATTTATATGATTCAGATGGTAAACAGTATTTAGATGCCATTGGTGGTACTCATGTTATTTCCATAGGACATGGTGTAGCGGAAGTAGCTGATGCTATAGCCGAACAAGCTCGTAAACTCTGCTTTGTTCATAAAGCCCAATTTACCAGTGAAGCCCAGGAACGTTTGGCTGATGTGGTGGCAGCAATGGCACCAGAGGACATGGATCGTGTGGCTTTTGTAACTGGGGGTTCAACGGCTAATGAAATAGCTTTCCAAATTGCCCAACATTATCATCGAGAAAGAGGAAAACCTGGCAAGTATAAAATGATTGCGCGTTGGCATAGTTATCATGGGAGAACTATTGCTACCGTAGCTATGACTGGTAGTCTCTTTGTGCGACGTGATTTGCCTCCTTTCGACTTACTCAACTTTCCGCATATTCAAGCACCACACTGTTATCAATGTCCATATGGTTTGACTTATCCTAGTTGCCAACTAGCTTGTGCAAATGAATTAGCTAGAACTATTGAACAGGAAGGACCAGATACCATAGCTGCTTTCATAGCTGAACCTATTATTGGTGGGGCTGGAAGTGCTATTGTGCCACCACCGGGTTATTATGAAAAAATTCGGGAAATATGTGATTTTTATGACATCTTGTTTATCTCTGAGGAAGTGATCACGGGTTTTGGTCGAACAGGTAAAAATTTTGGGATTGAACACTGGAACGCTATACCAGACATTATTACTGCAACTAAAGGTTTAAGTAGTGGATATGCTCCTATAGGAGCGGTTATTCTGCACAAGCGTGTTTATGAGACTTTTACGAAGAGTAAGAGAAAGGGATTGCCTACATTTTTAACCTATTCTGGACATCCCATCAGTTGTGCTGCCGCTTTAGCTGTGCAAAAATACATTCTCAAGCATAATCTAATTGAGCAATGTGCAGCTATCGGTAAGTACTTAAAAAAAGAGTTGCAAAAACTGGCTGATAGAGAGCCTCTGATTGGGGATGTTCGTGGAGAAGGTTTATTGTTGGGACTGGAGTTTGTCAAGAATCGGGAAACTCATCAACCTTTTGAGCGATCGCTGCATATCTCGGAAACAGTTGTCCAACAAGGTTTTAAAAATGGGTTAATCCTCAGAGGTAGATTTGGTACTGGTATTAAAGTAGACGGGGATCACATTTTAATTTCGCCACCCTTTATCATTACAGAAAGTCAATGTGATGAAATTGTCACCCGTTTAGAATTAACTATTAAACAGGTGAGAGAGTCTTTAAGTCTAATTTGTGTCTAGTTTAATTTTGCGGAGCTTTAAATTTGTAGGGTTGGATGCAGTTCGGTAATTTATGCCCATAAATAGACAGCATTAGCGGAAAGTCTATATATTGAGAGTAGTTCTGATGATCACAAATCATGGAAAACTCTCATAAGACTATTTCTACATTACCAGCCTCAACTAGATGAATAACAACTTGAGTTATTATAAATTAGAGATTTTTTGAAAATCCTGAATTTCTACATTTAAGAACCATTACTTTTATGAATTTTCGTGATGAGTTTAAATTGTTACTTCGCGCTCGGTATCCATTGATTTATATTCCCACCTATGAAGAAGAACGGGTAGAAGCTACGATTCGAGAAGAAGCCATCAATCAAGGTAATCGTCCGGTGTATACTTGGGATTTTGTAGACGGTTATCAGGGAAGTCCTAATGATGTGGGATTTGGCAAACGTAACCCGTTACAGGCCTTAGAGTTTGTAGAAAAATTGACTCCTGCTGCCCCTGCGGTGTTGATTTTGCGAGATTATCATCGTTTTTTAGATGATGTGGCCATTTCTCGTAAACTCCGTAATTTAGCCCGACTATTGAAGTCGCAACCGAAAAATATTGTTTTATTATCCCCCCGCGTCGTTATTCCTGATGATTTAACAGAAGTGCTAACGGTGGTGGAATTTCCCCTACCTAACGCAGGGGAGATCAAAACAGAGGTAGAAAGGTTATTACAAACCACGGACAACCCTCCTGGTGGTAAGTTTTTGGATGATTTAGTGCGTTCTTGTCAAGGGTTGTCTATGGAAAGAATCCGTCGGGTGTTAGTACGGGCGATCGCATCCCATGGACAATTACAACCAGAAGATGTAGATTTAGTCTTAGCAGAAAAGCGCCAAACTATCCGCCAAACTCAAATTCTCGATTTTTATCCCGCAACTGAGGAAATTACTGATATTGGGGGACTAGATAATTTGAAAGATTGGTTAATTCGTCGCGGTGGTTCTTTTAGTGAAAAAGCTCGACAATATGGTTTACCCCACCCCCGTGGGTTAATGTTAGTAGGAATTCAGGGAACTGGTAAATCCTTGACCGCTAAAGCGATCGCCCACCATTGGCACTTACCACTGTTACGCTTAGATGTAGGGCGGTTATTTGGCGGTTTGGTGGGTGAGTCCGAATCTCGCACCCGGCAAATGATTCAAGTGGCAGAAGCGCTCGCCCCCTGTATACTATGGATTGATGAAGTTGATAAGGCTTTTTCTGGCTTGGGTAGCAAAGGTGATGCAGGTACTACTAGCCGGGTATTTGGGACTTTTATCAATTGGTTAGCCGAAAAAACCTCCCCTGTGTTTGTTGTGGCTACCGCTAACGATATTCAAGCCTTACCACCAGAAATGTTAAGAAAAGGGCGATTTGATGAAATTTTCTTTGTTGGTTTACCTAGTCAGGAGGAACGAAAAGCAATTTTTTATGTCCATTTATCCCGATTACGTCCCTATAATTTGAACAGCTATGAGATTGATAGGTTGGCCTACGAAACTCCCGATTTTTCCGGTGCAGAAATTGAGCAAACGCTAATCGAAGCCATGCACATTGGCTTTAGTCAAAACCGTGATTTCACAACTGATGATATTTTAGAAGCTGCTAGTCAAATTATCCCCTTAGCGCGAACCGCTGTCGAGCAAATTCAAAAACTCCAAGAATGGGCCGCAGCTGGTAGGGCCCGTCTAGCTTCAAAATATACCCCTTTAAATCAACGTATTCAACGTCAAGAAAAGAATTAAAAATTAAAAATCTTGTACCTATTGCCTATTCCCCACTATATGTTTAAAAACTTACTTAAATTTATACTCGGTCAACTTTTAGCGATCGCGGTTCTATTAGGTACTGGCTTGATAGTTGCCCTCTATTTTGTCAACCGTACTGCCGTAAATCCACCCAAGCCGATGTTTGCTAACGATAATCCTACAAACCAAATCACAAAGCCTAAAGCCATTGCCAAACCTAAACCTGAGAAAAAAGTTACTTCTAGCCCAGTACCTACACCTACTCCCACAAAGTCACCCAATTCATTACCACCAGGTGCTTATCCAGGAATTGTTACTTGGCCAGAAGGGTTAAGTATGAGAGCAGAACCAGATATAAATTCTCCCAGTACAGGAGGAGTTGGCGGTAATAAAAAAGTTATTATGTTAGAGGAAAGTACGGATAAAAAATGGCAAAAAATTCGCATTGCTGATACTAATCAAGAAGGTTGGGTAAAAGCAGGTAATATTCAACGTTCTCAGTAAATGAATTTTAGATTTTAGATTTTAGATTTTAGATTTTGAATACTCAATTAAAAATGTATTAATTGCTAACAAAACCGCGTTTAATTTGTTCGCGTTCAATGGCTTGAAATAAAGCCATAAAGTTACCTTCTCCAAAACCTTGGGCTAAAAGACGACGTTCAATAAATTCAAAGAAAAAAGTTGGTTGTGAGAAAATTGGTTGGCTGAAAATTTGCAATAATAGTTGCCCTTCCCTCGCATCTTCATGCCAGTCTACCAAAATTTCCTGCTGGGCGATCGCTTTTAATTCTTGAGGTGATAGGGAAAATTTATCTCGTTTTTGTAACTGGGAATAGTAATTTTGAGAAACGGAAAGAAAGGATAAACCAGCAGCGCGAAAACAAGCAATTGCATTAACAAGATTTGGTATCAGTAAAGCAATATGTTGAATACCTGCCCCTTTATTCACCTCTATAAATTCCTGAATTTGCGAACTAGGTGACGCTGGTTCATTAATTGGTAATTGGATATTTCCAAGGGGAGAAATCATGACCCGACTATGCAAACCAGAACGATCAGTTTTAATTTTAAAACTTTGTTGAGGGTGGAAATCAAAAATGTTTTGATACCAATTAACAGCGGTTTCTAACTCACCAACTCCCACATTCAAAACTAGATGATCAATTGCGGTAATAGCATCATGTACTTGCTTCCTCTTACCTGTTACCTCTTGCCTGATTTCGTCCTTATTTCTGGTAATTAATGTATGATTCAAACTACCCCACGCAGCAATTTTAGCATACTTACAAAATCCAGTATCAACAACCGGTTGGAGAACTTTTGCACCATTGCTGATGGCCTTTGCTGTCAATGCTTCCACATCATCAACAACAAAGGCTATATCAGCCACACCAGGAGGATGTTGACGCAAAAATTCAGCCACAGGGCTAGTAGGTAAAATCGGGGAAGAAAGTAAAAAGCATACAGAGCCACTTTTTACTACTTTTGTACAAGTATGCAAGGATTTTTGATGGTGAGAAAGACCTGGAAAAATGCCCTCATTTACTGCTTGAAAACCAAGACAATATACAAACCAATCTCTCCACCTTACTGCATCTTCAACATAGAAGTGAACATGATCAACCAGCATAACTTATTCAAAATCAAGTATTCAAAATCAAGTCTTCAAAATCAAGTATTTATGATCAGCTTTCATCTGTTAGATACTAGAAAAATAAATGGCTCTCAGGTTGAATATTAATTTCCATTGGTATAGCCTGGGGTTCAACCGATAAGGCATAGAAAATGGCATTGGCAGCAGTTTCACAACTGAGCATTTTATTCCGATCTACTTTTAAATTTACCTGATCCCAAAAAGGAGAATCTATTCCCCCAAAGTAAAACAGCGTTATCTTCACTCCAAAGCGTTTCAGTTCTTCTGCTATGGATTTACTAAAACCCACTACACCAAATTTAGAAGCAGAATAAGCCGCAGCCATGGGCATAGAATGTTTACCCAGAATACCGACAACGTTACAAATATGACCAGATTTACGTTTTTGCATCTCTTTCGCTGCCGCCTGAGTGGTGTAAAAACAGCCTTTTAAATTCAAATTTAGCATTTTCTCTAAATCTGCTGGTTCAATGGTGTTGTAGGCTTTAAGAATGCCCGCTCCGGCTGCATTTACTAAGACATCAATTTGTCCAAACTGGCTTATTGTCCTTTGGATTAATGTATCTACTTGTTGAGGTTGAGTAATATCAGTGGGAACTATAAGTACATTTCCAGGTGATCCCGGTAACTCAGTTGCTAATGTTGCTAAATTTTCCGCGTTTCTAGCTGCGAGTACCAACCTCACCCCTGTGGGTGCTAGTTGACGAGTCAGGGTTGCACCAATACCACCAGTAGCACCGACAATGACAATAACTTTATCTTGTAGCATCACACTATTTACATTTCTTTACAGACTATATTTATCATATACAGGACTTAGGCAAAATAGAACGAAAGTAGGGGTTTTCTTCAGAAAAAAAACGCCAAAACTAGTTAATGTCCGGTTTGTCCACATTTATCCGATTTGCGGATGATTTTGATAGTCCCTTACCTAAAGATATTTTCAATGAAAAAATTAGATGCTCCCCAATTAGTGCTGAAGGTTTTATCAACATGGACAGAAAATCATTTCCCAGTCGTGAAGAAAGTAGACATTAAAGATAGAAAAATTTTGATTCAGAGAGGTAAGTATTCAGCTATAGCAATTGTTCATGTCCAAATCCCCGACTTCAACAGACAAATTTATCATTTATGGATATAATAAATCAAATGAGTCGGGGATATTATCGCCTCACATGAATTATTATCCAGACAGATTTAATAGGAGCAATCATAGCTCATGAGTTAGTAGAATTGCAACTACAGAAAACCAATCTAGTTTTAAGTTATAGAGTATTTTATATCTGTTTAAATTTTCGGTTTGTTCCTTTACTTCTTTGCGTCTTTGCGGAATATAAAAATATTCATCTTAGACTGGTGATTTGTGTTTGTATTTTACAGCTAAAAGTGCTACAACCTAGTTAATCATCTGCTCATTTAAGATTCAAAAACCCTATGTTAGCAGGCACAATTTTACAGAATGGAAAATATACCATCCTCCAGGAAATAGGGCGGGGCGGATTTGGTGTTACCTTTAAAGCTATGCACCACTATTTAGGTCAAGAAGTGGTAATGAAGACTATCCATGAACACTTGCGACAACATCCCGATTTTCCCAAATTCCAGCGCCAATTTCAAGAGGAAGCCAAAAGATTAGCTACTTGTGTTCATCCTCACATTGTCCGGGTAAGTGACTTTTTTCAGGAAGACAGTCTACCTTATATGGTAATGGAATACATTCCCGGAGAGACTTTAGGTACAGCATTTGTATTACCAGGAATACCCCTACCAGAAGCCACAGCTATTCATTATATCCGCCAAATAGGCGCGGCTTTACAGGTAGTACATCATAACGGTTTATTACATAGAGATGTTAAACCAGATAATATTATTTTGCGTCAAGGAACTCAGGAAGTAGTATTAATTGATTTTGGTATTGCTAGAGAATTTAATGACGGGGCAAAACAGACACACACAAGTTTGGTCAGCGAGGGTTATGCACCTATTGAACAATATTTAACTCAAGCACCACGCACAGCGGCCACAGATGTTTATGGGTTAGCGGCGACCTTATATGCACTATTAACAGCACAAGTTCCCATACCTGCATTATTGCGCGATCGCCAGAAAATGCCATCTCCCAATGAGCTACAGCCCAATCTCAGCGCGGCTGTGAATGAAGCAGTGATGCGGGGAATGGCTATAGAACCCCAATTTCGGCCTACTACAGTCGCAGAATGGCTACAAATGCTGCCAGTAAATGGGTTAAATGTCATATCACCAATTTTACCTACTCAAGCAGTACCTACTATTAATTTATCGGGTTTAAAATCAAAAGATTTACATAAAAAAGTTACTCCTCTTCCCATTTCTACACCATCAATCATCAAGAAAGTCCCTGCTATTAAACAAAAAGCCAGTGTACCCAAGGGAGTTATTGGTATTAGTATCGCTTTACTTGCAGCTACAGCGGGATTTAGCATGATTCGGACATCATCAAAATCTGATTTAGAATCATCACCTAAACCGCTTGTTGAACAAACTACTTACGAATCTAACACACCCAAACCCCTTGTCGAAATATCACCATCACCTGAAAGTAAAAATGAAAGTCAAAATGACAGTCAAAATGAAAGTCAAAAGACTCAAACCTCATATTCTAGGGAATCTATACCAGTGCGTAGTTTGAGAAGAAGAAGGAAAAATGTGATTGTTTCTCCAGAACCAACTCCTACTAGTAATAGTAGTAATAGCAGTTATGAAGAAAAAGCACCTCAAGATAACTCTCAACCCACTCCAACTCCTGATACAACAATAGAGAAATCAACACCAGTTGTTACTTCTTCACCATCTTTAGTGGACACTTTGCGTGAGGCTAAAGAATCGCAGAAAACCCCTCCTCCAGTCCCAAAAAATACCGTACCAGAATCCAATCAAAATCAGGTATTACCCTCATCTTCACCAGAATCTCGTCCCGTAGTTATCCCCCAGAAGGAATCTCAACCAGCAAATTCTTCTTCTGTGGAAGTCCCAACCCAAGAAACAAACCAAAATCAAGCACCGGAAAATCAACCGCAAAAGGTAGAAAAATTGCCACAAAAGGTAGAAAATCAACCGCAAAAGGCAGAAAAACCACCACAAAAGGTAGAAAAACCACCACAAGATGCAGAAAAACCACCACAAGATGCAGAAAAACCGCCGCAATAAGCGGTAAATTCAACGGAGAGGGGGGGATTCGAACCCCCGTTGAGTTTCCCCAAAACGCATTTCGAGTGCGTCACCATCAACCACTCGGACACCTCTCCAAGAAATTATGATTAATTGCGATTATAGCACAACAAGAAAGAAAATTTCTGTGTGTGTTTTAGGTCAATCTGCCATAACGTGCTGTCATTACACTTTCAGGATGAGATTGATTATATAACCAAGCCCACATTTGATCACCAAAGGAAAAATGCCACCATTCTCTAGGATTACGTTGAAATCCAGCTTTTAACATGACATTATGTAATAATTGACGGCGAGTATGGTAGGTTTGATGACTATTAATATAATAATCGGGATGCGATCGCTCGGACATTTCATCAATGGGTGAACCCATATCCACAATTTCCCCGGTATCATTGACTAAGGTAATATCCACCGCAGCACCCGTACTATGGGGAGGAGGGGTATTCATATCCAAACTCGGTACAGCCCAAATTTCATAAACTGCTTCCCAGAGTTCTTCGAGTTGCTGGGGTGACAATTCTGCTGCTGTTAAACCCCGATTTCGCAACGCTTCCCTAAAACTATAATCTACCATAAATTGTTGGATAGCTACGGGACGATAAGCATCGAATATTTGAATGTACCAATGGGGATTTGTAAATTGTAAATAATTTTGCGCCTGAATCAAATTGGAAATTACACTTTCGCGTAAATAATAAGGTGAATGTTCCCCATAATTAGCACCTAACTTCTGATAAGGGTGAGGAGATTCTACCGCAAATAATTCTAGAGGAATTTTAACTAAAGGTTCACCACATTCAATAATGGGGATTTGGTGGTATGGTCGCATTTTAGTTGCTAATTTAATCTAAGATATCAGGTTTTGTATGATGTCAGTGTAAATTACAGCGCGTTAACACAAAAATAGGTACAATATTTGCGGGCAAGATGCCCGCACCACAAGAGTTTTATCATTAATATTAATAAATAATATTAAATATTAATAAATATTAATAAATATTAATAAATATTAATAAATATTAAATATAAGAAACTATCTCAGTGTTCATGTTCACAACAAGATTTTTCCTTCACATCTGGAACAGGATCATAACCTCCTGGATGAAAAGGATGACAGCGTAAAATCCGCATAATAGCCATCCAACTACCCCGAAACACCCCAAACCGTTCAATTGCTTGAATCGCATACATAGAACAAGTCGGTTGAAAGCGACAAGTGGGAGGAAACAGAGGAGAAATAAATAAACGATAACCCTGAATGAGCCAAATCAATAACATTTTCATACCCAAACCTTATAAAGTAGGATTAAAGTGAAAAATACCCCTATTTGACATTGTTTAACACATTTCTCGGCTTGGAAACCATTTCTCCATTATCGCTGCAAATTGCCCCCGCTGCGGTTTGGGTGGGATTAATTATCTGCATTGCTTGGGTAGTATATCGTTTTACTGATAGTGAAACGGAAATCATTCGTAAAATCGTGCATATTGGCATGGGTAACGTGATTTTAATTGCTTGGTGGTTAGATATTCCTGCTTATGTAGGAATTACAGCTTCAGTTTTGGCGAGTATTATCACCTTGCTATCCTATAAATTCCCCATTCTTCCTGGTATTAATAGCGTCGGTCGTCATAGTTTGGGAACATTTTTCTATGCTGTGAGTATTGGGGTTTTAGTGGGTATTTTTTGGCATTTACACCAACCTGAATACGCTGTTTTAGGGATTATGATTATGGCTTGGGGAGATGGATTAGCTGCTTTAATTGGTAAAGGTTTTGGTAAACATAAATACATATTTTTTGGTTCTCAAAAAAGCTGGGAAGGTTCTTTAACTGTGACTTTAATTAGTTATTTGATTTGTGTAACTATTTTACTTGTTACTCAAGGTAATATTTGGCAAACTTGGATAGTTTCTTTAATAGTTGCCTTAGTAGCCACGATTTTAGAAGCATTTTCTTTTTGGGGAATAGATAATTTAACCGTTCCTGTCGGTAGTGCTACTTGTGCTTATCTGTTATCTACAATACTCTTTAATTGTTGAATAATTGCTGGTATAGCCAAATTATGTTTCTGAAATTGGAGATATCTAAAAATATAGATATTAAATTTTGTGTTGAGTAAAAAAACTGAATAAATTCATATAATCATGATTCTCAGTAAAAATGAACAATAAACATTATCAACATTAAACATTATGGACTACAGAGATTTTATAAAATTAAGAATTATCTCTTATTTAAAACTATTTTAGTGACAAAAAACTATTTTGTCTCTACTTTTAGAAGTTATTTTGTCTCTACTTATAGAGGTAAATTTGCAAACATTACTTTCTACCCTTAGATTTATGAAATATTAGCCAACAATGCTTATAGTTGAGTTGTTAGGTAATGAAACACCTAATTACGCAAGTGAGGCTAATAATCGTGTCAAATCAAATGTTAACCGTCTTATCAGATCAAGAACAAGAGTTACTAACTGGTGGTGCTGACTTTGAACTAGCTGCTAGTAATTACGCTAACAAAGGATCACTGTTAATGGGAACCAGTGCCTCTGGTCCTCAAGGTAGCACTGCTACCTCGGCTGGTAAGGCTAATACTATACTGACTGCGGGACAAGATTTCTTAGGTTTAGGTACAGAACCTCCCGCTGGTGTCGGAGCTTTGGGTTCTGCGGTACTACCAACCGCAGGAAACGTACGTGCAATTACACCCCCAGTTGCAACACCTGGAACTCGGATCCAGCCCTAGCTAAAGCAGTCTTTTCGTAAATCTAGGCTACTAAGTCTATAAATTGCCTGCTGTCAAATTAAGCAGGACTTAGGAAAAAGAGAATGAAAATGGGGGTAATTCATAAATTACCCCTAGACAGGAATAATGTCAATACAAAAATCTACCTGTTTTTATTAAGGTGTAATCTGGTGAACTCTTTACAGCGTCAAGAGAACAATTCTTATAACTTCAATAACCCGACTACAGAAGATTTGCATATACTAGAAGCTAATGAGTTTCTTCCCCATATCGGTAAATGGATTCATATCGGTGGGGGAGTGATGATTACTATGTTTGTAGTTGCTGCAAGTCTTACCTCCATTCTTTATTATAACGTCACGGTTAAAGTTCCTGCAACTATCCGACCATTGGGAGAATTACGGTTAGTTGAATCGGCAATGACGGGAACTATTAAAAGAATTGCCGTCAAAGAAAATCAGGTAGTAAATAAAGGACAAATAATTGCTTATATTGATGACTCCCAACTGCAATCTCAAAAAAGACAACTGCAAAATACTTTTGAGAAAAGTCAATTACAACTTATTCAAGTTGATGCTCAAATTAATCAAATCAATACTCAAATAACTGCTCAAACTAACTTAAATAACCGGACTATTATAGCTACCCAAGCTGAATTAACTGGAACTCAACGTAACTATAAAGATCAACAAATTAAAGCCATTGCAGAAATGACACAAGCTAAAATAACTATAAATTTAGCAAAGGAACAATTAGAAAGATTAAAAAAAGAAAAGGTATTAATAGCCACGGTACAAGAAGCAGAAGCAGCATTAAAACTGGCTATCTTACAGAGAAATCGCTTGCAGAATATAGCTGAATCGGGAGCAATATCTCAGAATCTAGTCGAGGAAAAAGAACAAGCTGTTAAATCGGCTCAATCAAAATTAGAACAAGCTAAATTTAGTGCTAAAAATCTCCAAGAAGAAAAAGAACAAGCTGTTAAATTAGCACAAATAAACCTACAAAAAGCAAAAAGTGCCGTCAATCCCAGTAATGCAATAGTAACAGTAGCATCGGAAAGAATTAAACAAGAAAAGTCCAAAGGTGAAGCTAATTTAGCAGCTTTAAAAAAAGAAAGAGAAACATTACTTCAACAACGTTTAGAACTACAAAAACAACAAATCCGCACCAGTCAAGAACTACAACAATTAGACAATGAGTTGAATAAAAGTGTGATTCGCTCCCCAACTAATGGTACACTTATGCAACTTAAACTCCGCAACCCTGGACAGGTTGTACAACTCAGTGAAGCTATCGCTCAAATTTCTCCTGTAGATGCTCCTTTAATTATCAAAGCTCACGTTCCTGCTAAAGATATTGACAAAGTAAAAACCAGTCAAGCAGTGCAAATGCAGGTTTCCGCTTGTCCCTATCCTGACTATGGAACTCTCAAAGGAACTGTAAAAACTGTTGGTGCAGATGTTTTAGCAACCACACAAAATAATCCGAATAATTCAATTATTAGTACACCCCAATTAGCTACTTATGAAATTAATATTGAACCAGAAAGTCTATTTTTAGGAAAAGGAAATCATTTATGTTATCTCAAATCTGGCATGGAAGGACGCGCTGATATTATTTCTCGTCGGGAAACTGTACTCCAATTTATCCTGAGAAAAAGCAAGTTAATCACTAATTCATAGGTGAAAATATAGGTTGGGTTAAGGGATAGCGCAACCCAACATAAGCTTTTTTTAATTAGTTTCCTACGTCAACCCAAGGTACTAGAATACTCTTAATAATTATGTTCAATATGTTCAATATGCTCAATATTTTTAAAAATCATCAAAATTATCAGTGTACTTTACAGTTAAGTGAAGAAGACTGTGGAGCAGCTTGTTTAGTTTCTATTAGTAAGTATTATGGACATTTTTTAAGTATGATTAAAAGTCGGGAAGCTGTTGGTACTGGACAATTAGGAACAACATTATTAGGTTTAAAAAGAGGCTCAGAAAATCTCGGTTTTAATGCTAGAGCAGTTAAAGCTTCTCCAGAAATTATAGACAGAATTACAGAAATTACATTACCCGCAATTATCCATTGGCAAGGCTATCATTGGGTTGTTTTATATGGTAAAAAAGCAAAAAAATACGTTATTGCCGATCCTGCGGTGGGAATCCGTTATTTGAGCAAAGAAGAACTAACCGCTGCCTGGAATGGGGTAATGCTCTTATTAGAGCCAGATCCAGATCGTTTTTCTGACCAACCCCAAGAACAATCAAAAGGTGGAATAACGCGCTTTTTTCGCCGCATTTTACCCTATCGTGGGTTACTAACTCAGGTTTTAATGATTAATATTGTCCTGGGTTTACTAGCTTTAGGAACTCCGGTTTTGATTCAATTATTAACAGATGATGTTCTCGTTCGTGGAGATGTACAATTACTTACTGTTGTGGTTTCTGCTGTTGTCATTATGAGTTTATTTAGTGGAGGTTTACAAGTATTCCAAGCTTTAATGATTTCTCATTTTGGACAAAGATTACAATTAGGTTTAGTCTTAGAATTTGGCCGTAAACTTCTGCAATTGCCTTTAAATTATTATGAATCCCGTCGCAGTGGTGAAATTACTAGCAGACTCCGAGATATTGGCGAAATTAACCAATTAGTATCACAAATTGTGATTGTTTTACCTAGTCAATTTTTTATCGCTATAATTTCTCTTGGCTTAATGTTGTTTTATAGCTGGCAATTAACAATAGCAGCTTTATTAGTTGCTGGTTTAATGACTTTATCTACTTTACCTTTCTTGCCTATTTTGCAACAAAAAACCCGCAGTCTCTTAGTTTTAGGAGCAGAAAATCAAGGTGTTTTAGTAGAAACATTTAAAGGCGCACAAGTAATTAAAACTACCAATGCTGCTCCTCAATTTTGGGATGAATTTCAAAGTCGTTTTGGTCGTCTAGCTAATCTTGCTTTTAGTACAGTACAAATAGCAATTATCAATGGTACTCTTGCCAGAATTATATCTACAATTGGTGGCGTTCTCTTACTAGGATTTGGCAGTATTTTGGTGATTAGAGGCAATTTAAGCATCGGTCAAATGTTAGCTTTTAATGCTTTAGAAGTCAATGTTTTAGCTTTAATTAACTCATTAGTTGGCTTTGTGGATGAATATTTTCGCTCTCAAACGGCAGTTTCTAGATTATTAGAAGTTATTGATGCCACACCAGAAGTAGTAGGAGGAAGTCAAAAACCAATTGTACAAATTTCCAGCACTGCTGATATTAGTTGTGCAAATCTTAAATTTCATCACCCCGGAAGAGTTGATTTATTAGATGATTTTTCTATTCAGCTTCCGGGAGGAAAAACAATTGCTTTAATTGGTAAATCAGGTTGTGGTAAAAGCACTTTGGCTAAATTATTATCTGGTTTATATGTCCCAGATTCTGGTAATATTCGGATCGGATTTTTAAATATCCAAGATATTGCTTTAGATTGTTACCGACAACAAGTAGTTTATGTTCCCCAAGAGCCTCATTTTTGGAGTCGTTCCATTTTAGAAAACTTCCGTTTAGGCACACCTAATATTTCTTTTGAAGAGGTAGTTCAAGCTTGTGATATTGCTGATGCCGATGGTTTTATTAGTCAATTACCTAATAAATATCAAACCGTTTTAGGAGAATTTGGTGCAAATCTTTCTGGTGGACAAAGACAAAGATTAGCGATCGCTCGCGGCATTCTCACAAATCCACCTATACTAATTTTAGATGAAGCTACCGCTGGATTAGACCCTATGAGCGAAGCTAATGTTCTAGATCGTCTTTTGGGATATCGCGCAGGTAAAACCACAATTTTAATTACCCATCGTCCTAGTGTCATTCATCGCGCTCATTGGATTGTTCTCATCGAAAAAGGTCAATTACAAATTCAAGGAACTCCTGATACTTTCTTATCAAAACCTGGCGAACATTTGCAGTTTTTAACTGCATAAATTAAGGCGTAAATTAATATTTTTTAAATATTTTTTAAGCTTTTATCTTGCTACAAATTAACCAAAATTACTTACTTATGTAAGGACAAATAATATGTCTAAAAATACTCAATTTAGTCATCCTCAATTATTCAGATATCTTTCTAATGCAGAACAAGAATCTCTAATTGGTGGGCAAATATATCCCCAATTAGATGTATTAGTTGAAGGTAATTCATTCTTCCAAAAAACTGATATTGAAACTGAGGGTAAAAATGATTTAAAACTTGCTTCAGGTGATTCTAGTTCACAAACCACTAAATATAAATTATCCCAAGTCACTATGGCACTTTCATTAACATTTGGGTTACTAACAATTAGTTCTATTGGTGATAAATTGAGTAATTTATTACCCGGTTTTCTAAATAATTTGTTTTCCTAAAATAGCCAGATTTAATTAAATTAAAACATTTTCTTGTAGAGACAGCTTTATTTTATATTCTGCTCTACATTTTCTGCTGTTTGAGTTAATAAGTAACTTTTTTGAAAAAAATAGAGTAGATAATTATGTAGTTTTGATTAGATAAATAAAATAAACAAACATGAGTTAAAAGAGAGAGATTTATCTAAATAAATATATAACCTAAGAGTAATTTAAAATCTCAAAACTTTATAACTACAGGATAATTTATTTCCCATAATAAATAGTTATAAAAGAAGTATAGGTGAATAACACCTGTTCATAGATTGAGGCTAACAATCATGTCATATCAAAACATTAAATCTGATTTACTCGTGGAGTTATCCACAGAGGAACAACAACTTCTGTCTGGGGGAAAAGGCAGACGCAGAGCAATAATCTGCTATGAGTGGAAAAAATACCGTGATCATGATCAAGATATCAGAAAGCGTGATGATCGTGATGATGATGATGATGATTGATTTTCACAAATAGCAGAGATATTAAGTGGACAAAATCCATAAATTGGGTAACCACTTAATTTTACCCTGGCATTTGAGGAAAGAGAAAGCTGATATAACCAACTCAAAATAATTAATTTTTGGAAGGTTTTGGGTAGTCTTGGATGTTCTCTTTAACCTACTACTAATTAAACTCCTAGAGATAACCATTGTTTTTCTCTTTCCTCCCTCCTCCTTCCTCCTAATTCCTCCTAATTCAAAGTGAAACAATTCCACTAATTGAGGCACATAATTATGTCAAATCAAAACATCACAACTGATTTACTTGTAGAGTTATCCCCAGAAGAACAACAACTTTTATCGGGGGGATGTGATAATTACAGCCCACCACGTCGTCAACGCGTTGGAATAAAGCAGAAAGTAAAAAATAATCTAGTGTTCAATCCAGTAATCAATATATATCCTTCTGAAGCAAAAAGTACCGATGAGTCTGACAGTAGCCAAACTTCTTCAAACGGTGAAGATCAAAACTAATGTTACTAATAAGTTAGTCCCTTAGTTTAAACTCTGGAATTAGTAAAAACAGGAGAAAACTTAGGTAATTTATTCAAGATAAATCAAGTTTTGAGAATATTTAGGCATTCTCATTTGTTCTTTTCAGAGATTTAATTAAAAGTGCTGAAGATGGAAAAGTAACTGCTATTTATAGTAGTTACTTTTCTCTTTTCTTTATTCTTACTTTTTTTGGAGTAACTTATTCCCCAATATTTTCTTTTATTTTTAATCATTAAAAAAGTCTAACTCCCCAACGAGAATTAGACTTTAAATTGATTAACTAGGAAGTGATGGTTCTAATTTATATGAGATAATTACCATCAGAGACAATTGGTTTCAGTCTTGAAAAATCGGTATTTTAAGTAGGTTCGTCAGCAGGTAAATTCTGAGTTATTTCAGGTAGATTCTTAACTTTTACTGTAATAGTAGCTGGAAATTTTTGACGACCATAGACAAAATCACCTTTAGCCTCCAGAACTCCCTTCTCACTCGCACCTCCAGATAAAAGCTGTTGTTCCTGTTTAGATAACTCAACAATTAACTCAGATTCAATCTTATTAACTGACATGATTCTACCTCATCATTAACACTAATTTAATTGGCATTAGCTGGTTTACTAGCTAACAATTCAAATATAACTATCATTTATAAGAAAATCATAATTCTCAAGTTAGATCATATATCTATTTTTGCACTGTCATCAGAGATATTTTTTTCTGAGAATTTGGTTAAGACCTAAATACTTGATTATAGGAATAATATTCACAAAAACCGCATCTATTATTGAATTAACTACTGAATTAACTATAATCTATTTCACCATAAAGTATGAGATTATAATTCATACTTTTAGTTTTTTGATTTATAACTTCAGGAGAAGTGAATTTTCTCAAAATACATTTACAAATAGAAGATAGGATTACACACAGCTAATATTTTGTTTATTTAAGTGTGTAAACACTAACCTATTAATTGAGGTAAAAATCATGTTCAGTTCTAATTTACTTGTTGAATTATCCCCAGAAGAACAACAACTTTCATCTGGGGGATGTTACCACTTCCAGCCTTGTTGTAGACCTAAAAAACGTTGCTGTGACTACCAAAAAAATGATAGACATATACCCTCTGACATTTATGATATCTATCCTGATAGTGGCGATATGGAGAGGAATTAATACTCTTTTTTAGTAAGTAAACTCTATAGACTTGGCTATTCTTAATAGTCCTAGTTTTCCAGCTTTTTAGAGTTGTAAGGTGAGGAGAAATTTTTACATAAATTATCAGCACAATCTTAGTCCCTGCATCTGTAAATCTTTACATCTATTGTTGACAAATAAAACAGAAAAATACTAGATTTGTGCCTAACTTTATCCTCTCTAATTTTTTAATATAAAAAATATTAAATAAATATATAAGTCAAAAGATAGAAATTTTAATTATTAGTTTCTAACTATAGAATCATTAATTTGATCGAAAATACCTTTATAACCTAAGAATAGGTATATGATTCATAGCTTAATTGAGGTTAACAATTATCATGTCAAATCAAAATATCTCATCTGATTTAGTGGTAGATTTATCCGTAGAGGAACAGCAACTTCTATCTGGAGGATACTATAGAGGTGGACATCATGGTGGTGGACATCATAGACATGGACATCATAGACATGGACATCATAGAC
The DNA here is from genome assembly GCF_005402965.1 of Dolichospermum planctonicum. Taxonomy (GTDB): domain Bacteria; phylum Cyanobacteriota; class Cyanobacteriia; order Cyanobacteriales; family Nostocaceae; genus Dolichospermum; species Dolichospermum planctonicum. The sequence continues at coordinate 55,524 of NZ_BJCF01000013.1, forward strand.
ATGGACATCATAGATATGGACATCATGGTGGTGGATATGATGGGGATAGATACTATCGAGGTGGATATGATGGAGATGGATATTGATAACAATCAAAGATGAAATTTACACCAAAAAAACTCTTTGATGAAGTTCATCTTTTCTTCTATTTATTACCTACTACCTTTTGCTTAGTTCCTCACCAATCCAATGTTGTAGAATCGGATTTACTAACTCAGGAGATTCATCTTGAGGACAATGGCCTACACCTTCTAAAGGAATAAACTTTTGGACTTGGGGAAAATTGGCTAACTCTCTACCTAAATTAATAGGTTCCCAAGGGTCAGCCGTTCCCCATAAAATAATTACTGGACAAGATATTATAGCTAATAAATCCTCCGGTAAAGGACCACTGGAATAAGCAGTAAAAGCTAAAAATACAGCCGCAGCCCCAGGATCTTTTGCCGGTGTCATTAAAATATCTACTAACTCATCTGTTACTGTTTCCCTCTGAGCATAAGCTTGTAAAAGAATATTTTTAACTGTCCTTGGTTGAGCTAACTGACTAAAAAAGAAATTACCTACAGATTCAATCGCCAAAAAGTTTTGTAAAATTGGCGTACCAAAACGTTTTATCCAAGGTAAACTGAGACGTTTACGATCATGCAATAACCGCAAAGAACAGTTAAGCAAAGCAGTTCCCAAAGCCATATCTGGGTCAATTACCGCAGCTTGCATAGCGACAATACAACCGATAGAATTACCGATGAAAAAAGCTGGTTCACCAATGACCTCCCGGCAAAAATCAGCTACCTGTTGTCCCCAGGTTTCTAATGTGTAGGTAATTTTTTCCCCCGGTTTAGGTTTAGCTGAACCACCAAAGCCAATTAAATCAATGGCATAAACCCGACAAGTTACAGCTAAAGCGGGAATATTTTTGCGCCAATGTAACCAGGATGCGCCAAAACCATGAATCAGGATAATAGCAGGTCCGGTAGTTCCTTGGGTTTGGTAACAAATGGGGAAACCTTGCCAAAGCCAGGTTTTTGGGGAAGTAAGTCCGTTTGTAGAAATTGTCATAGAAAATGTAGATTTAAATAAGGGACAAGGTAACTAGACACAGATAGCCACTGTACTGCTATCTTAAATTGGAGGCAATTGCAACTTTTTTGATAAAGCGGAACTTCATGGGAACGAATTACCGACGGGTTTTACTTAAACTGAGCGGTGAAGCCTTAATGGGCAACCTGGGCTATGGCATTGACCCGGAAGTGGTCGAGGAAATAGCCAAGGAAATAGGAGAGGTGATAGCCACCGGTGTTCAGATCGCCATCGTTGTTGGTGGTGGTAATATTTTTAGAGGTGTTAAAGCTGCCTCAGCTGGTATGGATCGGGCTACTGCTGATTATATCGGCATGATTGCCACGGTCATGAACGCCATGACCCTGCAAGATTCCCTAGAACGAATGGGAATACAGACAAGGGTTCAAACCGCCATTGCTATGCAAGAACTAGCAGAACCATATATTCGACGACGTGCTATCCGTCATTTAGAAAAAGGTCGGGTGGTAATTTTTGGGGCTGGTTCAGGTAATCCCTTCTTTACTACAGATACCACTGCGGCCTTAAGAGCAGCAGAAATTGAAGCAGAAGTGATTTTCAAAGCCACCAAAGTGGACGGAATTTACGATGCTGACCCTAAATTGTATCCTGATGCCAAGCGTTTTACTACTCTTACCTACGCCCACGTTTTGGCTAAAGATTTGCGAGTCATGGATAGTACCGCAATTGCCCTATGTAAAGAAAATAATCTCCCCATTCTAGTATTTGACTTAACGGTGCGAGGTAATATCCACCGGGCAGTTATGGGAGAGTCTATTGGCACCCTTGTGGGAGGTTCTTGTGAAATTAGCTGAAGCTGAAAGTACAATGCAGAAAACCGTTGAATCTACTCAACGGGCTTTTAATACAATTCGCACTGGTCGCGCCAATGCGAGTTTGTTAGATAAAGTACAAGTCGAGTATTACGGTACACCAACATCCTTAAAATCACTGGCAAACATTAGCACACCAGATGCTTCAACTATCCTGATTCAGCCCTACGATAAGAGCAGCTTGAATATTGTTGAAAAAGCCATTTCTCTGTCAGATGTGGGCTTGACTCCCAGTAATGACGGTATTGTGATCCGCTTGAATATTCCCCCGTTAACAACTGACCGCCGTAAAGAATTTGTCAAACTTGCGGCTAAATACGCGGAAGAAGGTCGTGTAGCAATTCGTAATATCCGCCGGGATGCTATTGAGTCCATTCGCAAACAGGAAAAAAACGCTGAAATCCCTGAAGATGAAGCACGGGATCAACAGGACAAACTCCAAAAACTAACAAATAAGTATACCGCCAAAATAGACGAACTGCTGGCAGAAAAGGAAAAGGACATCTCAACCGTCTAAGAGGATATTTTAAAAGTTAATAGTGAATATAATTCGCTACTACATAACTAAAGTCCTACTTGAGTGTAACTAACGAAAAATAAAGGTTCGTAAACCCACCCTATGTGGGTTTTTCCGTATAAGAGCGGTTTATAACCCAATTGCTCAGTCTTAATTTAAGACTTTTATTTTCATCCCCTCAGCTGGTAAGAGGTGAGAAGTTAAAAGCTGTTACCCATTTAAAATTTATCTAAAGTTGTGGTGTGGGCATCTTGCCCGCTAGAATCATACAAATTAAATACAGTGCAGCTTATATTCACTAAAAATTTATAAAAAATCATAATCCCTTAGATATACTGGAAAATAAACTAATTAAAATCAGATTAAAAAATTAGCCATCATGTACGACTGCATAATTGTCGGGGCTGGACCTGCCGGTGGCACAGCCGCTTACCATCTAGCCAAAAAAGGTCGCTCAGTCTTAGTCTTAGAAAAGGAATCCTTACCTAGATATAAGCCTTGTGGTGGTGGTGTATCACCAGTAATTGCTCAATGGTTCGACTTTGACTTTAACCCCGCAATTTCCGCCAAAGTAGACTCTTTGCGCTTTACCTGGAAATTAGGTGATCCCGTGGAAGCAAAAATAGATATTAAAGAACCCGTATGGATGGTACGCAGGGAAATTTTTGACCACTTCTTAATCCAACAAGCTCAAAAGCAAGGTGCTGAACTACAGGATAATACGGAAGTAAAAGGTATTGAATTTAAAAATGATTCTTGGCAAGTCACCACAGCTACAGGAATAGTCACCGGTCGTTATCTGATCGCCGCCGACGGTGCAAAGGGTCCAATGGCTAAATGGTTAGGTTTTAAAGACCGTAAACGCCGTCTAGCTGGCGCATTAGAGGCCGAAGTCATGGCTAATGTCCCCAATAAAAACATGGCTCACTTTGAGTTTGGTTTGATCAAAAATGGTTACATCTGGAATTTCCCCAAAGATGACGGTTATTCCATTGGTGTTGGTACATTTATCGGTAGCGAACCCCAAGACTTTAAGAAAATTTTGGATGAATACGCTCAATCTTTTGATATAGATGTCAAAAATAGTAAACAATACGGTCATGCCATCTGTCTTTGGGATGGTGATCAAAAGCTACATACCCAAAATGCAGTTTTAGCAGGAGAAGCAGCTTGTGTAGTTGACCCTTTTACCGCCGAAGGTATTCGTCCCTCTATTTTTAGCGGTGTCCTAGCAGCAGGATTTATTCACGATGCTTTAAGTGGTGATGCCAACGCTTTAGCAAATTATACCGATGCCATTAACGAACAATGGGGAACTGATATGGCTTGGGCGCAAAAATTAGCAGGAGCATTTTATCGCTTCCCCGGTATTGGTTATAAAGTCGGTGTCAAACGCCCCTCCGGCGCTCAGATTATGGGTAAAATCCTCTGTGGTGAATTGCGCTATGGTGATGTCGCTGGTCGTGCCTTGAAGCGATTAATTCCTGGCTTCGGTTGATGTAGTAGGGGCAGGGGAGCAGGGGTTTGAAACGGAAACTATATAATTCTTCCCCTGCTGTTTCTGAAGTTTCTTTATCTATGATTAAATAAACTTGATCTGGATAACTCTGTAATAATCTTACCTGTAAACATCCTTTTAAATCTCTTGCACTTTGGGATAAAGGACTATCATCTCCAAATAATTCTACAGCCGCTTTCCAACTATGATTTAAAGCAACAATTTCATTATATTGTAGGTTAAATTTCATTAAACAAATCAACTTGTAAAATGTCAAATTACCCAAATATTGATAAATATATCACGTATTGAAATCCAAGAAAACAGAAGTGTTAAATCCTGCAATAAAACTTTACAGTGTTTGGTTTTTACCCAAGTAAAATCCCTTGCCAACAGTAATTATGCTAGTATTTTTTACAGTCAACCGTCAACCGTCATCATCATTTCCATCAGCAGATTCATCAATTACTGATAATTCTTGATGATGTTTCTGATCATGACCCCATTTATCTAAGACATCTTTAATTAAAACTTCTTGAACCCAAATTTTTGCCACAACGGTAAGAGGAAGTGCCAAAAATAATCCTAGAAATCCCAAAAATGTCACAAAGAATAATTGAGAAATTAGGGTGACAGCAGGGAGTAAAGATACTTGATGTGCCATGACCACAGGTGTGATAAAATTGCTCTCAACTTGTTGAATCACAAAGTAGAGAATCAAGACAGCCAGGGCTTTCCAGGGATTATCTAATAGAGCGATCGCCATAGCTGGTAATACACTCATAGTTGGACCAAGATTAGGAATTAAATTCATAAATCCGGCTAATACTGCCAATGCCAATGCTGCTTTTACACCTAAAATTGATAATCCTAATAGACTCATTAATCCCACAACTGCGACAGCAATAATAGCCCCTGTGATCCATCCCTCTAACGATATTTCACACTGATTTAAAATCCCATTTACCCGGGGGCGATAAAATGAGGGAAATAGGCGGACAAATACTTTTCGGTAATCGTGAGGATTAGCTAAAAACATTCCCGTTAAAACTAATACTAATAAAATTTTCAGAACAACTTCTAAAGATCCAGAGACAAAAGCAAAAGAGTTACCTAATAAGCGATTAAATAGCGGTTGTGCTTGTTCAATTAAACTATTCAAATCGGGTATGTAAGGTAATAATTGTGGAGGGATATAAGTTCTGCGTTCATCAACCCAAGCATTAAAACGTTCAAAACCTTGAGGAACTCTATAGGTGAGTTCATGAAATTGCTGGACAAACGGTGGTACAATCAACCAGAAAAAACAAACCACACCAACCCAAAAAATCACCACAGCCAATAAAACAGCTAATCCTCGTTTGATTCCCAAGGCTTGGAAACGTCGAGCTAGACGATTTAAAGTCGTTGCTAACACCACAGCGGCAAATATTAGTAGCAAAACCTCACGAAGTTGCCACAATATATATAAGGATATAACTAAGGCAATTATACCTATCCATTGACCAATGTTCACAAACGAGACTCCCAGCTTAGTAAAATGCTTTTTTGTGTCAATGCCGTTAGGTTAGCTGATTTTAACAACACCACCTATATTTTTTTTGTTAATTTTACTTTTGTCTTGGTACTCGCCACAATAGAACAGTTGCCATAACCATAGTTGGTGATAAAACCATAATTAGCACACTTGTCGCCGTTGCTGGAATCCATAGAAACGGAGCAGCATATTTAATTAATACCGAGAGCAAAGCCGAAAATAATAGCAGTTTCAACAAAAATCCGATCGCTTGCGGGGCGTAGCCGTGTTGATTTTCCATAACAGTGCGGCAAAATACATGATTTTATAGGGTATATACTAATTTAAACCTTACCCTCCAGTTTCTACAATAGTTATTAAATATAAAAATTTATAAAAGGTAAACAGTTGAGTAATTGTTAGCATTTTTGTATCGGCTGGATTTGAGGCTTTGATTGCCAAATTCATTCTATTTTCCCATTTCCATGATATATTTACCGGTTTCACTACTATTATTTATTGGTTTATTGCTATTGCTACCATTTATCTGGTTTGCGGTGGCAATAGACGTAGTGGAAATTGCAGTAGCTAAGTTGGGTTTTTCTCCTAACACTGCTTTTTTATTATTAGTGCTAGTTATTGTTACCAGCACAATCAATATTCCCATTTACCGCTTAGAAGCTCCAGTCCAATTAGCAGATGAATTTGCAGCACTGTGGTTAAAAGAATTTTGGGGGATTCCGTTAAGACAAGTGCAACGTTCTACCGTGGTAGCTCTAAATGTGGGCGGTGGGTTAATACCTGTGGTGTTAGCATTATACCAATTTTCCCAGGGAAACGCCCTGGCAATTCTGCTAGTTACAGCAATTGTGACCGTTGTTAGCTACTTGGCAGCCCAAGTAGTACCAGGAATTGGTATTCAAATCAATCCCTTACTTGCCCCTTTGAGTGCGGCCGTCTCGGCAATGCTAATAGCTTCACCCCATGCTGCACCTGTAGCCTTTGCTGGTGGTGTTTTGGGGACTCTGATTGGTGCTGATTTGCTACATCTCAAAGACATTCAAGCGATGAGTTCGGGTGTGTTGAGTCTTGGGGGCGCTGGTGTGTTTGATGGGATTGCTTTATGTGGACTATTTGCCTTGTTATTAAGTTGATATGCGTTATTTGTCCTTTGCCAGTTGTCAGTTGTTAAAAATCAAGTGACTACTGACTATTGACTATTGACTATTGACTATTGACTATTGACTACTGAGGTGACATTATGCCCGTAGAAACTGACAATAATAATCAGACAAAACAACCAAAAATAAGACAACTCGGTGGTAGTCTTCTGATTTTATTGACTTTTTTGTTATTGCTAAACTTGATAGTTCCTAGTTTATTAGGACAACGTTTACAGCAAGTTCCCTATAGTGACTTTATTGCTCAGGTACAAGCAGGTAAAGTAGATAAAGCCATTGTGGGAAGCGATCGCATTGAATATACCATCAAAACCCAAACCAACGCAGGTAAAATCGTCGAACAGGTATTTCAGACAACACCAGTTGCTATTGACTTAGATTTACCCAAAATCCTCCGCGAGAACAACGTCGAATTTACCGCCCCACCACCAAACGAAACCGCTTGGATTGGCACTTTATTAAGTTGGGTTGCTCCCCCCTTAATTTTCTTCAGCATTTGGGCATTTTTAATGAATCGTCAGGGTGGAGGACCTGCGGCACTCACAGTTGGCAAAAGCAAAGCCCGCATTTATTCTGAAGGCGGCACAGGTGTAAAATTCTTGGATGTAGCCGGTGTAGATGAAGCCAAAGCTGAACTTGAAGAAATCGTTGATTTTCTGAAAAATGCCACCAAATACACCACTTTAGGGGCAAAAATTCCCAAAGGTGTCTTATTGGTTGGACCTCCAGGTACAGGTAAAACATTACTAGCAAAAGCGATCGCTGGTGAAGCCAGTGTTCCCTTCTTCAGCATCTCCGGTTCAGAATTTATCGAATTATTCGTTGGTGTTGGTGCTGCAAGAGTTCGGGATTTATTTGAACAAGCCAAACAACAAGCACCCTGTATCGTCTTTATTGACGAACTAGACGCACTGGGTAAATCTCGCAGTAGTCCTGGTGGTTTTGTTGGTGGTAACGATGAACGGGAACAAACCCTCAACCAACTACTTAGCGAAATGGATGGTTTTGACGCTAATACTGGTGTCATTATCATCGCCGCCACCAACCGTCCTGAAATCCTTGATCCGGCCTTACGTCGTCCCGGTCGTTTTGACCGTCAAGTTGTCGTCGATAGACCTGATAAAATCGGTCGGGAAGCCATTCTCAACGTCCACGCCAGAAACGTCAAATTAGCAGCAGATGTTGATTTAGGAATTATAGCCACCCGCACTCCAGGCTTTGCCGGTGCAGATTTAGCCAACCTAGTTAATGAAGCCGCATTATTAGCAGCGAGAAACAATCGTCCAGCCGTAATCATGGCAGATTTCAACGAGGCCATTGAACGTTTAGTAGCAGGTTTAGAAAAACGTTCTCGCGTCCTCAATGAAATTGAGAAAAAAACCGTTGCTTATCACGAAGTTGGACACGCTATCATTGGCGCATTAATGCCTGGTGCTGGTAAAGTTGAAAAAATTTCCGTTGTCCCCCGTGGTGTCGGCGCATTAGGTTATACAATTCAAATGCCAGAAGAAGACCGCTTCTTAATGATAGAAGATGAAATCCGGGGACGGATTGCCATTTTACTGGGGGGACGTTCTGCTGAAGAAATCGTCTTTGGTAAAGTATCTACCGGTGCTACTGATGATATTCAAAAAGCCACGGATTTAGCAGAACGCGCTGTGACAATATATGGCATGAGTCATAAACTAGGCCCTGTGGCTTTCGAGAAAATTCAACAGCAGTTTATGGAAGGTTATGGAAATCCTCGCCGGGCTATCAGTCCCCAAGTAGCAGAAGAAATTGATCACGAAGTTAAGCGGATAGTGGATCATGCTCACCACATCGCCTTAACTATTCTCCAATTTAATCGCAACTTACTAGAAGAAATTGCCCAGGAATTGTTGCAAAAGGAAATTCTCGAAGGTGGGTATCTCCGAGAACGCATTACCCAAGCCCAAGCCCCAGAGGAACTGACAGAATGGCTACGCAGTGGTAAGTTAGAAAATGGTAAACCATTGATGCAAACTCTGTTAGTTTAAGGTGGCGTTGATTATCCGTAAAAAGAGCAATGGCCATCCTAAGTAGGTGGACGCGAGATCACCTACTTAGCATTTCACTGGTTATTTACAGCACTTTGTGTAACGGTTTGGTAGCAAATAAAATCCTATAACCCTTGTCCCATAAACCTTTTAGATATTTAGGTCTGGTACTTGAAAAAGAAAAGTGCCGTATCGAGTAAATATCACAACCCGTAGATTTTGTCCTGATTGTATTAATTAAGAACAGAAAATTGTATTTAGTCCCATTAGCAATAAGTTACACTAATTCAAGCTTTTAAGTCTACTAGGTCTTTGATGTGCATTTAAAAATTATGTCGTAAATAACTGCTCTTACACCTTTGATTGATTTTCTAAGATAGTTTAGGATATGACAGAAATTACAGCAACATAGATTCAGTGACTTTAATTGCAAATTTACCAAATTCTTTGTAAGCGGACTTCGCAAAACTTATATTAACCATCATCTTTTTCCGTCATGGTGCTGATTTTTAAAGAAAATTCCCATCGAAATAGACATACCAATAGGGCCTTAAATCAGCTACTGTTGACAGGTAAATCTTTAGGGTTTATGGCTTGCATATTAGCCTTATTCATCTGGTGGGGGTGTAAAGCTGTACAAAACCAGTTTATACAACCACAAGCAATATTAGTTTTAGGCGGTTCTACTCGCCTGTTAGAAAGGGAAAAGTTTACAGCTAAATTAGCCCATCAATATCCAAATATACCGATTTGGATTTCTGGGGGTAGTCCACCTCAGCATACCAAAAAAATATTTGCTAGTGCAGGAGTTGATCCCCGTCGTTTAAATTTAGATTATGAAGCTGTAGACACAGTTACTAATTTCACTACTTTAGTAGATGAATTGCGCTCTCGTGGTATAAAAAGTGTTTATTTAATTACATCTGACTTTCATATGCGTCGTGCTTGCGTAGTTGGTGAAATTGTTTTAGGTAGTCGAGGCATGAATTTTAAACCCGTATCAGTTCCTTCAAAAAATTCACCAGAACCCATTCAAAAATCTATTCGAGATGGTGCTAGGGCAGTTATTTGGGTAGCTACAGGTTATACAGGTGCTAATCATGGTAAAAATAAACCCTAATACTGACCCCAAGTCAACAGTCAAAAGTAATAAGTCGCTGTTCCCGTAAGATTGCTAGCGATTGAGAATGGTTGGTTTATTTACGCCAACCCGAACTAGTAGATCAGAACAGAATTAGAATTAAAAATCCCAAATTTTCAATTATCCCCAATTCCCAATATCACCACAATTTGATACCCTAGCTTAAACAGTTTTGAGAAAAGTGAAAGCGTGGAAATTCAACTTGGGCGGGGAAAAGTGGCTCGTCGAGCCTATGGAATTGATGAAATTGCTTTAGTCCCTGGTAACAGAACACTCGATCCGAGTTTAGCTGATACTAAATGGAAAATCGGCAAGATTGAGCGAGAAATCCCCATTATTGCCAGTGCAATGGATGGTGTAGTTGATGTAAAAATGGCTGTTCGTTTGTCCCAGTTGGGGGCATTGGGAGTAATTAATTTAGAGGGTATCCAAACTCGTTATGCTGATCCTGAACCGATTTTAGATCGGATTGCCTCCGTGGGCAAAGACGAATTTGTGAGCCTGATGCAAGAACTATATGCCGAACCAATAAAGCCGGAATTAATTGAAAAACGTATTCAGGAAATTAAACAACAAGGCGGTATTGCGGCGGTTAGTGCGACTCCAGCAGGTGCAAGCAAATATGGTGAGGTAGCAGCATCTTCAGGGGCAGATTTATTTTTTATCCAAGCTACAGTAGTTTCTACTGATCATCTATCGCCAGAATCTGTTACTCCCCTTAATTTAGAGGAATTTTGCCGCTCTATGCCCATTCCTGTGGCCTTGGGGAATTGCGTCACTTATGAAGTCACACTGGAATTAATGAAAGCTGGTGCAGCAGCAGTATTAGTGGGTATTGGACCTGGTGCAGCTTGTACCTCTCGCGGAGTCCTGGGCGTGGGCGTACCTCAAGCTACTGCGATCGCTGATTGTACAGCCGCTAGAGACGATTATTACCAAGAAACCGGAAAATATATTCCTATCATCGCTGATGGTGGTTTAATCACCGGTGGAGACATCTGTAAATGTATTGCCTGTGGTGCAGACGGTGTGATGATTGGTTCTCCCTTTGCTAGAGCCGCAGAAGCCCCTGGCCGGGGTTATCATTGGGGCATGGCAACTCCTAGCCCCGTATTGCCTCGTGGAACTCGGATTCGCGTTGGTACTACCGGAACGCTAGAACAAATACTCACAGGTCCTGCTGGCTTAGATGACGGTACTCATAACCTTTTAGGAGCTTTAAAAACCAGCATGGGAACTTTAGGCGCTAAAAACATTAAAGAAATGCAGCAAGTTGAAGTCGTCATTGCTCCTTCTCTGTTAACCGAAGGCAAGGTTTACCAAAAAGCCCAACAGTTGGGTATGGGTAAATAACTCATTCATGTCATTGGTCATGGGTAAGGGCTTTATCCTGACTTCTGACTTCTGACTCCTAACGCTGTAACAACTCCAAAAACTTTTCTAGTAGTCTAAAGAATGACTGGAAAAATCACATATCTAGCCTACAATAGAGATGGCGGAGACAAATGTTTCCGTTCACTCCTCACACCACACTCCGCCCGGACTATTGTTCGGGCGGTTCCTTATGTTGGACATGAATTTTCTAATTTCTTTGCAAATACTCATCCTTAAACTCAAAGAGGAGGTTTTTGCTGTGGTAGAATTTTCACCAACCTCGGAAATATCTTATGTAAAGGTTTTTAGGTATGTCAGCAGCAGCACAAGTTACAGATTCTACGTTTAAGCAAGAAGTAATCGACAGCGAAGTACCCGTATTAGTTGACTTCTGGGCTCCTTGGTGCGGTCCATGCCGCATGGTAGCTCCTGTTGTCGAAGAAATTGCCGCTCAGTACGAAGGAAAATTAAAAGTTGTGAAAATGAATACTGATGAAAATCCCAAAATTGCTAGTGAGTACGGTATTCGCAGTATTCCTACATTAATGATTTTCAAAGGCGGAGTAAAAGTAGATATGGTGGTCGGTGCTGTACCTAAAACCACTTTATCTAACACTTTGGAAAAGTATCTTTGAAGCTCAATAGACAACAAACTTCTTTTGAGTTATTCATTGACAAATGAATTACGGGACAAACTTGGTGCGTCCCCTCTCTTTTTTCAACTACAAAAAAGTCTAGGGACAGTACCATTTTTATGTATCTGGTCAAGATATTAACAATTACTCTTTTCCCCCTTGAATTAGATAACTACCAACTTGGATTATATTACAATGTGATGCCATTATTGCGGCTTTAACCATGACCTCTGAAGCGTCTTTTTCTCCATTAGATTCTCTGCAAGCGGATATTGCTGAGTTAATAGATCGTTTACCGACACTAAAACATCGGCAATTTATTCAGCAGTCCCTATCTACAATTTTGCGTCTTGCGGATAGTGACATTGAACGTCTTGATTGGAAAATACTATCTGCTGCTTTAGTAGATATGGAACGTGGTTTTCAGTTATTTTATCACTACCGTCATATACGTAAAATTACTATTTTTGGTTCTGCCCGTCTAGCACCAGAAACACCAGCATACCAAATGGCCGTTGCATTTAGTCGCGCTGTTTCCCAGCTAGGATTTATGATTATGACTGGTGGTGGTGGTGGAATTATGCAAGCTGGTCAGGAAGGCGCTGGAAGAGACAATTCCTTTGGTTTAAATATTCAGTTACCTTTTGAACAACAAGCTAACCCCGTCATTCACGGTGATACTAAACTAATTAACTTTAAATATTTCTTTACCCGGAAATTATTTCTTTTAAAAGAAAGTGATGCTGTAGCTTTGTTTCCCGGTGGTTTTGGGACTCAAGACGAGGCTTTCGAATGTATGACATTAAGCCAAACAGGTAAATTTGGTCCAGTTCCTTTAGTATTAATTGATCAACCGGGAGGTGATTATTGGCGCTCCTGGAGTCAGTATATTGATGAGAAATTGGTAAAGACAGGGCTTGTTAGTCCTGATGATCCTAGTTTATACACAATTACAGATAATCTAGAAGTTGCCTGTAATGCTATTACTAGTTTTTACCAAATTTATCATTCTAGTCGTTATGTTGGTGATCAGTTGGTGATCCGGTTGCGAGAAGATCTATCAGATGATCAAGTAGAAGCACTTAATACTAACTTTAGTGATATCCTGGTAACGGGCAAAATTGTCAAAAGTCAAGCATTACCCCAAGAAGGACAAGATGAAACATCTAATTTACCCCGCTTAGTTTTATATTTTAATCAACGAGATTTAGGGCGTTTATATCAAATGATTGGAGTAATTAATCAAGTGGTAATTCCTACTCCAGAGGAAGCAGCACATCCAGAAAGAAAATAGACTACGGGAATCTATTAATTAGTCAAAATATGGCAGCAAATAGGGAATAAACAAAAAAGGTGAACTCATATCATGTAATGTGATTGACTTAAAAATATGTAATAATACTAATTATTATGACTTAATACTGATAAATATAATCAGGCTTGTATATTAGTAGATGTGATTAGGAAAAGAGGAAACAAGGAATAGGAAATAGAGACTAATTACGTAGATATAGCGCACAGAGTAGTCTTGATTGGGAATTAGGAACTACTGCGATTTTTACATCTCACGCAAAGGCGCAAAGGCTCGAAGGAAGACAGGAATAGGAAAATAACCGTATGGTTAAAATACAGCAGATTTCATCTGATACCTGGCGTGGCGTATTACGTTAGTAGATTACTTGAATGATTCACAAAAAAAATAAAATAGAGGAATTTAACTATGCTGGAATTATTAGGATCAGGTTTGTTTTCTCTGTGGCTAGAAATGGCTAAGGTACAAATTCAACCTCTAGAAGCCTTGAGTGTACTGGCTTGGCAAGGTAGCCCTAGCTTCATTATTGTCCCTGATCCTAGCCCGGCCGGAGCTATAACCGTACAAGAATATCTCAAGGGTTTAATTACATCAAAATTAATTGACCAAAATCTCATGTCCTCTCAGGGGATTTGGTTACAGTCGGGACCGATGTTAATGGCTAACCATCAAGGTACTATACCTTTACCCGCTGCTTCTTTAACTAAAATTGCTACTTCCTTAGCGGCTTTTAAAACTTGGGGACCAAATCACCAGTTTCAGACCTTAGTTAGTAGCACTGGACCGGTGGTAAATGGGGTGGTACAGGGCGATTTAGTGATTACTGGTACTGGTGATCCTATGTTTGTTGGGGAAGAGGCCATCGCGCTGGGAAATACTCTGAATAAAATGGGTATTAAGCAGGTAAAGGGAAATTTAATCATTACTGGTGCTTTTGCGATGAATTTCCAACGCAATCCAATACTCGCGGGTCAATTACTCAAACAAGCACTAAATCACCGTACTTGGTCTCGTTCTGTGGTTTTCCAATATTCTGTTATGCCCAAGGGAACACCTAAACCCCAAGTTATTATTGCTGGTAATATCAAGGTAGACCCTCAACCGAAAGTAGGACAAACTTTGCTGGTACGTCATCTTTCCTTACCTTTGCAAAAAATAATTAAGGAAATGAATGTTTTTAGTAATAACGATATTGCGGAAATGTTGGCTGAATCTGTGGGAGGTGCTGATGTAGTTAGTTCTACAGCAGCCCAACTTGCTGGAGTCTCGAAGTCAGAAATTCTCCTCATTAATGGTTCTGGTTTGGGTAAGGAAAATCGGATTTCTCCCAGAGCCGTTTGTGCTATATTTATGGCATTGCAACGTGAAGCTAGTTCTTATCAGTTGACTTTAGCTGATTTATTTCCGACCTCGGGACTGGATAACCGAGGTACAATACACTCTCGACATATGCCCAAGGCAACCGTGATGAAAACTGGTACTCTTAATGATGTTAGTGCTTTAGCAGGAGTTGTACCTACACGCGATCGCGGTTTGGTTTGGTTTACAATTATTAACCGTGGTGGAAATATATCCGCTTTTCGGGCTGAACAAGATAAACTTCTCCAACATTTAGAAAAAGAATTAGAAGTATCTACGGATATTCCCCCTACCCTTGTCCCTCATTTAGATAATTCTTTACCAAATTTTGGTGCAGCTAATCGCAATGAGATTTTGTATAGAGGTTAGCTGTCCGTTGTCTGTTTTTAGGTAGAAGTTAATACGATTTTTAGCGTTTATAAACTGCGTCTACATAGAAAAAACCTAATTTTTTCATGATTTCACCCAGGTGGACTTAGCTTGTGTAGTAGCGTATCCCTTAGTGAAGCCATAAGCTCTTTTATATTCGCCCATAGGGTGCCATATACTGTTAAAACATCCTCTCAGGAGAAGGAAGCCAGAGAAGATGATTTCTGCTCAACTTCCTTATTACCTATTTTCCTGGGGGATAATTTCTGTGATTACTTTCTGTCCAGAATTACCACCTTTAACGACAATATTTTCTGTTTCTAAATTACCGACCGCTGTTGCTCCTTGAAAAGTTAATTTTGGTGCAACTTGATGATAAATTACATTTCCTTGGGCTTCTAACAATTTTTTATTTAAATACCAAGTCAATTGATTTGATTTTAAAGACTGACTACGTTGTCCAACTGCATTGACATTACCAGTGAGATAGACAGTGTTTTCTGGTATGTTCATTTTTCCTTGATTAGCAGTGACAGTTAGATTCTCAGCAGCTTTGAAGACACGAATGGGAGAATTGGTGGTGATATTTTCCTTCTGAATATTCCAGGTTATAGAGTTACTAGTAATTTGCATTAGCGGATCTATTAACTCTAATTTGGCCTGTGGTTGGAGAATTGCAATTTGAGTTTTTAAGTTAATTTCGGCGGCATTAGCTTGACTGCGGCCAGAGATTTTGTTATCTTTATATCCTTCTATTTGGATAGGGCGATCGCTAAATAATTTATCCTCTTTAATCTGCCATATTAAATGCTCAGTTCGCATTTGTAACTGTGGATCTGTAGATTTTGCTACTACTCCTCCTGAAAATTCTACCCGTTGTTCACGAGTTTTTACCTTAGCTTCTTGGGCTGTTGCTTGTAATTGTTTATGGCTACCATTTAACTGATTACGGACAATTAATAAATCTTCTTGAGGTCGCCATTCTAACTCATTACCCTGAAAAACAATACCATTACGGGGGTCACTAGCCACAATTTTACCTTGAAGAAAAAGTTGCTTACCATCTTGCTTAATGTCAGCTTTTTCTGCTTTAATTTGATAGACAACTTTTCCGTCTTGGTAGAGTTCCCCTTGAGGACTTTCCGCTTCACCCATTTGTTTATCTGTAGTGTATTTTGCCTTTTTGGCTTTCACTTTCCAAATCGGCCTCCCTACCTGATCAAATTGTTCTAAATCCACACCAAAAAAAGTTAACTTAGTTTCGTCTTCTCTTGGAGATGAAGTATTAGTTTTTGATTGGTTAGGTGTAGATGGATTACTACAAGCAGATAACCATAACCCTAAGAACAATGATAAAGACAGGTAAACCCAATTTGTTCGTAATCTAAACTGTGAAAATGAATAGAAGTGGGGGGAACGATGTTTACTTCCCCGCTGACGTTTTGAGTTTTGTCTTCCATTCTCCCTGTCTTGTGAATATTGCATTACTCTGGAAATTCTAGATGTCTATCACTACCTCTAGGATCGTCTAAAAAGCCCATACTAGACAATGGCCGATATGGGTAACTTTGACGGGGAGTTTTTTGAATATCTTCTTTGATAGCTTCTAAATCAATATAGCGATCGCTAACATTAATTAAACTATCACTAGTCATAGATCGCAAACTCACCACCTCTACCCTAACACCACGATAGCTGACAGAATTGACAGCATAAGCTAAATCGCCATCACCGCTGACTAAAACTGCGGTATCATAGGAATCAACTAAAGCCATCATATCAACAGCTATTTCCACATCTAGGTTAGCTTTTTTAGAACCATCTGGTAATTGTACCAAATCCTTAGCAATGACTCTATAACCATTGCGACGCATCCACAATAAAAAGCCCTGTTGCTTCTCATTTGTCCGGTCTACCCCTGTGTAGAAAAAAGCCCGTAATAGCCTTGATCCACCAGTTAAACGGCACAATAACTTAGTATAATCAATTTCGATTCCTAGTTGTAGTGCTGCATAAAATAAGTTTGAGCCGTCAATAAAGATAGCTACCCGTCCCCGATTTTCCAAAACTTGTTCTGGCGTAAATATCGAGTCGTTTTCCAAATTATTCAACATTGTTGTCATACCTTGTGTTGTTATTCCTGTTATGATAGAAATTTCTAACTACATAATTTGTTAGAATGGCTTATGATAAGTCTCCGGGGCTGATAGATCAGGAGTCATAAAATCAGCAGCGAAAAAGCCCTGATTATTGACTCATGTTCCCAACTGTCATTGGTGACAGTACAGCCCCGAATTGTTTTGTGAAGGAATTAGCAGTTCCCAAAATTAATCTTTTATTTTGATGTTTCTATCCGCTTAAAAACTGGTTTGGGTGTCCCCAATTGTTGTTTATCGGATAATATTCCCCATGTTGAGTGGGTACAAAAAGGGGCTAAAATTGCACTTTCTTTTTGTTCATTAAAGTTGATTCCCCAGCCTAATTGCTGATAAATATCACTGCTGATATTAGGAATAATTGGGGAGAGGAGATAAGCTGCTAGTCTCACAGATTCCAGAACCGCATATAGCACCAGTTCCACATCTTCCTGTTTACCTTGTTTATATAACGACCAAGGGGCTTGATCATCAATAAACTTGTTACTGGTTTGTACCAGAGATAAAACATAGTGACAGGCTTCATTAAAAGCTAAAGCTGTATATGCTTGTTTCACCTTGTCTCCCAACTCTAACCCGATAATTTTTAAAGGATTTTCCGCCGGAATAGTTGCTTGGGTTATGGACGGTACTTGACTAGAGCAGTATTTCTTCACCATATTTAAAGTGCGATTTAACAAATTACCTAAATCATTCGCCAAATCTGCATTCAAAACATTAATGAACCTTATTTCATTAAAATCGCCATCTTTCCCAAATTCGATTTCCTTAAGGAAGTAATAACGAATGGCATCACTACCATAATTTTCCACTAAAGTGATAGGATCAAGGGTATTACCCAGAGTTTTACCCATTTTTTGACCGTCTTTAGTTAAAAAACCATGTCCAAATACCCTATCTGGTAAAGGTAAACCTGCTGACATCAGCATTGCTGGCCAGTAAACAGCATGAAAGCGTAAAATATCTTTACCAATCAAGTGGAGATTAATTGGCCACCATGTCTGTAAAGCATTAGCTAAAGTTGGTTCTGCGTCTGGTTCTAACAATGCTGTTACATAACCCAGTAGAGCATCAAACCACACATACAATGTATGTTTAGAGTCTACAGGTACAGGAAAACCCCAGTCAAGATTTACCCGGGAAATGGAAAAATCTTGTAAACCTTGAGCGACAAAATTGAAAACTTCATTTCGTCTGCTCACAGGTTGAATAAAATCAGGGTGAGATTGGTAAAATTCCTCTAACTGAGTTTGATATTTAGACAAACGGAAGAAATAGTTCTGCTCATCCCGCCACTCCACTTCTTTGGTAGTATGGATGGGACAGCGTTTATTTTCTAGTAAATCCCGTTCTTCCTTAAATTCTTCACAGGAAACGCAGTACCAACCTTGTTGTTCTCCTTGATAGATGTCACCATTTTCCCAAACTCGCTGAAAAAACTCTTTAACTATGGCCTCGTGACGGGGTGCAGTAGTCCGACTAAAGCGATCATATTGAATATCGAGTAAATCCCACAATCTTGTAAAACTGGGAACAATTTGATCACAAAAATCTTGCGGTGCTTTTCCTAAACTGGCTGCTGAACGCTGGATTTTTTGTCCGTGTTCATCTGTACCCGTAATTAGTAAAACTTGATTTCCCTGTAAGCGTTGAAACCGGGCTATGACATCTGCCGCTATAGTTGTATAAGCACTGCCAATATGGGGGACATCGTTGACATAATATAGCGGTGTTGTCAGTGCAAAAGTCTTTTCTGTTTTATTCACTAAATTCATGGACAATAAAAGCAAATTATTAATCAGTTTTCTCTCTTAATCATCTAGATTATCTAGATAAAACTAGGCAATTATATAACATTGCTACGGTTTTTTATTAAATTACTCCTTAATCGTAACAAATTTATGGAATTGAGAATTGTTTCATCACTTCTATAAAACTCCTAAATGATTTCTTGTCAAATTTGGGAAAGCAGTTACTAATAATCATGGTAAAACCTGTTTATTTCATTGGTAGTCACAGAGAATACACTAATGCAAATTCCAGCAATATAGATGATGATGTGCATAAAATTGAGCATATAAAATTCTCCAATTCATGACAAGAGTATTAGTTTCAATATTCAGGATTTTCTGCAATGATTTTGTTTGAGATTAATGATTTAGGGCATCACAAAAAATAAACTATCCCGTCTTCTGGGATCAGCAAGATACCTGTAGTTGATGATTAGCTGGTTTTTTGTCCCCGACTACAAGAAATTTCTAGATATTTTTTGGAGTTTCCTGAACAAGGTTTCTGGGTGACTCCTAACCCAGCTTTCCTGTCTGATATTTTTGACGAAATTTATCTGAAAATATTTATAAGTTTATAGTCAGTAAATTTTCAAAATACATCAAGATAAACTGCAATTTTTTGAGCATTGTCAGTAGATTAACCACTAGCAATATAGAGATTTATCACTACTTTAGATATGGTAATCCAATGTCATTTAAGTGCATAATCGTTGCGGAATGCTATAGTATTATGTGTAATGCCAAGGTGACATTATTGCCAGTTAGGGGGATTTGACGCTTTCACATATTTATATATGATGAATACAAATTGCTAGAAATTCTGTAATCATGGTTTCAGAGTGGGTTGTTTTTTGTCTGGAAAGGTTGATTTTAGCAGGAGACAAAAAGAAAATATGCCATAATCCCCATTTGCATCAGAGAAACGGTAAAGTTAAAGATAGAATAGATTAAAAAAAAGCCGCAAAATGCCAGCCGTTGACCTGAAACCTTGTTTTTTGACTCCAAAACCAGTACAGTCAGATGCTCCTTTATTTATCTATTTACCAGGAATGGATGGCACTGGTCAATTGTTACAAGCCCAAATCCCTGAATTATCAATAGGTTTAGATATTCGTTGCTTGGCTATATCCAAAAACCATCTTGGTACTTGGGATGTTTTAGCCAGAAATGTTTTAGATTTGATTCATGGTGAACTGGAAAAAAGCCGTCAACGGCCAATATACCTCTGTGGTGAATCCTTCGGTGGTTGTTTAGCGATGAAAGTAGCAACCCAGTCACCACATTTATTTAAGCGCATTATCTTAATTAATCCCGCTTCTTCTTTTTTGCATCAGCCTTGGTTTAGTTGGATATCCCAGCTTACTCAGTTTGTCCCATCATTATTATTTAATGTTGGTTCATTAGCTTTGTTACCATTTCTGGCCTCATTAGAGCGCGTTTCTGAAAGCCAGCGCCAAATACTTCTCGCGTCCATGGGTTCGATTCCACCAGAGACTGTAAACTGGCGGTTGTCCCTATTGCGAGATTTTCAAATTGACAAAAAAGATTTGCAAAAGTTAACACAACCAGTTTTACTTATTGGTAGTGGAAATGATCGCTTATTACCTTCCGTTACCGAAATCGCCAGATTGGCTAGTATTTTACCAAATAGCAAAACATTTATCCTTCCAAATAGCGGTCATGCTTGTTTGTTAGAGGAAAATGTGAATTTGTATCAAATTCTCAAAGATAATGATTTTCTAGAAGTTAATATAAATATGCTATACCAAAAACTGTCACATCAACAGTAAAGCATAATGAATGATCAGCATCTTTAACATTTTCAGAACTGGTCTATGGGTAAGGTCACGCCGCGCTATCAGATATAATGCCCGTAGCCTTCAATGTGATAAGAATTTGATTGCTGGCTGATAAATATAAATTATAAATTATAATTTATAATTTATGACTTATAGCCAGTAGACAGATTGGTTTGTCATTCTCGAACCTAGTGGGAAATAACAACTTTCAACCCAAACATAGTTTCAAGTTGTTATGGTTGGGTTTTCACCCTTCCTGAACTTTTCTGTAAAATGCGTTTACCTGTCGGAGATGAATACTCAGTATCTCTAGACTTTTGTATAGACTGTTTGACGAGGGTAGCTAGTTCTTCTAACTGGTTAATCGCTTCTGCACCTTCTAATTTCATTAATTCACGATCATCACGCATTTCTGTCCAAGTAATCCCATAATCTGAGACTAAAAAGCGAATTAAATGATTGTCTCCTAAGCTGACCATAAAGGATGCGCTGTTCATCTGATCGCCACAAGTATAGCAGGAAGCAGGATAACCGTGCCGTTCTAGTACAACCGCCAAGGCTTTCAAGTTCATTACCAAATCTTGTACAAATTGTCTATGTTCGTTTGCTAGTCTCAAAAACACTTTTGCCCTCCAGACACCACAGTCATTTGAGTTTATTTTATATTTTCTTTAGATTCTCTCACTAATTGGCATTGTAAACTACTTATTACAATTTTCGGTTGCTTATGAATTCGTTCATGAGTTATCTCCTCCAGGTTAGTGGATAACGATGATTTAAGAAGTATCAAACTATTCAATTTAAATTTTCCTGGTACTTATATTACCCACTATTCTGGACACAGTTACTAAAATTCACATTTTTGCCTCCTCTATCCGTCTGAATTGTACTTGATCAAATTAAGACGCTTTCAGTTTAACTTAAATCCACTGATAGTCAAGTTCGTTAAAGCTATATATTTCCAGTATTAGAGACCATGTATAGCCGAATTGAGCTAATTCACCATATCTAACGCCTGTTTTCGTTATTTTGATTTTGATGTCCACTGCCAATAAATACCATACAGTATAGCACGGATTAAATTAATGGAACTGTTGAATATACATACTCAATATCTTATTTAAAGAATACTATTTAGGGACGAACGGCCGTTCGCCCGTACACAGAAATTACTAAATAAGCTGTTGAGCATTTAAAGTCTATTCTTGTCAGACTTGCATTTGTGAGACAATTTTATTGTTGAATTGAAAATAATTGTTAAATCTATGAGCAATCAAGCTTCTATCCCAGTTATTGTCAATGGTGCGGCTGGTAAAATGGGACGTGAGGTCATTAAAGCAGTAGCCCAAGCATCTGATTTGACTCTACTGGGTGCAATTGATACTACTCCGCAACATCAAGGTAAAGACGCTGGAGAACTAGCGGGTTTAAGTGAACCCTTAGAAGTACCAATTAGCAATCAGTTAGAACCTATGTTGGCCTATGTGGCTGGGGAAAGACAGATGCAGCCAGGTGTACTAGTTGATTTTACCCATCCTGATGTGGTATATAACAGTATTCGCAGTGCGATCGCCTATGGAATTCGTCCAGTTGTAGGAACTACAGGTTTAAGTCCCGCACAAATTCAAGAATTAAGTGATTTTGCTGAAAAAGCCAGTACCGGTTGTTTGATTATTCCCAACTTTTCTATTGGTATGGTATTACTACAAGAAGCGGCTGTTAGAGCTTCTCAGTATTTTGATCATGTAGAAATTATCGAACTCCATCATAACCAAAAAGCCGATGCTCCCAGCGGTACAGCCATTCAAACTGCTCAACTATTGGGAGAACTGGGCAAAACTTTTAACACTGCTATGGTGGAAGAAACGGAGAAAATAGCAGGAGCTAGAGGCAGTTTAGCAGATGAAGGGATTAGAATTCATAGTGTGCGCTTACCAGGACTAATTGCCCATCAAGAGGTGATTTTTGGTGCCGCTGGGCAGATTTATACCTTACGTCATGATACCAGCGATCGCGCCTGTTATATGCCAGGAGTATTATTAGCCATACGCAAAGTTAACCAGCTAAAGTCGTTAGTATATGGACTAGAAAAAATACTGTAAAACACTCAGCAATCATCTGTGAGAAATTTTCGATTGGCGATTTTTCCAATCCAAAATCTAAAATTCAAAATCCAAAATCTAAAATATGCTTGTTCCCCTAACTCGGCAAAAATTTGAACAAATTATTCCCCTAATTGCCTCTGGACCACAATATAAATACTATTGGGGGAAGTTTAGTAATTTTTTGCAGCGGCTATTAATTTCCGTAGTTACCATGGCTGTGCTACTGCTGATACAATTTTTGTTTAGATTGGAATTTGGGTTCATATTCTTTTTTGGGGTATTTGGTGCTTTCTTTTGGCTATGGTATCCCATATTACAGGCAAGTATCCGCAATGGAAAATGCCGCCGTTACAAATACAGTGGATTTTTCCGGGGACGAGTGCTAGATTGGTGGATTACAGATCGGTTAATGGGCAAACAGGAAACCGTCAACAGTAAAGGTGAGTTAGTAATTATTGAAAACCGCGAAAAGCGGATTAACCTAGAAATAGGTGACGACACAGGATTTAGTGTTGAATTTGAAGCCCCACTACGTCCTGCCCACAAAGCCATTACTCGTGGTCAAATAGCCGAAATGGTGGTCATGTCAAATCGTGCTGATTTAAGCACAATTGAAGAATTTAGTGATATATATATTCCTAGTCGTGACCTATGGGTAAGTGATTATCCATATCTCCGACGAGACTTCTTTAATGAAGTTAGTATGCGTTTACGTGCGAACCAAGAAAGAAGACCTCGCCGTCGTTCAGGAAGAAAAGGGGGGTAGAGAATACCCTATTCCCCAGTCCCCTAAACTTCTCAGGATTCAGCCCCCGAAGGAGGCCGACTAAAAACAGGGGATAAATAAGCCACTAAAGCACCAATAGCAAAGGCGGAAATATTGCGAACTAGAGGCAACCAGTCACTTGTACGGGTAATAACTGGAGCAATACCGAAGGCGATAAATAACATTCCCCATAAGGGTGAAAAAATTAATGCCCATTGCCAAGCAACTATTTGTTTATCGTTGCGGGGTTGAGCGGCAAAACCGCAAATAATTCCTCCGACAGCGGAGGTGACAAGGGTGAGTATCCATTGTTCTCTAGGGAGTCCAGGAACTACATTACAACCGCCTTTAAGTAAGCAACCTTTGACTGAATCTAAGGACTGGAGAATGGCTTGATCTTCTCCTTGTTCACGGACAAAGTATAAGTTACCAAAGCGGGTTTGTAGTTCAATCCAGAAGGTGCGGGGTAAGAATTGATAAACTGCATCACCAACGCTAAAACTAAGAATGTTACCACCACGGGCATCCGCGACTAGGAGAATACTTTTATCATCTAATCCCCAATATTTAATTACTGCTCTACCTGGGGTGCGGTCATACTGCGTTAAAACGCGCAATTTCCAACCAGTATCAGCTTCAAACTGGTCTAATTCTTTAACTAATTTTTCTTCTTGGGGGTCAGGGAGAGTTTTTGCTAAATCTACTACTGGTGTAACAAAGCCCGGTAATAAATCGGGATTTTCATAAGCTAGGGCTGATGGAGAATTAATTGCCCAGATTGACCCAGCAAAGCAAAATAAGGCAATTGATACTAAAATTCGTCGCCAAGAACACAGGTGCATGAACGTTTTTATACTATTATTAACAGGATAATGTAACAAGTGCTTTGCAAAGAGTCACGTAAAAGTGATACTTCTTTACACTTCTTTACTTTACTCTAATATTAGTTAGATAGATCAACAAAACCTGATTGAGAAATTAGGGACTGGAGATAACTGTGATGTTATTGGTAATTTATCATTGATTAGTTAGGGTTCTAGCACTTCTTTTAGCAGGTTTTTTCCGATTGAAACTTGTCCACGCAGCTTTAATACCAATTAAAACACTACGAGTGCTGATTTGAAGATTTTCTGCTTGTTTTTTGGCAGTATTTAGGCTTTGATCAAATTGTTTGACAACTTGACCGGCACTTTTGACACCTTCACTAACATCATCAGTTAAATCTGTTATTTCTAAGCTGGTGTTGCGGATAGCATTAAGAGTAGGTGGTAACTCCCGCGAAAGAGTATCAAAAAATTTTTCAGCACTGCGAGCGGCACGGGCTAATTCCTGTAAAGCAGGTATAGATGCCACTAAAACGGCTGTGAGACTAGCAGCAACCAAGAGGATAGATAGTCCCAACCAAAATAAAGGATCAATCACTGTTATCTCATTTATGAACGTTCTAGTTTTTGAGTCAAATTATCGGTTTTGTCTGGGATGCTGCTAACATCAACAGTATTTTTCTGAATTAAGCCTTGGCTTTCGCGCTGAGTAGCATCTATGCCAACTGCGATCGCTTCCCGCAGTCTATCTACAGTTTCATCCCAGTTTTGCAGGGTGCTAGTAGAAATACGATCTGCCTGAATTTGTACGCTGGTAGAGATATCTTCAGCTAATTCAGGGATAGCATGAGCGGATTTTTTGAGAAGTTTACGCGTTTCGCGGCCTGTGCGGGGAGCAACTAGCAAACCGGCTAAAGTGCCGATAGCTGCCCCTATCATCAAACCGCCAATAAAGATTCCAGAACGCTTGTTAGTCATTTTTTTAATTTTCCACTCTATAAAACTTATCTTATATCTTGCACGCTGGCGATGAAAATTTGGGGTGACAAAGCACCCGGATTTTGTCTAAGTTGTATAGAGAATTAAGTTCTATTGGGAATAATGATATAGTTGTTACCATCGGTTCTGATGGGGAGCAGCCAATGGCTAACACCTCGCTGCACTATTGGACGTAAGGGGGAAAGTCTGGTGCAAGTCCGGCACTGTCCCGCAACTGTGAGCCAAAATATGGTAAGTCAGAATGCCCACCGGTAGAATTACGTTTATATAAATCTGCGAGGTACAGATTATGTCCAGAAAAAAACAGGCATTAGTTAGTCTCACCCTAATGGCTGTTATTAGTTTTTACTTGGTAGTTGGTTTCCCCAAACCTGCCTACGCAATGCACATTATGGAAGGTTTTTTACCAGTGCAATGGGCAATTTTTTGGTGGGTTGTAACATTACCATTTTTCATTTTAGGATTGCGTAGTCTAACTCGCATTACCCAAGCTAACCCAGAATTGAAACTCTTATTAGGTTTAGCTGGTGCTTTTACCTTTGTCCTGTCAGCGTTGAAAATTCCTTCTGTCACCGGTAGCTGTTCTCACCCCACAGGAACGGGATTAGGTGCGGTGCTGTTTGGACCTCTGACTATGACAGTCTTGGGTAGCTTGGTATTGTTATTTCAAGCTTTGTTACTGGCCCATGGTGGTTTGACCACACTTGGTGCAAATGCTTTTTCCATGGCGATCGCTGGACCCTATGCAGCGTACTGGATATATAATACCACAATGCGGCTGAGTAGTAAACAAAAAATCGCCATCTTTTTAGCAGCAACCTTGGCAGATTTACTCACCTATATTATCACTTCTATCCAACTTGCCTTGGCTTTTCCTGCACCAGTCGGTGGATTTATCGCTTCATTTGCCAAATTCGCGGGAATTTTTGCCCTTACTCAAGTACCCTTAGCAATTAGTGAAGGATTACTAACTGTCTTAGTTTGGAACTGGTTACAATCTTATAATCCTCAAGAATTGGAACTTTTGCAATTAATCAAGGGAAGAAATCACGGTAATGAATCAATCTAATAAAAGTTTAAATAACTGGTTTTTAATATTAGCAGTTTTAGCCTTAGGAGTTGCACCATTAATATTTGTGCCTCATGGAAAGTTCGGCGGTTCTGATGACAAAGCTAAAGCCGCTATTACAGAAATACAACCTGAATATAAACCTTGGTTTCAATCACCATTTACACCAGCTAGTGGGGAAATAGCCAGTTTATTATTTGCTTCTCAAGCAGCTTTAGGTGCGGGAGTAGTTGGTTACGCAATTGGTGTATATAAAGGACGTTCAAAACGAGAAAGAAGTTAAGAATGACTTTAAAATTAGATACCCTAGCTTACACTAATCAACTGCGAAGATTACCACCAGAACATAAACTCATTTTTGCATTTACCACTCTGATTATTTCTCTTTGTAGTCATCCTCTAGTGCAAATTTTGATAGTAATTTGGATGAGTATTTGGACAGTAATTTATGCAAAAATTCCGGCTGGAGTTTATTGGCGCTTGTTAATATTCACTATAGTTTTTTGTTTGACAAGTTTACCAGCATTAATGGTAAATGGAGTTGAAATTTCTCATCTAGAAATTGTGAAATTAGATTCATTTTATGGGTTAAATTTTGGAGACTTCTATATTTATATCAGTCGGAGTGGCTGCATTCAAGCATGGGGGATTTTAACTAGAGCATTAGCTTCTGTTTCTTGTTTATATTTTCTCATGTTAACTGTCCCGTTTACAGAAATTTTGCAAACTCTACGTTGGTTAAGATTTCCAGTGCTTTTAACTGATTTATTATTACTAATGTATCGGTTTATTTTCATTTTATTAAAAACAGCCAATGAATTGTGGACAGCAGAAAATTCTCGTAATGGCTATCGTAATTGGCATACTAGCATGAAAAGTTTAGCATTATTAATCGGACAATTATTGCAGCGAACTCTACAACAATATAGTCAATTTTCTCTGGGATTGCAAGCACGAGGTTTCGCTGGTGAATTGCGATTTTGGCATCCCCGACGTTATCGTTTATCTCCACGATATACCATTGAAGCAATTTGTGGCTGTGTAATATTAATAGGATTAGAAATTTGCCGAAATGCAGGAATATTTACTCGAATTTGATCAGGTCTATTACACCTATCCAGGTTCACAAAAATCAGCTTTAAATGGTTTAACCATGAGGATTCCTTCTGGTAAAAAATGTGCCTTAATTGGTCAAAATGGTTGTGGTAAAACCACACTTTTCTTACTGGCTAATGGACTATATAAACCAAGTTCTGGAATTGTCAAATGGTGTGGTGAAGCATTAATTTATAATCGCCATTATCTCAGTAAAATCCGGCAAAAAGTCGGTTTAGTATTTCAAGACCCTGAACAACAATTAGTAGCTTCTACAGTTGAAGAAGATATTTCTTATGGTTTATGTAATTTAGGTTTACCCACAGGAGAAATTAAACAGCGAGTAGAACATATATTACGTGAATTTGAATTAACTAATTTAGCAGAAACACCAGTACATCATCTCAGTTTAGGACAGAAAAAACGAGTTTCCATTGCTGATATTATGGTACTAAAACCGCAGCTTTTAATATTAGATGAACCAACGGCATATTTAGATATTAAACATACTCGTAATTTGATGATAACCCTCAAAAAAATTCATCAACATGGTCATACTTTATTAATGGCCACCCACGATTTAGATTTAGTATATCGCTGGGCAGATTGGGTTTTTGTTATGGATAAAGGACAATTGATGCTAGAAGGAAAACCAGAAGATGTATTTAGCCAACGGACACTTTTAGAAGAATTAGAATTGGGTGTACCATTAATATATGAAATGTTGTTTAATGGGCTATCACCTGAAGAGAGAATAATTATAGAACGAGTCCGACAACGGATATTAAAAGATATTTGAAAATGTAGTTAACCGTAATATATTTTTGTGAATACATTGTAGGTTGGGTTAAGCGACAGCGCAACCCAACAAAGTTCCGAAAATGTTGAGTTTCCTTGGGTCAACCCAACCTACTTAGAAGTGGAATGTCAAAAGACAGTCTGTCAAACATTTTTTAATTCTGTTAATAAAATAAAAAGGAGATTATTTATAGTAAATTAGTTAATTAAAATCTCTGTGGAAATTGGATATGCAGCTTCAAGAAGTCCCTAATATTGCAGTCATTGTTGGTGAAAATGCCGTTACCCTTTCTCAATTACCTTCTGTGTGGCAAGATATCGCTAAAGGTAGGGCAAATGTTAAACTCAGTGATGCAAAAATCTATGTGGAAATGGCGCAGTTATTTCAATATAAACTGCAATATGGTGATGTTGACTTGTTTAATGAACGTCCCCAATTATTTCATTTAAAACGCTCATTTTCAGAGCTATTTGGGCAAATGGCACGAGAAACCCTAGAATTTTATGGTCATGATTTTATGATTCATAATTATCCGAACTTTGCAGAAGTTGTACGTAATTTTGAATCAAAAGGTTCTGAATACAGTGACGAAATCAAAGTAGCGCGTATTGGACTAGAACTTTTCCAGGAATTTGGTTATGATCTACCAGCAAGTTTTTATCATGTCCATTTAGCGCCAATTTATCGAGATCATGTATTTGAAGAAAGAGCTTTAAGATTTGATCAACGAGATATAGAACACAAACGTAGTTGGGATGCTATACTACACGCAGGTAAGGTATTTGCCATGCAAATGAAGGTACAAAGTATCGCCTCCAAATACGGTTTTACCTATCAACATGGCTGTGGTTGTAACTCTCATCTATCTTCCATTGATCAATCTTCTGGTACATTTGAGTATGAATTAAGTTGGGAAAAACGTCAACGCTGGATTCGGAGTTTTATCTGGACAGCTTGGTATGAATATGCAATATTTCCGATTGTGCCGAATACTATTTATCTGGTTTAATAAGACGACAAAATAATTTCCTGGGTAATGGGAGATTTACACCTCCCATTAATGATTCATTTGAACTGGACTTTTTACCAGATATAATTTTTACCAGATATAAATTATCGGGATCTAGTGCGTTACGCTATCGCTAACACACCCTACGTATTTTTTCAAAAATCAAAATCCTAAAGCCCTCGCACTTTGATAGAAAATAAAACTTGCTACCCAAGCTAAAGCAATAGACCAAGCTACAGATATCATTGCAAATTTACCACTTTTAGATTCACTATGAAGTTAAGAAATCGTCGCATTTTGACCCGGTTGTAATAAGGCCAGATGATTCTTTAGCATTACAGCGAATTTCAGGTAAATGAACCACGGTTTTTGTTTCGCGCAAAGACGCAAAGTAAGGAAGGCGCAAAGGAAGAAGGTAATCAAAGTCTGGTTTAAATAGATGAAAACTGCTGTATTTAAAAAAATTTTCAGTTCTATTGAGAGTAATTATCAATATAATATCATATTTTTACAGAAAATCTCAAAATTATCTCAATATTATTTAGTATAATTGTACTATATATGATTTTTTTTATGTATTTAATTCCTTTGCATAATTACTTAATTACGCAAAAATGGAAAAATCATCAAACGACTTATTGTCAAACTTTAAACGACCTATTGTCAAACCTTTCAAAGCTTAAAAATTTTGGAAGTAATACTCTATAAACAAATATTATTGTATATGATAAACATATATTTAATCGTTTTGCGTAACTCCTTCAAAGAGTATGGAAATTTTATCTAACACCCTAGCTTTATCACGGTTGCAATTTGCATTTACAGCAATTTTTCACATGATTTGGCCTGTCCTGACCACAGGTATGTCTATCTACTTAATTGTCGTAGAAGGACTATGGTTAAAAACCAAAAATCCCACTTATTATCATCACGCTCGTTTCTGGTCAAAACTGTATTTACTAAACTTTGGTATCGGAGTTGCATCAGGTTTACCAATGGGTTTTCAGTTTGGGACTAACTGGGCACCATTATCGGAAGCCGTGGGAGATTTCTTAGGTAGTATTCTGGGATTTGAAGGGTCAATGGCCTTTATGCTAGAGGCTTCTTTTCTAGGAATTATGATGTTTGGTTGGGAACGAGTTCCCCCCGTAATTCACTATTTAGCGACCATTCTCGTAGCTTTTGGGGCAAATCTTTCCACATTCTGGATTTTAGTTGCTAATTCATGGTTTCAAACTCCTGCTGGTGGAAAAATGGTGAATGGTAAGTTTATTGTTGATGACTATTTTCAAGCAATTTTAAATCCCTTCATGGTGAATAGTGTTCTCCATATGTTCTTGGCAACTTTGGAGACTTCTTTATTTGTCATTGGTGGTATTAGTGCTTGGTATATTCTTAATAATCTCCATCAAGAATTTTTTAGCAAATCATTGAAAATAGTTTTAGCAATATCTATTTTTGTTACTCCTTTACAGGTCTACATTGGTCATGCTAGTGGTGATCAAGTCTATCACTATCAACCAACTAAATTAGCGGCAATAGAAGCTCAATGGGAAACAATACCCGCTGGTAAATCTGCCAAATGGAATCTATTAGCAATTCCCAATAAAAAAGCCGAGAAAAATGATTTAGAAATTGCCATTCCCCATGGATTAAGTTACATCTTAGAACTCAAACCCAAACTTTCTCACCCTGTATTGGGACTCAAAGAATGGAAACCAGAAGAGCGTCCACCAATGATTCCCTTGATTTTTTATTCCTTCAGAATTATGGCAGGAATCGGCTTTTTCTTAGTAGGATTAATGCTGTGGAGCATCACTCAATGGCTTAGGGGTAAACTGAATTATAATCATATCAATCAGCAAAAATGGTTATTACGGTCTTGGATTTTAGCTGCACCTTTGGGCTATTTGGCGATTGAATCAGGCTGGATTGTTCGCTGTGTGGGAAGACAACCTTGGACGGTATATGGACAAATTCGTACCACTGATGCTGCTTCTCATTTACCAGCAGGTGAAGTATTATTTTCACTAACAGTTATTACTATTCTCTACAGTGTTTTATTTGTCTCAGCCATGTATTTTGGCAGCCGCATTATTCGCAAAGGACCCGATTTAAATTTACCAGTACCAGGAGGTGAAATCAAAACAGTAATTGCCACTGAATCCGTAAGTCATATTCCTGATAGTCGTCCTCTAGAAACACCACAATAGCCAGAAATTATATGGAAGCTTTATTGCACTTTTTACCACAAGTTTGGTTTGTAATTCTGGGGCTATTTCTGTTCCTTTATGTCCTTTTAGATGGCTTTGATTTAGGCGTTGGTATCCTCTCCTTAACTTCCTCATCTGAACAACGTCGTAGCTTATTAATGACCAGTCTGGGTAACATTTGGGATGCTAATGAAACCTGGTTAGTGTTAATGGCTGGTGCATTATTTGGGGCTTTTCCTTTAGCTTATGGGACAATTCTCAATGCCCTTTATTTGCCTCTCATGATCATGGTTGTGGGGTTGATTTTACGCGCAGTTGCGTTTGAATTTCGAGAACATTCTGATAATAAAAGCTTTTGGAATTTTGCGTTTGGAATTGGCAGTTTTATTGCTTCTTTATTTCAAGGATTTACATTAGGTGGTGTATTAGCAGGAATCAAAGTTGATCTATCTGGCCATTTTATTGGTGGAATGTGGGATTGGTTAAGTTGGCAATCATTACTAACAGCATTGACACTTGTACAAGGTTATGTATTGATTGGTTCAACTTACCTGATTCTCAAAACTGAAGGTACATTACAGGAAACTCACTTTCGCACTGCGAAATTAGCAGCTTGGACAACTTTTATTGGGGCAATTTTAATTACAATCAGTACACCAATTGTCTATGAAAATGCTAGAGATAGGCTATTTCATCAACCAGAAGTTTATATCTTTGCCCTGATCCCTCTATTGGGTATACTGTTGATTTGGTCGCTGTTGCAAAGCCTAAACCGTAAAGAGGAATTTGCTTCATTTGTTTACACAGCTTTAATATTTTTGTTGACATTTATTGGTTTAGGATTTATTGCCTTTCCCTACATTATCCCCCCCACTATTACCATTTATCAAGCCGCTTCTTCTGCTAGTTCAATGGTATTTATGATCACATTTATTGGGTTTTTAATTCCGATTATGTTGTTTTATAACATCTACAACTACTTTGTCTTTCGAGGTAAAGTAGTGATCAGTGAAGAAAGAGAATAAATTCGGGCTTTACTGAATAGACATCTTGTGAGCAACATTGTGAGAACAATTGATTAGTTGTCTCCACAAAGGTTTGCTATTTACGCACATTTAATTTTTACCAAATGTCTCATAGTAATCCATAACTTCCTAGTCTTGATCACTTATCTGCGTTTATCTGCGTTTATCTGCGGTTAATTATCGTCTATATCCTAACTCCAGATTTTGCCCATTTGTGAAAAAATATCAAGCTTGTCATTTAAATCAACATTCTCTAGCCAATTAGTGAGACAATAAAGACGTGAGGGCAAGAACGGACATAACTCCATTATAAAGGGGGAAATTTTATGAAACTCCAACTCTTAGCCGCTATGGCCTTGATAACTCCCCTGTTTCTAGCTAATTCAGTTCAAGCTGGAAGCAAACAAGATTTACAGAAACTTTTGTCAACCAGAGAATGTATTCAGTGTAATCTATCAGGGTCCAACCTCAGCGGTGCTCATTTGATTGGTGCTGACTTACGGGGCGCAAACCTTCAAGGTGCTAACCTGACAAATGCTAACTTAGAAGGTGCTGACTTGACGGGAGCAAATTTAGCAGGTGCTAATTTAACATCAGCTTTTGTTACCAATGTTAACCTAAAACAAGCCAATCTCAACAACGCCAACCTGACTCGGGCAACCATTCACGATTCTAACGTCTATCAAGCATCAATGGATAATATTAATATTACCGATGCTGGTATATATAACACAGGAATCGGTATTGGTGGAGAATATGGAACTACTCTTCCCGATTGGGACTAAGCTGTTACGCATCTAAATTTGATAATCCTAATCTAGCTAGATGTTGTGGTGCGGGCATACTTCGACCAATCTCAGTACAAGTCTTGCCCGCTAGAATCATACAAATTAAATGCAGTACAACTTAGGCAGTTAAATTTACACATTTTAAGTTTGTTTCACAAAAGGAAATATATTTTGTTTGTACTACCGGATTTATCCCTGATTCTCTTCCCTTACTGTCTCTGAGATAGGAATAAGTCCCAACTACAGTCTAGGAATTATGATACTTGTGTGAGTTACAACTCAATTAAAAAAGAAGTTATAGATAATTAAATTATCCATAACCCCAGTATAATTTTTTGTTGTCAAACTAACTACTTAAGCAATTAAACCCGAATTATGTTAATTAATTGCTTGCTTTAACACATCTACCTTATCCGTACGTTCCCAAGGTAAATCCAAATCCGTTCTTCCCAAATGACCATAAGCCGCAACGTCCTGATAAAAACGTCCGCCTCTTTCACTTGGTAAGTTACGTAAATTGAACACATGGATAATTCCCGCTGGTCGGAGTTCAAAATTCTCTTTAACTAAGTTTAATAGAATTTCATCATCTACTTTACCCGTACCAAAGGTATCAACAAAAATGCTAACAGGCCGAGCCACACCAATGGCATAACTTAGCTGTACTTCACACTTTTGTGCTAAACCAGCCGCGACAATATTTTTAGCAGCATAGCGAGCAGCATAAGCAGCAGAACGGTCTACTTTCGTGGGGTCTTTACCGGAAAAAGCACCGCCACCATGTCGAGAATAACCACCGTAGGTATCAACGATTATTTTCCGTCCTGTTAAACCAGAATCTCCCTGAGGTCCACCAATAACAAACTTACCAGTGGGGTTAACCAAAAACCTGGTTTCTTGACTTGGCTTAATAGTAATATCACCAAATATAGGTTCTACTACTTCCGTCCACAGGTCAGCTTTAATCTTTGCCTGTACCTCAGCATCATCGCTAATATCGCCAATAGTAGCTGTATGTTGAGTAGAAACCAAGATAGTATCAATACCTACAGGTTTACCATCTTCATAGACTACCGTGACCTGGGTTTTACCGTCGGGACGCAGGTAAGGGAGAATACCAGCTTTGCGAACTCCTGCCAATCTCCGGGCAATGCGGTGCGCTAAACTGATAGGTAAAGGCATAAGTTCTGGAGTTTCGTTGCAAGCAAAACCGAACATGATACCTTGATCACCAGCGCCGATTTTATCAAATAGTTCTTCACTATCCTCAGTCCGGCTTTCTTTGGCTACATTGACACCTTGAGCAATATCAGGTGATTGTTCGTCCAATGCTATTAAAACACTGGCACTATTTGCAGAAAAGCCGTTATCTGCGTCAGTATAGCCAATTTCCGCGATTTTTTTTCTGGCAAGATGGACATAATTAACATGAGCTTTGGTGGTAATTTCTCCAGTAATTAGCACCAAACCAGTATTAACTACAACTTCTGCCGCCACACGGCTATGAGGGTCTTCTGCGAGTAGCGCATCAATAATCGTATCAGAAATTTGATCACAGATTTTATCTGGATGACCCTCTGTAACTGACTCGGAAGTAAATAAATAACGACGAGACAAAGGAAATTCCTCCTGTGAAAATTTTTTGACTTAATTTCTGAAATCATAACAACATTTGCAGTTTTCGTAGTTAAGTATCTTCTATTTCAGTATCAAATAATTTATATGTAAATAAAAGTTATCAAAGTTACGGATAAATAGTTATAAATAAGTTATAAATAATTAGTTATAATTAGTATTATCTGGTATTTATGCTAAAATTAGCATTCAATTATACTATTAAATCTATCTTACAGTATATTTCCAACCAGTAACACCAATTCTCACAAACTCCATTAATATTAAATTAAAAGCCCAAAATCAAAGCTACCTAGCTTCCATCCCCAAATAAAATATATTTACTTTGACGACCATATTGCCACTAAATAAATACGCTTTAGCATTGCACACCACCACACCAGAACTAGGTTTGGCAATTAGCAACTTTGCAGATCATACCCAATCTCAAGTTTGGAATTTAGGGCGTGACTTATCTAGTCATATCCATCAATACCTGATGGATATGATTAAACCACGAACCTGGGCAGACCTGGAATTTATCGCCGTCAGCCAAGGACCTGGTGGTTTTACGGGAACTCGCATTGGTATTGTCACCGCTCGTACACTAGCACAACAGCTAAAAATTCCAGTATTTACCATTTCCACTCTAGCTGCAGTAGCTTGGCAAGAACATAGCTCACACAACCATTGTAGTTTTGCGGCTAAAATTAAAAATACTACTCCCCTAACGCGAAATTACCAATATCCAATAATTGCAGTAGAAATGCCAGGACAAAGGGGACAGATTTTTGGTGCTATTTATCAACCAACCCCTGATAATTCCAGCCTTACTGCTTTGTTGCCAGATACAGTATTCACCCCAGCCGCATGGCAAGAAACCCTTGCTAATTGGCATACCAGTTATCAGTTAATTTCGGCTACATCTCAGTTAGCCGCCACTGTTAACAGTATTTTGGAATTAGCTTATTTAAAGTGGCGGCAAGGCAAACACCCACATTGGTCCGAGGCTCTACCCTATTATGGACAGCATCCCATAGATTGATTATTTTGAAATTTGTCTAACCCTTACCATATAAAGCTTATAGCCAAAATCAGAAATTAAATTCACCCGATTAAAAAAAAAGTTTTGAAAAACCCTTGACAATAACCGGCAGGATTGATATATTGAATAAGTGCCGGGGAGAGAAACAACTCACGGCAACTGAACCGAGAAAAAATAATACTTTGAAAGAATAGGTTAAACCAATCCTCGTCATTAAGATAATTATAGAGGATTCTGAAACTTGAGATAAGTTTTAGAGCGAAAACAAACTCAAACAAAATGGAGAGTTTGATCCTGGCTCAGGATGAACGCTGGCGGTATGCTTAACACATGCAAGTCGAACGGTCTTTTCGGAGACAGTGGCGGACGGGTGAGTAACGCGTAAGAATCTACCCTCAGGTC
>NZ_BJCF01000014.1 GCF_005402965.1 Dolichospermum planctonicum
ATATCAGCATAATCCCAACCTAGTTCTTCAATAAAAAGCGATGTAAAATCAGCTAATTGCAGGTATTTTTTAACTTGACTACGATTGAACTTCATAAAATGCACTCCTGGGATAAATAAGGTTTTTATTCCACCCTAACCCTTAGCAAGAGGAGGGGGACTAGATGCCAATTTCTCCCCTTTATAAAGGAAAAGGACTAAGAGGGGTAATTAAACTTTACAAAACTTTACACCCCAACTTACTTGTCACTACATCAAAAACAATGTAGGATAAAGACGAACACGGTTAGTGTGATTAGTAATCAGATTCTAGCAATTCCATATTTACTTAAATAAATCTAGTAGGCAGATTTTATGGCAATCCCAACCGATGACAATGATATTCTAGTCGGAACTGATGGATATGATAACATTGATGGCCTTGATGGTAACGATCTGATTCAAGGACTAGCAGACAATGATGGTCTTTATGGCAATGATGGCAATGATACCTTAGAAGGGGGAGATGGGAACGACTACTTAAATCCCGGAGATGGGGTGAATGCGATCGCTGGTGGCACAGGTAGTGATAAGTTAGATCTAAACTATGATTACAATACAGATGGTATCACCATAAATTATAGCAGCCCCACCAATGGCACAATTAGCGATGGTTCAACCATCAAGGAAGTCGAAAGAATTGACCTGAAAACAGGTTCAGGTAATGATAACATTGATATTTCTGCCACTGACAATACTCGCTCTTCAGATCCCTATTATGGTAACACATGGCAGTATAACGACACCAAAGTTTATGCCAATAATGGTAATGATACCGTCATTGGTGGTTCTGGTGGCGATGAAATCTATGGAGGAGCAGGTAATGATCTCCTCACAGGCAACGCCGGCCATGATAAACTAGTCGGTGGAGAAGGTGAGGATATTCTCAACGGTGGTGCCGGAGATGATGAACTCTACGGTGACGATGGTAATGATACCCTCAATGGTGGAGAAGGAAATGATTATCTCAATGGTGGCAAAGGAATCAATAGCGTTATCGGCGGTGCTGGTAGCGATAAACTGGATTTAGATTATACGACAAACACCAATAACATCACCATTAATTATAGCAGCCCCACCAATGGCACAATTAGCGATGGTTCAACCATCAAGGAGGTCGAAAGAATTGACCTGAAAACAGGTTCAGGTAATGACAACATTGATATTTCTGCCACCGACAATACTCGCTCTTCAGATCCTTATTATGGTAACAGATGGCAAGATAACGACACCAAAGTTTATGCCAATAATGGTAATGATACCGTCATTGGTGGTTCTGGTGGCGATGAAATCTATGGAGGAGCAGGTAATGACATCCTCACAGGCAACGCCGGCAATGATAAACTAGTCGGTGGAGAAGGTGAAGATATTCTCAACGGTGGTGCGGGAGATGATGAACTCTACGGTGACGATGGTAATGATACCCTCAATGGTGGAGAAGGAAATGATTATCTCAGTGGTGGCAAAGGAATTAATAGCGTTATCGGTGGTGCAGGTAGCGATAGACTGGATTTAGATTATACGACAAACACCACTGGCATCACCATTAATTATAGTGACCCCACCAATGGCACAATTAGCGATGGGTTGACGACAAAAGAGATCAAGGAAGTCGAAAGAATTTACCTGGTAACAGGTTCAGGTAATGATAACATTGACATTTCTGCCACGGACAATACTCGCTCTTCAGATCCTTATTATGGTAACAGATGGCAAGATAACGACACCAAAGTTTACGCCAATAATGGTAATGATACCGTCATTGGTGGTGTAGGTGGCGATGAAATCTATGGAGGAGCAGGTAATGATCTCCTCACAGGCAATGAAAGCAATGATAAACTAGTCGGTGGCCGGGGCAATGATATCCTCAACGGTGGGACTGGGAATGATGAACTCTATGGAGAAAATGATAATGATATCCTTGATGGTGGCTTAGGAAATGATACTCTCAATGGCGGTAGTGGAACTGATACCCTGAAAGTTGATTATTCTGCTATTACCACCGTCGGAATTAGCACCACCGTTACCACCCCAAGTAGTGGGACAATTTCCGCAGCGGGTAATATCGTCAACTATAGCAACATCGAGAAATTTAACATTACTGGTACAACCGAAGCAGATAATCTCATCGGTGGCAACTTAGATGATATCCTCATCGGTGGAGACGGTAACGACACCTTTACTGGTGGTACTGGCAATGACACAATACAAGGTGGCAATGGTAACGACACCATTACTGGTGGTACTGGTGCTGATAGCCTAGTAGGTGGTCGTGGGGATGATATTTACATTATTAATGAATTGGGAGACATCATCACCGAAGGTTCTAACCAAGGTTTAGATACGGTAAGAGCCTCAATTACTTACAGTTTAGCCAGCATTGCCAATGTTGAAAACCTGACCTTGACCGGAACTGCTAACATTAACGCCACAGGAAATGCCATTAACAATATCCTCACTGGCAACAGTGGTAATAATACCCTCAATGGTGCAGCCGGTAATGACCGTCTCATTGGTGTAGACGAAACCAGTGCAACACCAGGAAAGGCAGAAGTTGACACCTTAATTGGTGGAGCAGGACGTGATAGATTTGTTTTGGGCAATGGCAGCAAAGTTTTCTATGATGATGGAGATACAACCAACGCCGGCACCGCTGACTATGCACTAATTCAGGATTTTAGCGCCAGTCAAGACTTTATAGAATTATCGGGAGAGAAAAGCGACTATACCCTGAATACTACCTATAGCCCAGGCAATACCGCCATTTATCGCAACAAACCTACCGGTGAACCAGCAGAACTAATTGGCATAATTCAAGGTGTGACAGGGCTAAACCTCACTTCTCCTGCCTTTATCACCTATTTTGATTACTTCAATGATTTTGAAACCGCAACCGGAACAGAATGGTCAAATCAAACTCGTTCTATCACACCAGTGGGAGAAAGAAATTTCCTGGGTGAATTTGGTAATGATACCGTTAGTTTGACGCTAAATAATCAGGCTAATAGTACAGTGACTCTGGAATTTGACCTCTTTATCCTCAAAAGTTGGGATGGTAATGGTCCGAGTGCAGGTCCAGATATCTTTACCCTGAGTATTGCTGGGGGACAAACCCTGCTCAATACTACCTTTTCTTTGTACCTAGGTGCAAGTAACCAAGCTTATCCCGGCACTTTTGGTACTGTAACCTATCCAGCACGCACAGGTGCAACTGAAAATAATACTCTTGGTTATTATTATGGTGGAGACTCAGTTTACCGCATCTCCTCCACTTTTCAAGCCCCAAGTAGTAACCTGATAATCAACTTTGCCGGTTCTGGACTTGAAGGAATTTATAATGAAAGTTGGGGTTTAGATAACGTCAAAGTTACCACTTTCACCTCCTCAACTGCTTTATCTGCGGGAACTCTAGCCTTTAGTCAACCCACCTTTCAAGTCAACGAAGACGGCACCGCTGTAGCTGCTGTGACTGTTACCCGTACTGGGGGCAGTAATGGCGAAGTCCGAGCTACAATTACATCACAAGGACAAACCGCTACAAATTGGGGAGATTTTGACCCTACGGCCATTGATGTCACCTTTGGTAATTTAGACACTACAGCCAAAGTGATCACCATTCCTATTTACAACGACTTCAAAGCCGAAAGCGACGAAACCCTGTTATTGGGCTTAACAAATGCCGTCGGTGGTGCAGCCATAGGTACACAAAATACCGCCACCCTCACCATTGTTGATAATAATGATGCACCTGTCACATATTATCTAACTAATGCCGGCAGTTGGACAAATGCCCAAGGGCAAGCGGAGGCATTGGGTGGTAATTTGGTGACAATCAATGATCCCACCGAAAACCAGTTTTTAGTCACTGCTTTTGGTAGTGAATATTTCTGGATTGGCTTAAACGATGTCGCAGCAGAAGGTAACTTTGCCTGGGTGAATGGAGAATCATCTAAATACACCAACTGGTATGGTGGTCAACCTGATAACTCTAACAATGAAGATTACGTCTTCATGAACTATGGTCCAGGAACTTGGGCTGATATCAGCAACAATAATCTTTACCGAGGCATTGTTGAGGTCGTTAATGGTGCATCTACTTTATCCGTAGGGAATGTCTCCATTGATGAAGAAGCTGTCATTAATGGTAAAATCACCGTAACCGTCACCCTCACAGGCGTTAGACCCGACAAAACCTTCACCGTTGACTATAGCACCGCAGACGTTACCGCCACAGCCGGACAAGATTATACAGCCACAAATGGCACGTTAACCTTTAATCCGGGAGAAAGTGTTAAAACCTTCACCATTGATATTAACAATGACAGGGTTTATGAAGGTAACGAAACCTTTAATGTAACATTATCAAATCCCACCGGTGGCGCTGTTTTAGGGCAAAATGTCAGCACCATTACCCTCACAGAAACCCCACCGGTTTTAGCTTTTAGTCAGCCGACATTTATTGTCAAAGAAGACGGAACTGGTACGACTCAAATCACGGTGACGCGCACAGGAAGTCCAGATAATACAGTCAGTGCCACCATTAGTTTAACCAATGGTCAAGCCGTTGCTCCCGACGATTACAACAATAGTTCCATAACTGTCTCCTTTGCCCCTGGGGAAACCAGTAAAGTTGTTAATATTCCTCTAGTTGACGACATCAGATTGGAAGAAGAGGAAGACCTAACTTTAACTTTAAGCAATCCCACAAACAGCGCGATTCTAGGCACACAAGCAACGGCAAAATTAACGATTCAGGATAATGACATTAATCAAGGTGTTGTTCTTAATCAAGCAATTCCAGTTACCATTGACAACACAAAATTAAAGGTTAGTAATGTTGGTGCTTTAACAGGGAATTTTGGGCTGTCTTTTAATGGGGTTGATAATTATGTCGAAATTCCCCATAGTGCGGCTTTGAGTTTGAACACCTTTACCCTGGAAGCCTGGGTTAATCAAACTCAAATTAAAGGTGATTACCAACCGATTATTACGAAACAGAATAATGGCGGCTCTGAACGGAATTATGGTCTATTTATTGTACCGAATGGAAGTCGCCTTAATTTTACTTTTCAAGATAGTTATGGTAATGGGGTAGGCTTTGAAACAACCCAAGGTTCACTCACTCTCAATCAATTAACTCATGTTGCTGCCACTTATGATGGTGCCAAACTGAGTTTATATATCAATGGACAGTTAGATACCAGTGTTGATTGGGTTGGTACGCCATTCCAAAATAACTCCCCGGTTAAGATTGGGCGAGAACTTAATGCCTGGAATCCTTTTGCTGGACAAATTGACGATGTTCGCATTTGGAATGTTGCTCGTACCCAAGCCCAAATCCAGGCTAATTACAACCAACAACTAGTTGGTAATGAAACAGGATTAGCAGGTTACTGGAACTTTAATGAACCGAGTGGCAGCACTGCATTAGATAAAACCATTAATGGCAATAATGGTAATATTATTGGTGCAACTCATGTTAACCAAACAGGTACACCGACTGAACAACTTGCCGCTGCCAATATTATCTACACCGTCACCGATTTACCCGATAAAGGCGTTTTAGGTTTGACTTCAGGAAGTGACAAAGCCCTGTCTTTTAATGGGGTTGATAATTATGTCGAAATTCCCCATAGTTCGGCTTTGAGTTTGAACACCTTTACCCTAGAAGCCTGGGTTAATCAAACTCAAATTAAAGGTGATTGGCAACCGATTATTACGAAAGAGGCAAATAACGGCTATGAAGTGAATTATGGTCTATATATTGAACCGAATGGAAGTCGCCTTGATTTTGGTTTTCAAGATAGTAATGGTAATTGGCGATACATTTATCCCAGTCAAGCCTCATTAACACTCAATCAATTAACTCATGTTGCTGCCACTTATGATGGTGCCAAACTGAGTTTATATATCAATGGACAGTTAGATACCAGTGTTGATTGGGTTGGTACGCCATTGCAAAATAATTATCCGGTTAAGATTGGGCGAGAACTTAATGCCTGGACTCCCTTTGCTGGACAAATTGACGATGTTCGCATTTGGAATGTTGCCCGTACCCAAACCCAAATCCAGGCAAATCTCAACAAAACCTTAACCGGCACGGAAACAGGACTAGCAGGTTACTGGAACTTCAACAACATCACAGGAAATACCGCCACCGATTTAACCACCAATGGCAACAACGGTACAATTTACGGGGCAACTGTTACAACAGGTAATCCCATTCTCTCCACCGTCACCCCGTTAAAAGTTGGAGATACATTTACCCAAGCGGACATTGACAGTGGCAAGTTAATCTATCAACCCGGTGGTAGTAGTATTCAAGACTTCTTCCAATTCAACGTCAGCGATGGTACAAACACCGTTACCAATCAAACTTTCTTCCTCAGTCATACCGACCAAACCACCAACGGTACAGCCGCAAACCAAACCCTCAACGGTACAGCCAGCAAGGACAAAATTAACGGTTTAGGTGGAGATGACATTCTCAATGGCGGTGCTGATCATGACCTCCTCCAAGGTGGTACAGGCAACGATACCCTCAATGGTGAAGCCGGTAACGATTTCCTCTATGGTGGTGTCGGTAACGATATTCTCAGAGGTGGAACGGGAGATGACAGTTATTTAATTGATAGCACCACTGAGACTATTACCGAAAATGCCAACGAAGGTACAGACACAGTTTACAGCACCCTAACCTTCTCCTTGGCTACCCTTCCCAACGTGGAAAACCTGATATTAACGGGAATAGATGCAATTAATGGGACTGGGAACGCAGCTAATAACGTCATTACTGGCAACAATGGTAATAACACCCTTGATGGTGGGGCAGGTACAGATACCTTAATTGGTGGTACAGGCGATGATATCTACATTGTAGATAGTACCACGGACATCATTACGGAACAGGCCAACGAGGGTACAGATACCATTCAATCTAGTGTCACCTTGACTATTGCTACCAACGTGGAAAACCTGACATTAACGGGAACAGCAGCAATTAACGGGACTGGGAACGCAGGTAATAACCTTATTACTGGTAACGATGTTAATAACAGCCTGAATGGTGCGGCTGGTAATGATACCCTTAATGGTGGCGCAGGTACAGATACGTTAATTGGTGGTTTAGGTGATGATATCTACATTGTAGATACTGCCACCGACACAATTACAGAACAGGCCAACGCTGGTACAGATACCATTCAATCCGGTGTCACCTTGACTATTGCTACCAACTTCGAAAACCTGACATTAACAGGAACAGCAGCAATTAACGGGACTGGGAACGCAGGTAATAACGTGATTACTGGGAATACTGGTAATAACAGCCTGGATGGTGCGGCTGGTAATGATACCCTGAATGGAGGGGATGGTACAGATACGTTAATTGGGGGAACTGGCAATGATGTTTATATTGTTGATAGTACCGCTGACACCATTACG
This sequence comes from Dolichospermum planctonicum, assembly GCF_005402965.1. Classification (GTDB taxonomy): domain Bacteria; phylum Cyanobacteriota; class Cyanobacteriia; order Cyanobacteriales; family Nostocaceae; genus Dolichospermum; species Dolichospermum planctonicum. The sequence goes on from NZ_BJCF01000014.1 coordinate 7,482, forward strand.
GAACAGGCCAACGCAGGTACAGATACCATTCAATCTAGTGTCACCTTGACTATTGCTACCAACGTCGAAAACCTGACATTAACAGGAACAGCAGCAATTAACGGGACTGGGAACGCAGGTAATAACGTGATTACTGGGAATACTGGTAATAACACCCTTGATGGTGGTACGGGTACAGATAGGTTAATTGGTGGTAGTGGCAATGATATCTACATTGTAGATAGTACCACGGACATCATTACCGAAAATGCCAACGAGGGTACAGATACCATTCAATCTAGTGTTACTTACACTATTACGGCTGCTAACGTGGAAAACCTGACATTAACGGGAACAGCAGCAATTAACGGGACTAACGCTACTGGTAACGCAGGTAATAACGTCATCACTGGTAACGCTGGTAATAACAGCCTGGATGGTGCGGCTGGTAATGATACCCTGAATGGTGGGGATGGTATTGACACCTTGGTTGGTGGTATAGGCGATGATGTTTATATTGTTGATACTGCCACTGATGTGATTACGGAGAATGTAGGACAGGGTACAGATATAGTTCAATCCAGTAGTGTCAGCTATACTTTAGCGGACAACGTGGAAAACCTGACGTTAACGGGAACAGCCAATATCAACGGTACGGGAAATGGGATTAATAACACTATTACTGGGAATACTGGTAATAATACCCTTGATGGTGGTGCAGGTACTGACATCCTAATTGGTGGTAGTGGCGATGATATTTACATTGTAGATAGCACTACTGACACTATTACAGAACTGGCCAACGGTGGCACAGATACCATTCAATCTAGTATCACCTATACTATTGCGGCTGCTAACGTGGAAAACCTGACATTGACGGGAATAACAGCCATTAACGGGACTGGTAACGGTGGTAATAACGTGATTACTGGTAATGGTGGTAATAATACCCTTGATGGTGGTGCTGGTACAGATACGTTAATCGGTGGTAGTGGCGATGATATTTACATCGTAGATAGCACCACTGATACTATTACAGAACTGGCCAACGGTGGTACAGATACCATTCAATCTAGTGTTACTTACACTATTTTGGCTGCTAATGTGGAAAACCTGACCCTGACAGGAACAGCAGCAATTAACGGGACTGGTAACGGTGGTAATAACGTGATTACTGGTAATGGTGGTAATAATACCCTTGATGGTGGTGCGGGTACAGATACGTTAATCGGTGGTTTAGGTGATGATATCTACATTGTAGATAGCACCACTGATACTATTACAGAACTGGCTAACGCTGGTACAGATACCATTCAATCTAGTGTTACTTACACTATTTTGGCTGCTAACGTGGAAAACCTGACCCTGACAGGAACAGCAGCAATTAACGGGACTGGAAACACAGGTAATAACGTCATCATAGGTAACGGTGCTAATAACAGCCTGAATGGAGGTGCTGGGAATGATAGACTAACTGGAGGAGTTGGAAAAGATACCTTAACTGGAGGGTTAGGAACAGACCGTTTTGACTACCGCACTTTAAGCGATTCTGTTTTCAGTAACTTTGATGTGATTACTGACTTCAATGCTACTGCTGATTTATTCGTCGTTTCCACTACACCCACCAGATTCCCTAATGCGGGAACTGTGGCAACACTTGATACAGCAGGTATTACAGCTAAGTTAACTAATACTGTCTTTACAGCTAACTCTGCTGCTCAATTTACCTTTGGTACTGGTACTAATACTCGTAGCTTTGTCGCTATTAACGACGCTAACGCAGGATTTAATGCTACTACGGATGCAATTATTGAGGTGACAGGTTTCACAGGGACTTTAGGATTGAATAACTTTACTACAGCCTTAGTTTAGGAAATCCTGGTTTTAACCTAATTGGTAGTAATTTGAGTGTAAGTAGAGACGTTATATAAAACATATAAAACGTCTCTGCTGCTCTCAAAATTCCCAAGTAAACATTAATATCCGCTTAAACGGCTAAAAATCTTTGAATCACATCCTGACTAAGTTCCTGAGTTAAACCTGAAGCAACAATGCCGCCTTTTTGCATGGCATAATAGTAATCTGCCTGACGGACAAAATGCAAATGTTGTTCTACCAATAAAACAGAAATCCCTGTAGCTTCAATAATCTGACGGACTGCGGCCTCAATTTCCAAAATGATTGAGGGTTGGATACCTTCCGTTGGTTCGTCTAATACGAGTAGTTGTGGTCTTCCCATTAAAGCACGAGCGATCGCTAATTGTTGTTGTTGTCCACCACTTAAATCTCCACCCATACGAGAAAGCATAGTTTTTAAAACTGGAAATAGGCTAAAAATTTCTGGGGGAATTTCCGGTTTTTTGACTGGTTTGTGTCTAGCTTCCAATCCCAAAAGCAGATTTTCTTTAACTGTTAATCGCGGGATAATTTCCCTTCCTTGACTTACATAACCAATACCCATTTTCGCTCTTTCATAAGTCGGTTTGGCGTTAATTATCTCCCCTGCAAAATCAATAATTCCGCTGCTGGGTTTGAGTAGCCCCATAATTGTTTTGAGCATGGTTGTTTTTCCCACCCCATTGCGTCCAATTAAACATACCATTTGTCCTGGTAATACGGTCAAATCCACATTTCTGAGAATATGACTTTCACCATAATGAACATTAAGATTAGAAATTTTTAGCATTATAAAATCAACCTGATTAACTATTTTAATTTTCCCCAATTTTCCCCAATTTCACCCCACCCTCCCATAATGACAAGGGAACAGGTAACAGGTAACAGGTAACAGGTGACAGGGAACAGGTAACAGGTAACAGGTAACAGGTGACAGGTGCTACGCCACGGGGACAGGTGACAGGGAAGAGGGAAGAGGTTTTGGGCAACTTTACTTTTCGTTACTTATGTCGGTTTTTTTCCGTTCACCTACTTATTGCTGATTTACTTAATGGCAAAGGCATTTGTTTAAATGGCTTATTCCCATTCCCACCTCCGTTTTCTCAATCAATTGCTTTTAATAGCTCTTAAAAGGGTATTTTTTCATAAGAGGCATAACTTCCTTGTCTACCTTCCCTCCTTGTCTACCTTCCCTCCTTGTCTACCTTCCCTCCTTGTCTACCTTCCCTCCTTGTCTACCTTCCCTCCTTGTCTACCTTCCCTCCTTGTCTTCCCCGTCTTACCCCGACGACAATGTAAAAAACCTACCCTTGTGAGGGGGGGATGTAATTCTCTTCCTGTTTTCCCAAATATACTTCAATAACGCGGGGGTCATTTCTGACTTGCTCAAAATCACCTTCACACAATACCGAACCCTCATGTAATACCGTCACCTTCTTAGCGATTTGTCGCACAAATTCCATATCATGTTCAATGACTAAAATTGAGTGACTTGCTGCTAATGTTAATAACAAATTACCGATATTATAGGTTTCCTCATCTGTTAAACCAGCTACAGGTTCATCAACAAGTAATAAATCAGGAGATTGTGCTACTAACATTCCAATCTCCAAACGTTGCTTTTCTCCGTGGGATAATAAAGCCGCTGGAATATTTGCTTTTGCAGTTAAACCAATGGTTTCTAATAAGCCTTTGAGACTATTTCTTTCCGCAGAATTGAGCGAACGAAACAAAGTGGAAAAAACATTTTTCTGACGATTACTAGTGATTTCTAAATTCTCAAAAGGTGTTAAATTAAGATAGATGCGTGGGGTTTGAAATTTGCGACCAATTCCCAGCCGTGCAATTTGATGTTCAGCTAAAGAACGTAAATTTTTACCCTTAAATAGGACTCTGCCTATGGTTGGTTGCACCTTACCTGTAATCACATCCAAAAAGGTAGTTTTTCCAGCCCCATTTGGACCTATTACTACCCGCAACTCACCAACATTCATACTAAAATTTAGGCGATTTAAAGCCTTAAAACCGTCAAAACTCACGGTGACATTTTCAGTTTCCAATATTTTGGCGTTCATGTTTCACTTCCATATCTTCTTCCAAACTAGGATAGGTATCAGAAAATTTTAATTGCTGACCTTTCCCAAAGGGAATATTTTGTTTATATAACCATCCTATAATGCCGTCAGGAAGCAAAATGACGATAGTTAATAACAGTATACCCTGAAAAAATAGCCATATTTCCGCGAATTGTTCACTCAAAAAAGTGCGGGCATAATTAACTAATAAAGTGCCAATAACAGCCCCGATTAACGTCCCGCGTCCCCCCACAGCCACCCAAATCACCATTTCAATAGAAAAGCCAATATCCATGGATCTAGGGGATACAGAACCACTTTGAACGGTGTAAAATGCCCCAGCTATACCAGCAATTGCTCCCGAAACTGCAAATACTAATACTTTAAAATCTGTGGGGTCATAGCCAGAAAATCTTACCCGACTTTCATCATCACGAATAGCTATTAATAATCTGCCAAAACGTCCACTAGTTAACCAGCGACAAAGCCCATAAATAGCCGCCAAAAATACCACCGTCAAGACATAAAAAACAAATTGAGTTTTGCTATCACTAACTATAGCACCACTGCCATTAATTCCCCAAGATAAAGGCGGAAAGGTGGTAAAATCTATCAATCCATTTGTGCCATTAAAAAATTGTTGTTGTCCATTGAAAAAATTGAAAAATACAATAATTGCAGCTTGAGTCAAAATCGAAAAATAAACCCCCTTAATGCGATTCCGAAATACTAAATATCCTAGTAATCCTGCTAACAAACCCGGAATCATCACCACAGCAGCCATAGACAGGGGAAAATCAGAAAAAGGCCGCCAAAATCCAGGAAGTTCCGTAACACCATAAAGCGCCATAAAATCCGGTAATTCCCCCGTGGGAACTTGCAATTTTAGGTACATAGCGATCGCATATCCACCCAAACCGAAGAAAATCCCATGTCCCAAACTCAATAAACCAGCATAACCCCAAATTAAATCAATTCCTAAAGCCACAATAGCCAGAGACAAAAATCGTCCCAATAAATTCAGACGAAAATCTGAAAGTAACACCGGCATAATCAAAATCAAAATCAAAGCGATCGCGCAAACCACCCCAACTTCAACTAATATTAAATTTCGCCCCTTTTTAATTTTCATCATTCCTGCTTTATCCATTTTCTCAAATCCGCGTTTATCTGCGTTTATCTGCGTTAAATTTCCGATAATTTAAACATCAACATGACGACCCTTTTGGGGAAAAATCCCTCCTGGCTTCCATTGTAAAAACACAATAATTAAAGCAAAAACCATCACCTTAGCCATACTTGTTGTCGCAAAAAAACTAAATAAATCAGCCAAAGGCTTAACCGGACTCAACAACAAGGCTAAAGTTCCCGAACCAATCAAATAATTAGTTGTCCCAATTCCCAAAGCGGCCAAAATCGTACCAGCTAAATTACCCACACCACCGACAACCACCACCATAAAAGTGTCAATAATGTAATTTTGTCCGGTATTTGGTCCAACAGAACCAAGTAAACTAATTGCACATCCAGCCACACCAGCTAACCCTGAACCCAGGGCGAAAGTAATTGCATCAACTTGTTGAGTGGGGATACCCAAACAGGCGCTCATGCTGCGATTTTGGGTGACAGCCCTAATTCTTAATCCCCAATGAGAACCTTGCAAAAATAGATAAATTCCCCCCACACAAATAATCGTCAAAGCAATAATAAATAACCGCGCATAGGGTAATTGTACACCGGCTAAAGATACACCAGCTTGTAACCAACTAGGGGCTGTAACATCTACATTTTGAGCGCCAAACCAAGGTAAAGTTACCCCTTGCTGATAAGTTTTACTTAACAAATTACAGATTGTAATTGTCAATCCTAGGGACAAAAATAGTAAAACTCCCACAAACCAATTACGAGTTTTCTGGAAATTATTCCGAGAATTTAAAATCCATAAACCCCCAAAAAACAGAAGAGAAAACAAAGCTATCCCGATGATCAATAATAAATTTACACTGCGGACAAACTGCTGAAAAATTAAACTTACTCCCCAGGTTGCTAACAGAGTTTCTAAAGGTCGTCCATAGAGATAACGAATTACGCTTTTTTCCAGAATTAATCCTACACCAGCGGTGAAAATAAAAGCGATAATCAAAGCCAAAAATATATAAACATCAAACCAAACCCCACCCAATTGCTTACAAACATTTTGCACCACAAAAGTTGTATAAGCACCAAACATCATTAGCTCACCATGAGCCATATTAATGACACCCATTAAGCCAAATATGATGGCTAATCCTAACGCAGCAATTAATAAAACAGCGCCAATACTAACACCATTAAAGACAGCTTCTAAAAAACCTGTTAACATTTTCTCCCCGCAATTATCAATTTATTTCTAATAGTCAGTTGTCAGCCATTAGTTATTTTTCAGTTATTTTCACATCCCAAAATTGCTACTCAACAAAGTACAAATATGAATAGTAAAACTATTGTGGGGTGGGCATCTTGCCCGCCTATATGTACCTGATTGAGATGCAGTTGTATAACTAACCGCTGACAACTGACCACAAAATTAACCTTTCTTGTATTTACCACCTTTGGCGGGATCTGACCAATCACAAGCAAATCCCTTAGTCTCTTTCACAAATTGATTCCAGGGAACTGGTTCAACTGGTGCGGGGGTAGCATAAACAATGTCAAATAGGCCATCCTTTCTGACTTGACCAATGCGCACAATTTTTGATATGTGATGATTGGCATTAACTGTCACTTTTCCTTCAGGTGCATCTATAGTTTGACCATAGGCCGCAGCCCGGACTTTCGCCAAGTCAGTTGTAGTAGCTTTTTCTACCGCTTTTTTCCATAAATACACAGCAATATAAGCGGCTTCCATAGGATCATTTGTTACTCTATCTTCACCGTATTCTTTCTTAAAGGCTGCCACAAATTTCTTATTAGCAGGTGTGTCTACTGTTTGAAAATAATTCCAAGCAGCATAATGTCCTTTTAGATACTCCACACCAATGGCTTTAACTTCCTCTTCCGCAATACTCACAGACATGGAAGGATACTTTTCTGGTGTCAATCCCGCTCCTTTCAACTGTTTGAAGAAAGCAACATTACTATCACCATTAAGAGTATTGTAAATTACACCACCCTTTGGTAAAACTTGCTTAATTTTCGTGATAATAGCTGTTACTTCCGTATTACCCAAAGGTAAGTAATCTTCCCCAACAGTTTTCCCACCTAAAGCCTCTAATTGAGCTTTAATAATGTTATTAGCAGTGCGGGGGAAAACATAGTCAGAACCGACTAAAAAGAACTCTTTACCTTTATTCTTCAACAACCAATCAACAGAAGGTTCAATTTGTTGATTTGGGGCTGCACCAGTGTAAAAAATGTTTTTAGAACATTCTTGACCTTCATACTGCACAGGATACCACAGCATATGGTCTTTACTCTCGAAAACTGGCTTGACATTTTTGCGACTAGCGGAAGTCCAACAACCGAAAACTACAGCTACTTGATCCTGGTCAATCAATTTGGTAGCTTTTTCTCTAAAGGTATCCCAATTAGAAGCGCCGTCTTCAACAACTGCTTCAATTTGTTTACCTAAAACACCCCCAGCAGCGTTAATTTCCTTAATTGCTAGTTTTTCCGCGTCTACCACACTTTTCTCGCTAATGGCCATTGTACCACTGAGAGAATGTAAAATACCTACCTTGATGGTTTTACTATCCGTACTAGCTACGGTAGGTGTACTGGTAGATGCTGCGGGACTATTCGCAGTGTTGGGGGTATTATTAGCACAAGCTTTTAAGAAAATGCTACTACCAATACCCGCTGCACCGTAAAGCAGAAACTTACGTCGGTTAAATTGTCTACCCATATTTTTGATTAGTTATCTTTTTAAAGTGAGATATTAGTTCTATATTTAACTATTAAACTGTGATGTGCTATACAAAATTGTAATTTATTTTAATAAAAATCTACCTCAAGATAGATGAAAAATATAATTTCTTTCTCATCGGGATTGGTGTAATAACCACATACCTAGCTACCTCCCCGCCAGCGATTAGCAGGTTAGGATATCCTCATATAATTATAAATATCTGTATAGATGCTAAGATTCATATTAAATGTGATTAAGTATACAGTGATATTGGTGAAATTAAAAACTTGATCATCAATCTCTATCTTAAAAAACCTCATGTTGCTATAGTTTTTAATAACTATCAATCATCAGCAGTTATGACAAAATACATCATGTGGGGAAGTTACTGTGAAGACGTATTAACCAAACGTGAACCCTATCGTCAAGATCATTTAGCAGGATTAGCAAAACAGAAGCAAGCGGGGATTTTGATTACTATTGGACCGACAAAAGATATAACTCAGGTTTTTGCTATTTATGAAGCCGAAGACGAAAACACCGTTCGTCAATTAGTGGAATCTGATCCCTATTGGCAAAACGGTATTTGGATAGAGTATGCTGTTAAAGAATGGATTCAAGCTTTTTAGTCAATTTTCGCAAAGATAATTAATTCATAATTGGTTGGTAACTATGAGTTAATTATCCCTTCAACGCTTTTCTAAAATTGCGACGATAGGATGGGTTAGCCAAAAACAAAGCAGGCCACAACAAAGCTAAACCTATGCGGTTGGGTAAAGTTTGGTTAAAATTAGTTCTGTTAAATCCGGTCCAAAATTTCCACACACCACCAACATAAATCACGATTAGTCCAAAAATAAGTAATTTGATCATTACCATCAACTCTCTTAATCTAGGAAAGGGGAAAGCCAAGTAGTTAAACGCAATTAATCAGGGTTGTCTAAAAATCACTATGGGTGGATTTGACTCAAAATAAAGCGCAGACGGTCATAATCATCCTTGAGTAATATACTCAGGTGTCGTCCGGCTTTAATCAACCATTCTCGCTCAGTTTTACGTAACTGATACACTCCACGTATAGCTGCTGCGACCAGAGAATCTACTGGCGCAGCATTAATCATCAGTAATGTTCGCAGGAAATCCAAATCTTCAGTAAACTGAATAATGGACTCTGGTTGACACCGATAAACAGCTTGGTGAATTTGTGGGGGACGAGGTGGCAAATATTGATACATATTGCCATGATGACTATTTATAGATTTTTCCTCAAATCCCACAATTGCGGCTCTAAATTCAGTTTTTAGCATAGCAAATATTTGGGGTTGTTCCTCACGCAAAGCTTCTAAGGATAACCCCAAAGCAACCGCCCGATGTACAGAATCAACAGGCATAGTTGTGGCATGATACACTATAGCATAAACTTGATTACCAGATTCTTCATCCACAGCACTCACCCAACTACCGAAAGGTGGCATTGGTGGGAAGCTCAAGTCTTCCGGTTCTAAACACTGGGCCAAAAATTCTGTAGTATTGGTTTCAATTACCTCTGCAAAATGGTGAGAGTGAGAATAGGGACTATTAAGTCTGGCTTCGCTATCACCCGTAGTAAAATGTGGTAAAGGTAGACGCATAAACAATTAAAAATTAAGAATTAAGAATTAAGAATTAAGAATTAAGAATTAAGAATTAAGAATGGACGACACGCAAGTGTCACAAAAAATTATCATCTTTTCTTTGTAGTCAGGACTTTAGCCCTGACTACGATCTCATGTATTATGCAAGTTGCGTGTCTAGAATTTAATATTTACTAATGACCACTGACTAACTTGCTATTTCCCCGTTTTCTGAATTGTAGTTTCCACAGGTTCTAATTCTGTGAGACGGAAAGTAATTATTTTATCCCAATTACCACCTTCAAACAATACAGCTATTTTACCATCACTAACTCGTTGTACAAGTCCTTCAGACCGATAATATGTATCTGCGGGATTTTTGACGCGAACAGTTGTTCCAGGCAGTATCATCATATTTACCCTTTTTAGTTTCCTATTCTTAGCTTAATGCCTTCAGGAGGGAGTTTGGTAATTAGTTATTTGGTCATTGGTCAATAACCTGTTAAGAGTTCCCTAATAATAGCTTATTCCTTTTGATTTGGCTTTTGTCAGATAATTTCATTCCTCAACTATAACACAGATGATTATGTTTGACTAGATCTGACTATATTTTTGTGATTTAAACTCAATACTTTTGACGTTGACGATAATTAGCTACGGATTCTACTATACCAATAGCAATAAAGTTAGTCAACATAGCCGATCGCCCATAACTCATCCATGGTAAAGGAATTCCTGCCACCGGTGCTAAACCAACGGTCATGCCAACATTAACAATAAGTTGAAACACAATCATGGATAAAACACCAATGGCTAAAAGCGAACCAAAGTTATCTTTAGCGGTTTGTGCTACATGAAGTAAGCGGAAACAAATCAAGCAAAAGATAGATAGTAAAATTAAGCACCCCACCAGTCCAAATTCTTCAGCAACGGCCGAAAAAATAAAATCTGTATGCTGTTCGGGAACGAAATTCAGTTGAGTCATAGGACCTTTAAATAAACCCCAGCCCCAAATTTCACCAGCGCCAATAGCAATACGAGATTGAATTAAGTGATAACCCGCACCCAGGGGATCATGTTCAGGGTTAATAAATACACTCAACCGATTTTTCTGATATTCTTTTAATATATGATTCCAGGCAAAGATACCTAATTCACCACCGAGCATATTTAGACACAATGAACCAATAGCAGCAATACCAAATCTCTTCCAGGGGAGACTAAACCAACCGACTATTCCCATGGCCACTGCCCATATTAAACCTAATATACTCAATGATATTTCTTTAGATAAAATTATGGGTGTAGATAATGGCCAAGATATACTAAATAGAATTGCAGCTATGACAGGGGAAATCATCAGTATCAACCAACCGGGGTTAGCATTTGCCCAATACAACATTCCTAGAAATATAGCCCCAAATACAAGAGATGTGGCTAAGTCTGGCTGTAAAAATACCAATGCCCAAGGTATAGCCGTAATTGCCAAGACCCGGAAAACACTTTCCAGTGTGGAGGCTGTAGACTTATGTAATAAAGCAGCTAAGGTGATAATTAATCCTATTTTGGCAAATTCTGAGGGTTGGACATTAAAACCAGCTATACTAATCCAACGCTGTGCGCCTTTGGCACTAGTACCGGCCAGCATGACGGCTATTAAACTAAAGTTGGTTAGCCCGTAAATGAACCAATGCCATTGTATGAGATTTTCGTAACGGCAACGAGCTAAAAATAAGGCGATAGTTGAGCCAATACCGGCTATTAACCAGTGCCACCACCAGTCAGTTACAGGTTGCTTGAGTTCTGTACTCAGAATCATTAGCCCACCAAACATACTAACGGCAACGGGTAGAAAAAACAATAGCCCGTCCATTTGTTGCCAAGGCTTGAGCCAATATTGCCAACGCATTTTCGGGAAAGAAGGTTTTGATAACATTGTGTGCGGCAGAGGACTTTAAAGGGGTAATGGGTAATGGGTAATTGGTAATTGGTAATTGGTAATGGGTAATTGGTAATTGGTAATGGGGAATTGGTAATTGGTAATTGGTAATTGGTAAGAAATTATTCCCAATCACCTCCTCCCCAAGTTTTATGTCAAAGCATTAACTGATACCTTACCTGCTACAGTAAGAGCGATCGCTGTTAAGGCTTTAGCTGCGGCTGTGTCAGGTTCACCAATAACTATTGGTACACCATTATCACCGCCTATTCTCGTAGAAATCTCTAATGGTACACATCCTAACAAGGGGACTCCTAATTCTGTGGCTGTTTTAGAGCCACCACCAGAACCAAAAATGTCATATTGTTTATCTGGTTGATCTGGGGGGATAAAATAGCTCATATTTTCCACAATTCCCAAAACTGGTACATTTAGCTGCTGGAACATTCGCAAACCCTTGCGGGAATCCAACAGGGACACCGTTTGTGGTGTAGTCACAATTACAACCCCTGCCATGGGTACAGCTTGGGTTAAAGTTAATTGAGCATCTCCTGTTCCCGGTGGCATATCCACGATGAGATAATCCAATTCTCCCCATTCTACTTGATAGAGAAATTGCCGAATTACACCATTGAGCATGGGACCACGCCAAATCACAGGCTGATCTTGATCAATTAAGAAGCCCATAGAAACTAGTTTAACACCATGATTAAATGCTGGTTCGAGAATGTCGCGGCCATCGCTGGAACGAACATTAATTTCAGCGTCACTCAAACCCAACATGGTGGGATCATTGGGTCCGTAAATATCCGCATCTAATAAACCGACTTTCGCCCCGGTTTGTGCTAAAGCAACTGCAATATTTACCGCAACTGTACTTTTGCCAACACCACCTTTACCGCTGGAAACAGCAATAATATTTTTCACTCCGGGAACGCCATTGCGGTCTGGTAAGCTTTTTTGCTGGGGTGTTTCTGCTGTGACTTCTATAATTACATCTGTGACACCGGGCAACTTTTTGACAGCTTTTTGACAATCTTCAACTATAAATTCCCTGAGAGGACAAGCAGGGGTAGTTAACACTAAAGTGAAACTAACCTGGCCACCATCAATTTTAACGTTGCGAATCATATTTAGTTCTACCAGACTTTTGCGAAGTTCTGGATCTTCTACTGGTCGCAACACTTCCAGGACTGAATGGGAATTTAGGACATCATACATACTGTGTTTACCGTTGTCGCTTCTATAAAGCTTAAAAAATTTTCATTGATAGATGAATCTTAACTTTATTGGGGTCATTAGTCATTGGTCAAGAATTTCCCAGACTCTAAAAATCAAAGCAGCCACCATGTAAAGATTTTTTCTGGGATAATCCAGGATTTTCTACAGATTCTATCAGCGCTCTAGCGACCCGATCTACATAAGGACGAGATAAAGACCAAATTAGGGGGGATAACCAACCACGCAAAGTCACAGAATAAGATAAGTAAGATCCGCAGATGGTTGATTCTACTTGGTATATTATTCTTTCTTCTATACCAGGAATTGCTAAAACCCGGATACTTAACGTCTGTTTGGGACTGACTCGTTCTACAAAAATCCGAATCGGAATTGGCCAAAACCTTGTCACTGCTTGAAAAATTAAGCCCGGTTTGGGGACTAATCCTAAGGGAACATTGGTACTTTTAAGTAGAGGATGCCAGGAAACATCTGTTAAATCTACGACTTTTTGCCAAAGTTCATCTACGGAGGCAGAACTGATTTCCCGATAGGTTCGCACTAAGGATGCACAAAAGCGCCGACGTTTACCGTGGATGAGTTTGGATAACCAATTTGGTATGATTTTGATCTGCTGCATATAACTGTGACAATGCTTAACATTGCTTTATATTTTGTCTGGTAACTATGACTGTTGAAAAAATTGTACTCAAACTCCTCTTTGTGGAAAAAACTATGAACAAAGTCTGTAAACAGAATCATAAGATTATTTGTATAACTAGGAAAATGATCCCTCAGATATGATATCTGTGGATGAGAATAACTTTCCGCGCTAAGGGAAATTTGCAGGCGTTTTGAACGGTTGTCTTTTCACCTATAATAAAAAGCTGTTCTGACAGATTAAGCCGGATTTTTGACCCTGACTGCTGACAAGTTTTGACAACAAAAATTTGTAATTGTTTAGAAATCGTAATTTTAGGTTCGGGAATTTATGTTAACCAACTCGCAAACCCCCACTATCACAAAAGAATCACCTAATTTTCTCCCTGGTGTCAATGCTCAGGCTAGAGTTAGTCAGTTTATGCAGTATGTTCAAGACCAAATTACCCAGGGTTTGGAAAAATTAGATGGTGTTGGTAAGTTTCAAGAAGATAGTTGGCAGCGTCCAGAAGGGGGTGGTGGGCGATCGCGTGTACTACGAGATGGTAGAATATTTGAACAAGCTGGGGTGAATTTTTCTGAAGTTTGGGGTTCTCATTTACCACCCTCGATTTTAGTCCAACGTCCAGAAGCAGAAGGACATGGCTTTTACGCAACTGGTACTTCTTTGGTGTTACACCCACGCAATCCTTATGTACCTACAGTCCATTTGAATTACCGCTATTTTGAAGCAGGTCCTGTGTGGTGGTTTGGTGGTGGTGCGGATTTAACACCTTATTACCCCTTTGCTGAAGATGCAGTTCACTTTCATGAAACTTTAAAACAAGCTTGTGATCAACATCATCCCGAATATTATCCTGTGTTTAAACGTTGGTGTGATGAGTATTTTTATCTTAAACATCGGGGAGAAACACGGGGAATTGGCGGTTTATTTTTAGATTATCAAGATGGTCAAGGTTCTATATATCGCGGTCCAGATCCTCATGGGGACGCTGCTATTTATAGCAATCAGGTAGGGGATTTACCATCACGCACTTGGGAAGATATATTTGCTTTGGTTCAAGACTGTGCTGGGGCATTTTTGCCAGCCTATACCCCGATTGTACAACGTCGGCATGAGATGGAATACGGCGATCGCCAACGGAATTTTCAATTATACCGTCGCGGTAGATATGTAGAATTTAATTTGGTTTATGACCGAGGAACAATTTTTGGACTCCAAACCAACGGTCGCACAGAATCAATTCTTATGTCTCTACCACCTTTAGTTCGTTGGGAATATGGCTATCAACCAGAACCAAATTCTCCCGAAGCTGAGTTGTATGAGACTTTCCTCAAACCTCAAGATTGGATCAACTGGAAACCAATTCAACAATAGGCAACTGATAAATGATTGATAATTGACAGTTATCAATTTCCGGTTATTGCCTAAAAAACCATGACACTAAAGGAGATTTATAGGTAAGTATCATCCCATATACATGAATTGATACTTACTAGATTGTGGTGGGTTTACCTGGGAATATAGCTTTCAGAGAACTTGAACTATTTAGCCCTAATTGGTTCATACTAGAAAATGGAAATGCGTCCCTCTTAAAAATTCTCTTTGTGAATAACGTCCGTACGGTATCTGATACAAAAAAAACATTCTATCACCTTCATACCAGGCCGATTAATACTATTTACCGCCGGGTAGTGGAAGAATTGATGGTAGAAATGCACCTACTGTCAGTCAATGTTGATTTTAGCTATGATGGGATTTATGCTTTGGGCGTTGTGACAACTTTTGACCGCTTCATGGCTGGCTACCAGCCAGAACAAGATCAAGAGTCAATTTTTCAAGCAATTTGTCACGCAGTGGAACAAGACCCCCACCGCTACCGACAAGATGCTTCTAGATTACAAGCTTTAGCAGCCAATGTACCAGTTCAGGATTTAATTGCCGGTTTGAGTCAAGCAACTCTCTTAAATCAAGATGCAGATTTACAAAGGCAACTAGAGGCAATTGCAGCCAATTCCAACTTTAAATACAGTCGCTTATTTGCTATTGGTTTATTTGCATTATTGGCAGAATCTGCTCCGGCATTTGTCAAAGATGATACACAACGAACTGAAGCACTAAAAACGATAGCCAAAGGGTTACATCTTTCAGAAGACAAACTGATCAAAGATTTAGAACTATACAGTTCTAACCTAGAAAAAATGGCGCAAGCACTCATCGTCATGGCAGATATATTGTCAGCAGATCGCAAAAAACGGGATCAACGACAACAACAAGCGGACACGACTACAGCACCATCTAGTATCAATGACTAAGTAATGGGTATCGGTGATAGGTGATAGGTGATAGGTGATAGGTGATAGGAAGTAATTACCAATCACCAATTACCAATTACACACCCAATAATTTGTAAATAATATTATTGATAATAGTAAGTGCAAAAGCACCTAAAATAGCACTCCAAATACCAAAACGCAAATAGAAACCATCTACCAACCAAGCAGCAATACTAAAACAAACAACAGCTATCATAAAAGTGAAGATACCAGATAATAAATCAAAACTGGCTAAACTGGGAATCACAAACAAAAGTTTGAGAATTGGCTTAACGAGTGCTGTAATAATACCTAAAACTGCTGCGGATAAAATTGCCTTTTCTGGAGTATCAATTTCCACTCCCAAAGGTAATTTACTAATAATAAACAAACTAATAGCGGTGACTAACCAAACAATTAACAGCGTCGTAATATCCATTACCATAACCCCTGAAATGTAAATGGTGATTGGTGATAAATTACCTGGTTAACTTGGTTTCTGGATATGAAAATCTTTGTAGCTTAACCAATTATTTACAAATTAACAGAAGTTTTTTCCAGAACTGGAATTTATTCTAAATATCTTTAGGTTTACTTTCCTTATCAATAAAAATCTCCCCATAAACTCGTAATTGAGGAAAATATGGAGAGATATAAACATACAAAATTTCAGGTGAAATGGTATTAATTTTGAGGAGAAGAATTATTTTTTCCCGGTTTTACAGGTGCTGGCGGTAAAGTATTATTGGGAATTGAAATACCAGGAGTTATTCCCTTTCCCGGAACAGGAAATAAATTTGGGTTATCGGGTGGTAAATAATTCAAGTTTCCCGGTGGGTTAATTCCTGGGTTAACAGGATTATTAGGTATTACCGGAACAGGAATAGTAGGGAAGCTAGGTGAATTTGTCAGTGGTTGAGATGATCCAGGAATAATTCCCAAAGATACCCGATTTCCTCCCACCTTCCTGAGCAAATCTAATGTTTGAATAACATCATTATAAGTTGCTGTACGTGACGCATTCAATACTAAAATCCCCTCTGGATTTGTTTGGATATATTGCTTTAAACGTGATTCCAATTCCTCCCGACTTACAGGTTCTTTTTCTATATATGTCATCCCCACAGCATCAATTGTCACGGGTAAAATGTTATTTTTAGTTTGGGAATTAGCAGCAGAACTTGTACCTGTACTAGCTTTGGGTAAATCAACATTAATCGCTTGTTGACGAGTAAATTGTAAAGCTGCTAATAAAAAGAATGTCAGAATACAAAAAACAACATCAATTAAGGGGATAATTTGAATCTGAACGTCTTCAGTGGGAGTGTCTAACTTAACTTTCATCTTCTTCTCCTGGTAAAGAGTTCAATTGGGAATTATCAATTGTACCCTCTGACTCAATTACAGAATTGTCGGGAAATGATTTTTCATTTGAGACTATCCCTAGAGTCATTCTGTTAGGATCAGGAGGATACTGACGGTAGAGTAATTCCATTTCATTTCCCGCTTTATTGAAAACCTTAACTTGGTTAACAACAAAACTTTGAAATAGGCGGTAGAATACCAAACTAGTAATTGCTACTATTAATCCTGCGGCTGTACTAATCAAAGATTCCCCAATCCCAGTGGTGACACCAGCAGCAGACTCTGTACCTAAATCACCAATACGAATTGAACTTAGGGAATGGATCAAACCCAGAACTGTACCTAACAATCCTAGCAGAGGCGAGAGAGCAATTACAGCTTCTAAAAGTTTTTCCCCCCGTCGCATTCCCGCTATTTCGTCTGCTGCGGTTGATTCTAGCGCCAATCTAAAGGTTTCTGGATCGTTTTTCTTTAGGCGTAAAGGTGCATATAAAAACCTACCAATGGGCTGATTTCTTGCTTTTTCAGCAATTGCTTCCGCTATTTCCCAATTTTCACCAGCAGCATCCAGAACACGATTAACTATTTTTGTTTCCTGGGTAAGAATCTGTAACCAGAACCAAAAACGTTCAAAAATCACACTTAGTGATAGCACTGATAAAACCAGCAAAGGCCACATAGAGGGACCGCCCTTCTTGAACAAGTCAAAAACTATAGAGGTCCCACTCTTATTCAACAAATCTGAAATATCCACTGTTTAAGTTTCCTCACTCCATCACTAGTAATCAAAGCATTTTCATTTTCAAGAGTAATGCAATACTCACAAAATTTTCTAATTAATTACCAAGGATTAACATCTTCTATACACAAGATGGCGGTTATTCCCACCGGGAGTTTAGAGGATTATTTGCCAAAATAAAAAAATCACTGGAGGTTAAGAGTATGAACTTCTCAATTCAATCCCTTTATACATGGTATCGGAATACATTACGCAATCCTAAATACCGTTGGTGGGTAATTATCGGTACGGTGGCCTATTTAATCAGCCCTTTGGATATTTCTCCAGATTTTATTCCTATTATTGGTCAAATTGATGATGTTTTACTTTTAACTTTATTCGTTACTGAAGTTTCGGGACTAGTAATTGATGGTTGGAAAGCTAAAAAAGGGACTGTAGAAAATAGTACCAGCAATACAGTTAATAATGCGCCTCCTACTGGGGAAACTGTGGATGTTGATTCTGTTTCTGTTAAGTAGTGTTGGAATGTAAACGGAATTTTAGATGCAAAAAAGCGATACCTTACCTTAGGTCAGCTTTGCTATTGCACTTCCTAATCTAAGAGTTATCAAACTGACTGGAGGTATGGTTAACAAAGTGGTTTAATCGTTTGTTTCTATAGGTCAGGATTTAGGAATGCTCTACCCTGGCCTATATAGGTTTTTTGTAATCTGTTAAAAATTCAAATCTCTACCGTCATGATCATCACAAAATAGATGGCGACACTATTCCTGGTAATATATATGAAAAGGTGATTTCTACTTTTATATGCGGCGTGACTCTATTTTTTATTATTTATTTCAAAAATACCCAACGCTACTGTTTGAGCTATTGGCAAATCCTCCGGTAAACGCGGCTAGTTATCGCTTTGATTCGGTAGCGGTAAAAGAACCAAAGTTTGAAATTGATGGGGTGTTTTTACCACCAGAAACGGAAACACCAGGAGTTGTTTATTTCTGTGAAGTACAATTTCAAAGAGATGAGCGACTGTATGAACGTTTATTTGGGGAGTTGTTTCTCTATTTTTACAGAAATAGGGAGCGTTTTCAAGATTGGCAAGCGGTGTTAATTTATCCAACTCGGAGTACAGAACAAGGGGATATTCACCCCTATCGCGCACTTTTGAGTTCAGAACAGGTACATCGAGTATATTTGAATGAGTTGGGAGAATTTGAACAATTACCCCTTGATGTGAGTTTGTTGGTGTTAACAACCCTAAACCAAGACAAAGCACCAGCAGCAGCGCGATATTTAGTCAACCGTTGTCAACAGGAGTTACAAGCACCAGCGGATAGTCGTGCCATATTAGAAATAATTACCACGATCATGTCTTATCGGTTTACTCGTTTAAGTCGTTTGGAGATAGAAGCAATGTTAGGTATAACTTTTGAGCAAACTCGCTTATATCAAGAACTAAGAGAAGAAGCGACAGAAATAGGTATGCAACAAGGTATACAACAAGGTATACAACAAGGTATACAACAAGGTATACAACAAGGTATACAGGAGGGAGAAGTAAATCTGATCCTGCGGTTGTTATCTAAAAAATTTGGGGAAGTGCCTAGTCAGCTAAAAATGCAGATTGAGAAGTTATCTCTGGAACAATTGGAAGATTTAACGGAGGTGTTGTTAGATTTTGCGAGTTTAGATGATTTGGTTAGTTGGTTGCAAAATTTAGAGGTTTCTGAGAAATAGAAGCGAAGTTTTGATCTATATCCATTCCAAAATTCAGCAAGTAATACCTCGGAGTCATTGCTTTTATCCTTTATACGTTTCAATGAATTTTATGAGAATTTATCCGGCGATCGCATTTCAAGAACATAGGAATGTACCCCCCATTAATGTTGGGGGTATCAATGCTTTATTTACCCAATGATTCAAGTCGTAATAGCCATGAATTAAAGTGAGGACATTTATTCCGAATTATTTCCAGTCCAATTGATTCAGCCAATAATGGACCATAAGTAGATTTTGCTCTTTCATAATCAGGAAATTGGGCAATAATACGTTTACTGGGGGCTGTTTCCTTGCTATCATTAATCAACTCAGGAGTTTCATGTTTATCGGCCGCAGCTTTGAGAATTGCAACCCGATCTGAGCAATGATCATAAAAGGACTCAAAACAAGTAGGATCAGAAAAAAGGTAAGCTTCATATTCATGCAGTTGAATGTACGGTATAAATCGAGGATCATCAATATCATTAGCAAAGCTTTTCTCTAAAAACTCAACTCGTTTTATGGGATTTTGGCGCATAATTTCAGATTCCTTTAATCCCGGAAAATTATAATGAATTGCATACAAATCAATCATGGTGGTAAAGAAAACATCTGTATTTTTATCCTCCGCAAGCGATCGCAAAATATCATCCTTCATTGGCTGATAATCACCATAACCACTACCACCACGATTAGTTTTACCCTTTTTTCTTCCATGAGCAATGAGTCTAGTGTGGTGCATAAATACTTGATGTTGCGCCAGGTGTGGTTGCAGGATAATAGAAGCAAATGTTTGTTCAGTTTGTCCTTCTGCAAATAAATAGAGTCTTACCATTAGTGTGGACCTCCACCAATGATATTTTTTTCCCAAATTTCTCCTAAACTATATTCTTCTAACCATGCTTCTAATTCTTCAGGATTTAACCGCCTAAATTGCGATTCCTTACCCACTCTATCTACTGTAATTACATCTTCAGCATTAAAGTTATCTAAAAAAGAAGTAGATTGGGTGCTAATCAAAATTTGTGTATGATAGGAAGCTTTACCAAACATCGCAGCTACAACATTGAGCGCGTAGGGATGAAGACCAAGTTCCGGTTCATCAACAATAATGAGTTCTGGAAGTTCATTTTCTGGCTGCAAAAGCAACGTAGTCAAGCAGATAGCACGCAAAGTACCGTCTGAAAATTGGTGTGGTCCAAATACTTGATCTGATCCTTTTTCTCGCCAGTTGAGAATAACATTATTCCCCCTAGGTTCAAGGACAAAATCATCAAAAAATGGGGCAATTAGACGGATAGTTTTAATAATACGCTGATAGGCTGTACTATGATCTTCGCGGAATCTCAGAAGTAATGCAGCTAAATTTCCCGCATCAGACACCAGGTAGCGGTTATCATCAATGTAACAGGATTGACGAACTCGCGCGGTAGATGAAGTATCGTGAAAGTGGTAAACACGACAGAGATTGAGCAAATGTTTGATAGTATTGGCAATTGTTGGTGTACCTGCTTGTGCTGCTTTGTTGATTTTTGTTTCTTGATGTCCCGCACCGAAGGAGTAAGTAGTTAAAGGTTGAGGTAGGTGTGAGCCGTTTCGCGTCCCTGTTTCTTCAGCAAAGATTAAAGTATCACCTGCTGCATGAAGTAGACAAATGGTATAGATAATATCCACACTCCCATTGTCAATCTTAAACTTTAGTTTTGCCTCGATTTGCGGTGTTACCTTTGGTCCAAAGTGTAAGAGAGATTGAGCGTAACCGGATATACCGATATATTGTTGAAGTCGTCCGGCCATCATCTCATTTAGCATCTTGAAAAAGGAGATCAGATTGCTCTTACCTGCTCCATTAGCTCCAATCAATATATTTAAGGGACGCAATTCAATATCCATTGTCTTAATAGACTTGAACCCCTTAATAATTACTCGTTGTAGCATAGTTGATAATTAGTATTTATACCAAGAATAGCAAACGTTTAAACATCTTTCACAAACTCCGTTAAGAACCTAAAGGCCTTCAAAATATAATTAGCGCAATCTTGAGGAGAACTATTATAAAATGATGGCCAGGCACTAGCTTTATCTTCATCATAATTATCTTGACGATGGGGATGATTTTCTAACCAAGCTAACCGCACTGCGTGACCGATTAACACATCTAAAACGATATATTCTTCAATTTGCAAGTTTGGGTTATTAGCGACAATTGTAGCCAATTCCATCAGGGCTTCTACATTGACTTGACGATATTCAGGGGCTTCAATTTTATTCAGTAAATGTTCAACCAATAAAGCAAAATTTCTTTCTCCGGCGGTCATTTCTGAAAGCATAATTTCACTTTCTAAACGATTCCGGCGTTCTAATTTGTCACCAATGACTACACCTTTGCAATGCTGCATTAATAGCCAAACTTGTTTAAAAAAGTCCTTGGGTACACGATTTAATGCTCCTTCTGCTTGACGAAATCTGCGCCAACCATGGGGAGGAACTTCTATTTCTTGACTGACTACAGGTAACACAACCCAAGCGATATCACTTTCTTTTTGTTTGACGTGCAATGATTCCTGTTGACGCAATAAATTACTTACACCACTATATCCAGTTAACACTTGACGCAGACGCATTTTCACCTCAAAAGGTGATAACTCCATTAATTTCTCATAAGCTTCATCTTGGGTGAGATTAAATTCTCTAGCTATGTCGCTAGTAATTAAAAGAATCAGATAACCGACTCTTAATGTGATAAAACCGCGAAATAATTTTGGTTCAGATTTGATTAAAACACCAAGATAAATGAGAATTTCTTGTGTTAAAACCCGGTCGCGGATATCTTCACGACAGAAGTTATTGATTTTCTCAGCAATTTCATTTGCAGACATGGGAACAACCATTAAAGAAGCCTGACTATAAGCCCTCCCGACTGCAATTTGCTTTCCTTGCACCAAAATACTTGTTACCGCGTCTGATAAGCCAATATCAAGCATTTGACGTAAACCCGCAGCCCGTCGTACCACCGCCCAAATCCCTAAATCGCCGGCTTTGTTGTAAACTTCATCCAGTAAATCAGCTACAATGACTTTATGATTTGGACCTGCATAACCTGTATTAAATTCTAAACCCCGTAAGCGACTTAATGTTTGCAGTAATTCAATCTGCTCATAGATATTTTCCGATGAGCGCAAATATTGTAATAATAAATTTAAGTTGGTTTCGCATTCCATTTGAAATTCTTGAGTATGTCCCAAAGACCAACTTTTTTCTAAATGGGAAGTCAGATAATTACAACGAATTTTTTGATTAATTACTGATGATTGAGATAATGTTATGTCTGACAAAAAATCAATTTTTTGAATTGCGGCTGTCAGCATTAATTGATTTAATTTTCCTAATTTTACCTGCACTCCATGACAAATACCATCTTTGAGTTCTTGCATTAATTCTAATAATGCTTCTGCACCAGTTTCTAGCATTGTCCGAGTAATCATTAAGGTCAAAGTCGGACGACCTAAATCACTCCAATATTTTTGAATATAAGCTAATTCTCCTCTAATTTGATCTACTAAAAAGTGATAATCAAGAGTTAGATAAAACTGCTGAGAATCTAAAAATGATGGTAAAAATACTACTGTTTGATCTTGAATTTTAAAAAATCTTGATGTCGTTAAACTTCTCAGTCTTCGCAGGGGACGACCTGTTAAACCTAATTGATCATTTCTACCAATTTGGGTATAAATTTGCGAAAGTTCTTCAGATTTTCTGACTTGAATTGGTGCTAATTGCTTAGGTGTTTGGGTTTCAATTCCATATATTTTTAACTGATTTTGTAATTCTTCATCTTCGGCTATTAAAGCAATTTGTACTAAGGCACTTCTGCTTTTTCCTACGCTTAAATGTCTACCTAAAGGATCAATATCTCCTAAGGAAATTAAACCCTCGCTTAACATTTCTCCCAGATAATATAAACTTTGCGCCCAAACTAGGGGAATATTTTCGTTAGGTAATCTTAACTGAGTTTGGGGATTTAATTTTTCAGATTCTATATTTTCTTCAGGAACATAATATAGTTCTGGTAATAGCTGTAATCCATTTTGTTCTACCAACAATGATTTTAAAAGTTGTTGATATTTCTCAACTTGTGCTTTTTCACCGCGAAATAATCCATCAAGAACTAAATAAGTGAAAAATAATGGCCATTCACATTCAATATGCTCAAATTCTTTCAGTTCGCTAGGTTCATAATGCAAACGTTCGGTATCTTCTAAAACTGTTTGATGTCCATCTCTTAAAAAGCGTTTACAGCCATATTTTCCGGCTAATTTACTCACAATTTCTTTAAAGGTTCGCTCTCGTAATTTATCATCTTTGACAGCAAAAGCGGGATAACTAATAATGCTTAATAACGCTGCATCAATTTCTTTAGAACCTGATTCTCTGGGTAATAATGATTCTAAGGTGATTCTTGCTCTGGCAATTTCATCTGGTAAAACGTGAATTACTGAGGCTTGACTACCATAAACACCAAATAAATTGAGTCCATTTACTGCTTCTAAAGCTGCTTTAGCCATTCCTAAAGAACTGGCGTTTAATTCTGCATTACCATGATTAATTTTATTACCCCGTTCCCAAATTCCAAAATCTGGTGTCCGGTAAGCTCTGCCAATATAATAAACTAGATTTTGAACAAAGTTAACTTCATCTAATGTAAAAATAATTGATAAGCCACTGGCGGTCATTTCTGCTAACATTAACAAGAAGATAGATGTAGCGTCAAGTTGTAAATGTCCCCATTCATCATCACCAACCACAATATCACCTGTGGACGTATTGTATTTGGCGTGAAGTCCATCTAATAAAGATTGTGTATATTTAAATTTCTCTACTTTATGAGCTTGTCGCATCATAGCAAATAACAGGCCACGCATTAATTTGACAACACTATGTTCTAGTTCATAAGTGCGACCACCGTCACTATCTAATTTGCGATATGCTAAAGCTAAACCCCAAACTGCTAATATACTATACACATTATCTCGCACCCAGGCATCTGTATAATCACCATGAGCAGTCACAGCGGTACTTGCGGGTAATAAACCAGTAATGGGATTTTGACGCGCTAAAATAATTGTTTTGATTTCCTGATAATAAGAATCTAAGCGGGTTGTGAATGTGGTAGATATGTTCATTATGCTGATGATAAACTGCTGAAAAATTTAACTCTGTTGGTGTCGGGTGAATAAATAAGAACTTTTTACAATTTCTCCTGTGGGTGTATGCAAAAACCTGGGGAAGTTTTTACAGACAAGACACATTATAATCATAATATGCGACGTGACTCTATTTTCTATTAGTTATTACCAAGATTATTTATTCTATTCTCGCTTGACTCCCTTAATTCGTGTTGAGATAGAACCAAGGTTAGATTTAAGTTTTCAGAATACTCGCTTGTATAAAGTGCTAAGAGAATAAGTTACTGAAATAGATATATTTTTATTGATTGTATCCCAGTTACCATGATCTGAGTCAGTGACAACAGAGTAAATATTCTGAAAATATCTTTTCTCCTGTTTGCTATTGAGTGAAGGCGAACTTTATCTTAAAATGATGAGTAGACATTTAGTGAAGTGGTTTATTCAAATTGCCTCTTCCTATCGAAAATGAACCAAAAGTAGTTAAAAGTAACATGAATCACCTGTGAGTAGTTCCTAAAAAAGCTAACAGCTTGATGTTGGATACTCAAAACAAGGTAGATTAAGCATTTTGAGTATCTTATGAGTATGATCAAAAGTATGAAAACTGAAAATATTGATTTTCCGGTACTACACTCGGAGTTATTCTTGCGTCACCGTCTACAAGTAGTAGAGGAATTGTGGGAAACAGTTCTCCGGCAAGAATGCGGTCAAGAAATGGTAGATTTATTACGTCAACTGCGGAATCTGTGTTCCCCGGAAGGACAAGCCACACATCACCAAGCCGCCTCAGCCGTAGAATTAATTGAACAGTTGAATATCAATGAGGCTATTCGTGCCGCCCGTGCTTTCGCGCTCTATTTTCAGCTAATTAATATTATTGAGCAGGAATACGAGCAAAAGCAGCAATTAACCCGCTATGCAATTCAACCTGATCAAAAACTTTTTCCCAGTATCATTTATGCTACCAACCAACGGGAGGAAGATGTACTGATTACCAAAGAAGTAGGTAGCGACTTAATGACACCGGAAACCCAGCAAAAAGGCAGTTTTGCGGCTTTATTTCCGCTATTATTTCAATTGAATGTTCCCCCACAACAAATTCAACGTCTGATTTCTCAACTGGATATCCGCTTGGTTTTCACCGCACACCCCACGGAAATTGTCCGTCATACTATCCGAGATAAACAGCGTCAGGTGGTACATCTTTTACAAAAAATGGATGATAGTATCACTCGTGCTGGTAGTTATCCTTGGGAAACAGTAGAAATCAAAGAGAGGTTACTGGAAGAAATTCGTCTCTGGTGGCGTACGGATGAATTGCATCAATTCAAACCGACGGTTTTAGATGAAGTAGATTATGCCCTTCACTACTTTCAAGAGGTGTTATTTGATGGGATTACACAATTATATAAACGCTTTAAATACTCCCTAGAGGAAACTTTTCCCTGGTTACAACCACCGGGGACAAATTTTTGCTCCTTTGGTTCTTGGGTAGGTTCAGACCGAGATGGTAATCCCTCCGTGACACCAGAAGTAACATGGAAAACCGCCTGTTATCAACGGAAAATGGTTTTAGAGCGGTATATTAAATCTGTGAAAGAGTTAGTGACATTACTGAGCGTTTCTATGCAGTGGAGTGATGTATTGCCAGATTTACTGGAATCTCTGGAGTTAGATCAATCACAGCTAAGTAGCGTTTATGACTCTTTAGCTTTAAGGTTTCGTCAAGAGCCTTATCGCCTGAAGTTATCTTATATACTTAAAAGACTAGAAAATACACGAGATCGGAATTTAGCCTTATATAATCGAGAAACGCCGCAAAATGAAGATGCACATAAATACCGGTCTGGTACAGAATTTTTAGCGGAATTGTTATTAATTCAACGCAACTTGCGGGAAACAGGTTTAAGTTGTGCGGAGTTAGAAAATCTGATTTGTCAAGTAGAAATATTTGACTTTAATTTGACGCAATTAGATATTCGTCAAGAATCCTCTCGTCATGCTGATGCAATTAATGAAATTCTGGAATATTTGCAGCTTTTACCGCAATCTTACCATGAATTATCGGAAGAACAAAGAATAGCTTGGTTAACCGCAGAATTGCAAACTCGTAGACCATTGATTCCCGCTGAATTACCATTTTCGGAAAAAACCAATGATGTTATTCAAACCTTCCGCATTTTGCGATCGCTGCAACAAGAATTTGGTATCAATATCTGTCAAACTTATATTATTAGTATGTGCCGTGAAGTTAGCGACGTACTAGAAGTTTTACTATTAGCCAAAGAATCAACCTTATTTGACCCTGTACTTGCGGTGGGGACAATTCGCGTTGTGCCTTTATTTGAAACCGTAGAAGATTTACAACGCTCCAGAAGCGTAATGCAACAACTGTTTGAACTGCCCTTGTATCGTGCTATGCTGGCTGGAGGCTACGCTGCAATTAACAATACAGAGGCACAAGCACATCCATCTATTGCTACACTGAGTCCTAACTTACAAGAGGTAATGCTAGGGTATTCTGATAGTAACAAAGACTCTGGTTTTTTAAGTAGTAACTGGGAAATTCATAAAGCCCAAAAATCACTCCAGAAAATTGCTGAAAGTTATGGTGTAAATCTGCGGATTTTCCACGGACGCGGGGGGTCTGTGGGTCGCGGTGGCGGTCCTGCTTATGAAGCAATTTTAGCCCAACCAGGTAACAGTATTAGCGGCCGGATCAAAATCACCGAACAAGGGGAAGTATTAGCTTCCAAATACTCCTTATTAGATTTAGCCTTATATCACTTAGAGACTATCACCACAGCAGTAATTCAAGCGAGTTTATTGGGGACAGGGTTTGATGATATTGAACCTTGGAATGAGATCATGGAAGAATTAGCTCATGCCTCCCGTCAGCACTATCGTAACCTAATTTATGAGCAACCTGATTTTATTGACTTCTTTCACCAGGTTACACCCATAGAAGAAATCAGCCAATTACAAATTAGTTCTCGTCCGGCCCGTCGTCCATCTGGTAAAAAAGATTTAAGCAGTTTACGAGCTATCCCATGGGTCTTTAGTTGGACACAAACCCGCTTCTTATTACCTTCTTGGTATGGAATTGGTACAGCTTTACAAAAATTTCTGGACGAAGAACCAGAACAACATTTAAAATTACTGCGCTATTTTTACCTAAAGTGGCCATTCTTTAAAATGGTGATTTCTAAAGCAGAAATGACCTTAGCAAAGGTGGACATGGAAATGGCACGTCATTATGTCAACGAATTATCTAACCCTGAAGACAAAACTAGATTTGAGAATGTTTTTGAACAAATTTCTAGGGAATTTTTCCTCACTAGAGATTTAGTTTTAAAAATCACTGGACACCAAAAACTATTAGATGGTGATCCAATTTTACAACGTTCTGTACAATTAAGAAACGGAACAATTGTGCCTTTAGGATTTATCCAAGTTTCCTTGCTAAAACGCTTGCGTCAGTCTAAAAATGCGCCCACAACCGGCGTAATTCACTCCCGTTACAGTAAAGGAGAATTACTCAGAGGTGCATTATTAACCATTAACGGTATTGCAGCAGGAATGAGAAATACTGGTTGATAAAAGACCATAAGGAAGAGACATTCTATTTCTTCCTTTGCGCGAAACAAAAATATCATCAAAAACCCATTGTTTCCCCTATTTTCGCACATTCTATCTTGTGATTTTCACATTGTATCTGGAGGGGAAATCTACTACTTCACCATTAACAACCATTGCTCTATATAGCAACGCACATACATCTGCCCTGGTGGCAATTTTTTTAGTATTCAGCAATTTTATATTTGGATAGTTGACAATTACACCATTTTGTGTTAGACTAGCGAGAAAATTACGATGTTCGCTCTTAATAGTAGAAGCATCGCTGTAAACTGAAAGGATATTTTCTGTAGAACCAGTAAATTGATAATTCAGTCCTTTGGCTAAGGTGATGAAAATATCTAAGCGAGTCAGCTTTTGAGCAGGGTTGAATTTTTTACTATTCAATGTGTTGAAAAAGCCCATTTCATAACTCTCTCGAATCGCATTATAAGCCCAATGTCGCGGTGGAATATCTTTAAAAGCTACCGCTTTACGAATTTTACTTTTCGTGAACACTTTTTGCAGCAGGACGGCCAATTCCCCACGAGTTACCGCTGCGTTAGGACGAAAAGAACCATCGGGAAAGCCACCAATTATTTCCATTGCGGCTAATTCGCTAATATATTCTTTAGCCCAATAGTCTTTGGAAATATCAGAAAATGAAACTTTAATATTTTTTGCTACACCTATTTGCCGATATTTACTTAATAGTTGTCCCAGTTCAAAACTGGAATTTTCCTGAATTGGAATCAACTGTGTTATCCTCCCTGGAGGGACTGTTAAGGCTTGTGCTAAGTTGGAATCAAAGATGTTGATAGATTTACCAACGACATCACTCAGGGATATGGGATAAGCAGCAGTTCTGGGAATTTGAGAAAAACCTGCTGCTTGGTATTGAGTAATACTGACATTTTCCGAACTACTCAGGAAAGTAACTTTTTGGTTATTAACTTGGGTGAAGTAGTCGTATTTGATACTATCATCATCAACAATGCTATCATTGTTAACATCAGCACCATAAAAGCTGCGAACTACTTGTTCTACTATGGGATTAGCTGATAAAATTATGTTAACCGCAGTATTTTCCGGTAAAATCGCAAATTCACTGTAGCCAATCAGGCGGTTTGTGGTATCATATAAACGAACAACTATAAGATCCTCTGATTTAAACCCCTTGACAAAATTAGCCTTTTGCTTCATCCTATATCTATAATCGCCTAAAAATCTCTCTTGGCGGTATTTGTTTCCATATTTACTTTTGATGGAAATACGGGCTGTTACCTCTGAGATTGTACCACCTGGTTGCCAGATATAAAGCGTGAATGCTGGTTTTTTCTCTGGAAAAGAACTAGTAGCAATAGTAACTCCGACTGCTTCACTGTCATATTTATCTGCTTTATCTGCTTTATCTGCTTTATCTGCTAAAACTTGCTTTTCTGAGAACTGACTGAGATTTGATGTATCTAAAGAAGACAGTTTTGATAATGCTAATGCAGAAGATATTGAGGATATTGCGACAATAGAAACAGTTGTAACAACTAGTTTAC
The DNA here is from genome assembly GCF_005402965.1 of Dolichospermum planctonicum. Lineage (GTDB taxonomy): Bacteria > Cyanobacteriota > Cyanobacteriia > Cyanobacteriales > Nostocaceae > Dolichospermum > Dolichospermum planctonicum. The sequence continues at coordinate 37,277 of NZ_BJCF01000014.1, forward strand.
TCCAATAAGTTAATTTAATGGGGTTCATGGTATTTTAGCTCACACCTGGCAAGTAAACTAATGATAATTGGTAATTAATTACAAGTAAACACTGTTAAGTTTAAGGCACAAGCATTAAATTGTCTAGGTTGGTTTGAGGAACAAAACTCAATATCAACATCTTCACGACCTGGTTGGGTTTCGCTGTTGCTTTACCCAGCCTACAATTATCCAATGATAATTGACAATTGATCATCATAAATAATAAATTAAACCAGAAATTTACACTGAAATTTTGACAAATGACAATTACAACCCAGCATTTACAGACATTAGAAAAACAAGTTTGGACTTGGCGCAGTTATAAAGTTCAATATACAGTTATGGGTACAGGCCAACCATTGGTACTTATTCATGGGTTTGGTGCTTCCATTGGTCATTGGCGGAAAAATATCCCGGTTCTGGCTGCGGCTGGTTATCAGGTGTTTGCTTTAGATTTGTTGGGGTTTGGGGGTTCTGATAAAGCCAAGGTGGATTATACCATGGAACTGTGGGCGGAATTATTAAAAGATTTTCACAATACACATATCCAAACACCAGCTATATTTATCGGTAATTCTATTGGCGCACTTTTAAGTTTAATTATTTTAACAGAATACCCCGAAATTGCGGTTGGTGGGGTGTTAATTAACTCCGCTGGTGGTTTGAGTCACCGTCCCCAGGAATTAAACCCACTGCTACGGGTTTTTATGGGGACTTTTAACAAGTTAGTGGCTAACCCAGTGACGGGTAAATTTGTTTTTAACCGTATTCGCCAAAAATCACAAATTAGACGGACATTATATCAAGTGTACCGCGATCGCAATGCCGTAACTGATGAACTTGTAGATTTACTCTATATACCATCCTGTGACCCAGGAGCGCAGGATGTTTTTGCTGCGATTCTGACCGCACCCCCTGGACCTAGTCCTAGTTCGTTATTACCTAAGTTAGAATGGCCTTTATTAGTAATTTGGGGTGAGGAAGATCCTTGGACACCAATTACAGGGGCGGATGTTTATAGACTAGCACAAAAAGATGGTAAAGATGTGAAAATTGTCCCTGTTCCTGGTGCGGGCCATTGTCCCCATGATGAAGTTCCCGATGTTGTTAATGGTGAAATTATTAGTTGGTTAGGACAGGTAATTGGTAATGGGTAAAAGGAACTCAAAATCAAATTCTACCATAAACCAGATAAAGATAGTATTATTAAGGATTGTTTCATTGTGTAACTTTCCCTAGCCTGTCAATATGTCAGAAAATTTAGCCGCTTGTTTAAATGATGTGCTTCCATCCCCTAATCATAGCCAAAATACTATCCGCATTCGGGGTGCTAGACAGCATAATCTGAAAAATATTGATTTGGAATTACCCCGTGATCGTTTGATTGTTTTTACCGGGGTTTCTGGTTCGGGTAAATCCTCCTTGGCCTTTGATACCATCTTTGCGGAGGGTCAACGTCGTTATGTGGAATCCCTAAGCGCCTATGCTCGCCAATTTTTGGGACAATTGGATAAACCTGATGTAGAAGCAATTGAGGGTTTAAGTCCCGCAATTTCCATTGACCAAAAATCAACTTCCCATAATCCCCGTTCCACAGTGGGAACAGTAACGGAAATTTATGATTATTTGCGATTGTTATATGGTCGAGCGGGTGAACCTCATTGTCCCCTTTGTGATCACTCTATCGCGCCTCAAACCATAGACCAGATGTGCGATCGCATTATGGAACTTCCCGACCGCACCCGCTTCCAAATTTTAGCCCCTGTAGTCCGCGGAAAAAAAGGAACTCACCGCAAATTAATTTCTGGTTTAGCTTCCCAAGGTTTCGCTCGTTTGCGGGTAAATGGGGAGGTCCGAGAGCTATCTGATTTGATTGAGTTAGATAAAAATAGCACACATACTATAGAACTGGTTATTGACAGATTAGTTAAAAAAGATGGTATTCAAGAGCGTTTGGTAGATTCTCTAGCAACTTGTCTTAAGCAATCTCACGGTATTGCTATAATTGAGGTATTAGATGATACATTAGATAAGATAGCGCTGGAGCGACCTGATAGTAAGTATATATCAACTGAAGGAAAAAATCAAGGTATTTCTGAAGAAGAATTACCCAAAGAAATGGTATTTTCAGAAAACTTTGCTTGTCCCGAACATGGTGCGGTAATGGAAGAATTATCCCCACGGTTGTTTTCTTTTAATTCACCTTATGGCGCTTGTCCCCATTGTCATGGGATCGGGACTTTAAGAAGATTTTCCCCGGAGTTGGTTGTACCTGATGAAAATTCGCCTATGTATGCAGCGATCGCTCCTTGGTCAGAAAAGGAAAATTCCTATTATTTAGAGTTATTGTATGCTGTGGGGTTAAATTATGGGTTTGAGTTACAAACTCAATGGGGGAAATTGACAGCGCAACAGCAAAAAATTGTCTTGTATGGAGAAGAAGAACCGAAAAATCCAACCGAGAAAAAGCAAATTTTTAAAGGCGTAATTCCGATTTTACAAAGACAATATGAAGGGGGAACAGAGTTAATTAAACAGAAATTAGAAGAATATTTAATTGATCAACCTTGTGAAGTTTGTGGAGGGAAAAGATTAAAACCCGAAGCCTTAGCTGTGAAATTGGGACAATATGGAATTTTAGATTTTACTACCGTTTCCATTCGGGAATGTCGAGAAAGAATAGAAAAATTAAAATTGAGCGATCGCCAAAGTCAAATAGCTGATTTAGTTTTGAGAGAAATCAAAGCCAGATTACAATTTTTATTAGATGTTGGCTTAGATTACCTCACCTTAGATCGTCCCGCCATGACATTATCAGGTGGAGAAGCTCAACGCATTCGGTTAGCGACACAAATTGGTTCAGGACTAACAGGAGTTTTATACGTTTTAGACGAACCAAGTATCGGTTTACATCAAAGAGATAACGCCAGATTACTAAAAACCTTAACCAAATTACGGGACTTAGGAAATACCCTAATAGTCGTCGAACATGATGAAGAAACTATCCGCGCGGCTGATTATATAGTTGATATTGGTCCTGGGGCGGGAATTCATGGAGGACATATTATTTCTCAAGGAAATTTAGAGAATTTACTCAATGCAGAAAAATCCTTAACCGGGGCTTATTTATCAGGAAAAAGAGTCATAAATACTCCCACCAAGAGAAGAGAAGGAAATGGCCGAGCTTTAACTATTAAAAATGCGCGTCGCAATAACTTACAAAATGTAGATGTAGAAATTCCCTTGGGAAAACTTGTTTCTGTTACGGGTGTTTCTGGTTCAGGAAAATCTACCTTAATTAATGAATTACTTTATCCAGCATTACAACATCATTTACTCAAAAAATCTCCCGCACCCAAAGATATAGATGAAATCAAAGGTTTAAACTGTGTTGATAAAGCCATTGTCATTGACCAATCACCTATAGGGAGAACTCCCCGTTCTAACCCCGCAACCTATACCGGAGTTTTCGATATTATTCGTGATGTTTTTTCCCAAACTGTAGAAGCGAAAACCAGAGGTTATAAAGCTGGACAATTTTCTTTTAATGTCAAAGGTGGACGTTGTGAAGCTTGTAGTGGACAGGGTGTAAATGTCATTGAAATGAACTTTTTACCTGACGTTTATGTGCAATGTGAAATTTGCAAAGGTGCGAGATATAACCGAGAAACCCTGCAAGTTAAATATAAAGATAAATCAATTTCTGATGTTTTGAACATGACCGTTGAAGAGGCATTAGATTTTTGTCAAAATATTCCCAAAGCCGTAACGAGATTACAAACATTAGTAGATGTTGGTTTAGGTTATGTCCAATTAGGACAACCAGCCACAACCTTATCTGGTGGAGAAGCGCAGCGGGTGAAATTAGCGACAGAATTATCTCGACGCGCGACCGGAAAAACCTTATATTTAATAGATGAACCAACCACAGGCTTATCCTTTTATGATGTTCACAAATTGTTAGACGTTTTACAAAGATTAGTAGATAAAGGAAATTCAATTTTAGTCATTGAACATAATTTAGATGTGATTCGTTGTTCAGATTGGGTAATAGATTTAGGACCAGAAGGAGGAGATAAAGGAGGAGAAATAATTGCTGCGGGAACGCCCGAAGATGTGGCCAATAATCCCCGTTCTTATACTGGGGAATATTTACGGCAGGTGTTGGCTCAATATCCAGCAATGGGGTAATTTTTTCTCACCCAGAAGCGCAGAGGCGCGAAGGAAAGATTACGGAGAGAGGACTTATCCGGGAGTCCTTGATCTGACTTTTAGAGTTCAAATATTTTCAAAATCAAAAATAATTCCTTGCATGGAAATATGATCATGAATAAAAACCGCAGTTCTAAATCATGGAAATTAGGAGAAAAGGTAATTTTTGCAGCTTTGCAAATTCTCAGAGAACATGAAGGAGAATTACAAGGACAACAAGTAATTGAAGAAGTTAGCAAAAGAGTAGATTTAGATGAATGGGAAAAAGCTAGATATGAAAAATCTGGTTATATTCGCTGGAAAAGTGTTTTGAATTTTTACACTATAGATTGTCTCAAAGCTGGGTTTATGTTAAAAAATCAAGGTATTTGGTATTTAACACCAGAGGGAGAAAAAGCCTTAGAATTAGGAGAATCTCAACTTTTAAAATCCGCTACTCAGGCATTTAAACAATGGAAAGCGGAAAAAGAAAATATTGCTTCGGTAGATAATGAAGCAGAAACAGACAATGATGTTGATAAAGTTAGCGAGGTAACTATTAGTGAATATGAAGAAATTGCGGTAGAAGGGTTAAAGAAATTTGTCAGAAATTTGAACCCTTATGAATTTCAAGATTTAGTAGCAGCCTTATTAAGAGGTATGGGTTACTATACACCTTTTATTGCTCCCAAGGGAAAAGATGGTGGTTTAGATGTAATTGCATATCAAGATCCATTAGGGACGGTATCACCAAGAATCAAAGTTCAAATTAAACATCGAGAATCACCTGCTTCTGTGGATGAAATTCGACAATTAAGAGGAGTATTACAAAAAGATGGAGATGTGGGAATTTTTGTTGCTACTGGTGGTTTTACATCTGATGCGAAAAATGAAACAAGAAGTTCTCATACTCATATTGAACTCATAGATTTTGATAGGTTTATCAGTTTATGGCAACAATTTTATGAAAAATTACTAGATGAAGACAAAAAAAGATTACCTCTTACTCCTATTTATTTTTTAGGAATATAATTATTTATATTTTTATCCAATATAGGGATCTTAAATACTAAAAATGTTTTATAATCATATATGCGTAGGAAAGTTAGAGAGTTAAAAGTATTACAGCAAGTAGCTTTGAGTGAGGTACACCTTGTGCGGGCATCTTGCCCGCACCACAAGAGTTTTATTATTAATACAGGAAAATATATGAGTCAAAATAATTTATTTACCCACAAAAAACCCCAGCTATTATTAGCAATTCTCACTTTTACTACTTCTTGCTTTTTTCCTATTCTTCCGTCAAAATCCCAAAATATCCCTTTACCTTCTCAAGCACCTTTAGAATTAGATTTACTCACCCAACCAAAAGATAATATCATCACTTCTAAAACTATTCATCCCCAAAAATTGACAATTCCTAGTTTATGGTGGTCTCAGGAAAACTCGGAAAACAAGCTTTTGGATAATTGGATAGTTTACCCTGCTTCCCAGTCTGAACCCCCACGAGTAGATTTAATTGTTAATCAGCAAGTTTGGATTTTATTAGATTATTTAGAACAGTATGTTTTTGTCAATCGTTTGGGGAGTTTAACTAGTAAGTCTGGTTACAATATTCGAGTTTTTGACTATCAAAAAGAACTTTTAGCAGCTTATACCTGTAATTTTACTCAAACTCCCGTTTCCTGTAGTATTCAGATGAATAATCAAAGCAAATTTGGTTTGCGTCCCTCTTTCTAAAATTACGATTTTTTCATCTTCATAAATAAATCTTCATACTCTTGTGTTACTTCAGGGCGTAAGGGAAGTAAAAATTCACTTTTGGCAAAAATTTCTGAATTATTCAATAACAAGTTCTGTACGGGCTTCTGGATATCTGTGATTGCAATATTATTGTCAATGGGAGAATTGCTTTTAGTTAGTAAAGCAATTTGCCCAGATGTATTCGGTTGCAAACAAAAATCTAGCCATTTATATGCTAGAGTATCATTACTAACTCCTGTAGGACTTACCCATAAATCTGCCCAAATTGCTGTTCCTGACTGGGGAACAACTGCGGTAAATTTTTGATAACGACTGATCATTGGGATGATATCATTTGACCATCCTACTGCTAACCAAGTATCCCCAATGATTAATGGTTCTAAATAGTTTGTAGAATCATAAAATTTAACTTGTTTATTTAATGCTTGTAATTCTGATTCTAAGGAGGAGATTTGATTAATATTTTCGGTATTATAAGATTTTCCTAATTTCTTCAACACTAAACCAATTACTTCTCGCGGATGATTAAGTAAAGATATTCGATTTTCTAATTCGCTGCGCCATAAATCACTCCAATCTCTCGGTTTCCATCCTAACTTTTCAAACTTTTCTTGATTATAAACAATGACTGTATTCCCCCAGCGGTAAGGAATACCCCAAATTTTCCCTTCCTGATCATGCTTAACTAATTGTCGCCATTTTTCATCTAGTTTAGCTAAATTTTTGATCTTTCCTGTTTCCAATGGTTGAATCAATTTCTGATTAATTGCTGCTTGTAACCAATAATCTCCCAATGTTACCAAATTTGCTGGCAATGATTTTTGATTTTTATTAATTGGTGGTTTTTGCCAAGTTTGTAATAATTTAAATAATTCCTCAATCTGATCAAGTGGGGTAAATTTCAATTTTCCCCCTGACTCTACACTTTTCCGAAACTGATTAACTACCTGACCGGGAATGGAATTTTTTAATAGCTGTACATTCAGAGGCGGTTGCTTTGTCTCGCACCCAATTATGATTTGAGAAAGTGCTAAAGTAGTTGTACCTAATAAAAAAGATCGTCTGTCCATGGATTTTGCATTTAAGGCAAGAGACAAGAGGCAAAAGGCAAGAGTAAAGAAGTTTTCAGCGATTTTACGTTTCTTGACACAGTTTGGTTTGATTATGTTAACCTAACTTTTGTCGCTACTACATAAACAAAGTCCACCTGCGTGGACTTTAGGTCAATCGCTAATTAATTTATAATTGATTGGGCTTCTTGATACATAATCTCCTGAAAATGAATCAAATCTTTTTGCGGGTCAGCCAAACTAACTTTTACTAATAAATTTTCTCCCAAACTAACAGAACGCCGGAAGGACATAGGCAATTGTAAACCCAAATCTTCTAATAAAATCAGTGCTAAATTGCTATCTTCTCGCAACCACATCAATACTGTCACCTGCCAAACTTCTTCAGGATGACGACGTAAATATTCTAAAGCATAATATCTATTAGTTTGTCGTTCCACCATCGTTGCTTCTTGGGTGGCGCTGCTGACTGTCATCATCACTTCTTTGAGTTGTTCCGCAGAAAAAGGTAAACCTTCACCGCGTAAATGTGCTTTCAATTGGAAATGGGTCAGTAAGTCGCTATAACGGCGAATAGGAGAAGTAGCTTGTGTATAAGTATCTAAACCTAAGCCAGCATGACGCACAGGGGTAATACTCATTTCACTCTTAGGCATACAACGACGCATAGCACAGGAACGAACAAAACCCGCTGGTAATTGCAGTAATTCTTCCTCTGGAGGTAATTCCGGTTGGGGTTGACCGCGAAAAGGGAGAGGGATATTATGGGTTTGACCATAACGGGCTGCTACTTCTCCAGCAAGAATCATCATTTCTGCTACTAGTTGCCTGGACAAGGAATCATCTAATATATCAATATTTATATCATCGTCCTTGACTTTGATCATCGCTTCTGGCATATTGATACTAATAGCCCCTTGACCATAACGCCAATTTTTGCGTATTTTTGCCCAATTAGCGATCGCTTCAATTTCTGGTTCTGCTTGTACTCCCAATTGCAACATCTCATCTACATCTTCATAGGTGAGACGATAGGTAGGCTTAATTAAACCAGTATGTATACAATAATCTTCTACAGACCCAACTTGATCTAAAATCACCCCAAAGCTGAGAGCGCAACAGACTTTCCCCTGTACCAAACTCATCGGACCTGTAGCTAACACCTCTGGAAACATGGGAATCATCCCCGTAGGTAAATAAACCGTACTCCCCCGTTTTCTCGCTTCCAAATCTAATTCATCATCTGGTATTAATAACCTGGTAGGATCTGCTATATGTACCCATAACCGTTCTCTTCCATCTGGTAATACCTCCCAACTCAAACCATCGTCTATTTCCGTCGTGCTTTCATCATCAATGGTGTATACCTTGAGATGAGTGAGATCGAGACGGTTTGTGTCTAAATCTGTACTAGGGAAATCCAAACGTTCTTGCGCCACTTCTAATACCTGATGAGGAAATTGAACAGAAATTGATGAACGGCGTAGGAACAGGTTTTCATGAGAACTCCACCAACCCAAATCTATCAATAGTTGAAAAGCACCCTGGGGCGTAGCAGAACGTCCCAGCATATTCATAGTTTCTAATACTGAAGCTGGAGGCGGACAAGCACGGGCTAAAGAGTCGTAATTCACCTTCAGCATGATCACATCTGCCAGCAGAGTCGCATACTTTTCTAATGCTTCTAAACGCTGGCGATCTATTCTTTGCCATTCTACCACTTCGCCCTGAAGTGCCTGTTCTACACGGGCTAAAAATTCCTGCTGTCCCTTTGCTTTTTGTGATTCTACAGCCATCTGGTGCTTGCGTTCTGCTACCTGGGCTGCGCTGCGTGGTTCGTAAGCCTCCCCTTTTTGCTTAAAATAGAGTTTATCCTCTGATAGCAAACAATGGGCTGCATAACACTGGGGAGGGGCTGATTCCGAAAACAGTAGATTCGCCATTTGCTGAGGGGTGACAGTTTCCCCATCTTCAATCAGTAGTTCCCATGCTACTTCCAAACTCGACGGATCTAGATAAGGCTGGACTTGATTTAAAAACTCAGGAATTTCCCCTGGTTTATAGATTTGTCCGCTAACTGTGTAAGTAAATTGGCGCGGTGCGAGGCTGTGGGATTGACCACGTTCATCTACTACAAACCAACGAGTTTTCCCATCTGGACGATCTACCACCCCCAGACGGCGATCGCTTTGAACCCTAAATTCAACTAACGTCCCCTTATCCACAACTGTCGCACTTTAATATTTTTAGATTTTTAGACTGGAGATTCGGGATTAAATAACCAGTATCTAATCCTTTTCTACCCATTATCCCATTAATTAATTGTTAAATTTTAGATTTTGGACTCAAAGTAACCGCGCAATACCTATGCAACCGCCACTTTTCTTGGATGATCTTCCAAAATCCAAAATCCAAAATCTTCTTAACCTTCGGCGTTAATAAAGGGTAACAAAGCCACGATCCGGGCCCGTTTAATAGCTAGAGTCAGCACCCGTTGTTGCTGACAAGTCAACCCAGTAATTCTCCGAGGTAGTATTTTACCACGTTCGGTGAGAAACTTCCGTAACAAATCTACATCTTTATAATCAATGACCTCCCCTGGTTTAATGGGAGAAAGACGACGACGATAATAACTCATTCTTACTTAATTTCCTTATGAACTGTGTGTTTGTTACAGTGGGTACAGAACTTTTTCAGTTCTAAACGGTTGGTTGTGTTCCGACGGTTTTTAGTGCTGGTATAGCGGGATACACCAGGGGAACGTTTATCTGGATTTGTCCGACACTCGGTGCATTCTAGTGTCACTATTATACGCGCACCTTTACTCTTAGCCATAAACTTACAAACTGTAAAGCCTGGAGACAATTAACACAAATGGTCATTATCTCACATTTCGCTGAAATTTTTCAACTAGTCTTTTAATTTTTAGATCTAAAGAATAACCACGTTGGGAGGAAACTATGATAGTCCGAAAAAAGCGGTCATGGAAAGACTGACGCATTTGAGTATCAGATAAAGCAGCACAGCTGTCAATGATTAGGGGAAGCAATAACACGATAGCAGTGGGATTGAGAATGATATTAGTCAAGAAAATGGATAATAATAAGCTAGAAAAGCAAATAATCCCTTCTCTGAGCAATAACGTCTGAAATTGGGGGATTTTATTGACTATTTCCCCATTTACGACTTCTAGTACCTTTAAATCAAATGCCCAACGTCCTAAACTTTGTCCCTGATTATTGTAAACTATGACGACGCGAAAAATTAGCCAAGCAAAAATAAAAACAAAGATTTGGGTAAATTGTACACCGATTTGATTATTTCTGACGATAGAACTGAGAAACCATGCGGTCAATAAGTCAAGAGCTAAGGCCATACCCCGACGGGTAATGTCTCCTTTCTGGTAGTGTCTTTGATTTGCTTTAACAAGACTCATACCCTTTACCTCGCTAGTGGTAGAATAGTGGGTTTTTAAAAAAGTATCAAATTTTATCAGTATCAATTAATTAAATTCCATCTATAGTGATAGACGATATCACTGTTAAAATTGGCAACATAATCTTATGCAAATCAATATATAATGCACATCTTACGATAAACTAATGCGATGATGAATCTGGAAAACGTTACAATTCACCAATTTAGAGGACTTCGAGATTTAGAACTAAAGGATCTCGGAAGGATTAACCTGCTTGTTGGTATTAACAACTCAGGTAAAACCAGTGTTCTGGAAGCATTAGAGATTTATTGTCATCCATTGGATATTAAAGTGTGGCTGAGTACAGCACTTCAAAGAGAACAAGAAAGTAGACTTACTCGCCCAATAGATGCAATACAATGGTTATTTACACGCTATTTTTATAATCAGTATCGAGAACTTAAAAAACCTAATATTTTTATTTCTAGTAGTGGTTTATATTCTGTTAAACAATTGAAATCCAGTTATGAAGAAATAGAAAGAATATGGTTATCTGATTCCAAAAAAGATGAGGAAATTGACAGTGATGATGTTCCAGGAGTTAGAAAAGGAATTGATTTAAAAATAGAAATTTATCATATCGATCATTTAAGTCTTTTTGATCATCAGTATACTTCTGTTGAGCAATATCAGCTATGGGAGGATGAATTTTTATCTAGACCATATAGAAAACGAGACCCAAGATTAAATACTTCTGTAGTTACACCATCATCTCATCGTTCAGAAATTGGCCAATTTCGATTACTTTCAGAAGCAAGATTTCAAAATTTTAAAGCTGACGTAATTAAATTATTAAAACAGATTGATAATAATATTTCTGATATAGAAATATTGTTACCTCCAGAATCTATAAGTTCTCGATTTAATATATATATTCAACATGAAAAACTAGGACTTGCACCAGTCAGTACCTTTGGTGATGGTATTCGTCGCTTATTACATATAGCTCTTAAACTAGCCAGTGTCAAAGGTGGTATTCTTTTAATTGATGAATTGGAATCAACAATTCACACAGAAGCACTACAAAATTCTTTTCGATGGTTAGTTAAATGGTGTACAGAAATGGATGTTCAATTATTTGCAACTACCCATAGTCTGGAAGCTGTTGATGCTTTGCTAGAAGTTACTGAATCAGATTCAGATTTAGTGCTTTATCGCTTAGAACCAAAGGAAGGAAAAACAAAAGTAGTTAGACATGATGGACATAGATTAAGACGATTAAGAGAAGAATTAGGTCAGGAGGTGCGTTGGTGAGTCGGAAATATGTTTTAATTGGTGTGGAGGGTCCCCATGATCAGGCTTTTGTATCTAGGATATTGTGTAAATTATTAGGCTTTTCTGAATTTAAGGGAGATAACTCGAAATTAGATAATTTTTGGCGAAAATTTATCCCTAATTATCCTAAAGGTGGAAATTTATATGATAGGCTTGATATGCCTCAGATATTATATAATGATAATTTCTCAATAGCTATATATGTAGGTAATGGAAGTCAGTTAATTAGTAATTTGAGAGATAAATTATCTAACATGGATTATTCTGAGCTTTTCGCTTTTGGTATCATAGCTGATACTGATAACAATACACCTGACAAAGTGGTAAAAGAGTATTATGAAGGTTTTAAAGAATATTTTTCTCATTTTCCAACTCAAGTTACTGAAAGTGGTAATGTTACAGAAGGTTCACCAGAATTAGAAACAAAAGCAGGAATTTATATATTACCAGATAATTCTCAACCAGGAGTTTTAGATACTTTAATTTGTGATTGTGGAGAGTTAGTTTATCCTGAATATATGCAAAGAGCAAAGGAATATATAGATAAATTTTCTGAGCAAGAGAGGAATAAAAAGCCTTTAAAGTGGAAACCTTTTGATCAACAAAAAGCTATAATTTCCACAGTGGCCAGTGTTCTTCAACCAGGTATGACAAATACAGTAACTATTAAATGTGATGATTGGATTAGTCCTGAAACAGCGGAAATTCCAGCTATTAAAAATTTCACTGATTTTTTAAAAAATTTGTTAAAATTAGAAACCGAATCATACTAATAAAATCAAGCTATTTAACCAATTCTGATAATTTGTTAGTTGTTAATTAACGGTTTTAGAGACGTTCCCCAGAACGTCTCCAGATGATCACTAACGCACTCCGGCTTTCATTCCCGCACCGTTTTTTTGTGAGGAATCTTCTGGAAGTTCCACACCAAAAACCCGACAAAAGACCTTTTCTACCTTATAGCCAGTATCAATAGATTCCAAGGGGTCTTTCCGCAAACGGTGACGCAGACATAAAGTAATTACGCGACGGATATCGTCAACTGTAACTTCTGTTCGTCCTTCAAAAGCGGTCAAGGCTTTAGCAGCGCGGTTAGTGACAATATCACCCCGCAAACCATCCACATCTAATTCTGAACAAACTTCGGAAATTTTCACCCGAAAATCATAGTCTAAATTAACTTGTGGTAATAATTCCTGAGCATTGACAATTTGCTGTTGTAATGCTATTTGGGGAGTTTGGTGTTTTTCCAAATATACAGCAGGATTTTGGTCAAATTCCCCTCTTTCTTCCACAATTTGCACCCGTAAAGCTGGTTCTTTAACTGTGTGAATTTCTGCGTGCATTCCAAAACGGTCGAGTAATTGAGGACGCAGTTCCCCTTCTTCTGGGTTTCCTGAACCAACAAGCACAAACCGCGCGGGGTGACGAATAGAAATCCCTTCCCGTTCAACGGTATTCCAACCACTCGCTGCGGAATCAAGAAGAACGTCTACCAAGTGGTCATCTAACAAATTGACCTCATCAACGTACAAAATCCCTCGGTTGGCTTTAGCTAGTAGTCCTGGTTCAAAAGCTTTCACACCCTCAGACAAAGCCTTTTCAATGTCAATTGTGCCACAAACCCGGTCTTCTGTTGCGCCTAATGGTAAATCTACCATTTGCACCTTTTTATGAGCAATGGGAACTTCTAACCCTTGGGCTACTTGTTGACGCACTTCATCACTCATTAAGTCCGGGTCGTTGGGGTCGCTGTTGAAGGGGTCATTGGCAACAACAGGTATTTCCGGTAATAAGTCCGCCAATGCGCGGATAGTTGTAGATTTGCCGGTGCCGCGATCGCCCATAATCATTACACCACCAATTTTGGGGTCAATGACATTTAGCAGCAGTGCCAGTTTCATTTCTTCTTGACCGACGATGGCTGTAAATGGAAAGACCGCACGACGCGCACTCGCACTAGCTTGAGCAGTTGAAGTCACTAAATTACCTTATAATATTTTTGATGACAATTCCTTATTTTGACACATCTGGGGAGATGACGGGATGGGTATGACAGCAAATTTCCAATGGTAGATATTGTTCAAACCCTTAGGTTAACCCTTCTTCGTGGTTCATTCTTTCGCAACTCTTGGGTAAGTTATATGCTTTTTTAAAAGCCCGTGACGAGGATTGAACTCGTGACCTCACCCTTACCAAGGGTGTGCTCTACCACTGAGCCACACGGGCAAAACTGAAACAATTTGTAAATCAAGATTTATATTGCTGTGTATTTTATCATTACACAGCAATTATAATTCCTAACATCCGTAAGAGGTGGGCCGGGCTGGATTTGAACCAGCGTAGGCGTAAACCAACGGATTTACAGTCCGTCTCCATTAACCACTCGGACACCGACCCGTTTGTGTCCCACGCTCAACTATAATAGCAATAGTTTTTAAGTTTGGCAAGGGGTTAGAGAAAATATTTTTCATAAAGCCTAAATCCTTTACTCCAAGCCAGTTTTCCCAGTTGCTCACAAGTACAAGCGGGGTTAAACACCATTTTGACCTGAAACTTCAGCTGGAAGGGAAAAATTCTAAGCGATAGCGATATAATGCTACTGGTCGAGAACCTGCGGTAAAATAATCAGGATCTTGGGGGGAAAGGTAGACAGCGGTAACTTGGTCGGCTGTAATGGTTGGGGAAGAGGTGGAAAGTTTTTGGTAAGCGGTGGTTGATTCTACAGTATTCAAATAGGGACGAGAACCACCTTTAAATAATTGTTGAAAAACTTCGGAAGTGATGAATTGATGTTCTGATATTCTCTCTGTAGCGCGAGCAGTGACAATGGAAATTAATTGACGTTCACCCCGCAAAAATGTAATTTGACGATTAGGAGATTCAGGATCTACCTTGGATGATAATACAGTTTCATCTCCTAAATACGCTCTGGTTAAATTTAAACTATTAAATTCTCTATCAGCTACTAATATTGGTGTTTGATTTTGGAAATAAGCAAGAATTTTTAAACCTGAATTAGTTGGTTTAACTTTCACAAATCTGACTAAAAAACTAATTGGTTTATTTAATTGACTGCGATTATTTTCAAAGCCTGGTGTGACTATATTCGGTGCTAACGGTGCTGCTAAATCTACTAATGTACTTGTTACTTTCCACTTACCAGCTATCCAGTCAGGGTACAATAAATCTCCCTCTGCTGGTTTGACTGATGTTAATTTTTCCCATTGGGGGAATTTGGCTAAATGTTCCGCTAATTCTCCCGCTTGTGCTTCGTTATTTCCTAAAAACAATAAAAGCATTAAGCAACAACTAACAATTATTTTTGTAAACATATTCAATAATTCAATAATTCAATATTAAACCTACTCCCCCACTTATCAAATAAGTCGGGGATCTGAAAGAAACGAAAAATTACAAAATTTCTACGGGTAAAGGTTGCCAAATTTCGCCATGTTTTGCTTTTAAAACTTGCCAAGCTTCTACTTGTCCTGGTTCATATTCTCCTGGTTTACCCCATTGCAAAAATAGGCTTAATGCAGGTTCTGATTTTTCGTCTAAAAACCGAATTGCATAAGTTGTAAAATTCCCTCTTTTGGCTTCACCTGTTTCAAATTTCACTTGGGTGATTTTGTCCATGTTTAAATGAAATTCAAAGCCTTCGGTGTGCATATTTGCATATTTACCTTTTGGTAATTCTGCGTAAAATAGCTTTTCTATTTTCCCTCTCGCTTCTAAAACAGCAGCGCTACTGGTGACAATTAACCGCAAAGTTCCTAAGCTTTCACAAGCTTCTAAAAATTCTTTCAATGTTGTTGTCATATTTGTTAATTTTCTACTAGTGAGTGTTCAATTTCAGATTGATAACCAATAACTAATTTACTACGTTTCATATTTCTCATAAGCAGCAACAATGCGCTGTACTAAAGGATGACGCACTACATCTTTCTGAGAAAATTCACAAATAGCAATCCCTTCTACGTTTTTTAAAATTTGTAAAGCCACATCTAATCCCGATTTTTGATATGGTGGTAAATCAGTTTGCGTAATATCACCTGTAATCACCATTCGGGAGTTAAAACCTAAGCGCGTCAAAACCATTTTCATTTGCGCCGGTGTAGTGTTCTGGGCTTCATCAACAATTATAAAAGCATTATTTAAGGTTCTTCCCCGCATATAAGCCAGTGGTGCAACTTCGATGATTTCCCGCTCGATTAAATTGGGGACTTTTTCCGGGTCTATAAACTCATTAATGGCATCATAAAGGGGACGCAGATAGGGATTAACTTTTTGCTGTAAATCTCCCGGTAAAAAACCGAGTTTTTCCCCGGCTTCCACTGCGGGACGAGTTAAAATCAACCGTTCAAATTGATTACTAAGTAGTGCTTGAACTGCGACAACTACAGCCAGATAGGTTTTCCCTGTTCCCGCAGGACCAATACAAAAGGTTAAATCGCGTCTGCGAAGCGCGTCTATATATTGGCGTTGGTGAAAGGTTTTAGCGCGAATTTCTAACCCTCTGCGAGTTTTGGCTAGGATATCGCGCTGTAAGTCCTGTAATTGGTCTTCTGTATTGGTATCGAGGGCTTGACGGGCTGTGAGAATATCAGCACTAGAGATATTATTACCTTTACTCCATAAATTTTCTAGCGATCGCACCAATTTCTTTACTAATTCTACCTGTTTTGGTGTCCCTGAAATTAATAATTCTTGTCCCCGCAGAACTAAATTAGCTCCTGTTTGTTGAGATAAAAACTTGATATTAGCCTCACTATATCCTGCTAAAGCGATCGCACTGGACATATTAGGCAGTTGGATCAAATCATCTGCCATATTATTCTTGAATTGGGTGAAAAATGGTTTTTAACAAAATTAATATTTTCCTATTCCATGTAAATTTAAAATTGTCTAAGCAGGTAGACAAAATTAACCATATAAATGATTTACATTTCATGTAAGGGTAGCGCACCCTTACCTACCTCAGCGGGGCAACTTAACTTTCCGTTAGTTAATATGTTTATGATTGGGAAATAGGCTGACAACACTTGTTAATTCTTGGCTGGTAAATCCGCAATAAACACGGAATTATTAGCCAAGATTTGACAATACTGTTGTCTCCCGTCTCCAACAATCTCAACTGACTACTTGACAAGGGCGGAAATTAACCAAATACTAAAAATTTCTCAAAAGCTTATTTAATCCGCTTTTTTTAATTTTTAATATTTAATTTTCATGCAGCTGATATTACCGCAAACGTGGTTTAACAACAGGTTTGGGAATATTACTCTCTCTTTCTTTCGACTTGGGTGGTAGTGTCCGCTCTTCCTGTTCTTCATCAAAAGACATACTTTCCCGACCTGGGGAAGCACCACCGTAGATATCCAGGTATACTGATTGACCAGCTAGTTCTGCTGCGGCGGCAATTACAGAGCGAATTGCCTGGATATTGCGTCCCCCTCTACCAAACACTTTTCCTTTATCTGTACTATCAAAAGCAATGCGTACCCAAGCCCGCTTCAGGGTTTGAGATATTTCACAATCAACCTTTAAAGATTCTGGAGATTCTAAAAACGGCTGCACAAGAAACTTTACCAGCCCAACATAATTGGGACTGGTTGCTAAGGATTTAATCTCAAAACTATGATGCGGCTGTTGCACTGACCTGTTCAAAAACGTTAGCTTTTACGAGAATACGACGGACTGTATCAGTAGGTTGAGCGCCTTGTTGTAGTCGCTGCACAATACCAGGAATGTCTAATTTTACTTCATCTGTTCGGGGATTATAGAATCCTAATTCTTCTAAGGGGCGGCCGTCACGACGAGCCAGGCTGTTAATGGCAACAATTCGGTAACTTGCTTCTCGCTTTTTGCCAAATCTTTTTAAACGCAGTTTGATCATGTTGAGAACTGTTTCTCCTGTTCCTAGTTAGTGAGTTTGCAACTGATTGATGAGGAAGTGACTGGGTTATGACACCCGCGTTCACAATTTCCGACACTGAAACGCTAATTTTAGCACTTCCTGGCCGTGAATGGCTATTAGTTAGTTGTCAGTTGTCAGTTGTCGGTAAGAAAGATATTCTTTTAAGCCCCCTGCTCCCGTGGTTTCGGGATAAAACAGTTGTAGCACCTCAATCTTTACTCCATTATCTGCACTAATTCATTATAAACGATTTTGATAAATTCTAGGTCTTGAGCTAGACTAGGTGCTTATTTCCGCACAGACCAAGAGCGAACTTGACCTAAAGTTACAGGAATGCGATCGCTCACGTCAATGGTAAATAGATAGACTTTTTTAGCTCTGCGGCCATTTTCCGGGTCAAAAAACTTTAATTTCACATCCCAACAATCACTATTAATCCGACAGAAAGGACTTTTTTCCACTTCAATACTATCAAGCTGCATCCCTGTAGAAATAGCTTGAGAAAAACTAGAAGCCGCTTGAAAAGCATTAGTTACAGAAAAATTCAGCGCTCGATCTTTAGCAAATTGTCCTAAATTTCGCAAATCATAGTATACTCGATTTAAGAAACTACTCAAAGCCTTTCTCATGGCCATTTCTTGGGCTGGTGGTGTAGCTTCCGTAATTACAGTTTGCATTGACATATCTACTAAACTATTGACTTTCCAGCCATACATTCCCCTAGTATTAGTTAGAGTAATTACAGGCACAACTTGACCAGAAAATAATTCCACAGTTCTATCAGTTAACCTTGCAGGAATACTTACCCGTTCCACAAAATCATCACTATCTTCTGGTTGAATTTGTCCCTCTAACATAGCAATTAGAGTTTCATAGATATCTGCGGCAAAACCACTTACAGGTTCTAAAGCATAAATAGGAGTTAATTCTTGGTTAAGAGTCCAAATTAAAGGTTTAGCTTCCGTAGGATTTGCTGACAAGTAATCAACCATTTGCCGGCTATCATAGGGATTAGCAGGAATAATTGCCCCGTCCATATTCACTGCACCAGGAAGAATAGAGGGAATACACCAACATTCTCCTTTATCATTACCACCTGGGGCAACAATTAACATATTGTTATCTTGGCATTGTTTCACAGCACGGGCAAATAAATCAGGTGCTACTCCGGTTTGGGTAGGGTGACAAGCAGCGATATGGATAATATTCGCTCCCCATTGCCAAGCGGTATTAATAGCGTGGGTAAGGTTGATAGGGGAAATAAAATCATCATTAGCGAAGGAAATAGGAATATTTAATGCTGTACATAAAGGGGCAATACCAGGGGCGGGTGTGCCGTGTTCCCCTAAAATTGTGCTAGAAATGTGAGTAGCATGACTGGATAATTCAATGCGTTGTCTAATAGCTGGAGGGAAAGGTGCAAAAAATGCCTCCCGTTCTTTTTTTGCCTCTTCTTTATCGTGGTCGGGGTCGTCTTTTTTGTCTTTTTGTTGTTTGTTAAAATCTAAAGATAAATTGAGATAATAATAGTATTCAACGTTTAAGTTCAATATCTTCTGCCCAGTAGGGTTTAAATTGACTAAATTTTGCCCCTTGAAAACAACTGCGTTCTAAATCAGCAGCACCATCAAGGATAGCAATTTTAATGCGAGGGTCGCCTTTTGTGCGTGTCCAAATTTGGGAGATTCCGGGAATGTCGGTAAGGTTAGGCATGGTTTTGATTGTGTTGTTGTAATTGATGTTATGATTATGGGTGAAAAGTCTAATTTTTTATAAAGTTAATGCCAGCTAAAGATATTTTTCATGATGCTGTTAGGATCGGGTTAGAAAAAGACGGTTGGGTGATTACAGATGATCCTTTAAGGATAGAAGTCGGTGATGTGGAAATGTATATTGATCTCGGTGCAGAGCAAGTTTTAGCTGCTGAAAGAGAAGGAGAAAAAATAGCTGTAGAAATTAAGAGTTTTATTGGTACATCTAATATTTCTCAATATCATGATTTATGATCCAGTTCAGGAGGTAATTGTAGCATGGAAAAACTAGAACAATATCGCAATTATGTCAAACAAGTGATCACAGAATATGCTCAATTAGGTTCAGCTAAAGATGAAATTGAACAACAATTGATTTTTGATAGTTTTGGTGATCATTATCAATTGATGTATGTGGGTTGGAAAAATAGAAAACGGCAGCATGGTTGTGTTTTGCATTTGGATATTAAAGATCAGAAAATTTGGATACAACATGATGGAACTGAGATTGGTATAGCAGATGAATTAGTTAAATTAGGAGTGCCAAAATCAGATATTGTTTTAGCATTTCATGAACCTTTAGTGAGACAATATACAGGTTTTGCTGTTGGTTGATTTTCACATATATTTTACATGAATTGTACATCATTTTTGGAAATATTTACATTATGTCACATTATGTCATACAGTGATTTTACCCTCAGAAAAGTCAAGCAAACCTTTGGCATAAACACCATTGAAAATCAAAAGTTTCTGCCAGAAATCCAACCAATAGCTGCTAGTGCAACCCTGACTGATTTTTTAGCAGAAAGTTTACCATTAGCTATAGCGACAGGAAGTGAAAAAGCACGTTCTGAGTTAATCATTAGTCCGGTTTTACTAGAGGTTCGTAAGATTTTACAAAGAAAAATTAGTTTATTTTCTGGTACAGATTTTACTGTAGATTCGGCTTTAGGATTGAATGGAGTCTGTGATTTTGTTCTGAGTCTTTCAGCAGAACAGTTAGAAGTGGAAGCACCAGCAGTTATGATTGTGGAAGCTAAAAAATCAGACTTAAATCCGGGTATTGGCCAGTGTATTGCAGAAATGATTGCTGCTCAAAAATTCAATGAAATTAATAATCAACCCATTCCTACAATTTATGGTAGCGTCACTAATGGTACTGTTTGGCGATTTCTACAATTAACGGAACAAACTGTAACAATTGATTTTACAGATTATCCCCTTCCTCCTGTTGATGTCATTTTAGGAATTTTAGTTTGGATGGTAACTGCTGCTAACTAGATAATCTACTAATAAAATTCTCATGTTCTGGACTTGCTAAACCCTGCTGCAAAACAGCTAATACTCTACCTAAATCTCCTCCTAATAATGCTGTTTTATCTAACCATAAACCGGGGAATACTTGGGAACAAATTATATTATCTGCATTGGCTTGAAGTTGAATATACTCCCCTTATTGTCACCTAAACCAATCAAATTGATGGTCATAAACTCGCCAGATTAAATATTCTTGGACTTGATTACGACGATAAACTTTGAGTTTTTCATGCACATCATAGGAAGCACTAGAAGCAGCAATTTCCACAATTAATTCTGGCGCACCTTCTACATAATCATCTTTATTTATTCTTGATTGTCCTCCTGTTTCAATTCTTAATAAAGCATCCGGTTGTGGTTCGTTATCTGTATCTATTAGCACTGTGGCATTATCGGCGAAACCTATACCCGGTGTAGCTGCTTTATAAACTCCCAGCCAAGTCATAATATAAGCATGGGGTTCTCCATGACTTTTGATTCTTAATGGTGATGCCACGTAAACTACTCCTTCAATTAATTCGGCTTTTTTGAGATTCGGCATGGCATGATAACGCCGTTCAAATTCATGACGGGTTAATTTGTCGCCGTTTTCTAGGGGAGGAATAGTTAAGATGGGAGAAATTGCAGTAGTAGATATCATAAAATTTGCTCAAATTTTGCAGAAAATGAAATTGTCACCAATCACGATTTACGGTTACTGAGCGGAGTCGAAGTACAGGATTTCAGGATTTACAGGATGTTACCCAACATTTCGGTGATTTTGTGATTTAATGTTGTTGGGTTGCGCTGTCGCTTAACCCAACCTACATCTAACTTATAGATATCATTATTGTCAGATTATGTCTTTTTTAAGCTATATTTTGTAATATTTGGGGTTGGGGTATAGGCTTACCGATTTGATTATAGCCATACAGCAAATCTTCTAACACTTCCTTAGCATTTTCTAGAGCTTCTTCATAGCTTTCTCCGTGGGTTTTAGCATATTTTCCCCACTCAGGTAAAAAAGCAATATACGCTTGATCTTCTTGGGACTATTGAATTAGAATACTATATTTCATAGTTCATCTCCTTTTTCTAGTTGTTCAAGTTATTTGATACTTTCTATTATATCTTTCTCTTGATAGGGTTTTGCATCTTTGCTGTCTTTGCCAGGTAGAATTACAGGTTATTGTTAGTTTCTGTTGGTGGTTGTAGAAGAACTCATTTGATAATAAAGATTCAAATTTTCTATTCTTCCAGCTATTATTTCCTTGTTAGCATTCGTATGGACTTATTACATGGTGCTAATTATAATGACCCCGCCGCATTTCAAAATCGTAGCTATCAGCAAATTAAATCTTCTTGCAGTTGTGCAATTTAGGAGTTATCAAAGTTATGAGTAAACAAAAGAAAACCCCCGCAAATTCGAGTCAACCAGAACCTCAACAGTCACAAGAAATTGAACGCAAATTGTTATCTACTGGTTTGGAAGATTATGGTTTTTGGTCACAGGAAATGGCTAGACAAAAAGCCCAGCAAACTGAACCTGATAAACCTTTCCGTCGTGGTCGCATTTGGTGTTAGTTGGTGGTGTTAGTTGGTGCGGTTTTCATATCTCCGACTTCTTTGAGAAGTTGGGGATATTCATTAATACACAGGAAACACTTTACTTAAATCAAGCTGTAAATCAGTAAACCAAGGTAAAGATATCACCTGAGTAGGTAAAACAATTCGCTTATTTGTATACCCAAATATCCCCTGTTTATTTTGATATGGTTCACTGTAACATTCCAAGCAATTATCTAATAAATTAAATATCCAATAATCAGGTATTCCCGCTTTTGCATAAAGAGGTATTTTCACTTTTTGGTCATAGTCTATGGAAGAATCTGCAACTTCTATGACTAACAATATATCTGTCCCTTGTGGGTGAGATGAAAAATAATCATCATCACGGTTTTTGACAATGGCAAAATCTGGTTCTGGTTCGCTTTTGGGTGGTATACTAATAGGGGCTTGAGATTGCAGAATTGCTCTATCTTCTATAAGTTTTGGAAGTTCCTTTAATAGCTTTCTTAAACAAGTTTCATGTGCCGTACCTTTTGATACCATTTCTACCAATTCTCCGTTAATTAATTGAATGTGATCATCTTCTTTTAAAAAGCCAATTTCGATGAGTTCGTGATATTCTTCTAGGGTGAAGCTTTTAACCTGAATTGTAGTCATATATGTTGCTCCTTGAGGATTTGCTATTATATATTCTAAAAATCCCAACACACTGAACCTGATAAACCTTTGCGTCGTGGTCGCATTTGGTGTTAGTTGGTGGTGTTAGTTGGTGCGGTTTTCATATCCCCGACTTCTTTGAGAAGTTGGGGATATAATTCTAATTTTTAGAGATTATTGAGATCAATACCTTTAGCTGCTAATTTTGCTAATAGGTCTTGATAATTTTTGTGTTCTTGGTCGGCACGTTCTTTTTCTTGTTCAGCACGTTGTTGTTCTTGTTCAGCACGTTGTTGTTCTTGTTCAGCACGTTGTTGTTCTTGTTCAGCACGTTCTTTTTCTTTGTCGGCACGTTCCTTTTCTTCTTCGACACGTTGATTTAATTCCACAGATGTGAGAAACTTACCGCCATGAGGATAATAAATTTCTAAGTTATCTGCTGTGAGTTTAAAACGTATGTCTAAACGCGGGCTGACCCAATTATTAATATCCTCAATTGCCTCTAAACATTCTTGTTCAAGAATAAATCCTGTTAATTCAATTGTATCTGGATTGTATATATAATACTCTTCTACTCCATAACGTTGATAAAAGAGGATTTTTTTGGCCATTTCTTTGGTAGTATTTCCCGGAGATAGGATTTCAAATACCACTTGGGGAGGAATATTATTTTCTTGCCATTGTTTATAAGAACCTCTGTCACCTTTGGGTCTTCCAAACACCACCATGACATCAGGCGCTTGTCGGGTTTTTACACTTCCTTCTACAGGATACCAAAGTAAATCACCCGCTATAAATACATCATCGTTTGGGGCGAATAGTATTTCTAAATTTTCCTTAATTTTAACAATCCATTCATATTGTTTAGTATTATCGGACATAAGGTTGCCATCACTATCAGGGTAGATGATTTCTGGTTTGATTTCTGGTGGTATAAGTTGCTGTACCATATCTAAATCTCCATTTTACCAAAGGTAAATAAAGTTTTGAACACAAGCAGTGGCACTGATGAATATATTAACAATTATAGTGATTTGCGATCGCTTTGCGTTTTTTTGAACCCCTAAACAAACTCCGTAGTTATTGCACTTGGCAAGTCCCGAATTTATGGAAGAAATCCGGGATTTTGTGCTTAAATTTTAAAGAGTGCCAAAACCTTTTTTCTTTTTCTCTTTCTTTTTCTTCGCTGGTGCTGCGCCCCCAGGATAACCGCGCCAGCCCGGTGCCGGGCGATTTCCTGCGGCTAAAGGATTTCCACCCCCAAACATTCCTGGCATACCGGGGATGCCACCCTGTCCCATTTGCTGCATGAGCGATCGCATTTTTTGAAAGTCCGCCACTAGTTTGCTTACATCCGCTTCTCTGTATCCAGAACCAGATGCTATTCTCTTTCTCCGACTGGGAGAACTAGATAATAAATCTGGATCACGTCTCTCTTTTCCGGTCATGGAATTGATCATCGCTTCACAGCGTTTTAGCTGGGTTTCTCCCTGCTTTAACTGGTCATCGGAAAGCTTATTCATACCCGGAATCATCTTCATGATTCCTCCTAATGACCCCATATTCTTCAACAACCGCATTTGCTTGAGAAAGTCAGTAAAATCAAATTTCGCTGACAGGATTTTCTCCTGCATTTT
The DNA here is from genome assembly GCF_005402965.1 of Dolichospermum planctonicum. GTDB lineage: Bacteria > Cyanobacteriota > Cyanobacteriia > Cyanobacteriales > Nostocaceae > Dolichospermum > Dolichospermum planctonicum. The sequence goes on from NZ_BJCF01000014.1 coordinate 61,909, forward strand.
CTCCGCGTCTGCCAAATCTATCTCTTCTTGGGCTTTTTCTACTAGGGTGAGAACATCCCCCATGCCCAAAATCCGCGAAGCCATGCGTTCCGGGTAAAATGGCTGCAAGGCCTCGACTTTTTCCCCCACACCCACAAATTTAATCGGCGCGCCGGAAATTTGCCGCACAGATAACGCTGCACCACCTCGGCTATCCCCGTCCATTTTTGTCAGGATTGCCCCTGTAATACCAATTTTATCATGGAAGCTGCGCGTTAGATTTGCCGCTTCTTGCCCGGTCATTGCGTCCACAACCAGCAAGGTTTCGTCGGGTTCAACTACCTGTTTAATACGGGCTAATTCCGCCATCATCCCTTCGTCTATTTGCAACCGTCCGGCAGTATCAATAATTACTGTATTTATGCCTTCTGCTCTGGCGCGTTCCACACCCTGACGGGCAATTTCTACGGGGTCTGCCTCAATTCCCAGTTCAAAAACTGGTACGTCAATTTGCTTACCCAGAGTGATTAATTGATCAATTGCTGCGGGACGATAAATATCCGTAGCCACTAATAAGCAACTACGCTCTTGTTTGCGTAAATGTAAGGCTAATTTGGCTGTGGCTGTGGTTTTCCCGGTCCCTTGTAAACCAGCCATTAACACAACGGTGGTTTTCCCTGTAACTTCTGCTAAGGGAACATTTTCCTCTCCCATGACCCGCACCAGTTCATCATAAACAATTTTGATGAATTGTTGGTCAGGACGCACACCGCTGATAACTTCAGCCCCTTGTGCTTTGGTTTCAACTTCGCTAATAAAATCTTTAACGACTTGAAGATTAACATCTGCTTCCAACAAAGCCCGACGCACTTCCCGTAAAGCGTCTTGAATGTTAGATTTTGATATTTTATCCTGTCCTCGCAGTTTTTTCCAGGCGGATTCTAAACGGTCAGATAGTGCATCAAACATAGTTCAGTTACAATGTAGTTAGTCTGTTGAGAATATTTGGTAAGTTTTTCAGGATCTTCAATACCCAGCTTATCCGACTCTAGCAGTCCATTGATCTGGTAAACTGTAATTTTCAAAGTCTGGTAGTCAGTAATAGATGTCCTCTTACGTAGAAAAATTTAAAAATAACTACTCAAGAACACATAGAACACGGATAAACAAGGGTGGGAAATTATTTCTCTCTGATTGCTATTCATGAAAAAGAAAAAATTTCGCATTTTAAGAGTTAAAGGTATTGACTTGTGCTGGGGAATTTGGTATAATGGATTCTGATAAGGAAGAACTATCTTGCAGTAATTGTATTTAATTATAGAAATCGCTATACTTCAGATCCCAGACTTCTTGAAGAAATCCGGGGTCTGATGGACTAGGAATATAGGAAAATTTAAGAATGAGAATCTTGGGGTAAAATCATTTCTCGAATGGCTGTGGCTGTGGCTGGGGCGAGTAAAACACCATTGCGATAGTGTCCCGTAGCCAGAAGAACATTAGTAAAACCCGGTAACTTATCAATAACTGGTGCTGGTCGTCCTTCAGGACGGGGACGCAGTCCCGACCAAGTGCGGAGAACCTTAGCGGCGGCTAAATCTGGGGTAAAAGCGATCGCTTGTTGTCTAACAGCATCTAATAATTCTTGATTTGGCGGTATTTGGTCTTGATCATTAGGAAATTCTACCGTTGCACCAACCCAATAATCACCATTGCCCATGGGGACAATATGCACATCATTACCAGTAATCACCGGTTGAAAATCAGGATTTCCTAAAGTCCGTCCTAAACTTAGATATAAAGCTTGTCCCAGTACCGGACGGATATTTACCATCTGATCTAATTTTGCAGTTAAAGCCGTTGAACCCAAACCCGCAGACATGATAAACCAATCAGCGGTGACTTTACCCTGTGTAGTTTCAATAAAATTACATTTGTGTGCTTCTCCCAATCCTTTTTTGATGTGTAAGGGTGTTGGGGGGGGAGGAGGTGGGGTTTCTGTACCCGTAACAGACACACCAAATTGAAAATTTACCCCATTGCGTTGGGCGGCATCTACTAAAGCTAAAGTTAAAGCTGTAGCATTTAATTGTAGATCTTGGGGAGAATAGACAGCCCCAATACTTTGGGGATAATTAACCTGGGGGCAATATTTTCCGAGTTGTTCTTGATCCCAAACTTGTAATTGCCAACCTTGGGATTGACGAATTTCCCGCAATTGTTCCCATTCTGAAAGTACCTCAACGCCACTTTCTAGGGGACGCTCTAAATTTTCCGATAACAACATGACGATTCCTTGCCGGTTACAGGGGATTTTCCGCCCCGTAATTGCTTCTAATTCAGGAATCAAAGTTCCATAGCGTTGGATACTACTTTCTCGCATTCGCCAAGCAATACCCTTAGTTTTACTGCTAATTACACCCATTAATACACCGAGGGCGGCGCTAGTAGAACCTTGTGCCGGTTGTTTTTGCTCAAAAACAGTGATATTTAAACCTTTAACTTGGCTCAGTTCATAGGCGATCGCCGCCCCAACCACACCACAACCGATAATTACTACATTCATGGTTTTCGCACTTGAGTCAGGGGTGAAGAATGAAAAGTCTTCCTCTCCACCCTATCACTCCATCACCCTAGCATTTTGTGATTCAAGACTCGAAAGCAGGCAGGAAGCAGGGAGTAGAGGGAGAATTATAATAAATTATATATATTTATTATTCTTTACCCTATTCCCTGTTTCCTCCTACCTGTTGCCTGTGGCCTTTTCCTTTAGCTACTTTTTTCGGGAACTAGTTCTAAGAACTTGTCAATATCCGCAAAAGCTTGTTTGTAATTACTCAAAGCCTGACTGGTATTGCCAACGGTAGCAGATTGGTCTATTTTTACTAAGTCATTCAACAAATCTTTAATGATTTGTCTTGCCTTTCCCTGGGACTGCTGTGCCAAATTGGGGACTACATAAGTCATATTTAACTTAGCTTCCGTCATCGGTCCATGGATAAAATTGCCGACTTTTATCCATTCACCCTCAGAAATCAAGCTTTTCAGTTCCCCTTGGCGATCAATTACCGCTTTAATTCCCGGAACATACTCCTGAATTTTAGCAACTTCCGCTGCTGTATAAGATGGTGGTAAAGTAGCAACACTAGGACCACCACAACCAATCAGGAATGTTGCTAATAATACGAAAATCAGTGAGAAAATAGAACGTTGACGCACCATAAATGGAAATTAATTTTTTCTTTGGTTGCCGATGAACAGTGTTATTTTAGATCGCTATGTAATCAACCGTTACAATTAACTTAGGTTTTTCTGTCTTTATCTTCATCTTCCCTCCAGGCTAACCGAATATAGGAGATTATTGAGTGAACGCAGCCGAACAAGCCACAAACGTCGAATTTGCCAGCAAAATTGCTACGGTGGTCAATTTGTTTAAATACGAATTTCCTGATGTCAAATCTGATCTCAAACCCTGGCATAATGACCTGGAAACCAGAGAATTAGTAGATCCAGATTCCATTGACATCGGTTTTCACTTCCCAGGTGTCAGCAAATCTTGGCGCTGTCGCAGTATTTTAATTCAAATTCGATTTTATCAAGATCCCATCACTGATCACCGTCGCGCCATTGGTGTGGAAGCGGCTGGATTTGACCATCGTGGTGAAGTTTGGCGACTTTCTACGGTGGAAACCTGGAGTTTTATCGGTGATTCTGTACCTTTGGCTGTTGTTGGGGAAAAACTCAAACAGGTTTGTCGGCAAATTTTAGAGGTGTTTAATCGGCCGAGTCAGTAAAAATAACAGTAAAAATAATTAGTTTTTCTTTAGTTTTTCTGTTGATCTAACGCCCATTCCCACCTTTGCTTTAAATCATTACAGTGATTAGAGGGTAAAACTTGATCATGTTGAAGTCTACCAACGACAATTCCCGGTGCAATATCAATCTCATTAGCAAACTGGATAATATTGGTTTTACTAATTTGTGAAACTGAGTCCAGAAATCGTTGTAAATCTCCAGGAGGAATGAGTATATCCGCAGAGAATTTGTTAGCTTCCTGCTCTTTTTCTTGATCCTCAACGGAGATAATACCTGTTCCCTCAAGAAAGAAATCCCGCTTACCATGTAGTAAAATATGACCAGCTTCATGGAAGAATGTAAACCACAAATGATCATCAGTTTTATACCGCAAACTGAGTTGAATAAGGGCTTTGTCAGCATTCAACCAATGAGTTGCACCACTAGTTCGCATTTTCGGAAGTTCTGGCAGAAAAACCACAGCTACACCAGCTTCTGCGCATAATTGTATTAATTTTGCTTGGAAAATTTCTGGTGGTTCTAATGTGAGAGTACGGATTTTTTGTAGTGTCTCTTTAAACTTATTGGCATTGTAAGGAGCGCAAACAATTGCCGATGCTTCGATTTCTCCCCGACGTAACCAAGCAGATACAGCTTTAGGGTCGCTTTGAAATGCTTGAGATTGACGAAAATTTATATGATGATTCAACCATATACCCTCCCATTGTTCAGGGGAGGCGACGGCGAAAAAATTTAACACTTCCCGCAGTTGCTCTACTTTATCCCCACAGCGGCGAATCCAGCCAGATTTAATCATAGCTGTGACAGGAATTTCTTTCAGCCAGGGTACTTGTTTTGCTAAACGCTTTTTTTCTTCCTTTTGTGCTAAAAATTCCCGGTAATGTCGTTCGTGATTGTTCCAAAAACTGGCTGGGATATTGAATACCCGTTCTAGTTGCAATGCTGTTTCTGGGGTAATTGCGGCTTTACCCTTAATAATTTCATTAATTGTTTTTTTTGGTCTTCCTGTCCGTTCAGCCAGTTCTGCTTGGGTCATACCCCTATCTTCCAGCACTTCCAACAGGGTATCCCCCGGAGGTGAAACGTAATCTGGATTGTACCGATTTTGGATCTTACTTTCCATGATAATTCTCCACGCCGATTATTTTTACGGTAGTTACTTGATTCCAGTCGAGACCACCATCTAATTTGGTGGGAATTGGGTGATTTGCAGGTTCAAAGATGAGTCTGTATGGATGATCCAAGTCAAGCGCTAATTGACCTGCTCGATCATGAACTAATTCGTGGCAACGTCCAGGAACATTTCGCATATCCTCTAGTACGTTGGCGTAAAGTAAGGAATTGAGCCGTTTTTGGATGCGTTTTGCTCGATCTGCACCATGATTTTTGACTAAAAGGCGTTGGTTATTGCACTCTTCTTCAAATTTGCTATTCTCGAATACAATATCCATTATACCAATTTTTCATAAATATTGTTAACCTTTAAGGTTAAATATATTTTAGGCTTTAAATGCAAAAATAACGGCAATAGCCCAGAAAAGAGGTTTAAATTCTTACATAATAGAACTCATGTACTAAATTAAAGTCTGACTCAAAATTACTCATGATCAGCTTTGCAACTACCATCTAGACAGTATACTGATTGATAGGTTTGAGAACGCTTCCCAAACAATGTATAACGATGATCCCGAATTTGTTCATAAAACCTATCCCCTGCCCATTTCATCCCCGGTAACGCCCGATACGCATCCACAAATATACTACCCAAAGGCAATAGTCGTCCAATTTCCTCAGCAGCATTACTACCTTGCCAACGTTTCTCTGTGGCATTACTATCAATTAAAATCATCCCCTGTTGACAATCTATTGAAGTAATTCCCCATTGGCATAATGTCTCTTCATCTTGCATAGAAACGTAGCGAAACAGTTTCCCTTGGTCTAAAGTTTCCAACAATTGGACTAAAGTTACACAAAGATTACAGTTGCCATCATAGATCACGTAGTAGTTCATAAAATTATTAGCCATAGTATATTTTTGGTAAGTATCTTACTTTTTAGTGTGTATTTGGGAATTTACCTGTAACTACTTTACTATATAAACAGATGAAAAATATTTATTATCTGGTACAAACAACTAACTATTAATAGTAAGGTGGAATCATGACTCAAAATACCATTAATTATGTAATTCATGATGGCGATGCCCGTGGACATTATCATATTGACTGGCTCAATAGTTATCATACATTTTCTTTTAGCAGTTTTTATGATCCCAAGCGGATGGGATTCCGTTCTTTGCGAGTAATTAATGATGATCGCATTGCTGCTGGTGCAGGATTTCCCACTCATGGACATAAGGATATGGAAATTCTTACTTATGTTTTATCCGGTGCAGTTGAACATAAGGATAGTTTAGGCACAGGTGCGGTAATTCTTCCTGGTGAAGCACAGGTTATGAGTGCGGGAACGGGAATTATGCACAGTGAATTTAATCCTTCTCAAACAGAAGAATTACATTTACTGCAAATCTGGATTTTACCAAATCAGCAAGGACTAAAACCTAGATATGCACAAAAAGCTTTTCCTATAGAAGAAAAGCGGGGAAAACTGCGGTTAATTGCGGCTGAAGATGGACGAGATGGGGCTGTAATTATTCACCAAGACCTATCCTTATATGCGGGAATTTTAGCACCAGGTGAGGTGGTAAATTATCACGTTCAAAATCATCGTTATGCTTGGTTACAAATAGCTAAAGGTGAAGTAGTTTTTAATAATCATAAATTAAAAGCAGGAGATGGTGTAGAAATTACAGGAGAAGAAAAATTAACAATTAGCAGTAATTCAAATGGGGAAATATTACTGTTTGATTTAAGTTAAAATACAGACTAGTATCGGCGAAAGTCAAAAGTTAAACCGAAAACAGTGTTTATTCAGATTCAAAGGTTATGCGCTCAGACTGATATGCGGGTGGTTCAACATGAATTAAAATCCTGACTGGACTGAAACGTTCTTCTAGTTGTCTTTCTACTTCTTCGGTGATAATATGAGCAGTCTCTACATCGCGTGCATCTACAATTAAGTGCATTTCTATAAATACTTGACGACCGATGACACCACGGGAGGCGATATCATGACAGTTAATGACACCAGGTACGGAAACTGCAATTGTATGAATTATTTCTGGAGCGATCGCCATTTGGTCTACCAGCCAAGGTAAATTTTCTTTTAAAACTGACCAACCACTCCAAAATACCAGTAAAGCCACTGGGAAAGCCAGTAGGACATCTAACAACTGATAACCCAACCAAACCCCAATTAAACCACCGATAACGGAGATTGTCACCCACACATCACTCATGGTATGGGTAGCATCAGCGACTAAAATGGAACTACCGACTCTTCTCCCGACATTGCGCTCATAAAAGGCGACAAAAATATTTACTCCTAACACAATCAGTAATAACCACAGTTCTATAGGTGATACTCTCACAGGTTCACCACCTTTGATAATTCTTTCTACTGCACCTTGGACAATTTCAAAACAGGCTATACCTAAAAATGCAGCGATACCTAAAGCCCCCACTGCTTCAAATTTATTGTGTCCATAAGGATGCTCTCGGTCTGGTAATGGTGAAGAAAACTTAATAGCAACTAATCCTAAGACATTATTAGCACTATCTGTCACACTATGTAAAGCATCCGCTAGTAAACTTAAAGAACCTGTCCAATAACCTACAACGACTTTTAAACCCATGACGAATACATTCAGCAGGAGAGTGATAATTAAAACTTTCCTAACTTCAGTGCGGTTATCGTAAGTCATATATTTATAATTGTGATTTGTGGAAAAAAGAATGGAGAATTTATTCTCTTACTGTACAACAATAGGTATTTATTTCTAGGAATAAATATACAGGAAATAGGTCAAAAGTTGCTAATTAAGAATTAATATCTTTATTACAGAAAAAGATTCTCAACTTCTTTGAGAAGTTGGGTATCTGGGAGCATCTTGAGGTAATATGGATAATTACGAATTATTTTTAATAAGTAGCTTATGTCTTTTGTACCTTTAACACTAAATCTAGTAGAAGGTTCTGTTTCCTTCAGTTTTTCACCCCAAGCAGCGCAAGAATTAAAAGCAGAAATCAATGAATTAATGAAAAGCCTCAAAGCTGTTGCTGCTAAAACCACCCCAGGTACAGGTAAAGTTAGCCCCCAACCCTCCCTGGAGTATCGTTATACTGGGGATGTATTTGTGGAGATATTTTGTAATCCTAATATCTGGCCTACTCCCTTTGCGGCTAAAGTTTTGTTAACAATTCGCAATTTAGGTATTCGGTTGACAACAGAGGCGGAACTTACCCGCGTTATTGAGGATCTTAATCAGTATTTAGAGCAGTTTTAAATTAGGTAGTAGGGAAGAAGGGGAATTTTTGCCAATAAACATCTGGTGAAAATTAAATGTGCGTATATCTCACTCTCATACAGAGTATGGGAATGAGATCACCAGATAAGTTAGCACCCCTGACTAAACTTGTCACCAAATTCCGGTGGAGCTATTGTTACTAAGCTATTTTTTGCTTGGACTTGCTTTATGAAACATTCTATGTATATACTATGTAATAGGATTTTCAACCAGACAACACCCAAAGTTACCAAGTATGGATTTGGCAATATGAGCAACTCAGTATATAAAGTATTTGCAGAAATCGAGTCTAAAGCCAAACTACTAGCTCAATACTGGGATAACTTTCATACGGAAATATCCCAGCACCTACCGGAGAGTTATCAACCGGAAATACAAGAACTTACCGATAAATTAGAAACAGCATTAAATCAATTAGTCTACGAACTACAAAATCCTACTCTCACCCTGGCCACAACGGGAACTACCAGCAGTGGTAAAAGCACTCTGGTTAATTTGCTATGTGGTGCGGAAATTGTCCCGGTTGCAGTTAGTGAAATGAGCGCTGGTGCAGTGACCATTGAGTATAATACAGAAAAATCTCTGATCATTCATGAAACACCAGGGGCGTTATGGGAATGTGGAGAATGGAGAGGCATTAGTGACGATAAAATTTATCAACGTCTTTATCAAGCAATGATAGGTTATATCGAAAATAGAGAAACCCAACCTAATTTAGCCTGTCCCCAATCTACAATTACTTATCCTTTTCGACTGTTAAAAGAATCTCAATTACAATTACCAAAAGCAACAAGAGTAAGAATACTTGATTTACCTGGTTTAGCTTATGTGGGTGATCAGGGTAATGCTAATGTGATTAAACAATGTCGAGAGGCTTTGTGTATAGTTACTTATAATAGTGCTGAGACAGATTCTCAGAAGGTAAAAAGTTTATTGCAAGAGGTAGTACAGCAGGTAAAAGATTTAGGTGGTTCTCCAGCGCGGATGCTTTTTGCACTGAATAGGATTGATGTTTTTCGAGCCGATAGAAGCTGGCCAGAATCAGAAAATCGGTTTGTAGAAAAAGCTATTCGTGATATTAAAAATGAATTAACTGAGCAATTAAAGGAATATACCGAAGATATTGAAAATTTAAAAGTAGTTAAACTGAGTACATGGCCTGCTTTGTTAGCTTTGCAAATTCAAAACCAAGATGATTTTTACAGTGCTGAAGCTTGTAAAAAAGCCGATAATCATTTTAATGGCTTAATTGAAGATATTTTAGAAGATTTGCCACGTAATACACAAAAATGGAATAGACACGATAAAAATAGAGTTGCTGAAGCATTATGGGACAAATCCTATGGTGAGGAATTTCAGGAAAATCTCAGGGAACATATTAATAAACATTTTCCCCAGTTAGTAATTCCCCAAATTATAGAACGTTTTAATATAGCTGCTGGAAATGCGATCGCGGAATGGGCAACACAGACAACAAATGCTATTCTTAATAGTTCGGAGGAACGGTATCAAGAAGAATGTGAAAAGATATCACAGATTAGATCATCAATTGAGCGTTTTCTGAAAATTAGCGATACAAATTTAAGAAAACCTTTTGAAAAATTAGATACAAAAGTTAAGCAAGTTCTAGCAGAGGAATTAAAAGAGGAATTAAAAGATGATGCTGTAAATCATATCAAAAAGGCAATTGCGGAATTGCAAAATGTAGCACCATATAAAGAATTGGGAGAAAAATTATCTCCCCTGTTTGGATGGCGTGATGCGTTAAGAAAAGGACTTCAGGAAGTATTAGAAGCGGTAGCCAAGTCTTTAGAAACTGGTAAGATAGACTTAAACAATCCAAATTTGAAAAAGGCAAATATTTCAGATGTAAATTTACTATCCAGAAACTTAAATCATTTAGTCAACTTGGGTTATACTGCTGCCGTTGCTAAAGAAGGTAAAACAATGGAAGCAAAGACAGAGGAAGAGAAAAATCAACTTCAACAAATCAATGAAGAACTGAATGAATTAGCTATCCACCTCAATATTGTCATAGAGGATGTATTAAAGCAAATTTCTACCCAAGAATTAAATAGGATTTATGAAGCTGTATCTCAACTATTTCGTCACCATTTGTCTTATACTGAAGATGGATTAAATACAATTGCACCTGATATATCTATCAAGTTTTCTGATTATCAACTCAATCAAGTTGATCATCAACTAACATTCAATTTTCAGTTTACAGCAGGATTTGCGATTACACAAGGAACATGGCTAGAAGCAATAAAGATTGAAAAAAAGCGAAGAGATTGGTACACATTATGGCTTTGGGAACATACTTTTTATGAAACCCAATATGAAACCCGTTCTAGTGATAATGCTCAAGTACCTAGTGTGGAAGACTTACTAGCAGGTTGGATTATCCAATCACAAGGTGAACAAATTAAAATAGTAAATCAAATTGCGCGTTGGTTGTTAGAACAAATTGACGTTCTAAAAAAAAATGTAAATAATATTCAGAATGATATTCTTGATCGTTATCAAGAAAAACTGGATAGAGCTAACCAAGAAATTACCTTAGATTATGAAAAACAAAAAGATGTTTGGCTACCTATGCAAGCAAAAGCTCAAAATCTATCAGCAGAATTTTCTGGTTTAGAAACTTCCTGGAAATTCAAGAACTAATCTTGTAAGTAAAATAAGATCTATCCATCCAAAAATACAATGATATGAGCAACAAAAAACTAGTATCCTCCCCAGGTCAAAACTTAAAGACCCTTTATGAACAAGTTTTTGAAAAAGTTTATCCCCACATAAACGGTCATAAAAAAGGAATTCTCTTTACAGTAATACATTTAATAGTTCCAGAAAATGCCCAAGAAATTCTCTCATTATCAAATATTAGTGATAAAGCATCGGTAGAAGAGGACTTATCTATATTATCTGACATCATTGATATTTTTGTGAGTACGCCAAATGGTAAAAAACAACAGATCACAGCACAGTTCCAAGAAGTCTTTAACAACTTACTGGATTTGAATAAATATGAAAATAATGATCTCAAGCTATTTCAAATTGTTGTGATCGGATGTTTAATTGTAGGAGCTTCTGCTTGTCTTTCATTTCTCAGAAAAGCACAACAAAGCCCTAAAAATATACCATCAAATATACCATCAAATATACCATTAGGTAACTCTTCACCACCACAAAAAAATCCTCAATCCTTGTGTTTGGTCGTACCGGCTTCGGTATTAGGCGGAAATATCAAAGAAAATTATCCCATTAATATCTCTGAGATAGGAAAATTAATAGATAATTCTGCATATTTTCTCTGTATAGAACCAGCACAAGCAGATACTATACAAAATCAGCTAGAATTAACTGAGGAAAATATTACGAATGTAAGTGAACAAAGAGAAGTTTACATCAGAATTAATATTGCTGATGCAGAAGAAATCATCGGAAAAAAATTTCCATATATTTTAAAGAGATATCTTCCTGCTAATGGAATAGGTGTGGTGAGAAAAATAGCTTGTCTTAAATATTTATCTGTATCTGGTTTAGACGAATTTAACCGCATTTTTTGAAGAAATTTATCCCGTTATCCCGACATAAAAAATGAAAAAAAGGAGTCTTAGGTCAAGTGATATATTCAATAGTTCTACAAGAATTGGCGACAAAAATTTGCTCATCATTTGGTATTGTTAGTAAAGCATTATTAAGAGATAACCTCTTGAGTCTTTTTGTGAGTACGTCAAATGATCAAAAACAACCCCCTAACAACTTACCGGATTTGAGTAAATATATGGAAAATAATGATCTCCCATTACTGATGATTGTTGCAGGATGTTTAATTGTAGGATTTGCTGCTTATCTTATATATCTTCAGCAACCACAAAGTTCTAAAACTATACCATCAGGTAAATTTTCACCACCACAAAAAAATCCTCAAACTGTATCACCTGTATCCTTGTGTTTGGTTGTACCAGCCTCGGTATTGGGAGGAAATATAAGAGAAAATTATCCTATTGATATCTCTGATTTAGAAAAATTAATAGATAATTCTGCATATTTTCTCTGTATAGAACCAGCAGAAGCAGATATGATACAAAATCAGCTAGAATTAACTGAGGAAAATATGACGAATGTAAGTGAACAAAGAGAAGTTTACATCAGAATTAATATTGCTGATGCACCAGGAATCATGGGAAAAAAAGTTCCATACATTTTAAAGAGAAATCTTCCTGCTAATGGACAAGGTGTGGTGAGAAAAATAGCTTGTCTGAAATATCTATCTGTATCTGGTTTAGAAAATTTTAACCGCATTATTTAAGGAGTATCTACAATGGATTGGAAAACAGCATCTTCCTACTATGAAACCCGTTTAACCGACGCTTTAAATATTCAAAGACACGCGGTTAATTTAGCCAACTTACCTCAAGCAGAAGTTCCCCCTAAATTAAAACAAATCCTATTACAAGAAGCACAACCCGCACGTCGTCAACTGGAAAGACTCAAAAAACGGGAATTTCGCATTGCAGTAGTCGGGTTAGAAAAAGCCGGGAAAAGCACTTTTGTGAATGCTTGGTTAGAATGTGACTTACTTCCAGCAAAGGGAGGAAGATGTACATTTACTACCACACAAATTTATTCGGTTGAACATGAATCAGAACAAAGATTAGAAGTACAAGCAAAAACCGAAGCTGAATTTATCAACTTACTCAAAGAATTAGAAAAAGCTCAAGCTCAAGAAGATATTAATACTATTCGCACCAATGAAATCACTTTACAACAAGTGAGACAAGAAGGAAATCTAACATTTCCATTTACGAGATTAGAGGATATTCGAGAACCTTTAAAAAAATATGTAGCAGATGAAAAATATGCTCATGCTGTGTTAGAAGCGAGACTTTATACAAACAAACTTGCACAAGCGGAAGGGATTGTATTTTATGATGTTCCTGGTTTAGATTCTGGTTTAGCAAAGCACGTTGACGAAGCTCAAGAAATGTTATCAGATTGTGATGCTGTGATATTAGTACAGCGTTTTACCAGTCTGCGAGAAAAGGAATTAGAAATCATTAAGTTTACAGAACAGGGAGATAAAAACGTCACTGTTGCTGATAAATTATTTGTATTTTTAAGTCGCATTGATTCATTAGGTAGTGCAGAAGCAATGAAAACCCACATTCAAGAAGCTGCTCAAGATTGGTTAAAACGGGCAAATTTACCAAATCATAGAATAGTTTCTGGTTCTGCTGGTGCATATTTGCTATTAAATAATATTGCTGGAGAACAAACTAAATTAGAAATAGGAGATACTCATGTTATTCAATCTCATTTGCAGAGATTAACAGGTATTGATGATGTGGAAATTCTCAAAACAGATGCTACTGGTATGCCGATAATTAAGGAGAAAATCTTTGATTATATTAATACCGAAAGAGTCGCTATTTTAAGGAAACGGTGTGAAGCTTCTCTAAATACAATTATTAGCACATCTGAAGAAATTTATCGTTTAGTTAGTAAAAATCATCCAGAAAATCCTGAACAGGCCAAGCTATTTGCAGAAAACAATCAACGGGTTTTATTTGCAGAATGGTGGAATCAAAAATGGTTAATCATTAAAGCTGATTTACAAAAATATTATGATACCTATGTTGTCAACAAAGCTGTAGAAGATTTAACTGCTAATTCCTTAACTCAAATAGAGAAGTTTCGAGAAGGATATCTGGAAATCGTTGATCAGGAAATGCAGAAACTCCGAGGGGAAACATTTAAAAAGAAAGATACTATCTTTTTGGCTAATTCTAATCCTGAATTTGATAGAATGAAAGCTAACTTTGCTTGGAGAGAGGATTTGTATAATGATATAAGTAGACTTTTATCTAATATTGCTAGACAATTGGCTTTAGAATTACAACATGAATCCTTAAACTTGGTTACATATATGACAAGTTTATTATGGGGAAGTGATCAAGTAAAAGCTAGGTTAATTGAAAATTCAGAAGATTATTTTTTAGCTAAATTGGAAAATAGTCTCAGTGTTTTATTTTTGCGGTTTGCGCGGCCTGTCGCAGAAGCATTAATTAGAGGTCCTGTTAATAGTGACACTCGCAATAAAATCATTAAAGGTCTGGGGGTAGATATTGAAATTGTTGACAATTATTATAGTGGTAAAGAACCTGCTTATAGTCTTTTGAAAAGATATGTCAAATATGGTGCAGATTTACTTTTTAACTTAGAAGTTCGTCAACAAGTATTGGGAATAACGGGAATAGTAACAGGAATAGCAACAGCAGCTATTAATAATGAAATACCACAACAAGCGGTAATTTTTGAAGTGGAAAATGATCTTAATGCTTTTGAGGAATATTTAAAGTTTGCAATTTTTAACGCTGCTAGTTTTGAATCCTATTGTATTCAAGAACTCAAGGGTTTAGTTGATAGTTTTCGAGAAAAGGAAGGTACTTGGACGGGGGTAGCTTTGAATGAATGGTTACAAGGAAATCCGCTTTTATTAGCGGAGATACCAAATAATTTAAATCATTTAAAATCACAAGCATCTAATTTAGAAGTTAGTGAAAGATTACGACAATTATCTATTGCTTTAAAAAGTAAGTAGGTGGGCGCTAAAAATTGTCGTTATGACAAAGGAACTCTTAACTGGGAACTCTTAACTGGGAACTCTTAACTGGGAAGGGGCTTCGCCGTGAGCGTCAGCCGAACGGTTTTGAGCAACTTTACTTTTCGTTACTGATGTCGGTTTTTTTCCGTTCACCTACTTAGCTTTAAAAAGTAATATTATGGAGAATGGGGGAAAGAATATCTAAAAAACATTAATTAATATGTCAACAAAATTTTTCACTAATAGCGAAGAAAATACCCTAATTAACAAGTTTGCAGGGGTGTTTACATATAATCCTCATATTCAATATTTTGATGCTTTGGTAGGATATTTTAGAGCATCAGGTTATTTTAGGATTAGACCATTTTTAGACAAGGTTCCCCAGATTAGAATATTAGTAGGAATTAATGTTGATCAAATGCTGGCTAATGCTCAAAAATCAGGACTGGAATTTTTTAAACATGAGGAAAGGACAAGAGCAGATTTTATTCGGGAAATGCAAAAAGATATTCAAAGTGCTAATTATGATCAAGAGACTGAAGAAGGGATTTTACAATTTATTGATGACATAATTCAAAACAAAATTCAAGTCAAAGCACATCCAGAAAAAAAGATGCACGCGAAGGTTTATATTTTACGTCCTGAACCATTTAATCAACATACACCAGCTACGGTCATAACTGGTTCTTCTAATCTCACAGATGCAGGTTTGGGTGGGGGAAATTTTTATAATTATGAGTTTAATGTGCAATTAACGGAATATGAGGATGTGCAATTTGCGACTACGGAATTTGAGAAACTTTGGGTTGAATCTGTTGATATATTACCAGTTGATATTAAAGATATTACTAAAGAAACTTATTTGAATGCAGAAACCACTCCCTTTGAATTATATATAAAATTACTGAGTGAATATTTTAGTGAATATGTTGGTGATCATATTAGTTATGATGCTGATTCTATGGGTGATTTACCGGAAAATTTTAAAAAACTTTCTTATCAAGTTGATGCTGTAAATGAAGGTTTTAATATGTTGATCAAGCACAATGGCTTTATTTTAGCTGACGTGGTGGGATTAGGTAAAACGGTAATCGCAGTTATGGTAGCTAAAAAGTTTTTAATGGAAAATGGCAGAAACAATACAAAAATATTAGTTGTTTATCCTCCAGCAGTAGAAAAGAATTGGAAAAACACTTGCAAAGATTTTAATATTGACAAATATACCAAGTTTATCACTAATGGTAGTCTTGATAAGATATTAACACAACATCAAGATTATTGGAACAAGGAAGAATATGATTTAGTGATAGTTGACGAAGCCCATAAATTTCGTCATCATAAAACTGGTGCTTTTCAAAACTTGCAATTAATTTGTAAAAGTCCCAGAATAAATCAGGGTTTAATTCCCGGTAATCAAAAAAAAGTAATTTTAATATCTGCGACACCTTTAAATAATCGTCCAGATGACATTTATTATCAAATTCAAATGTTTCAAGACGCTAGACAGTCAACCCTACCAATTACAAATTTAACTGCTTTTTTTAATCCTTTAATGGAACAGTATAAAAGTTTGAAACGATTTGAAGAATTAGATGTGAATAAACTCAGAGCAATTTATGGAGAAATTAGGAGTAAGGTAATTGAACCTATTACTATTAGAAGAACTAGAACAGATTTAGAAAATATTATTGAATATAAATTAGATTTAGCAGCGCAAGGAATTATATTTCCTCAAGTAAAACCACCTCAAAAAGTGGAATATCTTATGGATGAAAAATTAAATGAGTTATTTCATAAAACTGTGATTTATCTGACTGGTAAGGAACAACTGACATATAAACTTACATATAGTCGTTATCAAGCTATTGCGGGGTTAAATCCAGAAATTCAAAGTAAGTATTATGAAAATGCGGAAACGGTTTCTAAATCCTTAGCATTTATCATGAAAACCCAATTAGTGAAAAGATTAGAAAGTAGTTTTTATGCTTTTAAAAAATCATTAACTAATTTTCAACAAGCAACTAAGAGAATGATTAGTATGTTTGCTAATGATAAAATATTTATAGCTCCTGATACTAATATTAATAAGTTGTTAGATAAGGGTTGGAGTGAGGAAGAAATCGAAAAAGAAATTGAGAGACTAAGCGAAGAAAATCCTAAAAATCAAACTTTTAAAAGTACGGATTTTAAACCTGAGTTTATTGAAAGTTTAAGGAAAGATGCTGAAATTTTAAGCGAATTAGTAGAAGATTGGAACGCAATTGAAAATGATCCGAAATTAGATGTATTTATTACTAAATTAAATAATCTGTTTTTTGATAAAAAGATGAATTTAGAAGGTAAATTGGTGATATTCTCTGAATCAAAGGATACTGTTGATTATTTGTCCCAGGCTTTAAAGGCTAAATTTCGCAAAGATGTTTTGGTAGTTTCTAGTGAAAACAGAAAACAGCTTTATGATACTATTGTTAGTAATTTTGATGCTAATTGTGCGGTGGATAAACAGGTAAATGATTATAGTATTATCATGACTACAGAGGTTTTAGCAGAAGGTGTAAATTTACATCGTGCTAATGTGATTATTCACTATGATACACCTTGGAACTCAACTAAGTTAATGCAAAGAATTGGCCGAGTTAATCGCATTGGGACAAAGGCCAATGCAATTTATAACTATGTTTTTTATCCCTCAGCACAGGGAGATTCACAAATTCAGTTAAACAAAACTGCTTTGATGAAAATTCAGGCTTTTCATACTGCATTTGGAGAAGATAATCAAGTATTCTCTACTGAGGAAATTTTAGATGAAGTTAAACTTTTTAGCGGGAATTATCAGGAAGAACAAGACGAAAGATTAAGATTTTTGTACTTTTTACGAAACTTTAGAAAAAAACATCAAACTTGGTTTGAGAAAATCCAAAAAATGCCGTTAAAATCGAGAGTAGGTAGAAATTCCACTGCAATTAAAAAACCTGCTTTACAAAATGGTACAATTGCTTTTTTAAAGACAGATAAAAAATTTGAGTTTTATTGGATAGATAGTCATAACCAACCCAGAGAGATTACACCCTTAGAAGCATTTAAAATATTTGAAGCTGATGAAAACGAAAAACCTGAAGAATTAATCGCTAACCATCATGATCACATAAATAACGCTATCAAGCATTTTGAAAGGATAGAATATAACTTAGTACAATCACAAATAGATCCAGAAGCGTTCGGAGGTGTAGCCCAAAATGCTAAAAAGTTCCTGTCTCAAATTATTAATCATCCTAAAATTATGGAAAAACAAAGGGAAAATATTAAGAAAATTATCATGTTAATTGATATAGGAAAATACACTAATTTACCTGCGGATGTTGACAAATTACAAAAGAAAAAGTTAAAATTAGATGTAGCTATTTTGGAACTTGATAAAATCGCTGAAAAATATAGTCTAGATTCAGCCAATTTCCTAAAAGGAGAAAAAAGAAAAGTTGAGAAACCAGTATTAATTATTTCTGAATCTTTTATATAATCATCTTACCCCTTTTCTAATATGGTGACAATACAACTAAGACAATTAACAGTACCACCAGGACATAGAATTATATTACACAAAATTTCTTGGCCGGAATTTGAAGAAATATTAACAGAATTAGGAGAAAATCGTGGTAGTAGATTAGCTTATTATCAGGGGAATTTAGAAATTAAAATGCCGTTACCTAAGCATGAAGTAGCGAAAGTTATTATTGGAGATTTAGTGAAAATTATCCTAGAGGAGTTAGAAATTGATTGTGAATGTTTTGGTTCAACTACTTTTAAACGTCAAGATATGAATAGTGGTATAGAACCAGATGATTCATTTTATATTCAAAATCATCTACAGATGATTGGTAAACAAAAAATAGATTTAACTATTGATCCTCCTCCTGATTTAGTCATAGAAATTGATGTTACTTCCAAAACACAATTAGATGCTTATTTAGCTTTAGCAGTTCCCGAAGTATGGCGATATGAAGATGATAAATTATACATTAATATTCTACAAAATGGTAAATATATAGAATCAGAAGTTAGTCCTAATTTTCCTAATTTACCAATTTTGCCAATAATTCCTCAATTCGTTCAAGAAAGTCGTATTTTTGGGAGAAGTCCTACTTTAAGGAAGTTTCGACAATGGTTAAAACAGCAATAAGAAAGAATTAAACCTGCGAATATAATTCGGTGCTACACAAACAAAGTCCACCTACGTGAATTAAGAAATGAATGTAATTAACCTATACCAAAATTATGAAAAAACAACAAATCCAAAACCTATTTAACCAACCCTACAACCAAGCTAAATGGAAACAATTTCTAGGACAAACATTTGCTAACGTACAATTATTATCAACCCCTGAAAACTTAACAGGTATTGATGATCATGTGGCTACCAATGCTCAAAAATTAGGCTATATATTACTTGACGAAAATGGTATTGATAGACAAATCGCAGTTTATGAAGTCACCCTAGCAAATGGTATTATCTTAGAACGAAATCGGGTAGGATTAAGAAATTTATTGCGTAAATATTGGCAAAATATTGATGCTGCTTTCATTGTTTATCATCATCCAGAAAATACAAATTGGCGTTTTACCTACGTTTCCGAATTAACAGGTTATGACCCAGAGGGAGAATTTATAAAAATCACCACCGAACCTAAACGCTATACTTATATATTAGGTGAGGGTGAAAGTATTAAAACTGCGGTAGAACGGTTTGAACGGATTATTAATAAAGGTAATAAAGCTACTTTAGATGATATCAAAGAAGCGTTTTCTGTAGAAAAACTTTCTCAAACATTTTTCCAGGAATATAAAAAACATTATGATATATTCTGTAAATATATCATTTCCCAACCAGGAATTTACCAAACTATCTTTAATGGTAATGAAAAAACTATTCGTGATTTTAATAAAAAATTATTGGGAAGGATTGTCTTTTTATATTTTATCCAGAAAAAAGGCTGGTTAGGTGTCCCAGAACATGAAACTTGGGGAAATGGTGATGATCATTTTTTAACTAATCAATTTCAGAATTTTACCCATAAAGAACTTTTTTATCAAGATTTTTTATCTGTGTTATTTTTTGATACTTTAAATACAAAACGTCCTCAGGATTTAATTCAACTTGGTGAAAATCAACCTTGTAGAATACCCTACTTAAATGGGGGTTTATTTGAGGAAGATAATCGAAATTATCGTAATTTAGTTTTTCCTGACTATTTATTTGCAAATCTTTTTAACTTTTTTGATCAATATAATTTTACTATCTATGAAGATGATCCTGATGATCATACTATAGCTGTTGACCCGGAAATGTTAGGTCATATTTTTGAGAATTTACTGGAAGATAATAAAGATAAGGGTGCATATTACACTCCGAAAGAAATTGTCCATTATATGTGTCAGGAAAGTTTGATTGAATATCTGACTACTTGGTTTGAAAATCACGGTTATGAAGTTATTACTGATGCAAGTTTAGCTAACTTTGATGCATCTAAACAAATAAATAGGACATTAATTGAAAAGTTACTGAAAAATAAATTAGATGATGATGATCAAAAGTTAATTAAAAATTATGCTGCTGAATTTAATCAAGCATTGGATAAAGTCAAGATTTGTGATCCTGCTATTGGTTCGGGTGCTTTTCCTATGGGTTTGTTACATGAAATATTTACCGCAAAACAAACTCTACATACTTTTGAATTTGGGAATACGACTAATTTTGATGGTGCGGAAGTGAAATTAAATATTATCCAAAATAGTATTTATGGGGTAGATATTGAACGGGGTGCTGTGGATATTGCTAGATTACGTTTTTGGTTGAGTTTAATTGTAGATGAAAAACAACCCAAAGCTTTACCTAATCTTGATTATAAAATTGTGGTGGGTAATAGTTTGGTAAGTAAGTTAGGTGATGATATTATTGATATTGATTGGGAAATGAAGGATGTTAAACAAGGTAGTCTTTTAGTTGATGTTTTCCAACCGGAAGCAATTATCAGGAAAATTAGTGATAAACAAAAGCAGTTTTTTAGTCCTGATAGTGATAAGAAAAAATTAGCTGTGGATATCCGTAATTTGAAAGTTGATTTGTTGATAAGTCAATTGGAGTTGATGATTAAAAGTAAGGGTATGGAAACTAAACCCACTGGTAGGGGTAAAGCTTTAACTAAGCAAACGGAAATTTATTTACAAACTGTTGGTTGGAAACAAAATATTCGGGAATTGAAACATTTAAAAGATCATCCTGATCTGTTTCTTAATTTCTTTGATTGGAGGTTAGATTTTCCTGAAGTCATGAATCAGCAAGTTGTGGAAAATGTGGGTTTTGATATTGTTATTGGTAATCCTCCTTATATTCAATTGCAAAAAGATGGTGGTAAATTAGCTGATATGTTTGTTAATCAAGGTTTTGAAACCTTTGAACGCAAAGGAGATATTTATTCTCTTTTTTATGAACAAGGGATTGAATTAGCAAAAATAAAAGGCGTTTTAATGTATATTACTTCTAATAAGTGGATGCGAGCAGGTTATGGTAAATCAACTCGTGCATTTTTCTGTAAACATAATCCACTAAAAATAATTGATTTAGGTGCTGGAATTTTTGAAAGTGCTACAGTAGATACAAATATTCTTTTAATACAAAAAGTTGAAAAGTCTATCAATAAATTTCAACTCAAAGCTTTGGATATTTCCAAATTAAAACAGATTCATTCATTTGCAGAATTTGATACACAATGGGTTATTGTTGATCAACTTAGTGATGAAACTTGGACAATTCTTAACTCTACACAAAACAATATTAAGAAAAAAATAGAACGTATTGGTAAACCTCTAAAAAATTGGGATATTAATATTTATAGAGGTATTTTAACAGGTTTTAATGAAGCGTTTATTATTGATACTGTAACTAAAGAACGCCTTTGTCAAGAAGATCCTAAAAGTGCCGAAATTATAAAACCAATTTTACGCGGTAGAGATATAAAACGCTACAAGGCTGAATGGGTAGGATTGTGGTTAATTGCAACTTTTCCCGCTTTAAAAATAGATATTGATAACTATCCTGTTGTAAAAAAATACCTTCAAAGTTTTGGTAGAAGAATATATCAAACAGGGGAGGATTTTATTGATGAAATTGGACAAAAGGCTAAATCAAGAAAAAAAACAAGTAATGAATGGTTTGAAACACAAGATCAAATCGGTTACTACGAAGAATTTGAAAAAGAAAAGATTACATGGGGTAATTTAGCACTTAACGCTCAATATAGTTTTGTAGATAAAAATTTGTATTTATGTGCGCCATGTCCAATTATTACACCTGGTAATAAATACATTCTTGCTGTTTTAAACTCACCTGTTTCAGATTACTACATCAGAAAATTAGGTGTTACGAGAAATGGCGGCTATTTTGAATATAAACCAATGTTTGTTGAACAGTTACCAGTTCCGCAAATATCCAATGAACAGCAACAAATATTTATTAAAAAAGCAGAAGAAATTATAACCCTCAAATCTCAAGGTAAAGATACAACCGCATTAGAACAACAAATAGACAATATGGTTTATAAACTTTATGAACTAACTTACGAAGAAGTGAAAATCATTGACCCCGAATTTGCACTAACAGAAAAAGAATATGCAGACATAAAACTAGCAACTGTTTAAATTCTCGACTTCGATATCATGCAAAAACAAATCAGGTATGATAATATTATGAAAAAACAACAAATCCAAAACCTATTTAACCAACCCTACAACCAAGCTAAATGGAAACAATTTCTAGGACAAACATTTGCTAACGTGCAATTATTATCAACCCCTGAAAACTTAACAGGTATTGATGATCATGTGGCTACCAATGCTCAAAAATTAGGCTATATATTACTTGACGAAAATGGTATTGATAGACAAATCGCAGTTTATGAAGTCACCCTAGCAAATGGTATTATCTTAGAACGAAATCGGGTAGGATTAAGAAATTTATTGCGTAAATATTGGCAAAATATTGATGCTGCTTTCATTGTTTATCATCATCCAGAAAATACAAATTGGCGTTTTACCTACGTTTCCGAATTAACAGGTTATGACCCAGAGGGAGAATTTATAAAAATCACCACCGAACCTAAACGCTATACTTATATATTAGGTGAGGGTGAAAGTATTAAAACTGCGGTAGAACGGTTTGAACGGATTATTAATAAAGGTAATAAAGCTACTTTAGATGATATCAAAGAAGCGTTTTCTGTAGAAAAACTTTCTCAAACATTTTTCCAGGAATATAAAAAACATTATGATATATTCTGTAAATATATCATTTCCCAACCAGGAATTTACCAAACTATCTTTAATGGTAATGAAAAAACTATTCGTGATTTTAATAAAAAATTATTGGGAAGGATTGTCTTTTTATATTTTATCCAGAAAAAAGGCTGGTTAGGTGTCCCAGAACATGAAACTTGGGGAAATGGTGATGATCATTTTTTAACTAATCAATTTCAGAATTTTACCCATAAAGAACTTTTTTATCAAGATTTTTTATCTGTGTTATTTTTTGATACTTTAAATACAAAACGTCCTCAGGATTTAATTCAACTTGGTGAAAATCAACCTTGTAGAATACCCTACTTAAATGGGGGTTTATTTGAGGAAGATAATCGAAATTATCGTAATTTAGTTTTTCCTGACTATTTATTTGCAAATCTTTTTAACTTTTTTGATCAATATAATTTTACTATCTATGAAGATGATCCTGATGATCATACTATAGCTGTTGACCCGGAAATGTTAGGTCATATTTTTGAGAATTTACTGGAAGATAATAAAGATAAGGGTGCATATTACACTCCGAAAGAAATTGTCCATTATATGTGTCAGGAAAGTTTGATTGAATATCTGACTACTTGGTTTGAAAATCACGGTTATGAAGTTATTACTGATGCAAGTTTAGCTAACTTTGATGCATCTAAACAAATAAATAGGACATTAATTGAAAAGTTACTGAAAAATAAATTAGATGATGATGATCAAAAGTTAATTAAAAATTATGCTGCTGAATTTAATCAAGCATTGGATAAAGTCAAGATTTGTGATCCTGCTATTGGTTCGGGTGCTTTTCCTATGGGTTTGTTACATGAAATATTTACCGCAAAACAAACTCTACATACTTTTGAATTTGGGAATACGACTAATTTTGATGGTGCGGAAGTGAAATTAAATATTATCCAAAATAGTATTTATGGGGTAGATATTGAACGGGGTGCTGTGGATATTGCTAGATTACGTTTTTGGTTGAGTTTAATTGTAGATGAAAAACAACCCAAAGCTTTACCTAATCTTGATTATAAAATTGTGGTGGGTAATAGTTTGGTAAGTAAGTTAGGTGATGATATTATTGATATTGATTGGGAAATGAAGGATGTTAAACAAGGTAGTCTTTTAGTTGATGTTTTCCAACCGGAAGAAATTCTGAGGAAAATTAGTGAGAAACAAAAGCAGTTTTTTAGTCCTGATAGCGATAAGAAAAAATTAGCTGTGGATATCCGTAATTTGAAAGTTGATTTGTTGATAAGTCAATTGGAATTGATGATTAAAAGTAAGGGTATGGAAACTAAACCCACTGGTAGGGGTAAAGCTTTAACTAAGCAAACGGAAATTTATTTACAAACTGTTGGTTGGAAACAAAATATTCAGGAATTGAAACATTTAAAAGATCATCCTGATCAGTTTCTTAATTTCTTTGACTGGAGGTTAGATTTTCCTGAAGTTATGAATCAGCAAGTTGTGGAAAATGTGGGTTTTGATATTGTTATTGGTAATCCTCCTTATGGTGCAAAATTAAGTACATTAGATATTAAGTTTTTTCAAGAAAAATATCAAATAAAAACTTCTGAAACTGCAATACTTTTCATTGAAAGAGGTATTTTATTGACTAAAGAAAAGAGCATAAAAACATATATTCTTCCCAAATCATTCACTTTTGCATCAAATTATGCAGACATAAGAGATTTTGTTGAGAAAGAAATTTCTTTGATTGCAGACTGTGGAAAAGCATTTGAAAATGTAAAACTTGAAGTTTGCATTATTTCTATACATAAAGGTAAAATACTAAATAACTATCAATCAATCTTATTTAAAGCTGATAAATCTTTTAATTTTATGGGTAATATCCACAAAAACTTAAAGACAAAATTTGGGCTTTTCCCCAATGGAATTAATAATAGTGAACTCATTATTGGTAATAAGATTTTTGAAAAAAGTAATTTTCTCAATGATATTGCTGATAATAGTAGAGGGGAAATTGGATTACAAAAACATTTAGTTACAGAAGGTAAATATGCAGTTATAGGAGGTAAGGAAATTAATAAATATGGAATTAGAAATATTAAAGGATATATCAATGATGCCATTTTAATTAGTGAAAAAGCAAAAATTAATAGAAATTCTGTGCTTGTACAGAATATTGTAGCCCATATTAATAAACCTTATGAACATATTCAAATTATTAGCTGTATTTCTGAACAAACTGACCTAATTTTAGTAGATACTATTAATCAAGTTACCATAAAAAAAGATGAGATATCATCTAAATATATTTGGTGCTTATTAAATTCAAAACTTGTAAATTGGTATGTCTATCTTTTTATACTTGGAAAAGCAATTAAAACAATACATTTTGATAGTCCTGTAACGTCGCGTATTCCTATTATGTTAACCTGTGAAAATGTCCAAAATATATTTATTAAAAAAGCAGAAGAAATTATAACCTTCAAATCTCAAGGTAAAGATACCACTGCATTAGAACAACAAATAGACAATATGGTTTATAAACTTTATGAACTAACTTATCAAGAAGTGAAAATCATAGACCCCGAATTTGCACTAACAGAACAAGAATATGCAGAGATAAAAATAGATAAGTAAGGTGCTTTGCTACTGCATACAGCACGTTCAGATTGAGTGAGGTATACTTTATGCGGGCAAGACTTGTACTGAGTTTGGTCGAAGTATGCCCGCACCACAAGAGTTTTATCATTAATATCTGTGCTTCATAATGCCGGGAACTGCTGTAAATTATATCAATAAATAGATTTATAATATCTGACGCATCCTACATAGTTTGACGAAATGCTATAATATCGAATCATCACAAATATCACTGGAGATGAAAATTATATGACTCTGACAATTGACAACGTAGAAAAAATAGAACAAATATTAAAAGATGATGATAACGACTATCAAATAGAACTACAAGAAGGGAATATTTTAATTATGGGTCCATCGGATATAGAATCTAGTGAAATTGGTGCTGAGTTCATATATTTGCTAAAATTATGGACTAATCCTCGTAAATTAGGGAGAATATTTGACTCCAGTGGTGGGTTTATTATGCCAAATACTGATTTACGCGCTCCTGATGTTTCCTTTGTTTCTGCTCAAAGATTAAAACGGACTGTGAGAGATTTTGGGAATTTAGTTCCTGATTTAGTGGTAGAAATTAAATCAAAAACTGATAGAGTTTCTAAATTAGAAGATAAACTCAAATTGTTTTTAGAATTAGGTGCTAAGGTAGCAATTCTTGTTAATCCTGATGAATTAACTGTTACTGTTTATCGTCCTGATGGGAAAATGACATTATTAACAGAAGATGATAAATTAACTGTAAGTGAATTATTTCCTGGTTGGGAAATTGCTATTTCTGAATTATGGCCTCCTGTATTTGAATAAGTTCTGAATAAGTGTTTATATAGCGAATCCCTGTCTAATGAAGTACACACCAATTTATTCCCTGTTCAGAGTTCCCTGCTCAGAGTTCCCTATTCCCTAATCACCAACAAAGTGACAAACTTAGTTAAAATATTCAACTAACCTCAAAACAGAAACACACCGAAAACTCATGGTAGATCAAATGCAGTGGACAAATGCTTTATCAACCCGTTCTTCTTTAGAAGCGGCTATTAACGATGTCGTAGAACAAGCTGTGGCATCTTTAACAGCACCAGCGGATTTAGGGCTGGTATTCATTTCTTCTGCTTTTATGAGTGAGTATACAAGGCTTTTACCTTTATTGGCAGAAAAACTTTCTGTACCCGTATTAATTGGTTGTAGTGCAGGGGGTGTAATTGGCAGGAAACAGACTGGAAAAACGGAAGAAATAGAAGCACAACCTGCCTTAAGTCTGACTTTAGCCCATCTTCCGGGTGTAAAAATCCGACCTTTTCATATTTTAGCCCACATTCCGCACCCCAAACTGTCACAGAGGTAAATTACGTAGAGAAAAAATTAAAGAGAGCATCAAAACAAACATATAAAGTGAAAAAAGGCATTTGAGAAACAGTAAATCACCAAAAACGTCAT
>NZ_BJCF01000015.1 GCF_005402965.1 Dolichospermum planctonicum
ACACCACCCCCCTTTTAATGATATGTATTCTCATTAAGCTTATTTCTCTTTAATTGATCGTTAGTTATTATGTACTACTATCTCTGCTTTTTTGATCTGTGACAGTTCAGGGTGCGGAATGTGGGATGGAAACCCAACAACTAAAAGCCCTGATCAAAGAAACTATTTTAGAACTGATAGAAGAAGAAAAATGGACAATTCAAAAAACCTTAATCCCAATTTTGATCAATAAAGAAAATGAAGAATGGAACAAATTTTTCTGAGAACAAGCTATGAGAGACTTAGAAAATGATCATCTTCCTGAATACACAGAATCCGATTTAACAGATACTTTTGGGTAAAATTGTGGCAATTTCTGAAGGAAGATTAAGAAGAATTAGACAAAATCTAGCAAATTGGATTTTAAAAGATTAAGTATATTTTGATGATTAAAGGATATTTCCTCATCTGTGTTTATCTGTGTTTATCTGCGTTCCCCAAAAATCAGGTGGGAAAAACCCACCCAAAAAATCAAACAGAAACTAAACCAAAGCGTTGAGGTTTTTTGCGGTTTCAAAGAAGAAAGCGACGTTTTCCTCTGGAGTTTCTGGTAATACACCATGTCCGAGATTAAGGATATGTCCCCAGTTACCGGCTTTGCGAACAGTGTCCAAAACGCGATCGCGGATAAATTCCTTAGAACCAAATAACACACCGGGATCAAGATTACCCTGTACTTTCACGTGCTTACCTAATCTGGCTCGTGCATCCGCCATATCTACTGTCCAGTCTACAGTAATAATATCAGCACCGGAGGTTGCCATTCTTTCCAAAAGTCCGGCGCTACCTGTCACCAACAAAATTAATGGTGTGTCAGGATGAGTTTGTTTCACCTTCTCAAATACCATTTTTTGATAAGGTAGAGCAAAGGTATCATAATCTTGAGGGCTTAATTGTCCAGCCCAAGAGTCAAACATTTGTACTACTTGAGCACCACAATCAATTTGATAGCGCACGTAATCTGCAATAGACTCAGCTAATTTAGTTAATAGCTGATGTAGAACAGTGGGATCTGAGAAGGCCATATTTTTGATGATGGAATAGGTTTTAGAACCTTTACCTTCCACCGCATAAGCTGCTAAAGTCCAAGGTGCGCCGACAAAGCCTAATACCGTTGATTGACTACCTACTTCCTGCCGTAATGCTTGCAAAATCGTTTTAATGAACGGCAGTGCTGTTTCTGGATCTAAGGAATGCAGTTGATCAACTTGTTGTTTAGTGCGTATGGGCGAATAAATTATCGGTCCCTTCCCTTCCGCAATATCCATGTCAATCCCCATTCCTGGTAGGGGGGTGACAATATCGGAAAATAAAATTACTCCGTCGGGTTGAAAAGCTCTCCAGGGTTGGAGGGAAACTTCTATAGCTACTTCGGGGATTTCCGAGCGATCGCGGAAAGAAGGATATTTGTCCCGTAAATTCCGATATGCTTGCATATAGCGTCCCGCTTGTCGCATCATCCATACGGGGGGACGGTCTACTTGTTCACCACGAGCGGCGCGGAGGAGGAGAGGAGCCGTTGAGGAAAAACCCATTTAACAACTTGCCTTTATTTGCACTTTTATATTTGACATAACCGTTTGCCAAAACCTACTAAAATCTACTAATGTAGAAATGCGTAATAGTTCTTGTCTTTATAAAGGTAAAACCTTTAATGGTGCAACGGCTGCACTCGCTATCCCTTCTGTTGTATAAGCATTAGGGAATACTTTTCTAACAATTTGTAATGAACCCCTCGTCCTTTCATGAGCGAGGATTCCTTGACATTTCACTGACCGGTGCTACCGAAAAGTAGTCTGATCCAGTCTGGAGTGTCCGTTTATAGTCTCCCAATGCCCTGTGGCGACTATACTTAGTTTACTATAAAGCGGTCTTAGAAGGACGGGGCTTGTATCCGATTTTTTTCGGTCACCATATAGCTTATCATTCTCAGATTACCCTTGATTCGCTTGAGGGTTTAATTCCGGGGAGATGCCCTCCCTTATTTTTTGCCAGATTAAGAATATTGCTGTATTTGTACTCTTGAGCAAATTAAATCCACTATAAGCAATTATTTTTACCTTGTTCAGCGATTTCTCAAGCTTCTACCAAGTTTTGTCTATCTATTTATGACTCATTATGACTCAAATCAACTGCTAATTGTTCAAAATCTGCGAATTTTAGTACCAGTTGTTTTTTGCTGTCGTCAGAACGAGTGGGGTGAGAGAGTAATTGTTGTAATAATTCAATCCCCCATTTTTTTAACTCCTGTGTAGTTGCTGTTTCTCCCAAACAGACAAACACTTTGATTAGAGATTGCAAAATTTCTAGGTACAATTCTGGAAAATCCTCCAGTGAGAGAGTGGATAGTGCCAGTTGGTATTCAGATATAGCATCATGCCAATAATCACGAAGTGCGATTTCTTTTTTCCCTTGCTCGTAGTAAGTATTAGCGATAGCTATATGTAATCTTGCCCAGCCTTCCGGGTGAGTATCTGGACGAAGATGCTTCAAACCCTCTTGATAACTTGCTAACTTGCCCTCATAGCCACCTAAGTTAAGAGCGGGATTAGACTTAGAAATGTTACTAACTACAATCAATGATGATTGGTAAGAGTTGAGATTAGCCGCAGCTACACCACGACCGAGCCAAGCTTCCCAATAGTCCATTTTAATTTGTAAAGCATTGTCATAACAGGAAATAGCTTGGGCGAAACGTTCTAAGTAAAATAGGGCTACAGCTTGGTTATACCAAGCGGGGTGAAAATCAGGTTTAATAGCTATGGCTTTTTGATAGGAAGCGATCGCCTCTTGACGATTACCTAAGTTTTCAAAAGACACACCCCGGTTATACCAAGCCAAATAAAATTCAGGTTGAATAGAGAGGGCTTGATCATAACTAGCAATTGCTTCCGCATATCTTTTTAAATTAAATAAGACTATACCCCGATCAATCCAAACCTCATGATAGTCCGGTCGTAGATTCAGGGCTTGATCATAACTAGCAATTGCTTCTACGTCTTGTTGAATCACAGCTAAAGATATCCCTCGGTAGTACCAAGCCTCCGCGTCTTCAGGTTGTAGCTTGATAGCTTGATCATAACTAGTAATTGCTTCCGAGATTAAACCTAACTTGAGTAATGCTAAACCTCTGCTAGACCAAGCTTCTTGGTAATCTGGCTGAATAGTGATTGCTTGATCAAAAGCAGCGATAGCCGGATCAAATTCTCCCAATTCGCAGAGAAGACAACCTCGACTGTACCAAACCTTGTATAAATCGGGTTTGATTGCCAGTGTTTGGTCATAAGCGGCGATCGCCTCAGTAAATCGCTGTAAATGAAAGAGAACTAACCCCTGATGCCACCAATATTCATAAACTTGAGGTTGTAGTTGACTAGCCCGTTCATACAAAGCCAAAGCGGCTAATAAATTTCCCGATTTAGCTTGCTGTAGACCTTGAGAAAATAAAGTTTCCGCCTGATGAGGAACAAATATTTCTGATCTTGGTTGCCCAACGATCTGACCATCACGAATTGCCAAATCTGAAGCTAACTGCTCAACGAGATTAGTGCTTTGCTCCAACCGTACCATCAACTCATCTAAAGTGGATGCTAACTGGGGTTGTATCGCTATCAAGCTTTCCTTGTGGAGATCTAATGGATCTACAAATACTTCCTCAACATTTTGGGGAGGTTTCTGAATTGTATAGTCGTCACTGTGAGATTCACTTACCGTCTTACTCTTTTCTTTTGCAGTATTTTGAGACAAAGACTTACCAGTTGACCCTGGAGAAGAATTTGTCAATAAGTTCTCAATCAGTTGGGATACTGATTGGTCAGTAATAGCATCCACATCCTGATATGCCCAGAATTCTTCACCAATTTGGCGAAGTAATTCTTGACCAGGACTATCTAGCTCCTCTTGAGTGGGTATAGGGATGTCTAAGTCCTGTGGTTCTTGACCGCGCTCATGGTCTTGGTTCATGTTGCGCCACAATAGCTGAATCCCAATATCATGGGACATGTTGCCAACCTCACCAATACCCAACTCACCCAGTTGTACCATCCGTTGGGCTAACTCATGATTAGGCGCGGGAGAAGATAGTAATTTGTCACCATAAGTCAACAGCCAATCTAGCCAACGGTCAACAGTAATTCTTGGTTCCATCCGCTGCAAATACTTCAGCGCCCACCGTTCTCCTCGCGCTTGATGCACTCCTTCCAACAGTTCGTTAAATAAAAACTCTAGATCCGCATTCGTAAGTTCTGGTGGCTGCTCTGCCACCAGATTACCTTGACTAGTCTGGGGATTGATGATCCCCAGACTGTCAAAGATGTACTGTAAAAATTCGCTAAGCCTCTGCAATAGCCACCTTAACATCTGCCAATTTATTGAATTTTTGCTTCTCCTAGATTGTAGCTATCGTTGTGTCTAAAAAATCATTAATTACGGAATCAATTACAAAATTGAGATCTAATTACGTAAAATTCTTGATAGCTACAGTGAACAAATCAAACTTAGTTATTGAGGTTAGTGATCAAAAGATGGAGTCAGAAACTCTTCCCATCACTAATCCTGATTATACAGAAGATTTATTAGCTTCATGATACTGATTAACCAAGGCTTGAATAATTTCTTCTGGATTATCTGTTTCCATTCCTAGTTGTTCGGCAACTTGCTGACATAGGTTTTCATCATCCTGCAACATCATAAGTAACTCATCTAGGGTAACAGTTTTGTATTCTTCTGTCGTTAGTTCTTCCTCCGTTTTGGTTGGTATTGAGGGATTATTTTGTACTATATCTGGTCCATCATATTCCCAAATTGGCTCTCCCGGATTGTTTGTTAAGATTTTCATACCTATATCGTAGGACAGATTACTGATTTCCCCAACTCTCAATTCACCGAGTTGAACTAATCTAGCTGCTAATTCATTATGAGGTCTAGAAGATGCTAATAATCTTTCCCCAAACCGATTTAACCATTCTAACCAGCGATCCGTGCTGACACGATCCTCAAGATTATCTAGCCATTTTTGCGCCCAGGTTTGTCCCTTAACTTGATGGACTCCTTCTAAAAGTTCTGTAAATAGAAATTCTAAATCTGTATCACTCAGGGGTGGTGCTACTGATTTTGGAACTTGTTCTCCAGCGGAGGTGAGATTTTGTTTACCAGCAAACAAGCACCGGAAAAGTTTTTTGATCCATTGAAGTAGTTGCTTGAGCATCTGCGGCACCATTGATGTTGCTTCTTCAAATTTTAACGATAGTTAGTACCCAGGTTTGCACTAAAAGTCTTTTCCTAGGGTCAAGGGAAGGGGAAAATGCCATAAGTTGTTAGAATGGTGAAACCCTTAATTTACCTGGGATATACGGATTTAAACCTGTCTCCATGTCTTACGAACCGCTGCACCATAAGTATCGGCCAAAAAGTTTTGCTGAACTGGTGGGTCAGGAAGCGATCGCTACTACCCTAACTAATGCTATTCTTTCAGCAAAAATCGCCCCTGCTTATTTGTTCACTGGCCCCAGAGGTACAGGAAAAACTTCTAGTGCGAGAATTTTGGCTAAATCTCTCAATTGTCTGCAAGGTAACCAACCCACACCTGAACCCTGTGGGGTGTGCGAAATTTGTCAGGGAATTACTAAAGGCTATTCTACAGATGTGATTGAAATTGACGCTGCTAGTAATACTGGTGTTGATAATATTCGGGAACTGATTGAAAGGGCGCAATTTGCTCCCATGCAGTGTCGGTATAAAGTTTATGTCATTGATGAATGCCATATGTTAAGTACCGCAGCCTTCAACGCATTACTTAAAACCCTAGAAGAACCACCTAAGCACGTCGTTTTTGTTCTGGCAACAACTGACCCACAAAGGGTATTACCAACAATTATTTCTCGTTGTCAAAGGTTTGATTTCAAGCGGATTCAACTAGAGTCTATGGTAAAACATCTAACTCACATTGCCTCCCAAGAAAATATTAATATTTCCCATGAATCTTTGACATTGGTAGGACAAATTGCCCAAGGGGGATTAAGAGATGCAGAAAGTTTACTAGATCAATTAGCTTTAGTCAATGGAGAAGTGACACCGGATAAAGTTTGGGATTTGGTGGGTTCAGTCAGTGAAAAAGACTTACTGGGACTATTAGAGGCTATTAGTCAAGATCAGGCAGAGATAGTATTAGACTTTACCAGAAAAATCCTAGATAGAGGTAGAGAACCCCTAATAATTCTCCAAAATCTCGCCGCTTTTTACCGGGATTTCCTGATAGCGAAAACCGCCCCCAGTCGTCAAGATTTAGTTACCTGTACCCAGTCAACTTGGACATCATTAGTCAACTTTGCCCAAAAATTTGACACCAGTACCATCCTACTGGGACAACAACACCTGAGAACGGCAGAAGTACAACTAAAAAACACCACTCAACCCCGATTATGGTTAGAAGTAACATTACTGGGATTATTACCCAGTGCCAATATTCAAATCCAAACGGCAAATATTTCCCAGCGAGTTAATACAACTCCTGTAACCCCAGTTTACCCTCCCGTCGCCCCTGCACCGGCATATCCGCCCACAAATCACAATTCACCTGTTAATTTCCCACCACCAGTCCCAGAACCTTTATCCGTACCAGCACCAGTAGAGCCAATTAGAGAAGATTCACAATACGACTTAACACAACTTTGGCAACAAGTGCGTGGACATATTCAACAGCTACCCACCCAGGCACTACTAGGGCAAATGTGCCATTTAATTGAGTTTAACGGTTCTATGGCCCGTGTAGGGGTAAAAGCAGTTTGGTATGACAAAGTGAAATCTTATGTACCTGTGATTACTACAGCATTTAGACAAGCCTTTCAGCAGGAAATACAAGTCACTCTAGAAAAAGCTAATGGCGCAAATGTGATATCAACGAGAAGAAATCCACCGGGGCAAAATTCTCCTCCCGTTCAACAACCACCCCAACAACCACCCCAACAACCACCCCAACCTACATCCCTCCCACCCACACCACAGCCAGTATCTACAGTATCCACACCACCTCCCGCACCTGTCAAAACTCAGCCAGTTGTCACTAACACAGCACCAACACAAGCTATTTCTTCTCCTACAAAAGTGCAACCACCACCATCAAATTGGGATCACGATGGTGTACTCAAAGCTGCGGAAAGTTTAGCCAAATTCTTTTCTGGAGAAATCATCCGTGTGACAGATGATAGCTTCCATTTAGCTAATTCCGTTACTTCTACGGAAACTCATGAAATATATGAATCTTATGTTGATGATGAATATACTTGAGAAATGCAGCAGGGGATAATCACGTCCTGTTTCCTGTCCGCTTTATTCGAGCTTTTGATATTCAGTCATGATGATTTTTCCTTTTTAATCAGGTTCAAATTTTAAATATGTTCCTCCCAGTCCTTCCACAATTATTCTTGTATTAGCGTCCATCATTTTCTGATAGGTGTCTCCGTCAGTCCCCGCTGCACCTAGTCCATGAATATAAAGTGGTCTTTGAAAAACCTTAACATTGGCTGCTGTGGCTAGAGATTCAAGTAAATTAGAGTTAGTTGTTGTATCTGCAAAAATTGTTGGTACGTTAGCTTTTTGAATATCCATAGCGAAATTTTCGACTTCTGTATATGTCAGCTTTTCGATATTTTTGATCTTAGCTAAATTTACTGAATATGGAATATTATAAGCCTTGACGTAATAAATCATTGCTGTGTTGGATGTGATTAACTTGCGATTTTTAGCAGGAATAGTATCTAGTCTTTTTTTAATCCAATTATCAATTTGATTCATTTCTTGGATGACTTTTTTAGTATTTTTACTATAGATATTTTTATTATTTGGTGCTAATTTAATTAAATTATTATTAATAATCTCTACCATTTTTATGGTATTATTAGGATTATGCCAAATATGGGGTTCTATAAGTTTAATTTTGATTGGATTTTTGACAGCACTTTCAGCAACAGCAATTTTTGGATAAGAGTTTGTATTTGTAGTAGATTTAATGATTTTCATTAAACCTGGTTCAAAATTGTAACCATGATATAAAACCAAATCAGCACTTTCAATAACTCGACTATCTTCCGGTATGGGTTTATAGGTTAAGGGGTTCATACCAGGAGGGATTAAACATATCAGGTTAATTGTATTCCCAGCAACTTGTTTTGTTAAATCACAAATTACGCTATTAGTTGCTACTACTATGGGTAAGTTACTGTTAATAATAGTCGAATTTCTTTGATTATATATTGTACTAATATTTCTATTTCCACAGCCAAATAATCCTAAGATTAAACCGAAAATGGTGGTTTTTAATAAATGGGTAAAATGGGTAGATATTTTTTTTCCTAACATAATTTATTGTCGCTTATAAATATCTGCAAAGTTCCAGAATTTAAACTTACTTTTTCAGAGTTTGATTATCATATCAATTAATTAATAAAGACACAGCAAATCTGTATCTTTATTAATTAGTCTAACTTAATTAAGCCCCAATCATAGGCAATTTACCTTGTAACTTATCTAAATTAGTCTGAACGCAATTAGCGCAACTACAACCAGTTTTTTCTATCACATAATGTGTAATCTTATTTATTTGCGGTATTGTTAAATCAAGATTCGCTTGATTAGATAATAACGCAATTGTATTTGCAGCAGGTGTAGCTTTCAAGGAAGCCTGTGCTGGGTTGACTAGTAATAGCAGAGATGCTAAAAATGCGGGAAAAGCAAGTAAAATCAGTTTGACTATTTTCATAATTCACAGATAAACACTGCTGTTAGTACAGCATAATTAGTCAATTGTCAATTGTCAATTATCAGAGGATTTTCTTACCAGTTAATATTTCTCTTACTTCTAACATGGCCGAATAGGTGGGGAGAATGTGTAAAGTTTCATTTGTTGGTGTATGCTTTAGAGCAGTTGCGATCGCTTTGTGCAAATCTGACTCTACAATCAGGTTAATATTACTCTCCACAGATTCTTGACTATAACGCAAACGTAAGGCCATATCATACACGCGATCGCCACTCACAATCAATGTTCCTCCCCGTGCTACCAACTTTTCCGTATCCACGTCCCAAATCCATGATACATCAGTACCATCGGGGGTTCTGTCATTCAAGACCAATAAAGTAGTTTTATCGGTACTTTGAGTAACGACGCGAATAGTTTCGTTTGTACCTACGGGATTTTTAGATAATAGAATCCGTACTCGTTTACCGTCAATAACTAAATCTTCAGCGCGACCAAAAGCGGCTTGAAAATCGTTAATTGTATCTCTGATAATAACATCATCAATTCCTAATTCTTTTGCTGCTGTAACTGCGGCCAAAGTATTATATTTATTGTACAAACCGACAAGAATTTGTGGCCAGTTGCGACTTAATAATGCGGGTTGACCTTTAGTAAAACCACAACTAGGACAAGTAAAATCTCCCAAGTGGGATAAATAAACCCCTTGATAGTCTAGAGCATGGCCGCATCTAGGACAATAGATAGAATCAACAGCGTGAGGAATAGCTTCTAAATAATTTTCTGGTTCATTTAAACCAAAGAATAAGACTCTTTGTGGTAACTGTTGACCCAAATATGATAAAGTTGGATCATCAGCATTGGGAATAACTACGGTTGTTTCTGGTAAAGTCGAAATTACCTTGGTCCACCGCTTACTAATACTATCTACTTCTCCATATCTATCTAATTGGTCGCGGAACAGATTTAAACAGAGAATAATTCGAGGTTGTAGCGGTTTCAAAACCTTGGGAACTATATTTTCATCAACTTCTAAAATTGCATAATCTATATTTAACTTTCCCAACAGATTAGCATTGTCTATCAAAGCAGTTGCTAAACCATTTTCCAGATTCGCGCCTGTAGAATTATGGGCAATACGAAACCCCTTTCGTTGTAAAATGGTGCATAACAGCAAAGCAGTAGTAGTTTTTCCATTTGTTCCCGCAATAATAATTACCCCGTGTTTAACTTGCTGACTCAATAATTGCAAAATTCGGGGTTCTATACGTCGCGCAATAGCACCTGGTAAAACACTAGCAGCACCAAGACGCAGTGACCTGACCAAAAACGTCACGCTTTTGGCTATTGATACCGCAAAACCTAAGGTAATTCTACTGATAAATTTTATTTTTTTACCCACAGTCATGATTTATTAATAACGTGATCATTGTCAAAAGCATTTGAAACTGTAAATTTAACTAACTATAACGATTTTGAATGAGTATGTGTATCCGTAGACATAACATCTTTATTTTCTCTTCCTCCATGATCTCTGTGTCTGGTGTGGTTCATTAAAAAAATCAAATAGGATTATTATAGAGAAGATAGCATCAAAAGGAGACAAGGAGACGGGAAATAGGGAAACAAGAAAAGATGATTTTTTTCAATGACCACTGACAACTGACAATAGACCAATGACAACTGACAACTGACAACTGACAACTGACAACTGACAACTGACAAATACAAGGTTTCTGTGAATGAATATAATAAAGTGGCTTTTTTTACAAACTCAAATAATCACCAACTGGAGACGGTTAATATCTAAATGCTTATTGCTGCTTCCTTTGCTATTCATAATTAGTATACAGCCCGCAATGGCAGGTATTAAAGATGATCGTTATGATGGTAATATTTTTGTAATTTATGCTGGTAATGGTTCTTTAGTTCCTGCCAAAGAAACACTAGCACAGACATTAGCAGAACACAAACCAGCCCTAGTGACATTTTACATTGATGATAGTAGCGATTGCAAGAAATATGCCCAAGTTGTTTCCGAGGTACAAGCATTCTATGGACGCGCAGCGGAGATTATTCCTATCAGTGTTGATACCATTTTAGCTGACAAGACCTATCAACCGACAGAACCAGGATATTATTATTCAGGGGGTGTTCCTCAAGTTGTAGTTTTTGACCAGTCGGGTAAAGTAGTCTTGAACAAAAAAGGTCAAGTACCTTTTGAAGAAATAGATGACAAATTTAGAGAAATATTTGATTTATTACCTCGCACTGAGTCAGTCGAGTTAAAACCACGTTCTGCTAAACAGTTTAGTAGTCAGTTAGAAGATCAATAATAGTTCTTAATGTATCGCCATTCTCGACTAGAATTACCTTAACCTGGTATTAAGGTCATTTGTAAGGCGATTAAGGCAGGTTACGATATTATGGCTTATTCTTGGTTTAAAGCATTTCATATTATTGGCTTTGTGGTTTGGTTCGCGGGGTTATTTTACCTAGTTCGGTTATTTATCTACCACGTTGAAGCCAACCAAGAACCAGAACCAGCAAAAACGATACTGAAAAACCAGTATCAAATCATGGAAAAGCGTCTTTATGATATTATAACTACCCCTGGAATGTTAGTAACAGTAGCGATGGCTATTGGTATCTTATCTACAAACATGGATATTTTACAAGAACCCTGGCTACATTTCAAATTAGCGTTTGTAGCTGTTTTAATTGGCTATCATCATTATTGTGGTAGACTCATGAAGCAGTTAGCAGCGGATGAATGTAAATGGAGTGGTCAAAGTTTACGCGCTTTGAATGAAGCACCAACGCTTTTACTAGTTGTAATTGTCATGTTGGCTATATTCAAGAATAACTTACCCACCGACATGACAGCTTGGCTAATTTTCGGTTTAGTAGTGTTCATGGCTGTGAGTATTCAAATTTACGCTAAAATCCGTAGACGCAATAAAGAGAAGCTAACAGCAGAATTAAATCAAGTTCCCCAAGGGTAATAGTATATAGTATATTGATTTGCGCCTGGGTGGGAAACAAAAAACGATTTACCTGAAAATGGCTGTAACTACTTACTGTAATCGAACAGTTCCAGCTTGACAATCCCGTAACCATAGTTTAACACCTTGAGCGATCGCACCATAACTACTATTTCTGGGTGGTGCGATAGGAGGTTTAACTGGATACTCACTGGTTTGAGAAAACATCATAACCACACTCCAACCAGTGTTAGTTTTTGTCAAAAATAGCCTGTGAAATTCTTGTAATTCTACAGGTTTCTTATTAAGATATTTTCTCTCTAAGGTTGTAAAGAAAACCTGTTCTACTCCTTCCGTGTTATAGTTATCCCCATGATCAATACCAGGATTTAATGGTAAAGATTCAAACTCTGGTTTACCCGCAGCCAATATATAGGAAAAAGTATCAACACTCCTTTTCAGACGACGCGCACGTTGAGCGACACGGTTAGCATAACCAGGTAAATCTAACATTAATTGAGTTGTTAAAGTTTCTAAACTTTGTTGAGAACAGGAGTTAGTAACTTGGGGATTTACAGATTTAGGAGTAATAGTTTTCGCAATTAGAGGATAATAAAATCCAGGAGCAATAAATAACCATAAATTACAGGCTATTAAATATAAGCGCCAAAAACCAGGAGAGAAATTGATTTCGTTCTTCCTTGTTCTTTTTTCCTCTTCAACTTCTAAACTCCAGTCAAGGTTTAGCATTGCTCGTTTTTGTCATCATATAAATTGTAAATAATAGCATTTCTCATCCTCCTAGGTACAGCAATTAGGAATGAAACGCAGATAAACGCAGATAAACACAGATGATTTTGTACCTCCATAACTTATCGAAAACTTATCGAATAATTCCCACTCCCAAGAAAAGCCCAAAAAATACTATCAAGGGGGTTGACAATTGATTTTGAATTTGTTCTGATGTAAAAGACGAGGAAGAACTATCTTGATAACCAAAGTTTTCTTTAGTCAAGAGGCCTTTGGTTTTTGGTAGGAAAAGTCTTTAACTCCTCAACAACCAGATTCCAGGCTAACTCAGGTTCAGCAGCCGCAGTAATAGGACGACCGATAACGAGATAATCTGCACCCGCTGTGATAGCTTGGGAAGGAGTGAGCGATCGCTTTTGATCGCCTTTTTCAGACCAAGTAGGCCGCACCCCTGGACAAACGAGCAAAAAGTCATTTTTACAAGTTTCTCTTAATTGTTGCACCTCCTGGGGAGAACAAACCGCCCCATTCAACCCTGACTTTTCAGCTAAAAGTGCCATTTCCAGAGCAAATTCTGGTAATTCCAGGGGAATTTTCAAATCAAACGCCAATTGTCGTGGGGAAATACTGGTTAACAACGTAATAGCGATTAATTGCGGAGGTTTTGTTCCGGCTTTTTCCGCTCCAATTTCCACAGCTTCCGCAGCCGCTTTGAGAGCATCCTTACCACAAGTTGCGTGAATTGTCAATAAATCCACCCCATAACCAGCAGCAGCGCGACAAGCACCAGCGACAGTGTTGGGGATATCGTGAAATTTCAAGTCGAGGAAAATACGTTTTTGACGAGATTTGAGGATATCGAGAATTTTCGGACCTGTGCTGGTAAACAACTCCAAACCAACTTTCCAGAAAGTGACTTGAGGAAGTTTATTAATGAGAGCGATCGCGCTATCTAAATCTGATACATCTAAAGGTACAATAATTTTTTCATCATTCATAATTCTGATTATTACTTATTACATATTATCCAATTTATTATACTTCAATAGCGATGTTTAATATGACTACTTTTGAGTAGTTTAACAATTAGACTTACTTAAATAAAGCCTATAAGTGTTTAATAACATATAAATACTGTGTAATAGAGTACAACAAAAATTTTACTCTTAAGCCTGTTATTTCCTTAATTTATAAGTTTAAATTATAGATAATTGGAAAATAGTTTAAATATTTCTATTCTGGAAAAATTAATATAACTTCATATTTATATTTTCTTAATATTTTATTGAGAATAATTTCTATTTATCAACGATCTTGCAATAGTTTCAGCGATTTGGTAAAATTTCAAAATCTAGGCGTAGTATATCAATTTTCTAAAATTGCAGGAAGTAGAATCTGGAAATCCTTTATTGATAGGTATTTGAGAAATAGGGAAAGTGAGGACGGGGAAAATATTCAGGAGTGATAGAGAATCTTTCGGACAAATTTAGAAATACCTTGATGTACTTTTGTAAAGCAAAGTCAGGGGTGGGTTGACAAAATAGACAGTTTATGATATGGCGATTAGCAAAAATATTTGCTAATATATCGTATAATAATATTATTTATATTCTTCATCTGCATTGGAATCAATGAATCAATTTTATCATCTTGTAGGAGATCACACCATAACTAATGAAATCTATAGATGAAATTCGTGAACAACTTCAGTCAGGAAATTTTGAATTTACTCGTCACGGATTAAAACGTTTAGTTGAAAGAAATATCAGTCGCTCGGAAATAATGGAAACAGGAGATAATGCAATTATTATTGAAGATTATCCTGATGATAAATACTCTCCTAGCTGTTTAATTTTAGGATTGACAATTAATAATCGTCCTTTACATTTACAGGTATCAAGACGAGAATCTGATATGTTAACTATTATTACTTTATATGAGCCTGAGCAAACAGAATGGATTAATTATTCCCAAAGGAGGTTATAATGCTAAGTTGTCATATTTGTGGTTCAGATAAATTTACTGAAGAATTAGTTAATGAAACTTTTGAAATCGAAGGTAAACTAATGTTAGTTGAGGGTATTCCCGCTAAAGTTTGTTCTCGTTGTGGGGAAGTAACATTTAGTAGTGAAACTGCTGAAAATATTCGTTTAATGTTGAATAGTAATCAAAAATCCCAGAGAAAAATTGAGATTGATGTTTTTGCTTTTTCTGCTTAATTGATAGCTTGAGTATTTGTCAGTGGATTATATTCAGCTATAATTGTATTCTTATCTATTTGAGGTCAAACAATGAAAGCTTTTGAAGTCATGGGAAAATTTGATGAAAAAGGTCAATTATTATTAGATAAACCTTTAGAAATTCATGCACTTAAACAAGTCAGAGTCATTATCCTTGTACCAGATGAAACTGAATCTGATTCTGATGATACCTCTGTTATGGAAATTAAAGCAAGTTTAAAAACAGCATTACAAGAAGCGAAAGCAGGAAAAAGAATACCTTTAGAAAAAATGTGGGAAGGAATTGATGCAGAATGAGTCTTTCTTAATTAATATTGATTTAACTCCTGAATATCAGAGGAATTTAAAATATTTAGCCAAAAAGTATCGCAATATTCGCTCTGATACTCAGTTTTTTATTACGGAATTACAAAAAGGCAATTTATTAGGAGATAGGTTAAGTGGTTTTGGTGAAGATATTTATATTTATAAAGCTAGAGTCAAAAACAGTAATATTCAAAAAGGTAAAAGTGCTGGTTATCGGGTAATTTATTTACTTGAATCGGAAACCAGTATTTTATTATTGACAATTTATAGTAAATCTGAACAAGAAGATATTACTGATTATGAAATTGATTCCATTTTAGACGAGTTTTATAGAGATGAATAAAAAACGCTAATAAGAGAAATATAATAAATGTTGGGTTGAGGTAACGACCCTCAACCTACTTCTACTTCTTACTTGCTTAATTCACCAATGTTAAACTTAGTTCAACACGCCCTTCCTTTTGTAGTTCTTCTAAAATCTCAGAGGGAATATTAGTTACTCGTTTCACTTTCGCATCAATTGTGTTAACAAAAGTCTTATCACTTCTCTCAGTATATGTCCGAATTTCCATTAAGTCACGTTCATTATCCAAAATAAGATGACTGCGAAGAACCTTATCACCTTTGGATTTCATAGTTTCGTGTATCTGTTTTACATCTTCTTCAATTAATTCAAAATCTAATAATCCGTTTTTAACACAGACTAAGCTAAAAGTTTCTTTCAATCCTTTCTGAATTGCATTTGAAAGTTGCTTAGGGATGCTTGCAATATTGTTGAATAGCTTACTAAACTTGTATTTAAGACTTTCTTGTTTATCCATGATTAACTATCTCCTAAGTTTGCTGCTGCATAATTTTAACTTTCCTCTTTGCTTCAAGTTGCTCCTCAATATCAGGA
This sequence comes from Dolichospermum planctonicum, assembly GCF_005402965.1. Classification (GTDB taxonomy): domain Bacteria; phylum Cyanobacteriota; class Cyanobacteriia; order Cyanobacteriales; family Nostocaceae; genus Dolichospermum; species Dolichospermum planctonicum. Next base: position 15,970 of record NZ_BJCF01000015.1, read on the forward strand.
GGAACTTGATTAGGAGAAATTTCTTCGCGTTTTACATGACGGGTTGTAGCACCAGTGTAAATATTTCTAGAAAAAACTTCTATTTCCTTATAAATACGAGTTCCTTCTTTTACAATATAAACAAGTGCATCCGATGTAACCTCAACGTCATGATTTATGACATCCAGTATATAGCCTAGCATTCGACTAGCCCATTCCTTAATTTCATCCCAAAAATTATCAACAGTAAACCCTGCTAAAGCGCCGCCTATAATTATTGCCCAAGTTATTGGATCAATTGGCATAAAATTCTTGCTCCATAATATTTTTATCAGATCCATTCACAGGAGTTTCGGCTAAAAGTGGTTTTCTCTTATGCCGGATTTTTACTTCTGTGTACTTGTCAATTTCTTCTTTGACTAAAAGCTCATCAATGCTTTTTACCTTTTCAGTCAACAATTTCAAGCCTAACTTAATAGTGATATTTTTGATATCACCACCACAAAGACCATCACTAATATTTGCTAAATGCTGATAACTGACTTCCTTGGGTACTTTTTCAGATAGGTGAAATCTCCATAGCTGTTCTCTCATTGCTAAATCTGGAGCTAAAAACTCTATATTAAAAAGAATCCTTCTCAAAAAAGCCTCATCATAATTATCAAAAAGATTTGTGGCAAACACAATAATCCCATTGAATTTATCTAAGAGAGTGAGCAAGGTACTTTTTGCTGAGTTCACACCATGATCTGCTGCTTGCGATAGATTGGAGATTCTTCTACTAAGTACAGCATCAGCTTCATCAAAGAATAGTAAGCTGTTTGTTTCTTCTGCTGTTTTGAAAACTGATGCTAAGTTATCAGATGTTCCTCCTACAAAAGAAGATTCAAGCTCACCATAGTTAGCTCTAATAATTGACATTCCAACTTTATGAGCAATTGCATCAGCCGTTATGCTTTTACCTGTACCTGGTACGCCAAAAAAGTTAATGCTCAAAGCACTTCCTGTTTTCAGAAAGCGATTGAATTCCCAATCATTCAAAAGTTTCTCTCTGTTTTTTATGTAGGCAACCATCTGGTCAATTTGGTCAAGTGTACTTTTGGATAGTGCTACTTCTTCAAGAGTCCACTTCGGCTGCTCTACTAAAGTCTTCACTTCCTCTTGCTTATTTGACTTATCGCTGTCTTTGACAATTGTGAACTTCATGCTCATCCTAATACAGATTGTATTTGACTCAACTACCATAATGCCAAAATATCAGTATTTTAAACAGTCTGATATAAACGGATTTATACGGTTGTTTTATTACAAAATACTAAGCAAAAAATAGGAAAAGATCGGAAAAAATTGAATAATATTCATCTATAATGGTTACAACCTTTACAATGTATAGCTTGTATGAATATAAACGAAGTTGTTACATTTGTTGATAAGATAGTCTTTGAAAAAACTGGCAAGCATTTAGACGACGTTCAAGCTGCTGTAGTTCAGGGAACATGGGAAAGACGAACCTATGATGATATTGCACAAGAATGTAATGTTACTAAAAATCATGTCGGAGATATAGGTGCTGAATTATGGCAACTTTTATCCCAAGCATTAAATGAAGATATTAAAAAAACTAATTTCCGTTCTACATTAGAAAGAATATATATTAAATCATCTCCACATTCTCTAAATGTTTATCATATACATGGAAATAATAATAATTTTTATCATCCACAAACCTTAAATCATCCTAATAAAGAAACTCAAGAAACTAATATAAATACCCAATCTAAATTATCTCATCACGATTTAACTCTAGCACCCCAAATCATCAAGTTTCATAACAGAGAAAAAGAACTACAAACCCTTACCCATTGGATATTAAACCAAACTACTAATTTAATCTCCATCTTAGGATTATCCGGTATTGGTAAAACCACCCTCGTTAAAAGATTCATAGACTTACATCAACAAAAGTTTGAAGTTATTATTTGGAGAAGTTTAAAATTTCCCAAATCCCTAAATTTACTAATTAACGACTTATTAAATACTTGTCAACAAGAACCCAAAGCAACTATAAATGATAAATTAAAACAATTATTTGATATTCTCACAAATAAAAAATGTTTAATTATTCTTGATGATGTACAAAATATCTTTACTCCTCATCAATTTGCGGGAAAATATCAACCAGAATATCAAGACTATCAAACCTTATTCAAAATGATTACAGAAACCCAACATCAAAGTCATCTAATCTTAATCAGTCAAGAACAATGTCCAGAAATGGAATCTTTAGATGAAGAATTATATCCTATCAAATCTTTAGAACTATCAGGACTAGAAAATATAGATATTCTCAAAAATACCGGATTAAAAGATGAAGATACTTGGTTAAATTTAATGATATTATATACAGGTCATCCATTGTTTCTAAAAACTATTACCATCTCAATTAAAAAGATTTTTAATGGTAAAGTTAGTGAATTTTTAGCAGAAAATGAATTAGTAATTACTCAAGAAATGCAATCTTTATTTAGCCAAATATTTAATAATATATCACCCATTGAACAACAAATTATTTTAGCATTGAGTAAATGTAATCAACCTGTATCTAGAGAATATCTAAAAATTACCTTAGAATTATCTTCTACTAATTTTATTAATGGGTTAGAATCTCTACAAAAAAGGTATTTAATTCAGAAAATTACAGGGGATAACATATTGTTTGATTTATCTCCCATTTTCAGAGAATATGTCAGAAATTTTTGTCAAAATTACAGGACTTAAGCAAAATATTCCTCAAACCCTCATTTCTCTGTGTTCTCTGTGCCTCTGTGGTTAGTTATTCAGTGAATCGTGCGTAAGTCCTAGATTAGTCAAAATTAATTTATAGCTGTTTAGATAATGTTTGGGGAATAAATCTGCAAATATCTTGATTTATTTGATTTAAACCTACATCATACCAGCTTTTAAAATCTGATTTGCAGTTAAATTTAATTCGGGAAAAGTTTGAGAAATAACCTGTTCATCATCTCTAAATCTGCTGATTTGATATTCTCCATCTACCAAATTACAAACAGAAATAGTAGGTTGTTTAGGATTACCAATAAAATTACGTCCTCCTAAAGCTGCATAATCTACAATCCAATATTCAGCAATACCCATTTCCTCATAATCAGCATACTTTAAATGGTAATCATCACGCCAATTAGTGGAAACAATTTCGATGATTAATGGTATAGAAGCCCCATGACTAATAACTGATTGTTTTTTCCATAATTGTTCATTAGCTAAATTGGCACGATTTAAAACCAACAAATCGGGAAAATAACCAGAATCTTTACCTTCTGGTCTAACTATAACTTGATTAGGTATCACATAAGATAATCCCATTCGTTTAATTTCAAAGGGGATTTCTACACCTAAAAACCCTTTAACCTCTTCATGATCTCCCACTGGTTGGGCTATTTTAACAATTTCTCCATGATGTAATTCATAACGTATATCGGAATTGTCAGGAAGCCAGTTAACAAATTCCTCGAATGTAACAATTTTAGTTAAGGTTTGAATCATGACTTTTAAGAATTACTGATAATGACAACATTATAACTGGCAGATTGGTAGGGTGCTTTGCTACTGTATAAATCCTGCAAATAAATAGATTTTCCATATCTGACGCACCCTACAACTCTGTACGGACAAACAGCTGTAGGGGCGAACGGCCGTTCGCTCCTACTTTACTAACCGTATAAAATTCTTCTTACCCACCTGTAACACTTTATTATATAAATCATCAGGCTGAGAAAAACTTAAATCCGCATCATTAATCTTATCACCATCTATCCTCACTCCACCCTCCTGAATTTTCCTTTTACCTTCGGCGGTACTTTTACATAAACCAGTAGCACCCAAAATAAAGGCTAATTTCGCAGGAAATTGAGGAATAGCAGCCACAGAATACTCCGGTAATGATGCTCCATCCCTTCCACCAGTTTTAGCAGCCTCTCTAGCCTCATTAGCTGCCGCTTCACCGTGATATTGACGCACCACTTCCCATGCAAGATACTCCTGGCGATCGCGTGGGTTTTGTGGCAAACTATCTAAAGGTAGATCTGTCAGCAATTCAAAATACTGTGGGAGTAAATTATCTGGTACACCTTGAAGTTTTTGATACTTTTGTGAAGGATGTTCACCCAAACCGACATAATTACTTAAAGATTTAGACATTTTTTGTACACCATCAGTACCAATTAAAATTGGTAATAACAGTCCAAATTGCGGTTTGAGATGAAAATGACGTTGTAGATCTCGCCCGACAGCGATGTTAAATTTTTGATCAGTCCCCCCCAATTCCACATCAGCCTCCACAGCCACGGAATCATAACCTTGCATTAGTGGATACAGGAACTCATGGAGAAAAATGGGACTTTCTTGTTGATAACGTTCTGAAAAACCTTCCTTAGCTAACATTTGTCCTACAGTCATTGTGGAAAGTAGCTCTAAAATTTTCCCCAAATCCATCTGGGAAAGCCATTGAGAGTTATAACGTACCTCCAACCGACCAGGGGTATCAAAATCCAAAATAGGACGTACTTGGTCAAGGTAAGTTTGAGCGTTTCGTGTCACATCAGCTTCCGTAAGCTGACGACGCACCTCAGATTTACCAGTAGGATCACCAATTCGCGCCGTAAAATCTCCAATAATCAGTACCGCCGTATGACCAGCATCTTGAAAAGCCCGCAATTTCCGTACAGGGATACTATGACCAAGATGAATATCTGCCCCCGTAGGGTCAATACCTAGTTTAATTCTTAAAGGACGGTCGGAATTAAGTAACCGCTTTTCCAGACTTTCCGTGTCATGATCATCGTTATGGGGTTGAGGAAAAATTTCTGCCACACCACGATGCAACCAAGAGAAATTTTGCGTCATACTAAGAAATTCGCCATTAAATATACTTTCGACTGTAAAAGTTAGGGTTGTCATCCCGTCTCTGTTCTGCCAGATTACTATAATTACAAAAAATTAACCGTCTTTTGCCATTTAATGAATTACATTTAAATTTACCAGTGAGGAAGTGAGATAGCCGTGTCTTCTAGGACTTTTGAAAACAAACAACCACAACAGCAGGATTCATCTGGATTTGAGTTTTTTAAAGGAGTCGGTCAGATAACTGGGGGTACTCTCCTATTCATAACACTCCTATCAAGCTCCATTATAGCGGGGACACTAGTTGGTTTAGCCATTAGTTTCCGTAATTTACCAGATGTTAGACAAATTAAAAACTTTTTTCCTTCAGAAACAACTTACATATACGATATAAAAGGTAAACTTTTAACCAGTATCCACGGAGAAGCCAACCGAGAAGTAGTACCATTGGATAGAATTTCCCCCAACCTCAAACGCGCAGTTTTGGCCAGTGAAGATGGTCACTTTTACGATCATCATGGGATTAATCCTAGTGGAGTTGGCCGTGCTGTGGTAGTCAACATGGTAGCAGGTGGTGTCAAAGAAGGTGGTTCTACCATCACCATGCAATTGGTGAAAAACCTGTTTTTGTCTCAAAAACGGGCTTTTACGCGGAAATTAGCCGAGGCTGTACTAGCAATTCGTTTAGAGCAAATTCTCAGTAAAGACGAAATTCTGGAAATGTACCTCAATCAAGTTTATTGGGGTCATAACAACTACGGTGTGCAAACAGCAGCCCGCAGTTATTTTAACAAATCAGCAGAATATTTAACTTTAGGTGAATCAGCCATGATGGCTGGTTTAATTCAAGCACCAGAAGAGTTTAGCCCTTTTGCCAGCATGAAAATGGCCAAACAGAAACAAAAAGAAGTTTTGGGGCGGATGATAGAGTTAAATTGGATTACCCAAAAAGAACGGGATGATGCCCTCAAGCAAGAAATTAAACTTGGCAAAATCAGGTCTTTTCAAGGTAGCGCCTTACCTTACATTACCAATACTGTAGCCCAGGAGTTGGCGAAAAAATTTGGCCGGGAAGCCCTGCTCAAAGGGGGAATGCGCGTACAAACTACTGTTGATGCTAAATTCCAAGCCATGGCCGAAGAAACCATCAAAGAATGGCACCAAAAGCTTCAGTCCCAAGGGTTATCTAAGAATCAAATGGCCTTGGTAGCAATTGATCCTCGGACGCATTTTGTGAAAGCTCTAGTTGGTGGTGTAGATTATAAAACCAGTGAATTTAACCGAGCCACTCAAGCGCAACGTCAACCGGGTTCTTCCTTTAAGCCTTTTGTTTACTATGCTGCCTTTGCTACTGGTAAATATGCACCAGATACCACAGTCATAGATGCTCCAGTGGGTTATCAAGATGGTAATGGTTGGTACTACCCAAAAAACTATGATAGTAGTTTTGCTGGAGCAATGTCAATTCGCGCAGCCCTAGCCACTTCTCGGAACATCCCAGTGATTAAACTTGGTAAAGCAGTGGGAATGAATAAAGTCGTTGAAACCTGCCGGACTTTGGGTATTATGAGTCCAATGGAACCCGTTACCTCTCTGCCTTTGGGTGCTATTGGTGTCACTCCCCTAGAAATGGCTAGTGCTTATGCTACCTTTGCTAATTATGGCTGGCAATCACCACCTACCGTAATTGTCCGCATTACAGATAGTGCTGGTAATGTCATTCTCGATAATACACCTAAACCTAAACAAGTTCTCGATTCTTGGGCATCAGCGGCGACCATTGATATTATGACTTCTGTAATTACTGAAGGCACAGGTAAAAATGCTGCCATAAATAGACCAGCCGCTGGGAAAACAGGAACTACATCCTCAGAAAAGGATATTTGGTTTGTGGGTACTGTGCCGCAACTAACTACTGCGGTCTGGGTAGGTAGGGACGACAGCAGACAATTAGCACGTGGAGCAACTGGTGGGGTAATGGTAGCCCCTATTTGGCGCGATTTTATGATGAAAGCACTTAAGGATGTGCCTGTAGAGAAGTTTAAGTCCCCCTCTCAGTTTCCACGTCCTAAGTCAAATTAATAGGTTAGTTGACAGGTGACGGTAGACAGATGACAGATGACAGTTGAAAGTTGAAAGGTTACAATTGAAAGTTGACATATGACAGATGACAGTTGATAGACGACAGGTGACAGTTGGCAGTTGACAGTAGACAGTTGACAGGTGACAGGTGACAGGTGACAGTTGACAGTTGACAGTTGACAGGTGACAGGTGACAGTTGACAGTTGACAGTTGACAGTTGACAGTTGACAGTGGTGATGGGAAATTATTGTTACCCATTACCCATTACCCATTACCCATTACCCATTACCTATTACCCATTACCCATTACCTATATAATGGTCATTTTGTTTTTTCCAAGTCCGCTTTCATCCTTTCTAGTGTGACATTCATTTGCTCAAACATTTGTTGTGGAGTTACACCAAACTGACCTAATTGAGTTTTTAGCTGCTGTATAGTCATTTGGGCCATGAAATCCTCTGATAGCTCGAAACGCTTCATAAAGACGCGATATCTGTCCATCATAGATTCCATTTGCTCAATAAACAATTTCTTGCCCTCACGGTCAAATTTGCCGTAGCTGTTGCCAAGTTGAATCAGTGCTTGATAGTCTTCAAACAACTGCTTGGCCTCTTGCTGCACTATTTCCGAGTCGAAGAATCCCATTTTCCTTTAATTTAAATGATTACTATTAGTCCAGTAGGTGGAAATTTTGGCTCTACACCTTAATTTTAGTGTAGAAGATTCATATATAAAAACTAGGTTGGTTAAAGTAGGGTTTTTTACCGAAATTTCACTACTTGTTTTCTGAGCTTTGGAAGTAACTTGACAAATTATCCCACAAATTATATTAGGATGAGATCATGTTAATTAAGGAAAAAAACCGGATTATTGCGGCTATTTTAGCCTTTTCTGGGACAATAACGATTCCAGGCTTGCATAAGTTCTACTTGGGGCAACCACTTTGGGGAATAGTGTATGTTTTATTATCTTGGACACCTATTCCCAAGGTAGCTAGTGCTATTGAGTGGGTTTGGTATTTAACTCAAGATCAAGAGACTTTTGATCGTCATTTTAATTTGGGTAAAAGTCAAGGTCAGGTAACACCTCCTCAGAGTAATCAAGTAGAATCAGTAGCTAATGCTTTGCGGGAGTTGGACGCACTTCGTCAAGAAGGATTAGTTTCTGAGTATGAGTTTGAGCAAAAACGCCGCCGGATGTTAGATCAGATTTAGATAGGCTGTAGTGGAATAAATAATTTTTAGAAAAGTAGAAATACGTCGTAAATGTTTCAAGACCTTACTTTTACGACGGTAAGCTTTGGGATTTTTGAAAATCTGACCATTGCTACAAATAGAAGAGAGTTAAATTTATACCTTAACACCTTCCAATTCCTGATCAGTTAAATCATACAATTTTCGCAATTGATCTAATTTATCTCCATCAGCTTGCCATAAACCGCGTCCTGACGCTTCCAACATTCTCCCCAAAATATTCTTAAAAGCTTCAGGATTTGCTTTACGTAATTTTTCCGCCATTTCTGGATCTAAAGCATAAGTATCCGCGGCTTGATCATAAACCCAATCATCTTGAAAATCAGCAGTTCCACCCCAACCAATTAACGCCGTCATGCGTTGAGAAATTTCAAAAGCGCCACCAGAACCTTGATTAGCCATTGCGTCAGCCCATTTAGGATTTAATAACTTAGTTCTGTATTCCATGCGTAATAAATCATCTAAATTGCGGGGTGTGGTATCTTTAGAAAAACTTTCCACAAAACTGGCTTGTACCTTTTTACCACTTTGTTTTTCAGCGGCCTTTTTCAAACCGCCCGTATTGGCATAATATTCCTGAATATCAGTTAAACCATATTCTACCGAATCTATTTCTTGAACAATGCGATCGCTAGTTTTCAACAAAGTTTGTAATACCTCTGGTCTAGCTTGTCCCTTATCATTTCTCCCATAACTAAAGACATTACGACTTTCCCAAGTATTCCCCAAATCTTCCCCAGACTCCCAATTACCATCAACTACTCTATCATTAACCAAAGAACCGAAATCACCGGCAGGGTTAGAGAACAATCTAGCCGAATAATTTTCCACACCTTGAGCTTTTAAAGCCAAAGCGTGTTTTCTAATAAAATTCATGTCTTCTGGTTCATCAATTTCCGCAGCCCGTTGAAACAAATCATCCAACAACTCAATAATATTCACAAAACTATCCCGAAAAATACCCGATAGATTTGCTAACACATCAATGCGGGGATGTCCCACCTCAGCAAGAGGTTTTAAATCATATCTAACAATTCTTCCAGTTCCCTCCTTCACAGGTTCAGCGCCCACCAATTCCAAGAGAATCCCCAAAGATTCACCCTTAGTTTTAATAGCATCCAAACCCCATAATAAAACCGCCACAGTTTCAGGATATTTCTTATTTTCACTCAAAGACTGAGAAATAATTTTCTGAGCAATTTCCTTACCCCGTGCAAAAGCGGCTGGAGAAGGCATACGATAGGGATCTAAAGCGTGAATATTCCTTCCCGTCGGTAAAACACCAGCACCATCTCGTAACAAATCCCCACCAGGTGCGGGAAGAATAAACTCACCATTTAAACCCCTTAAAAGATTAGTTAACTCATCAGTAGATTGATTTAATAACCTTGTAATTTCCTCCTCCTCTCCGTGTTCTCTGTGCCTCTGTGGTTCGTTTCCAAAATAAGCATCCAAATAACCAGTTAACTCCTCCTGACTTGGTGCTGCACCTAAAGTATGTAAACCAGAGGAAAAAAGACGATTTTCCAGAACTTGCAAATACTCATATAACTTTACCAAATAATGATCAAAAGCGTGATTGCTGAACATTCTCACATTTTCCGGTGTAAAAGGAATCCCCAAGTTTTTCGCATCATCAAAAGGACAATCCACCTCCAAACCAGTATCAACAATCTTTTTACAAATTCCTTCCTTTAACAGATAATTCTTGGCTGGATCTTCGCGGTATTCTGCAATTAAATCCCGTAAATTTACCAACTCCTTATATAAACCAGCGCGGCCATAGGGAGGAACATTATGAGAGATTAACACCCCATAACCGCGACGTTTAGCTAATATTGATTCTGAAGGATTATTTGCTGCGTAGATATAGAGATTTGGCAGATTTCCTAAAAGAATATCAGACCAGGAATAGCCGGTATTTCCTAAGGGTGAACCTGGCAACCATTCTACAGTTCCGTGCATTCCAAAATGGACAACAGCATCAGCTTGAAAATCATTTTGTAACCATTTATAATAAGCTGCATATTGAGGGTGGGGGGTGAGGTCTCTTTCAAACATTAACCGCATGGGATCTCCTTGAATACCCAAAGGTGGCTGGACACCTATCCAGATGTTACCTAATTGCACACCACCAATATTAAACTCATCACCATAAGTTTTAATGCCGCTACCGGTGAGGTATTTCCATTGTTTTTCTATGCGAGATGTCAACAGATAGCCTAACCATTTTTCTAATGTTTTAGCATTCACCGTTGTCAGATCTTTTTTATTATTTTCTACTAAGGGATTAATTTCATCTGCTGCTTTAATTTGTCGAATTAATTCTTCTCCGTCTTCGGGAATATCACCAACTGTATAACCCTGTGCTTTGAGTGCATTTAGTAATTTAATTAAACTGCGGGGAACGTTTAATAATGCAGCAGTTCCCACCGCACCATAACCGGGGGGAAAACCATATAAAATAATGGCAATTTTTCGCGCAGAAATAGGTTTTTGTCCCAGGGAAACCCAGCTTTTGACTCTATTAGTTAAACGCTGTATTCTTTCGGGAATCAAATAAATTTGTTCACCGACTAAACCACCCAGGGGAATTGTATCAATTGCACCATCTAATTCTGGTAAGGCATATAAGACAACGCTTTGCAAACCGCCCACACCTTGGCGTGTCCAAGAATAAATATCTTGAATTAATAACGGTGCTGCGACGATATAAGGGACATTTTTGGCTGAGAGAATGCGTTTAGCTACTTCCACCTGTCTTCCCGCTTCCATAGAACCCGCAGGACCACCAACCAGGGGAAAACCGATGGTAGAAACTATGGCATTAATTTTTACCGCTTCTGAGGAAAGTGAAGGCGTTTCCAGATTACCTTGTTGACGCTGTTGGGTTTCGTAGTCGCTGGTCATCCAATCTCTGACGGCTACGTGACCTTCTACACCGTTGATAAAGATGGGTAGGGGGATTAACCCTGTTTTTTCAAAATGCCGTATCAGTTGGGGAATATAGGGCAGTTTGGTGATTACGTGCTTTCTGTAAAGTAGAATACCAATAACTGGCTTTGTGGGGTGGACATCTTGCCCGCCTTTCTTAGGCAGGTGAGACACTCGCCCTACAAGATACCATTGTAAATACTCACGGGGTGAGGTAAAAAAACCTGGATAGTCGGGATGTAATAAGCCCATGTTGGGAGTTTCCGTGGGTGGTGGTATATCTCCAACTTTTAAATCTAAGTATTTTTCTGCAATTGTCCAAAATAAGGAAGCGACATTTTCTGAACCGCCGGCGTTCCAATAACCATAGATAATTAACCAGTTGCGTAGGTCTTGGACTTTTTGGACTGGGATAAATTTTAATAACTTAGGTCCGATTTTCAGGAAACTGATATAACCGGCAAGTTTGTCTTCTTCTTTACCATTAGTGAATTTATCAAGAATGAATTTAATCGGTTTAGGCATTCCTGCGGGTTTGTCACCGATAGCAAATGCACCGATTTTCGTTAAACTAATTAATTCTAGTGCTGACTCGAAAATGAGACGAATGGGAATATTAACGATACGCTCCCGCAACCACATAACTTGGTCATAATCAAAGATTAAACTACCAAAGAAGACATCTGCATTTTTAAGTGCTGTTTCTACTTCGGTGCTGTTTGTGGTAATATTGCGATCGCTGAAAACTCGAATATCCAAATCTGGACAGCGAGAACTAGCTAAACTAGCCGCTGTTCGGTATAAGTCCGCGTTAAAGGATTCAAATCCAGCAATTAAGACAATGCGTTTCATCATGCTTTGGCTACGAAATATTTCTTTACCTTAATCTTAAACATTTTTGGGGATTAATGGGGGTTTGAAACGGAATCTCTACCTAAAGCAATTAATTTATCGCGTTTGGCTAAAGCGTGAAAGCTTACTGAGGGATAACCGCTCCCATGCTCCCATTGAAGTAAGAAATAAATCTTTAGACTTGTCTAGGTTTTATATAGCAGATTAAAATCATATCTATCCTTTTTGGAAATACATTAACAAGTAGTGGATCATTGAAATACCAGTAAAGTTACCCAAGGAGATACAAATGAAATACGGCATTGACATTGGTCACAACTGCCCACCCGATAGTGGTGCAAGCGGCATAAGATCGGAAGATAGGTTAACAATGGAGGTAGGCAATAAGGTTATAGATAAATTAGAAAGTTTAGGACATACAGTCATTCCCTGTAAACCCAATAGCGCCAGTACAGTAAATCGTTCTTTAGGTAGCCGCTGTGATAAAGCCAATAATAACCGAGTAGATTTTTTTGTATCTATTCATTTTAATGCCTTTAATGGTCAAGCCAATGGGACTGAAGTATTTGCGATTAGCGACGGTGGCAGAAAAGTTGCCCAAAAAGTATTAGATGAAATTGTCAAATTAGGCTTTTTTAATCGTGGTGTTAAAAGTGGTTCTCACTTGTATGTTCTTAGAAGAACAAATATGCCGGGAATTCTTATAGAGGGTTGCTTCATTGATTCTGCCAAAGATATGCAAATATATGATGGTGAAGCAATGGCCAACGCCATAGTTGCTGGGTTAACAGGTAAAGCAGCAAATACTCCTGCAAATCCTGTTCCTAATGTACCTGTAAATCCTGTTCCTAATGCTCCTGCAAATTCTGTGATAGATGAAGAACAGAATAAAGATAAGAGCATTCTGAGACTACAACAGAGTTTAAATCGTCTGAAAATTACAGATAAAAATAATCGCCCCTTAACAGAAGATAATAGCATGGGACCGGCGACATCTTCGGCAATAGAAAAATTCCAGAGAATTGTGGGAGTTTTACCAACGGGAATAGCGGGTAATACCACCTGGGATGCTATTAATCAAATATTAGCTAAACGGGTGATTCAAGGAACTCATGCCAGTGGTGTGATTATTAAATATTTGCAATACCGTGTAGGTGCTGATCCTGATGGTATTTATGGTCCAAAAACAGAAGCAGCAATCAAGAAATTTCAACAGCAAAACGGTTTAACTGCTGATGGTATTGTTGGGTCAATGAGTTGGCAGAAATTGATAAATTAGTATCAACTTTTTATAGATTCCCGACCTCTTTAAGAAGTCGGGGATCTGAGTTTTTACCTGCTGGCAACTCTCTTGCCTTCGTTTCCTGAAGATTCCTTCGTGGTTTATCCTTTCGTGACTTGTACGTAAGTCTTATGACTCCTGAATTATCTAAAATAGACTGTATTTTTTGAACCAACTTGAGTTAGAATGTAATATCCTAAAATATAGACTTATTCATCATCAGCGAGAAATCCGCACCCAAAATCAGGTAAGCGTCGCGCTAGGATGTAAGACATTAACGGCATCATCTCAGACTATCAGTTAATTATGGAAAATTCCCCCATCAAGGCAGTTCAAGCTTCTTACTACGGCGACAGTTCCTTCCGCACACCGCCGCCAGATTTGCCTTCTCTACTGTTAAAAGAGCGAATTGTCTATCTGGGAATGCCTTTAGTTTCAGCAGACGAATACAAGCGTCAAATGGGTGTTGATGTAACAAAGCTGATTATTGCTCAGTTACTCTATCTGAAATTTGACAACCCAGACAAGCCGATCTTCTTTTACATCAATTCTACGGGTACATCTTGGTACACAGGTGATGCCATTGGTTATGAGACGGAAGCCTTTGCCATTTGTGATACCATTAATTATATCAAGACCCCTGTACATACAATTTGCATTGGTCAAGCTTTGGGAACAGCAGCGCTGATTCTATCAGCCGGAACTAAAGGCCATAGAGCTAGTTTACCTCATGCCACTATTGTCCTCAATCAACCTCGCAGTGGCACAAGGGGTCAAGCAACAGATATTCAAATTTACGCTAAGGAAGTGTTAGCAAACAAAACAGCTATCCTGGATATTTTCTCGAAAAATACTGGACAGCCCCCCGAAAAAATTGCCAAGGATACTGAGCGAATGTTTTATTTAACTCCCCAACAAGCTAAAGAATACGGATTAATTGACCGTGTTTTAGAAAGCATGAAGGATCTACCCAAACCTTTACCAGTAATTGCTTAACTTATTTACAATCATCCCTTATTTCTTCTAATTATCCATGATGCCTGTTGATTCAGCACTTCGAGTACCTTATAACATTCCTGGTAGTAATCAGTGGCAATGGGTTAGTATTGGTCAACGCATGGCTCAGGAACGCATTCTTTTCTTGAACCAGCCACTTACTACCAATGTGGCCAATTCCCTCGTTTCCTCAATACTGTATCTGGAGTCAGAGGATCAAACTAAACCCATCTACCTTTATATCAATTCTCTCGGTGATCCTGTCCTAGCTGGTATGGATGAAACCGCTGGTATGATGTCAATTAAGGCCTGTTTGGCAATCTACGACACAATACAGTACATTAAGTCAGAAATTGTCACTATCTGCTTAGGTCAAGCCGTGGGTATGGCCGCCTTAATTTTATCATCGGGAAGGAAAGGCAAAAGATTTAGTTTACCTCATGCGAATATCGCCCTGACTCAGTTTAGTGTGGCTACTCGCGGTCAAGCAACCGATATTCAAGTTAACGCTGAAGAAGTTTTGCTGAAAAAATCGGTGATTATTGATATTTTTTGCCAAAATACGGGACAAACAGCCGAAAAAATCTCGAAAGATAGTGAACGTATTTTCTATATGACTCCCCAGGAAGCACAGGAATACGGAATAATTGATCGGGTGCTGGAAAGTACCAAGAATTTAGCAAAATCTCTTCCAGTTTGATCTCAATTGACAATTACGGAAAATCTACAGTTCTATCTTCATAGTCTCTACTAAAATTGTCCTATGCCTATTGGTATTCCCAAAGTTCCCTATCGTCTCCCTGGTAGCAGCTACGAACAATGGATCGATCTCGAAGATCGTCTATTTCGGGAGCGGATTATTTTCTTGACAGAGGAAGTAGATGATGGTATTGCTAATGCCATTGTCGCTTACTTACTTTATTTAGATTCCGAGGATCAGAGTAAGCCAATTTATTTGTATATCAATTCTCCCGGTGGTTCTGTAACGGCAGGTTTGGCGATTTACGACACAATGCAGCACATCAAATCTGAGGTGGTGACAATTTGTGTCGGTTTGGCTGCGTCCATGGGGTCTTTTCTTTTGGCTGCGGGAACTAAAGGTAAACGCATGGCTTTACCTCACTCCCGGATTATGATTCATCAACCTTCCGGTGGTACTCGTGGACAAGCTTCTGATATCGAAATCGAAGCTAGAGAGATTTTACGGCTACGTCACCAATTAAATCAAATTTATGTTGATAAGACTGGTCAAACTTTAGAGAAAATTGAGAAAGATATGAATCGTGACTTTTTTATGTCTGCTCAAGAAGCTCAGGAATATGGTTTAATTGATCGGGTGATTGAAGAACGTATTTAGATAGTAGGAAATAATTCAAAATTCAAGATGTAAAGTTCATTTGAATTTTGAATTTTGAATTTTGAATTGGAGTTAAGCCAACATGGATCTTCAAGATTGCTATCGTTTATTGGGTTTAAGGTCGGGAGCTTCTTTTGCGGATGTGAAAGCGTCCTATCGACGATTGGTACAGCAATATCATCCTGATATTAATCCAGATGATCTCAAAGCAAAAGATAAATTTATTGCAGTGAATGAGGCTTATAAGTTCCTGCAAATGATCTTATCACCAGAGGAAATTAAGCCACAGTCTCATGACCTGAAAACTCATGTTTCTGGTTTTTCAGAAGTGAAAACGCAGGTAACAACAGCAAATATCAAAGTTACATCTCACCCAGCAAATTTGCAGGATATCGAACAACGGTTAAAATGGAAGACGTATGAACAATTACAGCGGTTTTTACAAGCAAGACGTTTTCCCCAAGCGATCGCTTTAGCGGAAGCTTTACTGGCACGTTTACCAGCAGATGTAGAAGTGCGTCAATGGTTAGCGATCGCTTATCAAATCTGGGGACAAGCGTTAATTACAGAAAAACAATTCCCAAAGGCCAGAATTTATCTGAAAAAAGCCTTAAAAACCGACCCAGACAATAAAGCTTTATGGTCTGAAGTTCAGCAGGATTTTCAGCGTTTGGGAGTTTAGGTAATGGCCATGGAAAAATTATATGTCTAAATCTGTGATTACTATCACCGTTAAGTTATTTGCTGCTTATCAAGAAGCCTATGGAGTCTCTGAATTGATCTGGGATTTTCCTGATGGTACAATAGTTAAGTCGGTATGCGATCGCTTAATTACTGAACATCCAGAACTGACGCAGTGGAGTCAAATAACTCGCTTTGGTGTTAATTTACAATTCGTGGAAGCAGATAGGATTCTTCAAAATGGTGACGAAGTGGTTTTAATTCCCCCAGTCAACGGTGGTTAATAAGGACATATTCAAATACATTAAAAATAAATTACATATCATTAAATATGATTAAGTTAATTTTTACAGCTATTTTAATAATTTTCCTGACAGGTTGTACTAGTATTGCCTTATTACCAACACCAGAATTAGTGCAAAAAGCGATCGCATTCCAGCTAGAACAAACCCAACAGCAACTTAACCAACAGCTAGATTTAAACTTGCAAAAATTTGATATTCAGCGGATATCTATTACTCAACAACAACCGTTGACCATTGGAAACTTACCAGCTTACCGGGTACAGGGAAATTATGACCTGACTGTGAAATTGCCAAAACGCAGTTTTAAACAAGTGCAAAAACCCTTTGAGGTTTATCTGCAAATTCAGAAAGAAGGTAAAAGTTGGCGGTTATTAATACCAGAAAAAAACTGTCAATATCCTCAAATAAAAGGCAAAAGTTACTTAATTCTTTAAACGTTAAAAGTTCGGTATTTTTGGATAATAGTTAATAAATTCGTCACTGACTGTGTGGGCTTCTCAGGAGAATATGAATAAATTTACGACCGCTATAATCGAAAATTCCCAAGCCATGATAGATTAAACCTCTATCAATAGATATAAATTACAAAAAAACACTAATTAGGTATTGGCAGTTTTCAAGATTGCCTATATATTATATTTCAAGATTGCATCTCCAGAAGGATTTTATGGTAATTCAAAAACCGCAATGGTTTAAAACTGCTTTCCAAATCAAAGGTTCAGTAATTACTGCTATTTATCAACGGGTGATTTTAACTGGGGCTTTTGGAGTATTAGTTTCTGTACTTTATTATAGTAAAGTCCCGGTTTCTCAACCCATTTTAGCTAGTGTTATTCCTAGTATAGTCTTAGGTTTATTATTAGTATTTCGGACAAATACAGCTTATGAACGTTTTTGGGAAGGGAGAAAATGCTGGGGTTCAATGGTTAATACTATCCGCAATTTAGCCCGACAAATCTGGGTATGTATTGATGAAAAACGACCGGAAGATAAAGATAATAAAATTGATGCTTTAAATTTACTGGTAGCTTTTGGAATAGCGACAAAATTGCATTTACGAAGTGAACCTATCAATAGTGATTTAGAAGCATTAATACCCGAATCTAAATATATCAAATTAAAGATTATTAATAATCCTCCTTTAGAAATTGCTTTTTGGATTAGTGATTATTTACAACAGCAGTATAATCGTAATTGTCTCAATAGTTATCAAATGGCTTCTTTGCAAGAATTGTTGAATATTTTGGTAGATAATTTAGGTGCGTGTGAACGAATTTTAAAAACACCCATGCCCCTTGCTTATGCTATTCACCTTAAACAATTATTGTTTTTATACTGCTTCCTTTTGCCATTTCAAATAGTAGAGAGTTTGGGTTGGTGGACTGGGTTAATTTCTGCTTTAGTCAGTTTTACCTTATTCGGTATTGAAGCCATTGGTTTAGAAATTGAAAACCCCTTTGGTTATGATGAAAATGACTTACCTTTAGACGCAATTTGCAAAACTATGAAACGGAATATTGATGATATCATCAGCTTAACTCCTAGTGTGCAAAAATCATAATCAGATGGGAAACTGCTGTAATTTATCAGTTTTTATCAGTTTTTATCTGCGTTAATCTGCGGTTAATGATTCTCAAAATTAGATTCTGTGAGTTTGATTATAAACGGAGATACTCCCTCAACAAATGCCTGAGTAGATTCATAGGGCATAACATTTTTACCAGTTATTTTTATTCCCTGACTTTGAGATACACAATTGAGATAATGCGCTAATCTTTGATCTGGACTTTCTTGTTTGCTTTCTTTACTAATACCCAGGGAGTTTTGTCCCATAACTAACAATGTAGGATAGGGAATTGCAGCAATATCACTACTGTAGTCTCTTTGCCAAAACCTGGCTAAAAAAGCAAATACTGCATAACGTCCATTAATATTTTTAGCATCTGCTTCCAGCATATTTAACCATTCATCATCAACATTTTCACTAGCAGCAAACAATTTTTCCACAGAGAAAGAATACAAAAATTTACGGGTGCGAGCATAGCGGAAAAAAGCATTACCTATGGGGGATGTAAAAATGCTCCAAAGTAGATTTTGTTGCCATTTAGGGGCGTTTTTAGTAATTACTGGCCAAGATGTAGGATCAGAAAATACTAACCCAGCAATTAATTCTTTTTCCAGTTTGACTAATTCAATAGCAACTGGTAATAAAGCCCCTTGCACTACGATAATAACAGGTTTTTTGACCACAGTTTGCAAGAAGTATTGTAACTGTTTTGCCCAGTTAATTGGTTTGTGTGCTAGAGGTGGCATATCACTTTCACCACAACCCAGTAAATCGGGATTGTAAATAGGATTTTGGTGATTTTTATCATACCATTCTCGGCAGAATCGCTGCCAAAATTGCCGTGATAATCCTACTCCTATGGGATGAATTAACAGTAAAGGAATACCCGTTGCTGGAGAATTGAGCGGTTGATGAATTTCGTAAGCACAGCGGTAATTTTGCCACAGATAATATTGGGTAGGAGATGCTGTTTTAGATTTAGATAAGGACATAATTTTAAGTTTTTATAGGGGGAGTTTTAAGAATTGCTAAAAAATGATGCGGGGATGAATAAATTGATAACCAGCATCTTTAAGTTTTTGATTGGATACCCAGGCATTATAGGGGCGGATATTTTTATTATTTGCATCCCAAATAACATTAGGTAAATTATTTTTTGTCATCAGATTATCAAGTAATTCTTTATTCGTGAGATGACTATCATCAACAAGATTATAAATACCTTCTAAGCGATGTTCACGGGCAAATTCTATAGTACCAACTATATCATCAAGGTGAATCCAATTGGTGATATCTTCGCCATTACCAGCGCGGGTTGTTCCTGCGGCTCTAGCAAATATTTTTACCAATTCTCTACCAGGTCCATAAATACCGCCTAAACGGAGAATACACACGCGGGTATTTTCATTATTTGCTGATAATAATATGTCTTCTGTTTTTCGTAGCAGTTGAGAATTGCGATTAGCTGGTGCTGGTGGACTTTCTTCGTCTACCCATACGCCATTTCTATCTCCATAAATTGAATAACTACCTGTATATATTACTTGACGAACATTAGGAAATTTGGGAAGTAGAGAAACTAGATTTTTAGCAGTTTCTACATAGGTTTCTTCATAGGAATCGGCGTTTTTTGCCCCTACACTTAATAAGACAACATTCTGATTTTTTAATACGGCTTTTAACCCTACTAAATCGTTACCTGGAGTGACAATAACTTTGGGTGCAATTGTTTCTAAAACTGGTATACGTTCTGGGCTAGTTGTGGTGACAGTCAGCAGAAAATTACTGTTTGACTGCCAATATTTGCCAACTGCATAACCTACGTAACCACAACCGATGATTGCAATATTCATGATGTTTAATAGAACTAAAATAAATTCAACTATTTTTAACAATTACCAGTTAATAATTAAATAGTACAGGAATATGCAAGTTTTTAACTAATGGCTATTAGGTTAACTTTTTATTTCTGCCTATTCATATCTATAACGGTAGGTTGACTTGGTTTTTTGCTTTTTACCCGCTAGATTTGATTTTAGGTATGAATTGTACCATCTGGCATGATCGCTCCGGCTAAGTTAGCACCAATTAATTTTACCAGCAAGCGATCGCCAGAACGAATTCTTGCCCCTGTCAAATCAGCGCCCCGCAAATCAGCCCCGCTGAAATCCGCACCAACCAAATTTGCCGAGCGTAAATTTGCCTCTCTTAAATCTGCTAAAAGTAAGTTAGCTCTAAATAAATTGGCTTCTGACAAATTCGCACCTCTCAAAATCACTTTGTGCATAAAAGTATCACTGAGATTAGACCTGCTTAAATTAGCATAACTCAAGTTTCTTCCTGATAAGTCCCGATTACTCAAGTTAGCGCGACTAAAATCTTTACCACTCAAATCTGAATTTGGCTGTGGTTGTTGATAGGTTGTTTTTGGTGAGTAAGAGTAAGTTTTGGATGGTTTATCTGGTTGAGAATTAGGGGAAAGCGGCTGTTTATCTCCTAAAGAGCGCAATTTATCCCGCGCCATATTCAATGATTTCAGCTTTTCCTGAGCTTTGTGCTGTAAACGCAGATTGTCTTTTGGGAGGCGGTCTGGGTGCCAAACAAACACTAAATCTTTATAAGCCTGATTTATTTCTTCCAGTGTGGCCCCCGGCTCTAATTCCAAGATTCTGTAGTACCGCTCCAATTCGCTCGTCATGATATATTAGTGAAGATGAAGATAATAATTGAACAAATGATGGGTTATGCAGTCATTTGTTCAGTATAACGATTGATTGCTGCTGCTATCGGCATGGAATTGAACAAACTATTCAACCCACTGGCGGAAATTGTACCAGGAAGCGTCAGCAATGCCCTGAACTTATTTAGGGTTGGGAAAAAAAGTATTTTTGCGGACTTTAGGAGTCAACAGGGAAATGTGAGAATTTTTGAGAATCCTCGAAAATTTGATCCAGTGTATTTAAAATCAATGAACTACAACATTTAAAAACAAAGTCTTATCTGATCAATCCATTTCGCCAGCGACCAATGGCTTGCAAATATGCTACAACGGGGACGCGGTAGACCTCAATCACAATCCAAACAATAATTGCTAAGTGCGACAAAAAAGTTAATACTGTCCAAATCAATGGAATCCAGGTGAAAAAATCATCAGCCGCAGGGGGAAAACAATATACCGTAATACCTATCAAAGTTGTAGGTAAAATGACAAAAGCAATGGCAGCTAAACTATAACCCCAACCTAATTCCACACCTAATAATTGAGCTTGAGTCCACTTAAATCCATTCCAATGCCAAACTAATGGTGGTTCTCTAGAAGGCATTTTCACTTGCTGTAGTTCCAAATTGACCGTAAGAATTTCGTGGCAAAAATCACAGCACATAGCCTCCATCATTGGCATTTGCGAAATTTTACCAATACGACATACTGGACATGGATAATCTTCTTGAAAGTTTAAAGATTTTGATCTAATTGGGGAATTGTCCATGATTAAA
This sequence comes from Dolichospermum planctonicum, assembly GCF_005402965.1. GTDB lineage: Bacteria > Cyanobacteriota > Cyanobacteriia > Cyanobacteriales > Nostocaceae > Dolichospermum > Dolichospermum planctonicum. The sequence continues at coordinate 37,674 of NZ_BJCF01000015.1, forward strand.
CTACTCTTTTTTCAACTTTCCTATGATCTTATCTATTCCCTACCCTAAATAAGCCTGTTTAACTTTTTCATCTTTAATTAAATCTGAGGCTGCACCTGTTAAAATCATAGAACCTGCTTCTAATACATAGCCTCGGTCTGCAATTTTCAAAGCTAAATTAGCATTTTGTTCAACTAATAAAATCGTAACTCCTGTTGTTCGTAAATTCTGAATAATTGTAAAAATTTCTTTAACAATCCCAGGGGCTAAACCTAAACTGGGTTCATCTAAAAGTAAGAGTTTTGGTCTACTCATTAAAGCCCGTGCAATAGCTAACATTTGTTGTTCTCCACCGCTGAGAGTTCCTGCTAATTGATTGCGTCTTTGTGCTAACCGAGGAAATAGATCAAATTGCTGAGAAATATCTGTTTTAATGTTTTTATCTCCACGCACATAAGCCCCCAACATTAAGTTATCAAAAACCGTTTGTTTGGCTAAAATTCTCCGCCCTTCTGGACAATGGGCTAAACCAAGTTTTAACATTTCATGGCCTTGACGACGATTGATATTTCGTCCTTGATAAATAATATTTCCACTTTGGGGATTTAGCATTTTAGAAATTGCTTTTAATGTGGTAGTTTTACCAGCACCATTTGCACCAACTAGGGTGACTACTTCACCTTTTTTAATAGTTAAATTAACTTTTTTTAAGGCTTGAATACCACCATAACTGACATTGATTTCTTGTAGATCTAAGATGATTTCCCTGGTTAATTGATGTTGATCTGTGTTCATTATCATTCATTCCCTAAATAAGCGGCAATTACCTTTGGATTGTTTCTAATCAGAGATGGTTTATCCAAAGCTATTAACTGTCCAAAATCTAAAACTGCAATCCGATCACACAATCCCATAACTAATGGTACATGATGTTCAATTATAATAATAGTGAAATGAAAGCGATCGCGCAAATCTCGAATAAATTCACTCAATTGCTGTTTTTCGTTAAGGTTCATTCCGGCCGCAGGTTCATCTAAAAGTAAAATTTGCGGTTCTAAAGCTAAAGCCCGGGCAATTTCTAGACGACGTTGATCACCATAGGCTAAATTTTTAGCTTTTTCTTCGGTGCGATTATCTAAACCAATTAATGTTAATAATTCTAAGGCTTTTTGTCTACTGTTTTCCTCCTCCTTGACTGCTAATGGTAAACCTAACACTCCTGTAATAATATTGCTGTGAGTGTGTAAATGTCTGGCAATAATTACATTATCTAATACCGATAATTCCCCAAATAAGCGAATATTTTGAAATGTTCTCGCAATTCCTAAACCCGCAATTTGATGAGGTGGTAATTGAGAAATTACTCGACCTTGATAAATTAATTCACCACTAGAAGGAGGAATTAAACCAGTAATTAAATTAAATAGTGTAGTTTTACCAGCGCCGTTAGGTCCAATGAAGCCAAAAATCTCTCCCTGATTAACAGAAAAAGATAGATTATTGACTGCGACTACACCACCAAAACGACGGGTTAATTCTTTTGCTGTTAACATCATCTTAACTATGATTTATGTGATTTAAGTTCAAAAAAGGTGAAATTGTCAAGTTTGTTTGAGAAAATACTTTTTCAATGTTAAGGATTTCCCTTTTTCCCCTTCCCTCTTTTAGCGGTAATTGAAAATTGACAGATTCTTAGCTTTAGCTGCTTAAAAATATCAGGAGTGACTAAACCTTGGGGAAAAAATATTGTACCAATGACAATTAACAAACCAAAAATAATTAATCTGCCATCTCGTAAAAAATGGGCAAACCAATCAGGTAAACCACCTGTATCAGCGAGATTTCTTAATACTTCTGGTAAAGCTGTAAATACCATTCCTCCTAATACTGCGCCTAAAAAACTTCTAGAACCACCAATTAACACATAAGTCAAGTAAATAATACTAGCATCAAAAGTACCTTGACGGGCATTCCAAGTATTCAGAAAATGGGCGCTAATTGCGCCAACTACCCCGGCTAAAATTGAACCCAAGGTAAAGGCTAAAACTTTATAATAGGTGGGGTTAATTCCCATTGCTCCCGCTGCTAATTCATCTTCACGGATAGCAATAAAAGCTCGGCCAATACGAATACGTTCTAGACGATAAATCACCACCATACTGATAATTAATAAAGGTAAAGCAATCCATAAATATTCTATTGGTGTTTGGAAAGGTTGGGGAATACCAAAAATACCAACTGCACCACCTGTGATCTCTAAATTTAAAGATATCACCCGCAAAACTTCCACAAAAGCAATGGTAGCAATTGCTAAATAAATTCCTCGCAATCTTAAAGCGGGAACTCCCACGGCTACACCTAATAAACCGGAAATAATTCCAGCAATTAACATCTCAAATAATAAGATATGAATTGGGAGTAAATCACTATTAGAGATATTAGATATAAAAACTTTAGTAGAAAAAATGGCGGCAATATATCCACCTATAGCATAAAATCCCGGACTAGCTAAAGATAATTGTCCGGTCATTAATGGCAGGTAAAGTGATAGTCCCAGCAGTGAACCTAAGACCATTGAGACAATTAAAGAGCCGTAAGTAGAAAAAAATTCAGCCATATTTTGGTGTGGGAAACATTTTGCATTTTATAGTTAGTATACATCAATCTTGTACCTCATTGACTGACAATATGCTGTATTAAGAAGCATTTATCCACCAATTTCGCAAAGGATGATTTTTTGGAGGTTGATAATGTGCTTTAATTCTAATTGCATTGAGTACATTATTTAATAATAAATGATTAACACTTTGATGCGACGTTCTCCTTTTTCAATAGCGATCATGGTGGTGCGTGCAGCGTCAATAATTTTGGCTGCATCCGCTTGAGTCATGTTGCATTTTTTACGCGCTTGTTGGAGGAGTTCTCCTAATGTCCGCAGATAAATGTTATCCAGGATGTTGGTAGTCATGATGTTTCTTTGATAATGTCAGGTAATAATTATATTAATTTAGCTATAATGTCAGGTTTTAATATAGTTGACAAATAGATTACTTGTTAATATTATAGTTACAAGTGCATCACTTGTAAATACTTTAATTCATTATTAGTCTGATTGACTAATAAGAACGATAATTTAGGAGTAGTGAATCATGGGTTAGATATGCCTTCCAAAAAACCGCAAATGACAATTCGCATAGAAGAAGATGAATATAAATACTTAGAAGATTGGGCTGCTAGAGAGTTTCTCAGTGTTCCTCAATTAGCTAAGGTGATTGTCAAGAGAGCGATCGCCCAAAATAAAAAATCTCAACAAGTAGAATCACCATGACAGAGGAAGAAAAAATTTCCAGACACGCAGCTACAGACAGAGATAAATGTCAAGAAATGGCTGATAAATACGGATGGGAATTATTGAAAGTAGAACCTACTAATAATAAAATTCTCAAAGTTGATTGTGTGTTTGAAGGTGAAACAGAATTTCCTAATGATCATGAGGAATCAAAATGAGTAAATATATTATTTTTAAAGCAGATAAAGGACAGTTAAAAAACTGGAAAAAAATGTTACTATCTCATACTGGAGCTTGTACTAATATCCTAGCTGAACATTATGATGGTTCTAAAAAACCTATTCCCGAACCAGGTTATAGACTCAAGGAATTTAGTCAAATTGAAGAATATGTAGATTCTGAATTTCCAGGTGCAAGTACACATTATAGAATTGGTGATTGGGAGGTTTCCAAGGTAGAAGAATATGTACCAGATTTACCTCTGGGTACTTTTGAATCAGTAGTTATTTGTTATTGTCGTTATTCCCCAGTAAATACCCCATTAAAACCATTACCAAAAATCCAAGTATCCCCTAGTCTTAAAATAGAAGCGTGAATAGAAACCTGTGGGAAATTGTAGGTAAATGAAAGAGGCATTTTCATGTAAATCTCCCACATTTCGATTTTATTTTCTGAAAAGTAATAGTTTTCAAATATATTGCTCATCATATTAATTACACTGTAGCTAAAATCTCAAAGTTTTTACCCAATTCAGTAGTGTAATTAATTTTCAATATTTATTTTTAAAATGCGTTTTGGAATAGTATTAAATTCTCCTTCTCCTCTAGGAAATAATGGTAAGTAGTTTCTTTGTTCACGAGAATATTCGTAAAATGATTATATGCTATATTCGATTAACCTCATTGAAGTTTGCATAATTATTGATATCATTGATTATACAGACAAAACCCACCGAATTTACAATTAAGCAAAAGGTGGGTTAAAAAACTTAATTTGTTTTAGCAAATTCTCTTCGCAATTAATTATTTAGATATTGTCAATTCCAAAGTCTGTTTAAAATCATCCACAGAATTAACTGTTACAGCCAATTTCAACATTTCATCTAAAATAGATAAATTAGAAATCTGAGATAGAGATACTATAATCTCTAAAGAAACCTCACCAAATCGAGTTTGCAAAACAGTTTTGATGTAATCACGAGCATTTTGTAATGCACCAATTTCCTTACCAATCTCTTTACCGCGTTCTATTGCCATTTCTTCTGTAGGACTGATAAAAGGCATTTTTCTTTCCTCCTCTAAACTGTTAAGTTGATTTAGTAACTTTTGCTGTAATTGCCCAGGTAAAGTCATCATTTTGTCAATGATTTTAAAGAGTTTAACAATTTGTTCTTTTGTTAAGCCTCTATCATAAAGTCCGCGAATTAATGTCCATTTCCATTGCTCCCGTTCTGATAAATTACCAGTGGTTGCTTTAGTTTTCAAATGTGCCATTACTATGATAGCAAATGGATTATCACTAGCTTCTAATTCCTGCCAGCGAGATTCATAGTCCAGTAGTTTAGCAATGGGAAATTTCAGACTAACTTCACACCCTCCAAGGGAATAACCATAAGCACTAGGTCGCCAATTATGCCTTTCATCACCTAGAACGGCGAGACTAATTACAGGTTTGTGATATAAATCAAAGGAACGGTAATTATAAATATACATCCGTTCACCAAAATATACTTCATATTGACTTTGAATTTCAACATGAATTAATATCCAAACTTCTCGTTTATCCAGTAACCAAACTTGATAAAGTTGGTCAGCAATACGTTTTTCTGTTTCTGATGAAGCCGTAATCTCCTGTAGTTCTTTATCAAGGGACTGAGGCGTTTGTGTCCAATCAATTAATTGATGGACTTCGGGAAAAAAGAAGGTTAAGAAGCTTTCAAAATACTCCGTTAATGCTTCTTTCCAAGATTCATCATAATTAGCAGTTACTTCTTTCATAAGTAGGTTGGCGTTAAAAATTGTCGTTATGACAAGGGAACAGGGAACTCTTAACTGGGAACAGGTTTTGGGCAACTTTACTTTTCGTTACTTATGTCGGTTTTTTTCCGTTCACTTTCATAACAAAGATTCCTGATAGCTAAATTACTCTAATTTCTGTATTTCCTTAGAGGATGTTTTAATTCTACACCTTTTGAATAAACTTCTTACCTAATAAACCTTGGGGTCTAACTAATAACATCATAAACAAGATGCCAAAAGCAACAGCATCTTTATAACCAGAATATTCTCCGGGAACTAATGCTTCAATTATCCCGATAACTAAACCTCCCAAAACTGCACCGGGAATACTTCCTAAACCTCCTAAAACAATTACAGCTAAACCCCGTAAACCAAAACCAATTCCAAAATAAGGACCGGCTATGCTGACACTAGAAGCGACTAAAGTTCCTGCTAAACCTGCTAAGAAACTGCTGATAAAAAATGTGATAATGATGAATTTATCGGTATTAATTCCTAACAAACTGGCAGTTATTTGATCTTCAGCGATCGCTTGCATAGCTTTACCATATTTAGTATAATTAACAAAATAGGTAATCATGGAAACAACTATCAAGGAAACAACAAAAATTATTAGTTGTACAGTGCGAATAGGAATTGGATGTTGGGCGCTACCAAAATTAATTGCTGCTGGTAAATTCCCAAACGTATCCGCTGGAAAAGTGTAACTTTCTGCACCTAATAAATATTGAATTAAGTTAACAATTACCACGGCTACACCCAAGCTAGAAACCACTGTTAATAATGGGTCAGAACCTTTACGCCGCAATGGTTTAAAGGCAAGACGTTCCATGATGACTCCGATTAATCCAGCCAAGATACTACCTAAAATCAAAGCAATTGTAAAAGGCAATTTTAAGGGTAAAGCTGCATTAGCTAACAAACCACTAAAGCCAAAATTCCCGCCCATGAGTGCATAAGTAAAATAAGCACCTAAAGTAAAAATTGCCCCATGGGCTAAATTAATAATGCCTAAAATCGAATAAACTAGGGTATATCCTAAAGCAAAAATAGCGTAAACGCTGCCAATAGATAACCCATTTAACAACTGTTGTAAAATTACTGTGAAATCCATTTCCGACTATTTAATAAATGTGAATTTGCCACTATTGCCATCTTTATCCATTTTGATTTGGGCTACATATAAATCTTTTTGTACTACTTCACCGATAGGTGTGAAAGATATTTCCCCTAAAGGTGTATCATACTTTCCTGCTAATATCTGTTTATTCAGTGAAGTTCTTAATTGTGGTAATGGCAATTTATTAATCTTACTCTGATTATCTAAAGCTTTGAGTGCTTCTACATAAACTTGTAGAGCGGTAAAAGCTTGGGCGCTAAATTGGGGTGGTTCTTTCTTGTATTGATCTAAATAACTTTGCCGAAATTTTTGGTTAATATTATTAGCATGATCTGGACTGTAGGCTTGAGCAATAATTACACCATCGCAAAGTGCTTTACATACTGTCAATATATTAGATGAGTTTAAACCATTGCCACCAATAATTAAACCTTTATAACCGAGTTCTCGCAACTGTCTTACTAAGTTACCACCATCAGCAGCCAAACCAGAAATAATCACTAAATCTGGTTTTAAATTCATAGCATTAGTAATTTGACTTTGAAAATCAGTATCAGTAGTTTGAAATTTTTGGACTGTAACTATTTCTAGTTTTGCGTCTTTAACTGTTTTTTGAAATATTTCTGTTTCTGATTTATTAAATGCGTCATTTTGGGCATAAAAAACAGCCACTTTTTTAATATTGGGGTTTTGTTTGAGTGCTGCTTTGACTGCATTGGGAGCAACTTTAGCAATAGGTACAGATACACGAGCAATATAATCACCTAATTCGGGAATACCTTTAGCCGTATTTGATGCTGCAATTACTGGAACTTTAGCACGTTCTGCAACCGGGTCAGCACTAAAAGCTTGTTGGGATAAAGTTGGACCAATAATACCCACCACTTTATCTTTGTTGATTAATGTTTGAAAGGCGTTGATTGCCCCTGGTTCATCTCCACTAGTATCTTGCACTACTAATTTAATGGGTGTACCATTAACCCCACCTTGATCATTAAAATACTTTTCGGCTATTTTTACACCTGCTATACCCTCTTGACCTAGTAAGGCCACGTTGCTAGTCTGGGCAAAGGCGATGCCAATGGGGATAGCACTAGATGTAGGGGTGGAGGTATTAGTTGCAGTGTTAGTCCCGGTATTACCGCCGCCGCAAGCTGTTAGTAAAATAGTGCAGGTAGCTAAGAATGTGGTTGTTAGTCCAGGAGTTTTGTTCATGATTCAACTATAGTTATAGTTTTGGGATCATATTTATTTAACCACACAAGGACTGATAATTAGTTGCTAATTAGTTAGTGTAGTAGGTCTGATTTTTGAAAATATCAGTATCTTGTGGTGCGGGCATCCTGCCCGCTATAATTATACCAATTAAAATTATACTTAAATGCAGTATATTTGAGGTAGGGTGTGTTAGCTGTCTGTGGTGCGGGCATCCTGCCCGCTATAAATTAGCACAATAAAATTATACTTAAATGCAGTATATTTGAGGTATGGTGTGTTAGCTGTCTGTGGTGCGGGCATCCTGCCCGCTATAAATTAGCACAATAAAATTGGTAAATTCACGGTGTTGCATAATGGCGGTAGAAATTATGCAACGACCTCAGAAAAATTAAGAGGATGTTTTTCTAGTATTGGGCGAATATAGCCTCACTCTAAACATTGGATACTTTATACAAGCATTCTGACTCCTCAATTCTTAACTTTGGTACTAATCTAGAAAACCCATCAAAATTTCGGAATCATCAAAAGTATTTGGGGCTATTGGGCGATTTCCGAATATAGAATAGTTTTGAGCAATTACCAAAGCGCTGGAAGCAATGGGACGAATACCAGACAAATTAATACTATCAACCACTTGGAATGTGTTTGCACCTATGGGACGAATTCCCATGGAGTTGTAGGTATCAACTACCTGTAAAGTCCCTGTGGTAATGGGACGCATTCCAGCTACTATCATTGTTCCTTGAGAACTTTGTTCAGTATTACCACTGTTTTCTTGAGTATTTTCTGTCATTGTTATTTCTCCTTTGTATCTGATGGCACTTATTTAAACTCAATCTTTGTTTGTTAAGTGAATTTTACAATAGATAAGGAAAGAAGTATTTTTTTCCCATATATTAAAAGTCTAACCTTAAATCAGCATATATCACAGATTGCACTTGAGATTGATATATTTTGATCAGATAGAATATACTCATGATAGCGAAGCCTGGAACCGGAATCGCTAAACCTGCCAATACCTAGTTAGGGTTTTGATTAAAGTTTGTAACTATTGACAGAGGTGTAATCTACAATGACTTGGGAATTTTGGATTGATAGGGGTGGTACGTTTACTGATATTGTCGCCAAAAGCCCAGATGGTAAGTTACAAATTCATAAGCTATTATCCGAAAATCACGAACGGTACACCGATGCCGCCATAGAGGGAATTAGGCAAATTTTAGGCATTTCTGCTCACGCGGCTATTCCTAGTCAAGAAATCGCAGTTGTTAAAATGGGAACAACAGTAGCCACAAATGCCCTCCTGGAAAAAAAGGGAGATAGAACTGTTTTAATTATCACCAAGGGGTTTGCAGACGCTTTAAGAATTGGGTATCAAAACCGTCCTGACATTTTTGCTCGGCAAATTATTTTACCAGAAATGTTGTATGAGCAGGTGATTGAAGTAGAAGAACGTTACAATGCTCAAGGTGAAGTATTAATTAACTTAAATTTAGATAGTGTTCACCGACAACTACAAACAGCTTACAATAACGGCATTCGTTCCTGTGCAATTGTTTTTATGCACGGTTATCGCTACACTAACCATGAAAAACAAGTTGCTAACCTCGCCAAAAACATCGGCTTTACTCAAGTTTCAGTATCTCATGAAGTTACCCCGTTAATGAAGTTAGTTAGTCGGGGTGATACAACGGTAGTAGATGCTTATTTATCCCCGATTTTACGAAGATATGTCAATCAAGTAGCCAGTCAGTTGGGAAAAAATGTCACCCTCCAGTTTATGCAATCTCACGGAGGCTTAACTGACGCGGAAACATTTCAAGGTAAAGATAGTATCTTATCAGGTCCTGCGGGGGGAATTGTCGGGGCGGTGCAAACTAGCATCATAGCAGGATTTAATAAAATTATCAGTTTTGATATGGGTGGTACATCTACGGATGTTGCCCATTACAATGGTGAATATGAACGCACATTAGAGGCGGAAGTGGCTGGGGTGAGATTCCGCACACCAATGATGGCTATTCATACAGTTGCAGCGGGTGGTGGCTCAATTTTACATTTCGATGGTTCTCGCTATCGCGTCGGACCAGAATCCGCTGGTGCAAATCCTGGACCGGCTTCCTACTCTAAAGGTGGACCGCTGACAGTCACAGATTGTAATGTCATGGTGGGTAAGTTGCAACCGGCTTTTTTTCCCCAGGTATTTGGTAGAGAAGCAAATTTACCATTAGATGTAGAGATTGTCAAGGGTAAATTTGCGGAATTAAGAGCAGAAATTGGTGATCATCGCCCAGCGGAGGAAGTAGCCACAGGTTTTCTGACCATAGCTGTTGATAAAATGGCCAATGCAATTAAGAAAATCTCGCTCCAACGTGGTTATGATATATCCGAATATACTTTATGCTGTTTTGGTGGTGCAGGTGGACAACACGCTTGTTTAATTGCTGACGCTTTAGGGATGAAACAGGTATTGATTCATCCCTATTCTGGGGTTTTATCTGCTTATGGGATGGGTTTAGCAGATGTTAGAGTCTTAAAAGACAAAGCTATTGAAGCGGTTTTAGAATTAAAATTGTTGTCAGATTTAAGAGCAGTATTCGCAGAATTAGCAGCAGCGGGAAAAAAAGAATTAAACCGCCAAAATCCTGGTAATGTAGAGATTTTGCTGTATAAAAAGCTGCATTTAAGATATGAAGGAACAGACGCGCTTTTAGTGGTAGATTTCGCTGATTTACAAGCAATAGAGGATCAATTTGCAGAATTACACCGTCAGCGTTATGGCTTTATTGTCGCGGAAAAGCGGTTAATTGTGGAGGCGGTAACGGTAGAATTAGTATTACATCATCATCGCCAAACTGTCACCGTAATTTCTCGAATAAATGATAATTTACCTGTTGCAGAGACAACCGTACAAATGTTTACGGCTGGAAAATGGTGGAATACTCCAGTTTATCGTCGGGAGAATTTACAACCGGGGGACTGTATTTTAGGTCCTGCAATTATTGTAGAAGCGACAGGTACAAATATTATTGAACCTAACTGGAAAGCGGAATTAACTAATATTCAGAATTTGATATTAAAGCATAATGGAAATGCTCGATCTTTAACCAAAAATCCAAAATCGAAAATCCAAAATCGCCAAGACGCGGTTATGTTGGAAATTTTTAATAATTTGTTTCGAGCGATCGCTGAACAAATGGGTATAACATTACAAAATACCAGTTCCTCTGTCAATATTAAAGAAAGACTTGATTTTTCCTGTGCAATTTTCGATCATCATGGACAATTGGTAGCAAATGCGCCGCATATTCCTGTCCATTTAGGTTCTATGAGTGAAAGTGTTCAAGCTTTGATTTCCACTCATGAAAATAATATTAAACCGGGTGATGTTTTTGCTGCTAATAATCCCTACAATGGGGGAACACACCTTCCAGATATTACAGTTATTACCCCTGTATTTCTCAATGCTAATTTTCCCATTTTTTATGTTGCTTCCCGGGGACATCATGCAGATATTGGTGGAATAACTCCTGGTTCTATGCCACCTTATAGTACAAATATAGCAGAAGAAGGAATTTTATTAGATAATTTTCAACTAGTTAATTCTGGGATTTTCTGTGAACAAGAATTAATTAATTTACTCAGTAGTGAACCGTACCCAGCTAGGAATATTTCTCAAAATATCGCCGATTTAAAAGCGCAAATTGCAGCGAATCAAATCGGTGTTCAAGAACTTCTAAAAATGGTAGAACACTATAGTTTAGAAACAGTCCAAGCTTATATGGGTTTTGTCCAAGACAATGGGGAGGAATCAGTGCGTCGTGTTATTGAAGTTTTAAAAGACGGTAGTTTTAGTTATGCTTTAGATGATGGAAGTATGATTAAAGTAGAAATTACCATTGATAAAAACTCCAGAAATGCCAAAATAGACTTTACTGGTACTTCACCACAATTAAATAATAACTTTAATGCACCTTCAGCAGTATGTAAAGCAGCAGTTTTATATGTTTTTCGCACCTTAGTAAATGACGATATTCCTTTAAATGCAGGATGTATGAAACCCTTAGAAGTTATTATTCCTCAAGGTTGTATGTTAAACCCCTCTTATCCGGCTGCGGTAGTTGGGGGAAACGTGGAAACTTCCCAAGCAATTACTGATACTTTATATGGGGCTTTAGGTGTGTTAGCAGCTTCCCAAGGAACGATGAATAATTTCACTTTTGGAAATGAGAAATATCAATATTATGAAACTATCTGCGGTGGTTCTGGTGCGGGTGCAAATTTTGATGGAACAGACGCAGTTCATACTCACATGACTAATTCTAGATTAACAGATCCCGAAGTTTTAGAATGGCGTTTTCCTGTGATTTTAGAAAGTTTTGCAATTCGTCAACATAGTGGTGGTCAAGGTCAATATCACGGTGGAAATGGTGTAATTCGGCGGTTACAATTTTTAGAAAATATGACAGCAGGAATTTTAGCAAATCATCGCATTATTCCCCCATTTGGTTTATGTGGTGGAGAAGCAGGTATAGTAGGTAAAAATTATGTAGAAAGAAATAATGGAACTGTGGAGAAATTAGCAAGCAAAGCCGTGGTAGAAATGAATCCTGGAGATATATTTGTGATTGAAACTCCTGGTGGTGGAGGCTACAGCCAGTTGTGATGAGGTGAATTTTCATTGATAACGTAGTAGAATAGGTGACAGATAAGTTGTACGGAAGAGAGGACGGGAAATTGGAAGAACTCAGGACAGTATTAGAATTAGCCACCGAAGAAGAATTACAGGACTTGACAGCAATTCTGTTTAGTCGCAAATTTAACCCCTTAGATTATGTTCACACCCCCGAACCCATTACAGTACAAAGCCAAGACCGTCAAGCGTGGTTAGACGCTATCGAGAACCGTTTTCGTTTTTTAGCGGCCGACGGGATCACGGTATTACGGAGAAAAACTAGTAAAGTAACTTACAGACAAGCCCTGATTCAAGTCTGTAAATATCTGAAAATTCACTATGATCAAAATTTAACAACAGTTGATTTAGAAGCAGAAGTATTTTTACATTTGTTAGGAAAGGTTTGGAAACAACTACCGAAAACAGAAAAGCAGCAACTAACTATTAATTTGCAACGTCAGTTAGTAGAATCGAACTTAAAACAACCATTACCATTATCATTGCAACATGATCCTTTAGGATTAATATTTAAAGGTGGTAGCGCCTTGGCTGTAACTTCTGTAATTCAACCCTTTGTACTACAAACTATCGCCCGTGAATTTGCTGTTCATTTTGCTACCTACCAAGTAGCTAAAGAAGCAGCAATTACAGGTACAGGACTAGCGACTAAACAGTTTCAAAATCATGTAGCTTTACAAATGTCTCGACAGGGTATGACCATGAGCGCAGCCCGTTATAGTGCGGTTCGTAGTGTATTTGCTTTTGTCGGTCCAATGATGTGGGCTTGGTTTTTTGCTGATTTAGGTTGGAAAGCGATCGCTACAAACTATGGCAGAATTATTCCTACAGTCTTTACCCTCGCCCAAATTCGTCTTACCCGTACAGAATGCTGGGAAATAGCTTAAAAAAAACCTTTTATCATCCGAATTTCCGCTTACAAACCCCTTGGAATTGGCTGCAATTTGGACTAATATCTTTCCCCCTGAGTCCATTTTTAGGGGGTATTTCCATAGCTGTAGCTTCATTACTAACTTGGCGCAAACAATACCATATCATTCGCCAGTATCCAATTCACCAGGGATTTGCTATTTTGAGTATTTTACTACTCATTAGCACCGGATTTGCCCCAAACAAACTAGATGCTTTTTTAGGTTTATTTAACTTATTACCCTTCTTTTTCTTTTTTGCAGGACTAACTTCCCTCATACAAACACCTACCCAATTAAGACAAATATCCTGGATAATAGTATTTGGTTCTGTACCTATTTTAATCATAGGATTTGGGCAATTATTTCTGAATTGGAACTTTAAATTTCAGGTTTTATGGATTGTTTTTGATTGGATAGTTGCACCGGGAGGATTACCACAAGGACGCATGGCTTCTAACTTTATGCACGCTAATACTTTAGCCGCATATTTAGTAACTATTTTCATTTTAGGTTTAGGTTTATGGCTAGAAAACTATCAGAAACTCAAACAAAAAAATCCCCTGATTATCTTTTTAACAATTACAGTATTTGCTAACCTTATCGCCTTGATTTTAACTAATTCTCGCAATGGCTGGTTGATAGCTATTTTTACCTGTTTAGCTTATGCTTTATATCAAGGTTGGCGATTAATTGTTGGTGCTGTTGTCAGTATTACCAGTTGTTTTTTATTAGCAGCTTTTGCACCTTCACCCATGGCAGAATTTTTCCGTAAATTCGTTCCCTATGGAATTTGGGCGCGGTTAAATGATGATATGTTTCCTGATAGACCGATAGCATTAATGAGAAAAACCCAATGGGAATTTGCCTTAAATTTAACCCAAAAACACCCCTTAACTGGTTCAGGTTTACGCAGTTTTAATGAACTGTATAAAACCCAAATGCAAATTGATATAAATCATCCCCATAACCTCTTTTTAATGTTATCAGCGGAAACAGGTCTAATTACCACCTTATTATTTTGTGGGTTACTAATTTGGATATTAATTACAGCTAGTCAACTTTTATGGAACTCCCAAACCATAGAACCAAAAAATCGCCTCATCTTTTTTAGTTATTTAATTACATTTATCAGCTGGATATTATTTAATACCGTTGATATCACCATCTTTGATATTCGGTTAAATACCCTGGCTTGGATATTTCTAGCTGCATTGTGTGGAGTTATGTACCAATATCAATCACATCATAAGTAGGTTGGCGTTAAAAATTGTCGTTATGACAAGGGAACAGGTTACAGGGAACAGGTTACAGGGAACAGGGAACAGGGAACAGGGAACAGGTTACAGGTGACAGGTGACAGGTTATAGGTGACAGGTTATAGGTTACAGGTTACAGGGAACAGGTTACAGGTTACAGGGAACAGGTTACAGAAAACAGGGAACAGGTTACAGAAAACAGGGAACAGGTTACAGGGAACAGGTTACAGGTTACAGGTTACAGGTTACAGGTTACAGGTTACAGGTTACAGGTTACAGGTTTTAGGCCACTTTACTTTTCGTTACTTATGTTGGGTTTTTTCCGTTAACCTACTTAAATTCAGAGATAATTAAAACTGACAACAGCATTCATCTATTTCATCTATTTAATTACACCACACCCTGATTACCTTCTTCCTTCGCGCCTAGAAGGAAACAATTTCCTATAAACCGTGGTTCATTGACCTGAAAATCACTGTAATTAGTAAAATAAGAAAGTTCGTAATTAAAACCCTATGCCTAGTACAGATAATTTTTTACAATACACCCAATGGTCAGGTATTGCTACAATAGTATTTGCAGTTTTGACAATTTTAGCCTTTATACTCAAATGGGGCTTTCGCTTTCGATTAGTGGGTGCAACTGGCTTTATGCTGGTACTGACAGGGGGGTTATTTTCATTGTCCCTTGTTCCCTTGAGTCGTACAGTTATTCCCGGTGCTGTTAAATACACCCTAGTTTATGATAACGGTTCTAACCAAACGGTAATTTCCACCTTCCCGGAAATCACTCCCACAGAATTAGAAGCTACCTTACGTCAAGCAGCTAGTAACCTGTATTCCTATGGTCGCTTAGGTAGCGGCGGAAACAAGCAATTAACAGTCCGCGCCCGCACCATTATCCACCCAGAAATCGGGTTGTCTGTACCCCTATACCTGGGTGAAGTCAACCGCACTCTAGTCAGTCGTGAAGACCCGGAAATGACAATCAAAATTTATTTAGACAAATTTGCTTCACTACCAAAACCCGCTGCGTCAGGATTAGACATTTCGTAAAAAAAGAATTAAAAAAAGAATATAGAGACGTTTCGGTAAACGTCTCTAGAAGCTATAGCATTTTTTAGCTTTCAGCAGTCCGCTATATTGGGAAATAAATATTTTCCTATATTCTCTATTTGCACATTTTTTTTGCTATATACAATACAATAAAGATTATTTTTTTAAAATCTGATTAAGAAATATCAATATTTTTGGCAAAATAAAGATCATGCCTAATCAAAATCCTACCGAAACTTTGTCTACTCAAGCTGCTAGTTCATTTTTCAGCCTTTCTATTTCCCCAGGGAAAGTAATTCGCGGCGCTGGTATATTATCAACCGTTGCGGCTCAAGTCGCTAATTTGGGAACTCGTCCGTTAATTGTAGCCGGAAATCATACTCTTAATCTGAGTAAAGAGCATTTAAAACCTCTTTTCCAATCTCAACAATTACATTCTATCTTGGTTTCCTATGGCGCTGATTGTTGTGAAACTAGTCTGAAAGCTTTACGCAAAGCCGCCAAGGAACATAAGGCTGATATCATTATCGGTATTGGTGGTGGTAAAGCCTTAGATACCGCTAAATTAGTCGCTCACCAGTTAACATTACCAGTGATCACAATTCCCACTTCTGCGGCTACCTGCGCGGCGTGGACTGCCCTTTCTAATGTATATTCAACAACGGGGGCGTTTTTGTATGACGTGGCTTTATCTCGCTGTCCAGATTTGCTAATTTTGGATTATAATTTGATCCAGACTGCACCGCAACGGACCTTAGTGGCAGGTATTGGAGATGCGATCGCTAAATGGTACGAAGCATCGGTTAGCAGTGGACATTTGCAACAAACTTTAATTATTGCTGCGGTTCAACAAGCGCGAGTTTTACGAGATATATTACTACAAAAGTCTGCTGCTGCGTTACAGTCCCCAGGTACGGAAATTTGGCAAGAAGTTGTAGACGCAACCGTACTCCTAGCCGGGGTAATTGGGGGGCTAGGAGGGGCGCAATGTCGCACAGTCGCTGCCCATGCGGTTCATAATGGCTTAACCCATATTTCAGGACATAATAGCATTCACGGGGAGAAGGTCGCTTATGGTATTCTGGTACAACTGCGGTTAGAAGAAATGATCCAGGGAAATCAATTAGCAGCTTCAGCAAGACAACAACTGTTGAAGTTTTACGCAGAGATTGGACTACCCCAAAAATTAGCAGATTTGGGATTAGGTAATATCACTTTGGGTGAGTTACAAACAGCAGCAGAAATTAGTTTAGAACCTAATTCTGATATCCACCGTTTACCGTTTAAAGTAGCGTTGGAACAATTAATGGCCGCAATGGTTTCTACCACTGCACCAAATCAATTAAAAATTAAAAATGGGTAATAGGTAATAGGTAATGGGTAATAGGTAATGGGTAATTGGTAAAATTTTCATCTATTCCCTGTCACCTGTCACCTGTCACCTATCACCTGTCACCTGTTCCCTATTTCGAGGTTGAAAGAATGAATTTAAGTTGGATTACTCCCGCAGAACGGATACAAAAGTTACCTCCTTATGTTTTTGCTCGTTTAGATGAATTAAAAGCGAAAGCTAGAGAACAAGGACTGGATTTAATTGATTTGGGTATGGGAAATCCCGATGGTCCTACACCTCAACCTGTAATAGAAGCTGCCATGACGGCCTTGCAAAATCCCGCTAATCATGGTTATCCTCCATTTGAAGGGACTGCAAGTTTCCGTAAAGCTATTACTCAATGGTATCATCGTCGCTATGGAGTGGTACTTAATCCTGATAGTGAGGCTTTACCCTTACTCGGTTCTAAGGAAGGTTTGGGACATTTAGCGATCGCCTACATTAATCCTGGTGATACTGTATTAGTACCTTCACCATCTTACCCTGTACATTTCCGTGGTCCGATTATTGCTGGGGGAGTCATTCACAATTTAATTCTTAAAGAAGAAAATAACTGGTTAATTGATTTAGCGGCCATTCCTGACGAAGTAGCCAGAAAAGCCAAAATTCTCTATTTTAATTATCCTAGTAATCCTACCGCAGCCACCGCCCCCCGGGAATTTTTTGCAGAAATTGTCGCTTTTGCGCGGAAGTATGAAATCCTTTTAGTCCATGATTTATGTTATGCAGAATTAGCTTTTGATGGTTATCAACCCACTAGCTTATTAGAAATTCCCGGTGCAAAGGATATAGGGGTAGAATTTCACACTTTATCTAAAACCTATAATATGGCAGGTTGGCGCGTTGGTTTTGTCGTCGGAAATCGTCACGTGATCCAAGGTTTGCGGACACTCAAAACCAACTTAGATTATGGCATTTTTTCCGCTTTACAAACAGCAGCAGAAACCGCTTTACAACTTCCTGATTCTTATTTACATGAAGTGCAGCAACGTTACCGCACTCGTCGAGATTTTTTAATTGATGGTTTGGGTAAATTGGGGTGGAATATTCCTAAAACCGAAGCAACTATGTATTTGTGGATAAAATGTCCGGGGGGAATGAATTCTACAGATTTTGCTTTGAATGTTTTACAGCAAACAGGGGTAGTAGTCACTCCGGGAAATGCTTTTGGTGTGGGTGGTGAAGGCTATGTAAGAATTAGTTTAATTGCTGATTGCGATCGCTTGGGTGAAGCTTTACAAAGATTCAAGGAAGCGGGTATTTGCTATCAATCGCAAGTTTCTGTTTCTGCGTAATAATTAAGGTGAATACACAATCTCAAAAGCATTAAGATTATGACAATTCTGGAAAAAGTAGTAACTACGATGCAGCAGTTACCTATAGATCAACAGCAGCAAGTTCTCCGTTTTGTTGAGTTTCTAGTATTTGAATTGGGTAATCACCAACTTAATCAAGATTCTGAAAACTCAAATCTCAAAAAGCCTGAAGCTTCTCCTCATGATCTATTGAGAAAATGGGAAGGAGTTATTGAAGGTGGGGTAGACGATCTTTCTTTTAATAAGAAATACATGAAAGAATATGGGCAGAAATGAATCAGCAGATAATTCTTGATACTGGTGTTTTGGTTGCTTATTTGAGGAAATCTGATCGCTTTCATCAATGGGCTGTAACTCAATGGAGACAGGTTGATTTACCTGTATTCACCTGTGATGCTGTGATTTCAGAAGCTTGTTTTCTGTTTCGTGATTTACCTCATATTCAACAGGGAATTATTGAATTGATTGAGGGTAATGTAATCACGATCTCTTTTGATTTGCAAGGAGAAGCAAGTAATATCAGACATTTAATGAATCGTTATGAATCTGTACCAATGTCCTTTGCTGATGCTTGTTTGGTGAGAATGTCTGAACAAATACCTAATAGTGCAATTATGACTTTAGATAGCGATTTTAATATTTATCGTAAAAACCGTAATGAGGAGATTTCTGTAATTCAGCCATAATCGCTTGGGTGAAGCTTTACAAAGATTCAAGGAAGCGGGTATTTGCTATCAATCGCAAGTTTCTGTTTCTGCGTAATAATTAAGGTGATATGGGATAGGGTGAAATTGCCAATTACCAATCACCTGAAATCTGTTTAAATTTATGATATTGATGACGTTCCTGATTAATGATATCAAAAATTTCATCAATTTCTGGATCATCTTTCCATAAACCAATAACAGTTTCTAACTCTGGCCATTTGGGTTGTTTAATTATTAAGTTATCTGGTATTTCTATAGAAATTTTTACTCCATCAGGTAGAAGAATTTTGTCTAATATTTGATCTAATAATTCTATAGTGTTACCTTTGATAATTCCTTGTATTTTCATGATTTATTCCTTCATTAAATATCTAAGTTATGATTCATTGTCACCTACAATTTCCGCTTTTTGATCCATACACCCAACATAGCTAGAAAAGTACATACTATAGTAGCGATAATGCTGAATACTTGTACTGTTGTTTCTAAAGAGCGATCGCTTTTAGCTTGTTCTATTTCCACTATACCACGAATCGAGTTTATAGCCTGGTCTAATAACTTTCTCCTGACGGTTTACTCCGTTTTAAACAAAAGTCTACTATTTCTGGAGTATCAATAAGAGACTTAGAAGTGTTACCAGCGCGAATGTAGAGTTCTAATTTTTTATCTTTACCTTTCATTAAGACGATTTCATCTGACTTTCTGACATCAACTGCACAAACTATTTTACTATCTATTGTCTCAAATCGAATTGTAACTAATGACATAAAATTAGCACTAATGTACGTACAAATCAGGTGTACAATTGTCTGCTCAAATTGATCTAAAGAACCTTTAGAAAGAATAGCTAAATCTTGCTCTAAACCAAAAATATTACCATCATCTTCAACTCCAATAATTAAAGTTCCTCCTTCAGAATTAAGAAAAGCAGCAATAGTTTTCAGGACACTAAATCTCAAATCCTCATTTTTACGATTTTGTTTAACATCCCATTGCAAAGTGCTTTTATATTCTAATTTTGGACTTTCTGGTAATTTTATCAGGTGAGAAATTGGTTGTAAATTACCTATTTTTCTAATAGTAGTTAAAAACCGTCTTAATTTTCGTTCCTCAAGTAATTTGTTGAGGGTATCTTCATTATCTGCTGTTTCAATCACAGTTTTATTAATGACTGCAATATATTTACCCCAATAGTCTTTTTCTAAAATTTCCAGATTTTCAGTTATCCATTGTTCATTGTGGACATTACCCCAACGATTAAAATAGGTAATAGCTTCTTGAATAGAATAATGGACAGCATCAAAAACATTACCCTCCATATTTTTAGAAATATAGTCCCATGCTCCTAATTTAAACGCATTCCGGCAATCTACCACAGTGTCGTTAGCAGTGAGGATAATCACTACTGATGAAAGATTACGTGCTTTTACCTCTTCCACAATCGCAAATCCACTGTTATCTTGCTCCATTCGCATATCAGAAATTATGACATCAAAAGGATTACATAACTTTTCTGTTGCTTCAACTACACTAGAAGCAGTCTCAATATGACGATAACCAAAATCATTTAACCACTCTACAAGTTC
Organism: Dolichospermum planctonicum; assembly: GCF_005402965.1. Lineage (GTDB taxonomy): Bacteria > Cyanobacteriota > Cyanobacteriia > Cyanobacteriales > Nostocaceae > Dolichospermum > Dolichospermum planctonicum. Next base: position 58,215 of record NZ_BJCF01000015.1, read on the forward strand.
ACGGAGGTAACGAGGAGTATCTTCTACTAATAGCAAATGAATATTTTCTGTTTGCATAATTTTATAGGTTTCAGAGATTTAAAAACGACATAAAGCAAATTATACCATATTCCTAGTATAACCTGATAGTGTGACTGATATCAAATTTCACGAAATTAACTATTTTCGCTTTTTGTATAAGGAATATAGATTTTAAATTTAGCTCCTTTCCATCCAGTTTCTTGGATGTATCCGTTCATCTGTGTTAATGTTTTGCGAATAATAAATAATCCTAAACCGCTACCATGACCTTCACTAGCGGTAGTTTTTAAAGGTTGAAATATCCAATCTTTTTTATCTGGGGGAACTCCTTGACCATTATCATTAAACTCAATTAATAAATATTTTTGCTCACCTGGAATATTAGCACCACGAACTCCCGGAGGATTGATAATATCCTCTGTAGATATGGAGATGTTTAAATCTAGTTTTTTAGCATTGTGTTTGAGAGAATTTTCTACTAACTCATTTAAAATACTTTTGATCTTTTCTTCATCACCATTAAACTCTGAATCACCATTGTTAATATCCAGAGTAATAGAAGCATTATCAATATGAGGATTAGCTTCCCATTTTTCAAAGAGTTTTTTGATTTTAAAGTGATGATTTTTAATTTTAATCCCTTCATTAATAGCTTTGAGATCATTAAGAGCAATTTGAGTAAATTCTAGTTGTGTTAATAGTTTCTCAAATTGCTTGTAGTGAGGATCATCAACAGCAAGTTTTCTCATAGCACGTCTAGTTTTAGACTCAATAATTGCTAACTGATTATTAACAAAATCAGAAATATCATGAGCAGTTTTGGAAATAATTGCTAGAATTTGCTCATATTGATCATTAGAAATAGTGGCAATTTGGGATTTTTCCAATCCTCGACGACGGTTAACTTCTTCAAGTACATCCTCAATATCATTAATAATACCTGTAAGCAGGGGATATTCTGTTTGAGAAAAACGCAAAATCCGGTAAGCAATCCCTTTGAGAATGCTAATTTCATTAGCAATTTTATGATAAATCGCTCGATTTAGTATTTCGGTGTCATTCACACCACTTTGGTAATCAGATTTAACCATTTTAAAATATTCTTCTTCACTTAAATTCAGCGTCAACATCTCCAGTGCTTGAGAATAGCGTGGCGATTCCTCAGCAATTTGTTGTAACATCTTAACAGCAATTTCATTATAAGGATTATGAGCGAAGATACTTCTAGCACTAGATAATAATGATTTTTCTATATCATCTGAGTTAGCAATTGCTAAGTTAAAATATTTATTTCCCTGTTCTTGCAATTTAAGACCATAGTAAAGTCTTCCTAAATTGATATGAATAACATTTACATAATATTGCGGTAGGCTATCAAAATCTATTGCTTCAAGTTGAGATATGGCATCTCTGTATTTACATAACTCCTCTAGACATTTAGCGTATATAAAAGATATATAATTATCAGACTTTATTTGTAAATATCGCTCAAAAATCTCACAAGCTTTTTCATAATTTCCAGATTTTGCTAATGCTTCTCCATACCTAGTTAATGTTATTAAATCATTAGGCTTGATTTGTAAAGAATGTTCAAGAATCTTACAAGCTTTCTCATAATTTCCAAATTCTGCTAATGCTTTTCCATAGCTAGTTAATGCTATGATATTATCGGGATTAATTTGTAAAGAACTTTCAAAAATCTCACAAGCTTTCTCATAATTTCCAGATTCTGCTAATGCTTTTCCATAGCTAGTTAATGCTATGATATTATCGGGATTAATTTGTAAAGAACTTTCAAAAATCTCAAATGCTTTTTCATAATTACCCGATTTTGCTAATGCTTGTCCATAGCTATTTAATACGGTTGTATTAGTAGAGTTGATTTGCAAAGCTTGCTCAAAAATCCCAAACGCTTTCTCATAATTTCCAGATTCTGCTAATGCTTTTCCATAGCTAGTTAATGCTATGATATTATCGGGATTAATTTGTAAAGAACTTTCAAAAATCTCACAAGCTTTTTCGTGTCTTCCTGCTTTAGATAATCCGTTTCCATAGCTAGTTAAAGTAATAATATTATCAGGTTGAAGCTGTAATGACCGTTCAAATAATTTAAATGCTTTATTATATTGTCCATTTTTTGATAATACGTTTCCATGTTTGCTGAGAATAATAGCATTTTGACAATTCCTCAATAAATCGTCAGCCTTGCTAATTAAAAATTGGATATCATCATTATTAATCATAGTTTATTTTTTAAATTTAAAGGAATCCAGGGAATTTATTCCCTGTATCAAAGCCAAAGTCGGTTAAAACTGACTAGAATCTAGTCTAATTTACTGAAGGAACATTTAACAATCACATCCTGTAAATCCTGAAATCCTGGACATCCTGATTCAGACAATTATTCCCAAAAGTCCACATTTAACATTGCTTCAATATCACAACTAAACGGCCACGTATCAGGAAACTCACACTGTGGATAACCATTGCGGACAATTTTCAGAGCATCTGCATAAACTTCATCAAATACTTGGCTAAAATAAGGCTTGAGACTAGGTGAATTTTTGAGTAACTTTCTGATTCCAATTCTTTGTTTAATGATTGATTCTACCCACCCACGATAACAATCAGGGATCTGCACATAATTCCGCTTGAGAATGTGTTCTAAAAGTTCTGCTAACCGATTTTCAAGTTCACGTTGATCTGAGCGCCCCAAGTCCTCTATCTCTTCTATCAAATTATCAATATCTAGTCCTTCTATATCTCTATTCCGTAATTTGTGGACAATATCTTCAATCCAGAGTAAATAGTCTTGCTCATACAAAGATACTGCAATTGGTGTCTGTGTCATTGCTGTAAACCCTCTAAATGACCTAATTTCATTTTAAGTGACATCATTTGTAATCTTCGACAATCAACCTGTAAACTAGCAAAATCAAGACAATTTAAACTCTTTTAACATTTTGCTTATTCCAAGCATATTCACTGAGTATAGCATATAGTGATCAATCAAATCCTGTAAATCCTCAAATCCTGGATATCCTGATTCTGACAATTGCTAGTTTATAATTAATCTAAATGTAACTTTTCCATTTACCAAGGAGGAATAAACAATGAAAGGATGGGAAACTTTAGATGCTATAGAAAGACAACCTGATAAAGTCAGTGGTGCATGGGTATTTCGAGGAACAAGAGTTCCCGTTACTGCATTATTTGAAAATTTACGTGATGGTGCAACCGTAGATGAGTTTTTGGAGTGGTTTCCCCCTGTACAAAGATCACAAGTTGAAGCTGTACTTAATTATGAGCTTGAAACATTAGCTGCTTAAATATATTGTCTGAATCAGGATGTCCAGGATTAAAGGATTTACAGGATAAAAACAGGGATTTGACCCCCAATGCTTATGAAGAAGCATGGTCTAATTTATCAAATGGAGATTTACTAAAAGCTGCTGAAAATAAAGGATATCAAATACTTGTTACCACAGATCAGAATTTACGTTATCAACAGAATTTGAGTGAACGTCAAATTGCAATTGTTGTTTTACTATCAACTTCATGGCCAAAAATTAGAACACAAGTTGATCAGGTTTGCTCTATTATCAATACAATTGAATTGGGTGATTATCAAGAAATTTCTATAATCTAAAAATCCTGATCCTGAAAATCCTTAAATCCTGGACGTTATCTCGACTTACTTAGGCAAGCTCAGTACAAGCTTAACTAAAGTTAATATTATTAGGCGATCGCCTATCTAGTCAAATCAAATATCATCAGGACAGATACCTAATGCTCTTAAATAAACCACTAACTTCCCCTATTGCTACTCACAGTTTAATAGTATCGGGTTTTCATGCCTTATCAGATCCCATTAGAATCAGTGTTATAGAACTTCTGCGTCAGCGTGAACTCTGTGTATGTGACTTATGTGATGCTTTAGAAATAAATCAATCAAAACTTTCTTTTCATCTCAAAACCCTCAAAGAAGCAAGTCTAGTAAATTCCCGTCAACAAGGACGCTGGATTTATTACAGCTTGAATATTTCCCAATTTCAGGTTCTAGAAACATATTTAGCAGAGTTTCGTCTGAATTATGGGGTTTTAACTCCTCGTTCCTGTTGTGAGTAGCGGGGAATTAGACTCGGTACAAATTTGTTCTAAGTAGGGCTTGCTGAAAAAGTTTTCTCGTTCCCATACTCTGTATGGGAATGAATTACAGAAGGCTCTGCCTTCAAGGTTATAGTAGAGGCAGAGCCTCTTGATAGCATTCCCAGTCTCTGACTGGGAACGAGATAACGAGATGACTAGATAGAACAAATCCCTGCAATCTTGAAAGACTACAGAGATTTGTTTTTTTATTCATTTGGTGGCGGGAAGTGGATTTGAACCACTGACCTTCGGGTTATGAGCCCGACGAGCTACCAGGCTGCTCTATCCCGCGTCGCTTTTGTCGTTTTCCTCTCGACTTCTTTAATATAACGCAAAGTCAAAAGTTTGTCAACTATAAAAGCGATAATTCTCCAACTACTTCCAAACGCTTGTATTTCCCCAGGTTCATGAACTTCTCGGCCAGACTTTGGGCTATGCTGGGGGTAATCCAACCCATTTGTTGGAGGAGGTGAATAGCTACGGCGTATTTAGCGCGTTTTGAGCCATCCATTACCTTAATAGCTAATCCCATACCCTCCCCAAGTCTGCTAATACACTGCACACCTTCTGCACCGGATTTACTAACTAATTCGCTGGGAGTTAAGCGCATCAGTTCTGTGTCAAATTCTCCTTCACCAGCCACCATGGTGGGATGATGGTTCATAGCGCGAACGATGCGTTCCATATCCACGCTATTGCTAGAAGCTAATACAGCATATAAAGAGGCCATTTGACTGAGTTGCATCAGGTATGTAGGTGCGCCGCAGTCATCATGGGCTGTGAGAAATTCTTCTGCTGGCATTCGCAGCAATTCTGCTACTTTGGTGATAATTAACTGCTGGACTGGGTGTTTTCGATCCAAATAGTTAGTTAACGGCCAATGGCGTTGTTGACAAACCGCTAACATTCCTGCGTGTTTACCAGAGCAGTTATATTCTAAACGACTGCTTTTACTTTGGGGGATTGGGCATTGTATAACATTTGCGTCAATATCTGCCCGCCACAAAATATTAAATACCTGTCTTACCTGTTCTATGCTGCCTTTATGGGAACTGGTGATAATGGCTAAGTCTTTGTCACTCAAACCATAGCGTTCTAATGTGCCTGTGCTAGTGACAGCCAGGGCTTGAAATGGTTTGAGAGCAGAACGGACAAATGCAGCAGTTTCAGCGTTACCGGCCACAGAAAGAACCCGTCCCCGGTCGTCGCTAACTACAGCCTGGACTAGATGCCGAGATTCAATAATACCTTCCCGCAGTAACCGGACTTCCAGGGCTGCGGCTTGAGTTCGTTTTCCCATTGTCATGGGTTTATATCTACTTTGTGAATTGTCAGTGATCAGTGGTCAGTGGTTGGTTGTCGGTGGTCAGTTGTTTTACTAATAACTAATAAATAATAACTAACGACCAATAACTATTTACAGGAAATGCCAAACTATAGTTCCCACAAGATACATGAGAGCCAATGCGGCAAAGGTAATTTGCAAGCGTTGGAAAATGGGTTTAATTTCGTAGGTAACAATTAAGCGATCGCGGGTAATGACTGCTTGGGGTTTTGTCCAAGTTTGCCCGTCGTACCAACCAGATTCTTCATAGAATACAGTGGTGCTGTACAGGCGATCGCGCACATAGAACCAACCTAAATACAACCTGATTAAGACTAGCACTACAGTAACACTAGCAGCGCCAGATCCACAAAGCAGAAAATTAAAAATCTGCTTTTGGGGAGGAAAGCTGGCCGCTGCCACAGGTCCTGCTATCAACCAAGACCAAGCCCAAATCCAAAAGATTTTTTTGGTGTAGTTGCTCCAGCTTAAGGTACTATCTCGAAATAGCCAGGCGTTTTTTAATTCCTCATACTCATTGAGTGGTTGTTGTTCTGTAGGAACTGGGCAATTCTCCAGAGAGGAGCGCATCATATCGGTTAACCCCCAACATCATCGGAGTTTGGCATGAAAATACGTTCCGCGTGTCCCCAGAACGCTTCTAAATTATAAAACTCCCGTTCCCTTGGCATCATGATATGGACGATGACATCACCATAATCTTGTAGTATCCATGTTCCTTCCGCTTTTCCTTCTGTGGTGCGGGGTCGTCGTTGCCACTCAATTTCCACTTGTCCTTCTACTGCGTCAGCGATCGCTCTCACCTGTACTTTAGAGTAACCGGTCATGATCACAAAGTAATCAGACAGGTAAGAAATATTTGCCAGGTTTAGCAATATAATTTCTCCGGCTTTACGCTCATAACCAGCTTCAGCAATAGTTAGAGCTAAATTTTTACTTGTAGTTTCTGTGTCAGTTTTAGGTTCGATCACAGCTTTCTTTGTCAATGGAAAATTTCCTCTTAAAGATTCAGTCATTCAACCTCTTGTGCTTTTTCCTTTTGCAGTTACTTGGTCTACTTATGTAACTTACTGACAATTTACACTCTCAGAACTTTTAAATACTGAGACTCTTCATCGCTACTGTCAATGAGTCATCCTGTAACTAACAAATAACTGAACTAGAATTGTGTGAATGGGTTTTTTCTGAATAGTAACATATTCTACAGTTAACTTTATGCCTGAATCGCTTTAGTCTCTATTTATCATTTTCTGGTACTTTGTCCTAGTTTTTGGCTGATTCTTGTTAAATTTTCCTATTTAATCGCTTTAGTAGCTGATTTATTTTACTTAAATATGATTTTATCAGATACTAACTATTGAGATTCATACCTGGGGTGGCAGCATGAAACCCAACCTCTCAAAAATGGCGAAGATATTGTGTGAGATACTATTAGACAAAAATAAGCCCAAGCCGATTTACGACTTGGGTAAATAAAATGAATTTTGTGCAATCACGTCCAGGGTATAACGAAATAAATTATACAAAGTATGAGTGGCATTTGGGTAGGTTAGAGTCGGGATAAAGGACAAAAACAGGACGGAAGAAATCAAATGCAGCGGATTTTGGCAGCAAGATTAAACAGCCCCACTGTTTTTATGAAATAAAATGGTGATAGTTTTAAGAATCAACTTTAAATCGTAAACTAAGCTCCAGTTTTTTTGATATTGTAAATCTAAACGAATCACGTCTTCAAAACTACGGACTTGAGAACGTCCCTTAACTTGCCATTCACCAGTCATACCAGGTTTAACGTCTAAACGTTGCCATTCTGGTACTTCGTAGCGTTCCACCTCATCAGGTGTAGGTGGTCGAGTTCCTACTAGACTCATTTCACCTTTGAGAACGTTCCAAAATTGCGGTAATTCATCGAGACTGGTACGACGTAACAGCTTACCTACTTTGGTAATTCTGGGGTCATGATCATTTTTAAAGAAAGCGCCTTCCACTTGATTTTTGATTTGGGATTTTTTAGCTTCCGCATCTACGCACATAGACCGAAATTTCCAAATAGCAAAGCGTTTACCCATCCAACCACAACGGGTTTGCTTAAAGAAAATTGGACCGGGATCGTCAATTTTAATAGCGATCGCTATGGGTATAAAGAAAATAGATGTAATTACTAACCCAACCAATGATCCCAGAATATCAATGGCCCGTTTCATCCAAGAAGCCACGGAAGGATGAGTTTGCGGAAGTGAATCTACTTTTCGAGAATTATTTTGATAATTTCCCGTATTTATCAGATTGTCGTTTGCTATTGCCTCTAAGTTATCAAGAGACTCAATGGGAAATACCTGATCTAGTCCTGTCAGATTCAAGACTGCCATGACTTGGGGAGTGATATGACGCAGTGTCATGATAATTCCCTTTTCCTGGGAATTTTTGAAGTTACTGACTAGAGAACCTAAACCACTACTATCCATAAAGGTAGTATTTTGAAAATCAATGAAAATTTGCCGAGGTGGTGAATCTGCTTGAATTAGGTTTTGGCAAGTTTGCTTAAAACTGATAGCTTCAAGCACGGTTAACCTCGCTGGTACTTGCAAGATTGCTACATCTTCAAGGTAAGTAACTAAAAATTCTACTGGTATGGTTTGGCTACTCATGAAGCTCTGCACTTTAGTTGCCATCTAAAATCTCATTAAATGTGATTTGGTCTTAAAAAAACAATTAACCCGATTTTTAATCTGTATGATGAATCATAAGTAAGTAGATTTTTAAAGATCAGCGGGAAGATCACTAATCAAGCTTCACAATAGAAGAAACTGACAAAATTCTTGCTGTTGTAAATAGGTGAATCCTTCCCTTACTTCATATCATCATGACTACTAAAAATAAAGTTAACTCGACTGCACGCCTAATTGAAGTCTTTTCTGCCATTCAAGGCGAGGGGCTGAATGTGGGGACGCGTCAGATTTTTATCCGGTTTGCTTTTTGTGATCTGCGTTGTTATTTTTGCGATAGCGCCCACACCTGGAATGCACCCCCTAGCTGCCAAATTGAGTCTTACCCCGGATTACGAGATTTTGAAGTTCATCCAAATCCCGTTGCATCATCTACATTGTTGGCATGGATTGCCAGACAAAATCTACCTTTCGTCCACGATAGCATTAGCTTGACTGGAGGAGAGCCTTTGCTTCATGCACAATTTTTGGCGGAATTTTTGCCCGCATTGCGATCGCTGACTAGTTTACCGATTTATCTGGAAACCGGCGGACATCGCCCAGAAAATTTGGCAATAATTCTCCCCTATTTAGACTCTGTGGGCATGGATTTGAAACTACCCAGTGTCAGCGGTGAAACTTATTGGCCAGAACACACAAAATTTCTTCAGTTATGCTCTAACTCTAAGTTAGAAGTATTTGTAAAAATAATTGTTTCCCAAAGTACAGTTGTTCAGGAGTTAGAACGGGCGGCTTTGTTAGTTGCCCAAGTCAATGAGGATATTCCGGTATTTTTACAACCTGTTACCCCTTTAGCTGTTGCCTCTTTAGCTGCTCAAGAATTTAGTTCTGTGGTCATGGTAGCACCAACTCCAGACCAGGTTTTAGAATGGCAAGTTTTGATGAAGAGATTTGTTAAACAAGTGCGTGTGATTCCCCAAACTCATAAAATGTTGCATCAAATGTAGAATTTAAAAAGTTTTCATCAAGAAAAGAATAAAATTTATTGATTCTATAAAACTGTGACCAAGTAATTCAATATTTTTGGGGTTGGGGGTTGCCCACCCCGCTAACTGCTTGTGATTTTACAGTTCACCAGTTTCGCCATTCCTAGATTTAGATTTAGCTTTGTTAGCGCTGCGTTTAAGAGCAGAAAGTCTAGCTTCATATCGAGAACGCTGACGCTTGCTAGGAGTGTTTTCAACCAAGGTTTTTAAGGCACTACCAAGACTTTTATAAGCGTTAGGTAAACTATAACCAAAGCGGGTTGCCAGAGCGATCGCTTTTTCGTCAGCATCTAGCAATTCTTTAATTTGTTTGTCCCCATTATTTTTTTGGTATAGTCGCCAACCGGAAACGCCACATAGAGCTAAAGCTAATACTAGTAATAATCCATCTTGTACCCACAATTCACCCACCGCACCACCTAAACCAATGGCCAGTGCGGCCATTTCCCAGCCATCTTTAGGAATGGTGTCATTTTGAACACGAGCCACTTCGTGCCAAAACAGCAAATTCCGCTGATCCATTGCCAGAGCATCCCATTTTACCAAGTCAATTTGAATTTCTACTTGGTCTTTGCCGATTTCTTCGCAACGAATCAGAGATGGATTAACCTCAGTTGTGCCTTCAACCGTTACCCAACTTTGTAATTCTGGCGGTAGTAAACTTTTTAACCGCCGAATTTCACTCATTTCCGCTTTAGCAGAGGAGGTTGCATAGGATGTCATAAAAATCCAGCCCTAGGAAATTTCTTTTTTGTATATGATTAGGTTATCACTTTCCAGTTTAGCGATTTCAGTAGTTATCCTCTGATTCATCGGTAAAACTACCTCGCTTTTTCCGCGCTTCCATAGCTTTTTCTAGGAGTTCTAATAATCCAGGAGCTTGTTCTTGAATACTCAACAATAATCTTTCTCCCAAGTCTATATTTCCCGGATCTTCTCCTGTTTCCATTACTTCCTGCAAACGCGGCACAGCAATGCTATCCACAATTTGGATTAATCCGCTCAGACAACGGTTAAATTGTCTTTCGGTGAGCATGGAGTCCTCTAGGGGAAATTCAATAATAGCGCGGATTTCACCATCGGAGGGATCATATTCCCATTGCAGCATTTTGGTTTCCCAAGAAATAGCCAGCATGGTTTGCAGGATGGCGTTTTTGTGGGGATGGTCTTTCACTTCCGCTAAAACTTGAGGCGCAAATAACCGGAAAAATCTCCCTTCTTCGTCCAATTGAACAACTATCAGGAAATCCTCTAGGTTTTGAGCTTCAACACCTGTAATAATCCGGTCTTCTTCTTCATCAAAACGGTATTGCCAACCAAGATTATCTAGATACTTGGCTATCTGTTTGAGATTTGCTGCCATAAAAGCCTCGTAAGGAACAGTCGGGAGGCTGTCACCAAAATTATTGTAACCTGGTAGGAGCATTTACTCAATTGGTACATTCAGTCGTTTGGTGTGAAAAATTGTGATGATGACAAGGAAAGAAAGGAAAAAAAGGAATTTTCCGAGATAATTGAGTTTTTTGTGTCTTTCTACTTCATTTTTGCCCAACTCGGTCAATATAACTGGATTCAAAAATCTTCTGTTGAGTTTTAGTTGCAAAACTTAACACAGTTATCAGTCAAGTCTTTTTTCCATCTGTATCCGCACTTTGGTAGACTTAAAAACTGAAATAGCTAAAAAAAACGTACTTGACAAGTAATTTAGAGGGCAGACTCCGTGGAAAATACTCTTGGGTTAGAAATTATAGAAGTAGTTGAGCAAGCTGCGATCGCTTCTTCAAAATGGATGGGTAAGGGCGAAAAAAACATTGCTGACCAAGTAGCTGTGGAAGCTATGCGCGAACGGATGAATAAAATCCATATGCGCGGTCGCATTGTCATCGGTGAAGGTGAACGGGACGAAGCTCCTATGCTTTACATTGGTGAAGAAGTGGGTATCTGTACCAGACCAGATGCCGACAATTTCTGTAATGTTAATGAACTAGTAGAAATTGACATCGCTGTTGACCCCTGCGAAGGTACTAACCTGGTTGCTTATGGTCAAAATGGCTCTATGGCAGTTTTGGCAATTTCTGAAAAAGGCGGTTTATTTGCTGCTCCTGACTTCTACATGAAGAAACTGGCAGCGCCCGCTGCCGCTAGAGGTCATGTTGATATTAACAAATCCGCTACGGAAAACCTGAAAATCCTTTCTGAATGCCTAAACCGGGCTGTGGAAGAATTAGTAGTTGTTGTTATGGACCGTCCCCGTCATAAAGAACTAATTCAAGAAATCCGCACCGCTGGTGCCAGAGTTAGACTGATCAGCGATGGTGACGTTTCTGCTGCTATCTGTTGCGCTTTTGCTGGTACTAATATTCATGCGTTAATGGGTATCGGTGCTGCTCCCGAAGGTGTGATTTCAGCTGCGGCTTTACGTTGCTTGGGTGGACACTTCCAAGGACAATTAATCTACGATCCAGAAGTTGTCCAAACTGGTTTAATTGGTGAAAGCAGAGAAGGTAATCTAGCCCGTTTAAATGAAATGGGTATTACTGATGGTGACAAGGTTTATAACGCTAATGAATTAGCTTCTGGTGAAACGGTGTTATTCGCCGGTTGCGGTATCACTCCTGGGACTCTGATGGATGGTGTGCGTTTCTTCCACGGTGGCGCTAGAACCCAAAGCTTGGTTATTTCCAGTCAATCTAAAACCGCTCGCTTTGTGGATACAGTTCACTTGTGGCAAGAACCCAAGACTATCCAACTACGATAATCATTGGTGATTTGTGATAGGTAATTGGTGATTGGGAAAAAACTCTTACCAATTACCTGTTACCCATGACCCATGACCTATTACCTATTACTTATTACCTATTACCTATTACCTATTACCTATTACCCATTTAAGAAATGAATATTGCCGTGGTGGGGTTAAGCCATAAAACAGCCCCAATAGAAGTTAGAGAAAAATTAAGTATTCCCGAAACTCAAATCGAAGGAGCGATCGCTCATCTTCTCAGTTATGCTCATATTGATGAGGTTGCTATTCTCAGCACTTGTAACCGCTTAGAAATTTATATTGTCAGTAACGAAACTACTCAAGGGATTCACGAAGTTACTCAGTTTCTTTCTGAACATAGTAAACTACCTATAGTCTCTCTGCGTCATCATCTGTTTATATTGCTCCATGGTGATGCTGTAACACATATTTTACGGGTTGCATCTGGTTTAGATAGTCTCGTCTTAGGTGAAGGTCAAATTTTAGCTCAAGTTAAACATACTCATAAACTCGGACAGCAATTTAATGGCATCAAAACCATTTTAAATCGGTTATTTAAACAAGCCCTCACCGCCGGTAAACGAGTTCGTACGGAAACTAGTATTGGTACTGGTGCTGTTTCCATCAGTTCAGCAGCAGTAGAATTAGCGCAGATGAAGGTAAAAAATTTATCTAATTATCGCGTGTCTATTCTGGGTGCTGGGAAAATGTCCAGGTTACTTGTACAACACCTGATTTCTAAAGGTGCAAGTCAAATTAGTATTGTTAATCGTTCCCGTGGTAGGGCTGAAGAACTAGCAAATTTGTTCCCAGAACAACCTATACAAATCCATTTGCTGCCAGAGATGATGTCAGTTATTGCCGAAAGTAATATAGTATTTACTAGCACGTCATCAACAGAACCTATTCTTAATCGGGCTAAGTTAGAAATGGTACTAGAACCAAATCAACAATTAATGTTATTTGATATTTCCGTACCTAGAAACGTAGATGCAGATGTTAATGATTTAGCCAATGTTAAAGCCTTTAATGTTGATGACTTGAAAGCCGTTGTCGCGCAAAATTATGAAAGTCGCCGCCAAATGGCGCAAGAAGCTGAGAAGATATTAAACGAGGAAGTAGGGGCTTTTGAAGTGTGGTGGCGGAGTTTAGAAACTGTTTCTACAATCAGTTCTTTACGCAATAAAGTAGAGACTATCCGCGAACAAGAATTAGAAAAAGCTTTATCGCGCTTGGGTTCAGAATTTAGCGAAAAACATCAAGAAATCATTGAAGCTTTAACACGGGGAATAGTTAATAAAATTTTGCATGATCCCATGGTGCAATTACGCGCCCAGGAAGATGTAGAAGCGAGAAGACGATGTATGCAAACTCTACAAATGTTATTTAATTTGGACGCAGAGGAGCAATTTAGCTGAAATTGGCAAAAAATAGGGAAAAATGATGCCATTGCGGCTAAAAATCCCTGTTTTGCTTTGGCCTTGGCTTTGATACTTTTGGTTATGGCAGAAACAGAGCTTGTTTTGCCATAATATTCAAACATAAGGCTTATTTGTTATACTTAGCAAGCTTTATAAAATTTTATTAGGAGTATTTTTTGTGAAAGTTGTGTAAGTCCTATTAAAATCTGTTACCGATAAAATACAAAAGTGCCATTCGTACTGCCACACCGCTAGTTACCTGAGATTGAATTAAACTAAATTCAGGATCATCCATTAAATCAGAACTAATTTCTACACCACGATTAACAGGTCCTGGATGTAAAACTTTAACGTCAGGTTGACAAAGTTTTAATTTAGGGCGAGTAATACCAAATAATTGATGATATTCTCTTAAACTAGGTAATAAATTGGCTGTCATGCGTTCTTTTTGTAAACGTAAAGTCATGACAAAATCAGCATTTTCTAAAGCTGGTTCTAGTTGCCAATGGGTAAATAAATTATGGGAATTTTCGTGAACACCCAAATATTCAGCAAAGAATTTAGGTAATAATGTGGGGGGTGCTGCTAAATGCACTTGCGCCCCACTAGCAATTAAACTCCAAATATTAGAACGGGCGACACGGGAATGTAAAATATCTCCAACAATAGCAATTTTCTTGCCTTTTAATAATTCGATTCTTGGTTGTGCCGGATCAATTAAATTACAAATAGTAAATAAATCGAGTAATCCCTGAGATGGATGTTCGTGTTGTCCATCACCAGCATTAAGAACGCTAACTTTTACACCTAAACGATCCATTTCTTGGGCTATACTCAGAGGTACTCCGGCATCTTTATGGCGGATTACCATAATATCAGTTCCCATTGCTAAATAGGTTTTTGCCGTATCTAAAATAGTTTCTCCCTTAGTCATGGAAGATGTGGAAGCAGCAAAGTTGAGAGTATCTGCACTTAATCGTTTAGCCGCTATTTCAAAACTACTGCGGGTGCGGGTAGAGGGTTCAAAAAATAAATTTGCTACCACCTGTCCCTGTAAGGTGGGGACTTTCTTTGTCCTTCGTGATAGTACCTCTTGAAATGAAGCCGCAGTTTGTAAGACGGCGTTATATTCAGCCGTTGTAAAGTCCGCAAGTGTGAGAATATGATGACGATTCCAGGTAGTTGTAGGCATTTAGATTTTAGATTTTAGATTTTGGATTTTGGATTTGAGATTTTGGGTTATTAGATTTTGGATTTTAGATTTTGGATTTTAGATTTTTGGTTATTAGATAATTGGTAATAATGAAAATAATATATACAATTACCAATTACCAATTACCAATTACCAATTACCAATTACCCATTACCAATTACCAATCTTTTAAGATTGTAAATGAAATATATTTAAAGCCATAGAAACCATACTGAGAAAGGTTAAAAAACCGATGGTATCTAACATGGTTGTGACTAACGGACCACTCATTAAAGCCGGATCTAATTTCCACCGCTTTAAGGCCATGGGTAACAAAGTTCCCAAAGTCACAGCCACCATTGTATTAGTGGCCATGACTGCCCCTGCAATTAAAGCTACCCATTTTTCTTGGGGTTTAGCCCAAATTAGGGAAAGGGCAATCATTGTTATTCCTAATGCTAGGGCTGTTCCTAAACCGGCTAACAGTTCTTTACGGAGGATTTTCCAGGTATCTTCAGGTGTAACGTCTCCTACGCCTAAACTACGAATAGTTACGGTAAGAGCTTGTATACCGACAGTGCCACCAGTATTAGAAAATATGGGCATAATCACGGCCAGGACTGGTACAGCAGCAATCACAGATTGAAAAGGAGCGATCGCACTGGCCGCGCCAATGTATAATCCCATAATCCCCAATAACCAAGGCAACCGTTTGCGAATGGTGATGTGTGGGGCAGATAAGGCTTCTTCGTCACCACTGACCCCTGCCAATTTTTGGATATCTTCTGTAGCTTCTTCTTCTAAAATATCTACTACATCATCAATCGTAATAATACCGACTAATCTATCTTCCCTATCAACCACAGGCATGGCGATTAAGTCGTAACGCTGCATAATCCGGGCGACTTCTTCCTGGGGTGTTTCTGTTCTGACTTTGACAACGTGAGGGCTGGCAATATCTTTAATTAAAACATCGGGAAAGGTAAATAACAGTTGACGCAAAGAAACTACACTCACTAATTTGCGGTTATCATCGGTGACATAGGCGTAGTAAATTGTTTCCTTGTCTTCGTCTTGCAGGCGGATTTTACTGAGGGCTTCACCCACCGTTAAGCCTCGCCGCAAGCGGACATATTCCGTGGTCATTACCCGCCCTGCTGTCCCCTCTGGATAGCCGAGAATCGTTGACGTGGCTTGTCTTTGTTCCGGGCTGAGTTGTTGTAATAGTCGTTTAACTACTCCCGCTGGTAGTTCATCAAATAATTCCGCCCGTTCGTCGGGACTCATTTCTTCCACCAGGTGGACTACCTGGGCATCGTGGAGAGAGTTGATTAGTTCTTCCTGTACTTCTGTGGGTAAATATTCAAAGACATCTATGGCTTGGTCTTTGTTGAGTAGCCGAAAAGCGATCGCCCTTTGTTTTTCTGGCAATTGGCTGATATAGTCTCCCACATCTACAGGTTGTAGACAATTCAAATCACATTTAAGCTGATTTAAGTCAGCAATATCTAAGGAAGTACGAATTTCCTGGGTCAGCATAATAGACATCTCCTAAAGTCTCCCCCGCGCTGGGAGACTGCCTCGCCAGCTTAGAGGAGGGTACTACTGCCATCTGTTGGACTTTTGTCCATAACCTCTCGTGAAATTTAATATAAACACTGAAATCAAATAGCACTGCTAATTGATGGGTTTAGCCTGGAATTTGATTTCCCGATAGACGCTGTTTAACATTTTAAGGGTAAGTTGTCACTTGTACAAGTGGTGACAGCAAATTATGGGTAAAGACTGGGAAGAAATCAAAATTATCCAATCTTTACCCCAGATGTCTACCCGGTGGACAGGTTTAGGAGCGCAACGTTCAATAACTTGCTTAACTTCTTCTGGTATTTGACATTTGGTGATAACTTTGTAAATCCCTATCTAGTGACCAGATAAATACTTCACTCATAGGGAAGCGTTGACACGATTTATGAAATTCTTGAATGATGTTGAGATCACCAAAGCTTGTTCCTTCTTGCTTATCAAGAGCTTTATTTTTGCCTGCCAGATCTGGGAATTGGTCAATCCACGATAATATTTCTTTTGTATCTGGAAATGCTGTAGGCCGCCAGGGTGCGTCTCCGTTGAATGCAGCCTTAACTTGTTCAACAAAATGGATAGCTGTTTTTCTTCGGATTGTACCGTCACCGTTCTGGGCAATGTGGTTGCCCGTTTCCAGTATTGTCGCCATAGGTAACAGAAAAGTGCAGCCTAACTCAATATACTCCTGAAAATTTTGCATCACTGATTCGTTATGCTCATTACAGCGGGGAACATTAAGTATATTGAGGAATACGCTAGTATCAATCAAGCAGATACTACTCATAGCTGTACTCCTGCAAGCGAGACAGCCAGGCCAGAGCTTGCTGTTTTCTGTCTTCCGGTGTGTGCGGTGACTTAACAAATCTATCCACTACCCCAGTAGTTACCAGTTGTCCCAATGGTCCTTGTAATATTAGACTAGAGTAATCTTCCATATCTCTAAGCCTAACAAGGCGGCTATTTCCTTTATTCCTGCCTTGTGGATCTCGGAAACAAAAGACTACATCACCTAAAGCAACATCAGGTAAGGCATCCATTAAAGCTGGGTTATGGGTAGAAAGCAATACTCGTAATTTACGCCTCTCGGCAATATCTCGAATGCTGGCCAGTAGATGTTTAGCACGGTTGGGATGAACACCGTTGTCAATTTCTTCAATTACTACTAAACTACCTTGAGTAGCCGATAGCATAGCAGCAGCGATCGCTAACACTCGTAATGTACCATCTGATAATAATGCTGCTTCATAATAGCGACGGTTATCGCCAAAAGTTTCTGCTAGTCGCACCATAACCTCATCCCTAGGACCAATCAGGAAATCTAGCCCATCTATAGCCTGTTCTGGTAAACTCTGGATGAAATTGAGAATGGTCTGTTGATTTTCAGGTTGGTTTTGCCATAAACGATATAAAACGCTAGAAAGATTTTTACCATCTTCTTGTAATCGCTGATCTGATTTGAAACTGTACTCGCGCATTTTGGCGGGAATAGGATCTAAAAACAGAATATTCTGTAAGACTCGTTGATATTCGCGGACAGTCTCAGGAATTATTTTTTGGGATTTTTCATATTTGACATCAAAACGCCCAGGGCTATCTAATTGCATAAATATAGCCATTTGATCACTGCAAGTTATTTTTGGCTTGTTTTGACCCCTTGTAAAGTTGTTATAGGCCACACCAACATCAGTATTTATGCCCTGGGAAGGTTGATCTAATTCATATAAGGGGACTGTATTTATTGAGTCAGTAATGCGCTCACTACTGATGTGTAGTTCTCCATCACGCACGCTCAGAGTTATATTTAATTCATTCCATTCAGGTATATCTAATCGGCAACCAATGGTAAAACTTGATTGTCCATGACAACATAAATCATTGACTCGACCACGCACCACTGCCTCGGCACTATTCACAGCATATTGAATACTAGAGAGTTTTTGTCCTTGTGCCAGCCATGACAGCAAGCGCAAACCTTCCAGGGCGTTACTTTTACCAGCGGCATTTGCACCTATTAAAACAGTCAAAGCTCCTAAAGGTAAGCGGCTTGTGTTATAACTTTTGAAGTTAGCGAGGGTAAATTCGATTAGCATGGGAATTATCTGACAGTAATTTTAATTTATTTCTTCAAAAACTTTTGTCGCATCTTAATTACAAAACTATTCACCTCTGGAATATTCATTCTCGAAGCAATAAGAGAAAATACACCAATTCCCACCAAAGCAGATATAGATAATTCTATGAATAAAGTAATTAAATTTGGTTTACCCAAAACTTGACGAGAAACTATTAAAGCTCCAAAACTAGCTAGACCCGATATAATACTACCACCAGTTAAACTCAAAATAGGGATACACCATTCCCGCCAAGGTAAACCATTAAGTTTGCGGTTTAGCAAAAATAACAACATCAACATGGAACCACAATTAACGCCAACTGTAGCCAAAACTAAACCCGGTGCGCCAAAAGGTTCAACTAATAAGAAATCTAGTACAGCATTAAGAAAAATATTAAATGTACTAATTTTAAAAGGTGTTTGTCCATCACCCAAAGCATAAAATACCCTGACTAAAACATCACGCCCTAGATAGACAAACATCCCAATTCCATAGGCAACTAATAAAGAAGATACTAACTGAGTTGCTTCTTGTTTAAATGCTCCCCGTTGATAAACTATCTGGACAATTGGCTCAGATAAAGATACCATTAAAGCCCCTAAAGGTAGCATGGTGACAGCAGTTAGTAAAAGTCCTTGCCGAATGCGTAATTTTAGTTCTGGCCAATTGTCTGGGTGAGAAAGTTTAGCAAATGTTGGTAATAAAGGCAGTAAAATAATATTAGAAATAATTCCCAAAGGAGTTTGTACTAAAAGATTAGCATAGGTAAAACCTGCTGCTGCACCGGCAATAGGACTGGCAAAATAAAGGTCAGTGGCGACATTTATGGGCATCATTCCTGATGATATGGTGGCTGGAGTCATGATTTTAATTACTTCTTGAACACCAGGAGATTTAAAATCAAATCTTAGCCGTAATGTCCCTAATCCTAACCGCCATTGGACAATTAATTGCACTAACCATTGCAAAATTCCTCCCGCTAAAGTTCCCCAGGCTAATATCATGCCACCGATGAAAGCATATTCAGGATTAATAATTTGTTTACCATATTCTAGAACTAAAATACCGATACCGATAATAACGGTTATACTGGATAATAACGGACTAATTGATAATAACCAATATTGATTAGCTGCATTTAAAGTCCCAAAACCAATCCCAATTAAGCCCGCAAATAAGGACAGAGGGGACATAATTTGGATTTGACGGATGGCGATCGCTCTTGTAGTCGCTTCTAAGCCATGACCAACTAAATCAATAATTAACTCAGCGCAGAATATTTGGGCAATTGTCACTACTAGCAACAACCCACCCACAAGAGTTGTTACTGTTTCTACTATAGGTGCTGCTGCTTCTTTTTTATGTTTAGATAAAACACTGACAATGGCACTATGTAAAGGTCCGTTGACACCACCCAGTAAGATCAAAAGAAAACCGGGGATAATATAGGCATAACTATAAGCGGTAGCTGCAGCACCGACACCGAAAGCCGCAGCGATTATTTGTTGTCTAATTAAACCAAATACCTTACTAATTAATGTTGCTGCGGCAACAATACCAGCAATTCCAGCGAAAGAACGGGCGGGTTTTTTTTCTTGTTGTGTCACGAATATCAGTGGTCAGTGGTTAGTTGAGAGTTATTAGTTGTCAATTTTTCAACGACAACCTAAACTATCGTGAGTAGAAATACCAGTTACAGGATTAACACCATTTGCTATTTTACACAGCAGCGATACTTGATAACGGTCAATGATTGCATTTGTAAAATCAGCGCCAGTGATATCAGCATCATAAAAGCGGCTGCGGGTCAAAGTTGCTTCTGTAAAAATGGCATTTCTTAGATTAGCACCATCTAAGGTAACACGATCAACTAAAGCGCCTGTTAAATTTGCACCTTCTAAATTGGCTTTTAATAAAACGCCTTTGGTAAAAATTGCGTTAGTTAAATTTGCACCTTGGAAATTTGTTCCCCGCATTTCCGCTGCGACAAAAGTTCCACCGACAAAATCAGTATAGGAAAAGTCACGATTATTTAAGTTAGCATTACTGTAGTTAATGGTATTAACTTGAGCCAATGTTATTTGCGGAGTCATAATACACAATCCCGCCAAAATAGAAATTAAAGTTAAATATCTTAACAAAATTTTGTTCATAAACTTGCTAAGTAGGTTGGCGTTAAAAATTGTCATTATAGTGAGGGAACGTTCCCAGTTCCCTCTTCCTCTTCCCTCTTCCCTCTTCCCTGTCCCCTGTCCCCTGTTCCCTGTTCCCTGTTCCCCGTGACCAAGTTCCTTATTTCCAATCTTTACCAATGCGAATTGTCAAGTCAGATTCTAGATCACCGTTTCCTGAAACTTCAACTTGTCCTAAACCTAAAACTTGTTGTAAATCAATTCCTGGTTGTCGGTTGCCTTGTTGGACAATAATCTGAGTTTGACTCTGGGTATCTGGCCAGTCTGGAACTGGGTAAACATTAGTAAAACCTTTCTGTTTAAGATAGGTAATTACCCTTTGCGTTAGCTGGGGTTGATTAGTAGTATTTTGAACAGCAACTCTCCGGGCAAAAATAGGTCTGGTATCTGAGGTAATACCAGCGACATTTACCCCAGTAAAATCAGTTAATAAGCTTTGTTGACCAGTCATATTTAACCAATAGCTATTAGCATCTTGACTAAACTTGCTAAAAGTACCGGGTAACATTGCCATTTGGAAATTATCCCGTTCTACATTCACGGAAAAATTCGCCAATGCCATCATTTCCTCCGTTTTGAGGTTGGTATCAAAATACTTCCGCATAATGCGAGTTAATTGGGGCAACCTGGGTAAAACAGTGGGACTGTTGAGCTTTTGCATTAAAGCAGTGATTAGTGCTTGTTGTCGCTGAACTCTGGGTAAATCCCCCATACCTTCTTCACGAAAGCGGGCAAACTGTTCTGCTTGTTGACCATTAAGATTTTGCCAACCGCTGACTAAATTTATTGACAAGCCACCTGAGCGATCTTGATAATTCATAGCTTGGGGGACAAATACATCTACCCCACCCAACTGGTCAACTAATTGGCGGAAGCCACTAGTAGAAATGCGGATATATCTATCTATGGGAGCATTGTTTAAACTGCGACTAACTACCCGTGCGGCTAAAACTGGACCACCCTTGGCATTAGCTTCAGATACCTTAGTTAAGCCTTGTTCGGGGATTGCTATCATTGTCCCTCTGGGAATTGACAGAACGCGAATAGATTTATCACTGGGATTTAGCCGCACCAACATCATAGTATCACTGCTACCAGCAAAACTTTCTGGTGAACCGTCTACAGTTCCCGGCACTGGTTCAATACCCATAATTAAAATATTCATGGGTCTTGATAGTTTATACTGAGAAAGCTGAGTCCATAAACCTGCGGGTATTTTGACTTGATTCTGTTTATAAGAAGCAAATTCATCATCTTTCGTTTGGTCTAGATTACTCCATAGAGGAGTCCATAGTGCCAAACTGGACGCTAATAAACCAGATACAGTTACGCCTAAAACAACAGTTAGCACCCACAATAACCAGCGGGGAATTGATAAGCCTAATCGCGCATAGAGTTCCTTGGGAAGAGCGCCCACTGATTCCACAACGCTACTAGCAGAGTAGACTGATTCCGGCGGTTTTACCAGGGGGGTGGACACTGGTACTTGTTGAATTATTGTCTGATTTTCTAACTTTTGGACTGGTGGCTGTTTTACCTCCTGCTCTGGTGGTGTTACCTGTTGAGGTATGACCTGATTTTCTAACCATTGAATTTGTTTAATCACAATTTTCTCCCCACTCAACCACTCCTTAAAGGTATGTTAATACAAGCTACAAATATTGCAACTGCAAAATTTCACAGTGCAAATTTTGGATTTTAAAAAAGCATCAGCCAGATTTTGTTGGGTTTTGCTGTCCTCATAGCTTTAATCTGTGATAATTACAACATACTTAACTAACCGAAATTATCAGTCAAGATCATCCAAAATTCAAAATTAAATGCAGTCCACAGGCCACAGGCCACAGTCCAGAGGCAAGGGGTAAGGGGCAAGACTTACCCACCATTCGATGTAAACTTATATTGTTCTGCATTGGGTGTGCTTTCGAGTATGAATAATTTATTTTTTCCTGTGATTTTAGCAGGTGGTAAAGGTGAACGTTTTTGGCCTTTGAGCCGACTGGACAGACCTAAACAATTTTTAAGTCTTGATGGTAGCTCTCAGAGCTTACTACAAGCAACCGCTGATCGATTGTTACCATTGGCTGACGGTTGGCAAAACTTGTGGGTAATTACCTCTAGCGCCATTGCCCAAGGGGTGAGAGAACAACTTCCTGATTTACTAGAATCAAATTTACTCATTGAACCTTTAGGACGAGATACCGCCGCTGCTGTTGCTTGGGCAAGTTTAGAAATTAACAAGCGTTACGGAGAAAACGCTATGATTGGTTTTTTCCCGGCTGACCACTGGATTGCTGACCCAGAGGTATTTTTAGCTACCCTGTCCGCTGCTACCGAGTTGGCAAGAACTACCCCGGCAATAGTGACTTTGGGGATCAAACCCAATTTTCCATCAACTGGCTATGGTTATATTGAGCAAGGCGAGAAATTATGTGACTTTAATAACTTGCCAGCTTATCATGTTCAGCGTTTTACTGAAAAGCCCGACCAGGAAACAGCCGCAACTTTTTTATCTACGGGACGGTTTAGCTGGAATAGTGGTATGTTTGTTTTTCAAGCCGGTGTTGTTTTAGCAGAATTACGCACCCATGCACCAGAAATTATCCAACCTTTAGAACAATATGGCCCTGATATTTATCCCCAGTTACCTAAAAAAAGTATAGATTACGCGCTGATGGAAAAAACTAGTTTAGCTTATGTTTTACCTGTGGCATTTGGTTGGGATGATTTGGGTGATTGGAATGCTATTGAACGTTTACTAAAACAAGAGGATAATCCTAATGTAGAACTTGCTACTCATGTTGGCTTAGATACTCAAGGATCTATTGTTTATGCCTCCAATCCTGATGATGTAATTGTTACTATCGGTTTAGAAGATGTGGTCATTGTCCGCGATCGCAATGTTACCCTAGTAGTGAAGAAGGATCGTACCCAGGAAATTAAGCAGATCCTGAAAACTTTGCAAAACGATGGCCGATTTACGGACTTATTATAGAATTTAAAACCCCGGTAGATAGCTCAAACTGTTGTTAACCATTATAACTTATAGATTGTATTCTGTGAAATAACAGATTTGAGCCTTTTTTTTTGGTGTTACATAATTTGCATAATAACGGTATCAATTATGGTTTCTATGTTTCCCCCCAAAACCCAAAGGTGCAAAAGTTTTTTCATCAAAAGTCATCAAAAGTCAGCAGAAGTTAATACAAGTTAATACAAGTTAATACAAGTTAATATAAGTTAATATAAGTTAATATAAATTAATCCCATCAGACCTTTACAACTATACGTAAGTGTAGTTATTATATTAATCTATAGCCTCATTGCCATGCGCTGGGTGGGAATGAGAAAACGAGCAGGGGATCTGGAACATAGGAGAAATCTGAATATGACTATTGGCAAAATATTAAAGGAATTTAGACAAAATTCTCAATCTCCCCGGGAATTAGGAGATAAATTTGAACGGTTAATGTTAACTTATCTCAAAACTGATCCCATCTACAAAGAGTATTTTAGCGAGGTTTGGTTATGGATGGATTTCCCGAAACGGGGAAATATGCCAGATACAGGTATTGACCTAGTAGCAGTCATCAGAGATACTGGCGATTATTGTGCCATTCAATGTAAATGTTATGGAGAAGACCAAACTTTAGAAAAATCAGATATAGATTCATTTTTCACCGCTTCCGGGACAAATTTATTTAAAAAACGCATGATTATTTCCACTACAAACAAGTGGAGTAAAAACGCCTTAGCAGCTTTAGATGGTCAACAAATTCCTGTTATTCGTGCTACTATTTACGATTTAGCCAATAGTCCCATTGATTGGGAGCAATTCAGTTTAGAAAATCCTGATCATTTAGAACTTAAACCTAAAAAAAAAATTAGGCCTCATCAACAAACCGCTTTAGAAAAAGTCCTCACGGGTTTTCAAACGGGAGATAGAGGTAAATTAATTATGGCTTGCGGTACTGGTAAAACCTTTACCGCTTTGAAAATTGCGGAAAATTTCCCTAAAGAAAATAATTTAATTCTCTTTTTAGTTCCTTCTATTTCTTTACTTTCCCAAACTTTGCGAGAATGGACTGCGGAAACTGATATTAATTTTCATAGTATTGCAGTTTGTTCTGATGTCAATGTTGGTAAAAGTAAGCAAAAATCTAAAAATGATGATCTTGCAGATATTACTGTTAATGATTTAGCGTTTCCTGCCACAACTAACGCGAATGATATTATTAAATCCTATCACAATATTCAATCTAAAAATCAAAAAGAATTAACCGTTATTTTTTCTACTTATCAATCAATTCAAGCTATATCAGATGCACAGAAACAAGGTTTACCAGAATTTGATTTAATTATCTGTGATGAAGCCCATAGAACCACAGGTGTAACTATTGCTGGTGAAGATGAATCTTATTTTGTCAGGGTACATAATCAAGATTTTATCCAAGCTAAAAAACGTCTTTACATGACAGCAACTCCTAAAATATATAGTGATGATACCAAAGTCCAAGCACAGGAAAACGACGCTTTTTTATGTTCCATGGATGATGTAGATATCTATGGTCAAGAATTTCATCGTTTAAGTTTTGGGGAAGCTGTCAGCGTCGGTTTATTAACTGATTATAAAGTCATGGTGTTAGCTGTTGATGAAAAATTTGTGAGTGCAACTTTTCAACAACAATTAGCAGACGCAAATAATGAGTTAAATTTAGATGACGCAGTTAAAATTGTCGGTTGTTGGAATGGTTTAGCTAAACGTTTAATTAAAGATGCTCAAGGGGAAGATATAGAAGATAATAACCCTATGAAACGGGCGGTTGCTTTTTCTCGTAGTATTAAAGATTCTAAAAAGATTGTTGATGTATTCGCTGATATTATTAATCAATATCAACAATTGAATCCTGATGATGAAGATTTCTTAGAATGTAATTTAGACCACGTTGATGGTACTCAAAATTCTTTAGAAAGAAACAGTAAATTAGAATGGTTAAAAGCTGAACTTCCCCTAACTCCTACAAAGGGGGGAAATAGCGGTAATATCTGTCGAATTTTATCAAATGCGCGGTGTTTATCCGAAGGTGTGGATATTCCCGCGTTAGATGCTGTGATGTTTCTTACTCCCCGTAATTCCGTAGTTGATGTCGTCCAGTCCGTTGGTAGAGTCATGCGGAAAGCTGAGGGGAAAAAATACGGTTATATCATTTTACCGGTTGGTATTCCTGCTGATATACCTCCCGAAGTCGCTTTAAAAGATAATCAAAAATATCAGGTAATTTGGCGAGTTTTACAGGCTTTACGCTCCCATGATGACCGATTTAATGATACTGTCAATAAAATAGAATTAAATAAACGTCGTCCTCCCCAAATTGCTGTTATTGGAGTGGGAGGTAAAACTGAAAATGATGGTAGTTCTCAAAGTGCAAAAAAAGGCAGTTCTTACAAACAATTAGAATTAAATTTTCCCATTGAAGAATGGAGAAATGCCATTTATGCGAAAATAGTTACTAAATGTGGTGATAGACAGTATTGGGAAAAATGGGCTAAAAATGTAGCGGAGATTGCTGATACTCACATTTCCCGAATTAAAGCATTATTAGTAGGGGCGAACGGCCGTTCGCCCTTACAATCAGAAGCGAAAAAAGTATTTGATGACTTTATCACAGGATTACATCAAAATATTAATCCTAATGTCACCGAAGATGAAGCCATTGAAATGTTATCTCAACATTTAATTACCAAACCGGTTTTTGATGCTTTGTTTGAGGGTTACGAATTTACTAAATATAACCCGGTTTCCCAGACGATGCAAAGAATGTTAGATGTGTTAGAAGGTCAATCTTTGCAGAAAGAAGTCAAGACTTTAGACAAGTTTTATCAAAGTGTGCGAGAACGCGCTAGTGGTATTGATAATGCGGAAGGAAAACAGCGGATCATTATTGAATTATATGATAAATTTTTCCGTGCGGCTTTTCCCCGGTTGGTAGAAAGATTGGGAATTGTTTATACTCCCGTGGAAGTGGTAGATTTTATTATTAAAAGTGCTGATTTTGCTTTAAAACAAGAGTTTGGTGTGGGTTTAACTGATGAAGGTGTGCATATTTTAGACCCCTTTACCGGGACCGGTACTTTTATGGTGCGGTTATTGCAAAGTGGGTTAATTAAACCAGAGGATTTACAACGGAAGTTTAGTTATGAGTTACATTGTAATGAGATTGTTTTATTAGCTTATTATATTGCAGCAATTAATATTGAGGAAAGTTATCATTTTTTGGCTGGTGGTGAATATCAACCTTTTAATGGCATTGTTTTAACGGATACATTTCAAATGTTTGAAAATGCAGGTTATTTGTTAGAAAGTATCTTTCCTGAAAATAATCAACGGGTAATTAATCAAAAGCAAAGGGATATTACTGTGATTATTGGTAATCTTCCTTATTCTGCAAAGCAAAAAAACGAAAATGATAGTAATAAAAACCTCAAATATGAAAACTTAGATGAAAAAATTGGAAATAGTTATGCTAAATATTCTACTGCTACTTTAAGAAATAGTCTTTATGGTTCAGAAATTCGAGCTTTAAAATGGGCTAGTGAAAGAATCAAAGATAAAGGAGTTATTTGTTTTGTAACTAATGGAGCATTTATTTACAAAGGTTTTGCTGATGGATTAAGAAAATGTTTAGTAGATGAATTTACGAGTATTTACTGCTTTAATTTAAAAGGTGATATGCGGGTTTCTTGGTGGAAACAAGAAGGAGGACAGATTTTTGGAGTTGGTAGTCAAGCGGGTATTGCTATTATTATCTTAATCAAAAATCCTGATAGAAAATCAGAAAATAAAATATTTTATCATGATATTGGTGACTATTTAACTCGTGAACAAAAACTAAGTATTATTCAAAATTTCGGCAATATTTCTGCTATTCAATGGAAAACAATAACGCCTAATGATAGTTATGATTGGATTAATCAAAGAAATGATATTTTTGAAAGTTTTATTGCATTAGGTGATAAAAAAGATAAAATTACTAAAACTATTTTTGAGGTTTACTCAGGAGGTGTAAAAACTAATCGTGATACTTGGGTTTATAATTTTTCTGCTCAATCAGTGATTAATAATATGACTAAAATGATTGATTTTTATAATAAACAATTAGAAGCATTTAGAAGTTATTTAAAAGGTAAAATATTGAATAACGCTGAAGAAAGAAAAACAGTTATAGAATCCTTTATTGACAATGATAATAAGAAAATAAGTTGGTCAAGAGAGTTAAAATATCATGTAGGTAGAGATATTGAACATTCTTTTAACTCCGATTTTATTACTTATTCAATGTATCGTCCTTTTTGTAAACAATGCCTATATTTTGATAAAAATTTTAATGATGTACCCGGACAATTTCCTAAAATTCTCCCTAGTCAAAATTTAGAAAATTTAGTAATTTGTGTGGTTGGAGTTGGCGCACAAAAAGACTTTTCAACTTTAATAATAGATGTTATTCCTGATTATGGTCTTCAACATAATGGTCAATGTTTCCCCCTATATACCTACGAAAAACAAAGCGAACTAGGAGAACTATTTGCAACAGCAACCACAGAACAATATACCAAAAAAGAAAACATCCCCGATAGCATATTAAAAGAATATCAGCAAAAATATCAAGACACAACCATCACCAAATCAGACATCTTCTATTACATTTATGGAGTATTACATTCACCCGAATATAAACAACGCTTTGCGTCAGACCTGAAGAAAATGTTACCACGAATCCCCTTTACTGCGGATTTTTGGACATTCAGTCAAGCCGGTAGAGAATTAGCGTATTATCATCTCAACTATGAAACCATAGAACCTTATGAATTAGAAGAATTTAAAAAAGAATTATATTTAGATGACCAAGATTATCAAGTCGAAAAAATGGTCTTTGGTAAGAATAAAAACGGCCTAGATAAAACCATCATCATCTATAATAGCAAACTTACCCTATCCCAAATCCCCCTAGAAGCCTACGAATATATAGTAAATGGCAAATCAGCCCTAGAATGGATTATGGAAAGGTACAAAGTCACTAAAGATAAGGATAGTGGCATAATTAATGACCCTAACCATTGGTCAGAAAATCCCCGTTATATAGTGGATTTAGTCAAAAGGATTGTGAGAGTCAGCTTAGAAACCGTGAGAATAGTTAAAAGCTTACCAGCATTGAATGAATGGTAATATACAATCAACCTAGGGGGTAATTCATGAATTACCCCTACAAATAAACGGAATAACCATAAAACCAGCAGCGTTTATCTGCGTTTATCTGCGTTCAACATTATTATAGTCTGAATCAGGATAACCAGGATTTGAGGATTTACAGGATGTGATTTTTAAGTTTTCGGTTTTGGTTTGGGTTTTCTTGTCTTGAATCAGGATAACCAGGATTTGAGGATTTACAGGATGTGATTTTTAAGTTTTCGGTTTTGGTTTGGGTTTTCTTGTCTTGAATCAGGATAACCAGGATTTGAGGATTTACAGGATGTGATTTTTAA
>NZ_BJCF01000016.1 GCF_005402965.1 Dolichospermum planctonicum
CCCCACAAGATTTAACTATTTTAGGATAAGTCTGGCGGGCAAGATGCCCACCCCACAAGATTTAACTATTTTAGGATAAGTCTGGCGGGCAAGATGCCCACCCCACAAGATTTAACTATTTTAGGATAAGTCTGGCGGGCAAGATGCCCACCCCACAAGATTTAACTATTTTAGGATTATACAATTTAGGTGCGTAACAGCTTATCTAATAATTGTAATTGTCTGGGTGCGAAAAAAGATTAATAATTAAAAACGAGGAGAAAAACACAATGATTACCTGTACAGTTTGCGGCTATGATCAAAATTTAGACAATTCAGGATTTTGTAATGCTTGCGGTTCAGAACTACAAACCATAGCACAAATCACAATCACACCACAACCAAAAATAGAACCAACTTTAGCGCCTACAGTCATTCAACCAACCACACCACAACCCAACTATCCCCCAATTACCAACACATTTACCAAAGCCAAACTAACATCCAAACAAACAAAGGCCCCCATACCAGAATTTATCATAGATAATAACGCTATTGTGGGCATATTTGATCCAGACACAGGACCAGTAGAAATTGATTTAGAACAATTTTTCGGTGGAGAAACAGTTTCTCGCAATCATGCGGAAATTTATCAAGAATTAGGAACATGGAAAATCAAAGACTTAGGTTCTACCAACGGAGTATTTATCAAAGCACCAGGACAAACTCGCTTTAGTGCTAGAATTACCATACCCACACCCTTAAATTCGGGTGATGAAATAGCCTTTGGTAAAGTTAGATTTCTCTTTGAAGCCGGCTAAAAAAATCAAAAAGATTCTCTGGTGGAGTGGGCATCTTGCCCGCAATTCACTACTATAATTCTTATAAATCCATGAATGAACCCACAAATCAAAACCCATTAATAATTAAAGAAAACATCTGTTTTCAACTGCAAAACCTGCAAATAGAAATCATTTCCTATTTAGGACAACTCACACCTAATATTGATTATTTTCAGGTCAATATCGCATCAGAAAAACCCGGTTTACTGAGAATAGGTGCAATTGACAGCGCACTTAACCGAGAACTAGAACTGAGAAAAAAACTAGGTGATTACAAACTAATTACCGAACTACTGGCACACAGCGAAGACAATATAACTATTGATATTAAATTTGATATTAAATTTGATATTAAATTTGATATTAAACCACAAAATACACCAGAAATTGAAACTACCATTTCTCCTATTGCAGAAATAGATACAGCTTCAGAATATTTAGCAGAGGAATATTTAGCAGAGGAATATTATCCAGAAACAGAAATTAGCACCAATATATCAAATCAAAAACTGCTAATTCTTACCTATCTTCCCAGCGAAAATCAAACCTTAGAAACTTGGTTAAAAACTGAACACACTTTAGAAGAATCATTATTAATTACCGGGCAAATTTGTCAATTATTCCGCTATATATCCCAAAGAGAATGGTGTGTTATTAATATCTTACCGCAATTTATTAAAATAGGAACACCCATAGAATTTTTCGACCTGACCAATGCCTATCCTGTGAATGAAATTCTCACTTCTGGACTGGTGGGAAATTATTGTGATCCTGAATTAGCATACTGTAAAAGTCCTATTCAAGAAACAATGAGTAGTTATACAGTTGCAGCATTATTATATCAGATAATTCACAAACAAACATTACCAACAGACCAAAGGGAAGAAATAGAAATTAGTCCTATTCCTATTATCCATCAAATTCTCAAAATTTGCTTATCTACCCTACCACAAGAAAGATTTACATTAGAACAACTCCTACAAATATTAGTTAACACCCGTCAAGAAATCAGCACACCAAAGATTAACTGGGAAATAGCCAGCAGTTCTACGGTTGGCTTATCAATAAATAGGTTAAAAAATGAAGACAACTATGGCATTAAATACCAAAAAATCAGTGATACAGAAACTATGATTTTAGGGGCTATAGCTGATGGTATGGGGGGAATGTCCCAAGGAGAAATAGCTAGTAAATTGGCAATAAAAACAGTTTTAGAGACAGCAATTTTTCCCGAATATCCAAATATAGAACAATACCAGGAATGGTTAACAAACTTATTTACTCAAGCTAACGAAACAGTATCTAATCAAGTTAAGGAAGGAGGAACAACCCTAAGCGTTATTTTTGCCAGATCCCAACAATTAATAATTAGTCATGTTGGTGATAGTCGCATTTATTTACTACGTCAAGGAGAAATAAAACAACTCAGCGAAGATCATTCGCTTGTGGCTATGTTAGTAGCTAGTGGACAAATTACACCAAGCCAAAGTTTAGAACATCCAGATAGAAATGTGCTGATAAAATCCATCGGTACAAAACGCAGATTAAGTGATGGTTACGT
Source organism: Dolichospermum planctonicum (assembly GCF_005402965.1). Taxonomy (GTDB): domain Bacteria; phylum Cyanobacteriota; class Cyanobacteriia; order Cyanobacteriales; family Nostocaceae; genus Dolichospermum; species Dolichospermum planctonicum. The sequence continues at coordinate 2,383 of NZ_BJCF01000016.1, forward strand.
CCAAAATCTCAAACAAACTACCCCAGAATTATCTATGCAACTAGCACATCAAGATATTCTTTTATTATGTTCTGATGGTGTTTGGGATCTTGTTTCTAAAAACGAACTAGAGGAAATTTTCACCATTGATCATGATCAAAACTTACAAACATCAGTGAATTTGACTATCAATAAAGTTTTAGAACGTGGTGCATCTGATAATGCTACCCTGTTAGCATTACAATTTTTAGTTAATACCTAGATTACTGACTATTACCCATTACCGATTATGTCTATTCAATGTCCAACCTGTCTGACTGACAACGATGATCATGAAAGTAGCTGTATCGCTTGCGGTACACCTTTAACCTCTTCTGCGACTACATCAAATCTGCATTTATCACCGGGAACATTATTAGGAAATGGCAGATATAGAATAGATAACATATTAGGACAAGGTGGGTTTGGTATTACATACACAGCCACTTATATCTCCAATTCTACCAAAGTCGCTATTAAAGAACTATGGCCAGAAAATGCTGCTAGACAAGGTAATACGGTTTTGTGGCCTATGTCCATTACTCCCGTACAGCGTCAACAACAACTACAACAGTTCCAAGTAGAGGCTCATTATCTACAAAAATGTGTTCATCCTCATATCGTCAGAATTTATGAGTGGTTTACAGAAAATGATACCGCATACATGATAATGGAATTACTTGTTGGTAAATCATTAGATAAAATCTTACTAGAAACAGGGATACTGGCGGAAAATCAAATTAAAAATTATTTTGTGCAAATTGCTGGGGCTTTAAAAGTTATTCATAGTCATAATTTACTGCATCGAGACATCAAACCCGAAAATATTATTATTGTTCCCCCGGATAAAGCCGTATTAATTGATTTTGGTGCAGCTAGAGAATTTATTGCCGGTCAAACTGGGGATATGACGCGAATATTAACCCCTGGATATGCACCTTATGAACAATATATTCAAAAAAGTAAGCGTTTTCCTAGTACAGACCTTTATGCCTTATGTGCATCAATGTATGAATTATTGACTGGGAAATTACCAATAGAAGCTACGGATAGAGCTAGTGCTTTTTTACAAGGTAGTTCCGTGGATAAATTAATATCACCCCGACAACTACGCTCTGATTTAAGTTTTTTAATGGAAAAAGTTATTCTCACAGGAATGCAATTTAGGGTAGAGGATAGATTTCAAACGGCTGATGAATTAATTAATGCACTTCAAGGTAAATTTGTCACTCCTCAACATCAACGGGCTAAAGAATTAGTCAAACAAGGTCAATTAGTTGATGCTGTTCAAGCATATCAAAAATATTTGCAAGTTGCACCAGATCATGGAGAAGCAGCGGTAGAACTAGCATTATTACAAATATATGTTGATGATCAACAAGCAGAAATAGCGGCAAAAAAAGCTATTCAATTACAACCAAATGACGGTAGAGGTTATGGAGTTTTAGGGTTGATTAATTGTCGGCAAAAAAATTGGCAAGAAGCAGTTAAAAATCTAGAAAAAGGGGTTAAATTATCTCCTGAACAAGTGTGGATACAGACTAATTTGGCGTGGGCTTTAGGTAAAGCTGGTAATTTAAAAATGGCGGAAAATACAGTCAATCAAGCATTACAGTTACAGCCTGATTGTACGTTTGCGTTGGGTTTACAAGCTTGGATATATATACAGCAACAACAATGGAAATTAGCCATTCGTGCGGCTACACAAGGAATTTTTAAATCACAGCAAATCCAAAATAATAACTATAATAATAACTATGATCATTTACCTTGGCTATATCCTTATTTGATTCTAGCTTTGGAAAAAGCCGTTTTTACTAAACAGGTTAATGATGTAGATAGAAGAATTGAGGAATTTATTAATCAGGTGCCTGATAGTGCTTTAGCTTGGGGTTTAAAGGCTTGGAAACAATGTAGTCAGGATTTATGGAATGAGGCCTTAACTAGTTTTCAACAAGCCAGCAGTCACAAGTTAGTTCCTGGATGGGTGTTAATTAATTATGGCATTACTCAGGAAAATTTACAAGGTTATCAAAGTGCTATTCAAATCTATGAGAATTTTTTACAAAAGTTTACTGAACCCCAAGCCCTTCAGGCTTTTGTTTTATTTCGTCTCGGTACTTTATATGGCCAGGTAGGAGAGTTGCAGAAGGCAAGGTTATGTCTGGAAAAAGCGATTAAATATAATCCTGGTTATGCTGAAGCTTATCATAATTTAGGTTGGGTATTGCTGAATATTAAAAGTCAAGATGGACAGGTGGAAAACAGCCGAGAAATGTTATCTGCTTATGGTAAAGCGGCGGAATTATATGCAAAGGAACAAAAATTACCAATGAGTTTAAGTATTAAACAGGCTTTTCAATTCATAGGAGTGAATATTTAGTTAAAGGTTGTTGATGCGCGATCGCTTACGGTGGGTGCTTTGCGCCATCGCTCTTTTTTTGTTTCCCGCAAAGACGCTAAGGAGCAAAAGAGGAAAATAAGGGTTTTGGGAAATGATACATAACATAAATTAACTTGTGGTTTCTACTTCCCATTCTTCTGTAGAAAGTTCTGCGGTTTCGATAGCTTTAATACAAAAAGCATTAATATCCCTCGCTGATAAATTTACATTAATGAACACCCCATTTTCTAATTTTCTCGTATCCCGAAATTCTTTTCCATCTCTACTAATAAAACGGGGAAATTGTTCCATAATATCTTTAAATTTATCTGGTTCTAAATCAGCGATCGCATTTAAAGTTGTTTCTAAAACATCCCGCCAACTTTTGACAGGATATTCCTTACCAAAAATTTTTAGTTTTTTGGGAGTTATACCAGTTAATTTACTTTTGGATGAAATGATCAGATTTTCATTACCAAAGTAAGGCCAAATTTGTAAAACTATCTCAGATAAATCTAAACTTCTTTTTTCTATATCCTCTCTTTTCCAAGTTTCTTGATTTTCAAAGTATTTATTGATTTCTAAATGACTATTAATCAATATTTCTTTTTTCTCAACAAATTCCAAATTATATAATTCACCATTGTAAGCTGTAATAGTTAGATTACCCAAAGAATGAAGTAGTAAATCATGAGTTATCCCCCAATCTTCGCCTAAGTGTTGTTGCCACCATTTATTTATAGTTTGTGGCATAATATGTTCAATCTCCAGTCCATCCAAAATGACCTGTTCTTTATGATTAAAAGATTCTTCAATAGATTTTAAAATTAATTGACCTTTTTTAGAACGTCCAGTACCGTATAATTTAACATCCAATAAACCTTTCTGAAATTCTGTATCTTTGGGATAATCACGATTTTGTAAATCTAGTTTTAATCTTTCCACAAAATCAGCATGAGCTAAATTACTTGCTTTGCTAACTTGAGAATACAGTACAGAAAAGATTCTATTTAATCCCCTGGTTTGAACATTACAAACAAATCGGCGAATAATGAAATTTTCTAAAATCTGCAAAACAGAAATAAAATCTGCTTCTGAAAGTTTATTTTCTTCATAATCATGATAACAATTAAGTAAAAAAGGATAAACAGTAGCTATTTCTAAACGGTTGATTCTTTCTAGAAACCGACGAATTTTTAAATTATCCTCTTTTTCAGGATCTAAAAGTTTTGCATAATATTCTGAAAATTTATATAAATTTTGTAAATAAGAAAGAGCTTCACTTTTACTCATTCTTTCTTTAATTTCAAAATAAACTTGATCTTTCTTAATTTCCAAACCATCTTTTGTTAAGTAATGCCTGATAAACTCTGTTAAATTATCATTATCATTTAGAGTTTCTTGCATTGGTAGCCAATATTTTTTATAAGCATTGTCTTGATTATCTGTATTAATTCTCATGAAGAAATAGTTACGAATTAAATCAGCTTGTGTTAAAGGTTCACCTTTAGCATTGAGACTTTCAAAGACTAAATAAGGATTATCTTCTGTGCTTAAAACAACGCTCACAATAGATAAATAACTAGAAATTACTTGCTTTATTCTCCCAAATTCCAGATTACTTTGTCTAATTTTCCTATCAAAAAATAAATAGCATTTTTTAATAATTGGGGCATTTTTATCAATATTATGTACTGACGTATCTAGTGAATTGATCAAACTATAAAATGATTCTCTGTCTACTTGAGTAGGTTGTAATTTATAAATTTCAGGATCTTGCTGATATTGATTAATAAGAAATTTATTATGTAATTCTTCTGCTAATTGCTTATTAGTATCTTTAACTTGATCTCGCAAAGCCGAAAACAGAATAAAAATAGTAGTTAATCTTTGTTGTCCATCAATTAATAAATATTTGCTGACTCCTTCTGGCAATCCAGAAACTGGTATAGTCACAATAGAACCCATAAAATGAGGACGAGGATTTTCCGTATTACATAATTCTAAAATATCATTCCATAATGCTTCCCACTGGGATTTTTTCCAACTGTACGGACGTTGAAATAAAGGTACAATATATTGTTTATCACCTTGAATAATCTCTCTGAGCTTAGTTTCTGATGCTTGCATTTTTAATGTAGCCTGATTTACTAAATAGTTATGCCTTTAGTATACAATAATCTTGTATAAATAGCACAAGATAGCGTAACAAAATTAAACATTTCTGATATCCAGGGAATAAATTAAGAGTCTAAAAGCAAAAGTCGGTTTTAACCGACTCATGAAAAATATCTTTTCCTCTTTGCGTGAGAAAATATTTTAACTTTGATTCGCTATCCAATTTACCAAATCATCAGGTTGTGAAAAATCCAAAATAGCTTCCGAAAGCTCATCTAACTTTTCACCAGATAACTCTTTAATTTGTGACTCCAATTTTGCGGAAATATCGCCAATACGACGTTTCAACAAACGGGAAATAATCTCTAACTTCCCACGGTTAATAATCTCCTGATAAATCACAGATTCTTCCATAGTTTCCTCCCGAAAATATTGTTTAATCAACTGTTTCTCAAACTTTAAACCAGCCAATAATTCCACACAAGCTGCTATAGTATTTTGTTGCGCTTGTTATTCTATTTTATCTATTTCTAAAGCAACTTGCTGAAGTAACTTATTTGGTTCATCTGTCTTGGCTAAAACTGCCAAAGGTAATAAAGCAGGAGATTTTAAAAGTGTTTCGCTGTCTTCTTCCCATACTCTAATTACTTGATATTGATGTCGTGTATTCCCCACTATCAATCTATCAACAAAAACATCAGGTGAATTTGTTTCTTTGAGAAAAATTACCACCTGTTGTATAGGACACAAATATTTACGATAAATCCTCAACCAATAATCTAACATTCTCACAGGCATGGGAGTATCAGATTTTGGTGTAGTTTGAATTTCCAAATGCAAAATGCGGTTTAATTTCGGTAGTCGAAACAACGCATCAGCACGAATGGGGTTAATAGGTAACTCGGTAGGTAGCACCTCAATTTCATTTATATCTTCTGCAATTAACCATTGCACAAAAGATAAAGGGTAAGTATCCGTGAGGTATCGGCAAATATTATCGTAAGCCAAAAGTTTTTACTAAATATCTAACATTGTTATATTATATAATATCGTGCAATACGAATGATGATCACAAACCCATGAGTAAAGAAAATATTACATTTAGAATAGACAGCAGCAAAAAAGCGGCTATAGACGCATTAGCAAAAGGCATAAACAGAGATAGAAGTTATATTCTCAATGAAGCAGTCAACGCTTATTTAGAGATGTATCAATGGCAAATCGAAGAAATCCAAAAAGGTATTGCTGAAGCGGATGCTGGAGATTTTGCCAGTGATGAAGAAGTAAAAGGGACATTTGCAAGGCTAACAAATGCAGGTTAAATGGCTACGTCGGGCGCTGCGTAACTTAGAACAAGCGCGTAACTACGTTTTCCAGGATAATCCTACCGCAGCACAGGAATTAATAATCAAGATTCAAAATGCTGCTAATCAATTACAAAATTATCCCTTTATGGGTAAAAATGGCAGAGTTGAAGGTACAAAAGAATTGATAATTTCTAATTCACCCTATATTCTGATTTACCGAATTAAAGAAGAAACTGTAGAAGTTCTGCGAATACTGCATACATCAAAATTCTATCCAAAATAACTAAAAGTAATAGTCGGTTAAAACCGACTATTTTTGTTTTTTAGTATTACTCTAGTTCATCAGGATTCACACCTAAAGCCTTTAATTTTTCAGCTAAAAGTTGCGTTTTTCTCCTTTCTGCGGCTAATGCTGTTTCTGCTTGTTCTAGAAGTTGGCAAATTTCCAGATATGAAGAAAATCTATTACCATCGGGACGATAAATTTGTAATTCTTCCCCTGATAAATCAAACTTAATTCCTAACCTGGGACTAACCCAATTTTCTATTTCTGAAATGACATCTAAACCATCTTCCGTTTTTAACCATCCTTTCAACTGATTGTTTTGAGGATTGTAAATATAATATTCTTCTACTCCATGTCTTTCATAAAATATCAATTTCCTCTCCATTTCGGTTTGGGAATTACTAGGAGAAAGAATTTCAAAAACCACCTGGGGGGCAATATGATTTTCTTGCCATTGTAAATAAGAACCGCGTTTACCTTTTGGTCGTCCAAATACAACCATAACATCTGGTGCATTGACTATATAATTTTTCCCTTCTATGGGATACCAAAATAAATCACCAGCCACAAAAACATCAGGGTTATCTGCAAATAACCAATCTAAATTTTGTTGAATAACTAATATCCAACGAAACTGTTCTGTATTATTAGCTATTGGTTGTCCATCACTGTCTGGGTAGATGACCTCTGATGTACTTAGCGTTAGAGGTTGAGTAACCATAACTTTAAATTAGTTAGTTGTTTACTTTACCAATATCTTAGCACTAAAGAATAGATACATTATTTCTTAATATCGGAAACTGCTGTATTTATTGAGAAACTTCTAAAAATCCTCATCATCAACAAAAAACTCGGCATCTTCATCTATTCCAGATTGGGACTCTCCCAACTCCCAAAGAGGCTGTAAAACGGCTGTAGCTAACAAACCGACGGCCACAGCAAAAGCTAACATTAACCCAAAGGGAATTTGTATTGATTGAAAAACCAAAAACTTTAAAGATACAGGAGTAGCATTTTGGACAGAAATGAGAGCGATCGCTACTACCCAAACAGCTATAATTAGTAATATTAAAAAATTGGCCAATATTTTGAATATCATAACTTAAATCTTTAAATAAATATCATCCCCCTCCTCGTTTGCGGGGAGGGGTTAGGGGTGGGGTTCTATGCTAACTTAGCGATTTCACCTTCCATGAATTTAGCAATCTGACTAAGTTTTTCTGGTGAGTTAGTTTCCATGTACACCCTCACCAAAGGTTCTGTACCAGAAGGACGCAGTAACACCCAGCTACCCTCTTCTAAATAGAGTTTAATACCATCTTTCCTTCCCACCTCTTTCACCTTAATTCCTGCCACTTCTGAGGGGGGATTTTGAGTATAACTATCAATCACAGCGATTTTATGAGCTTCTGTGAGGTGTAAATCCAAGCGATTGTTATACAAAGGACCATCCGCTTCGGCTATAGCTTCCTGTACCAACTGACTTAAAGGCTTACCTTCATAAGCGATCGCTTCAGCCACTAGCATATCTGCTAAAACCCCATCTTTTTCAGGAATATGGCCAATGATACTTAAACCACCGGATTCTTCCCCACCAATCAAAACGGCGGTTTCCCGCATTTTCTCACCAATGTATTTAAAACCCACCGCAGTTTCATAAATTTCCAGCCCATACTTAGCTGCAAAATTATCTAATAAGTGCGTAGTTGCCACAGTCCGAACGATCGCACCGCTTTTACCCTTGTTTTTAATCAAATGTCGTGCTAGGAGTAACAAAACTGTGTTGGGAGTGAGGACATTACCTTGTTCATCAACAATACCAAAGCGATCGCTATCACCATCGGTAGCCAAACCCAAATCCGCATGATCAGCCTTGACAGCGGCCACCAACTCAACTAACTGTTCCCCTTTGGGTTCAGGCATACCACCCCCAAAAAGCACATCTCGCCAGGTGTGGAAACTTTCTAATTGACAACCACACTGTTGCAGGACTTCATCTAAATAACCACGAGAGGTAGAATAAAGGGCATCATATTTGACCTTTAAATTTGCACTTTTAATTTTTTCCACATCCAACAAGGTGTAGATAAAATGCAAATAATCGGGTTTGGGATCAAAAGTAGAAATTGTACCAGATGGGTTACTTCCAGGTAATTCATCGGATGCCGTTTCTATATTGGCGACAATAGTATCAGTAATTTCTGGAGTTGCCGGACCTGCATAATCGGGTATATATTTAATCCCACAATAAGGTGCAGGATTATGACTAGCAGTAAACATCAAAGCCCCTGCGGAATTGAGGAGACGGGCATTGTAGGCAATTACTGGGGTGGGACAATCCCGGTCAGTAATTTGTACATTCCAACCCAAATCTGCTAAAACTGCGGCAGATGTTTGGGCGAACTCGTCGGCTAAAAACCTGGTATCGTAGGCGATTAAAACAGGTCTGTCCTTAGTATAGGCAGTTTCCAGATAACTAGCGATCGCCCTGGTTACTTTCCGCACATTTGGAAAAGTAAAATCATCAGCAATAATTCCGCGCCATCCATCAGTACCAAATTTTATCTTACCGGAATTACTAGGGTTGCTCATATTACCACTCTCTCCCGTGCATCATTATTACTATTTACTATCAGGAAATATGCCGCAAAGCTGTAGAACAGCCACTAAGCTGCAATTATCCCCAACGTAATTTCTCTCACTTAACAGTCCTAATGTCAACCGTTACGCAGCTAAATTGTACAATTCTAATATGGCCAAATCTTTATGGCCAAATCTTGTGGTGTGGGCATCCTGCCCGCTATAATTGTACAAATTAAATGCAGTACAGCTTACCTCCTATATTTTCCTGGATTTCCATTCCCACGCAGAGCATAAGCATAATGGCTTAGAACCTCCCGGTGGACTCCCAGTCTGGAGACTGGGAACGAGAAAAAGACCGGAAGAAAGGAAAAATAACCTTAAAAAGGCGGTAATTCTTTCAGGATTGTAAACCGAATATGGTTAATAGCTAAATCACCTAGTGAAATATCTTCTTTAGTCAAGCGAACTCCATTCTGGCTTAAAGTTTCAAAGGATATACCTTTGCCAATTTCGATATGATACCAGCATAAACCCATGAAAAAGCGTGTAGGATATGGTCCACCTTCTTCGAGATCATCAGGATTAGATTCCATGGGCAACCAACCCATACCGGGAATATAAAATTCTAACCAAACATGATTAAAATCGGGTTGGAGGGGAACTCCCTGATGTTCAGCATAAACTGGACATTTATATCTACCAACGGTGCGACAAGGAATACCATTCAAGCGACAAAGTGCCAGTAATACACCCACATATTCTCCACAGGAACCAACACCACGCTCTAAAACCACATCTGGCGAATCAATATGGGGTTTAATACCATAGGATAATTGATCATAGACGTAGTTGCGGATACTGTACATTTTCCGTAACAAGTTAGTTTCTGAACCGATAGCTGTCTTGGCCGCACGGATCACAATATCCGTATCCATTGCTAAATCATCATCATCTACCAGATAGCGAGTTTTTAATTCTGGTGGCAGTTCTGGTAACTTTTCCACGTCTCTGGGAGTAATGCGATATTTAATACTCCACACTTCCACAAGTGCTTTCCAGCCAAATATGTGGCGTTCTCCGGGGGTGAGGGTGTCAAATTTAAAAACCGCTACCCTTTGTCCGTCAATGATTTCTTCTGTGAAGGGTAAGCCAATCGCTTCAACTTGCTTAACTTTTTGCCGTTCCGTTTCTGAGGGTAGGGCAATACGCCATTCTATATCGCTTAAATAAACCTCATCAAGGGGGGAAATTTCCTCAAGATAAGACATTTCTATGAGATAACCATTAGAAAGGGCGTAGCGTTTATCCTCCTGGTAATGATATTGTAGAGCATGAATGAATGTGCGATCGCGGTATGTTAACTCATAACAGGGATCAGCATTAGGGTTATCGCGGATGTAAGGTTCTTCACTGGAGTATGCCACATAAAGACGATCTTTACCTGCGTCCTCCTGTCCATAAACAGCGATACCCGTTGGGGAATCAAAAGGAGTAATAACACTGAAACGGACTTCCCCGGTTGCCCTATCCATAGAGTAAACAGTTTGTTCCGTGCGATCGCATATCCACAGAGTTTCTTTTGTCACTGCTAAATTTTCTATGCCGACACCAGGGGCGTAAAATCTAGTGATTTCCCTGCGGGTATCACGGTCAAAAATTAAAATATAGCCAAGTCTTTGACAACTGACATAAACGGTAGATTCCCAAACAGCAACCCCGTCAGCAGGGTATGGTAAAGTCACAAAATGTTCTAAACCTAAAGAGGCGAATTTGCAAGAGTAGACACTATTACCACGAGTTACCCAGAGATAACCTTGCGACATAGCTAACCCGGTAACTTCCTTAAATTCACGGACTTGGTGGGGATTGATAATTTTGCTGTTATCGCTGAGGGGGTCAATTTCTAATAAATGACCTTTAATTGTATCAATAGCAATGAGTCTATTTTCGGTAAAAGCGATACCGTACAGGGTAGCAGCAGTAATTGGCCTAATAATTCTTTGCTGTTCAAAATTTTGGTTCACTGTCAAACTGGGTAGTGGGAAACTCGTGTTATTGAGCATAGTAGTCATAAATTATTACTTTTTAACGTCAGTTGTTATTTAGGGAATAGGACTTACGCAAAATATCTCCCAAAGCCTCTCTTATTTGTGATCTTCGCTCCTCTTGGGGAGGCTTTGCTGCAGCTTTCGCTTGCTTCGATGGTTCATTATTCCCTGACCTGTGCGTAAGTCCTGGAGAACAGGGAATAGGGAACAAGGAAGAATCTTTCCTAATTACCCAATTACCCAATTACCCAATTACCCAATTACCCAATTACCCAATTACCCAATTACCCAATTACCCAATTACCCAATTACCCAATTACCCAATTCCACATTTTCTGACCGAAAAAAAATCGGATACAAGCCCCGTCCTTCTAGGACAGCTTTATAGTAAACTAGATATAGTCGCCACAGGGCATTGGGAGACTATAAACGGACACTCCAGACTAGATCAGACTACTCTTAGGTAGCACCAGTCAGTGAAGTGTCAAGGAATCCTCGCTCATGAAAGGAAGAGAAGGTATGTCAATAACCCCACTCTGTCAATAACCCCACTCACTAATAACTAATAACCACAAATTCCCCATTTTCGGACATTGCTAAATTATGATCGAATCTTGTAACCATTTCCTGTAACTTACACAATGTCTGCTCATTCTTTACCTGAAGCTACCAACATCTGGCATGGTTTGGCAGTTGATAAAGCCCTAGAAATGCTAGATAGTGACGCAAACAACGGCTTAACGTCCCAAGAAGTTGAACAGCGTCGTCAAAAATATGGAACGAATGAACTAGAAGAACATGGAGGTCGTAGCCCTTGGCAAATTCTCCTAGATCAGTTTACCAATATCATGTTATTGATGTTGATTGCAGTTGCCTTCATTTCTGGTTTTTTGGATTTGATGGCTTTGTCTAGGGGGGACTTAAAACCCGGTGAAGTGCCATTTAAGGATACAATTGCCATTATGGCCATCGTTATTCTTAACGGTATTTTGGGCTATGTCCAAGAAAGCCGGGCCGAAAAAGCTTTAGCAGCTTTGAAAAAACTATCTTCTCCTTCGGTGCGAATCCTGCGTGACGGTAAACTGGGGGATATAGCAGCCAAGGATCTAGTCCCAGGGGATGTGATGCTGCTGGAAGCTGGAGTGCAAATAGCCGCTGATGGTCGCTTAATAGAACAATCTAATTTACAAGTGCGTGAATCTGCTTTAACGGGTGAAGCTGAGGCTGTTAATAAGCAAGCTATAATCACATTACCAGAAGATGCACCTTTAGGCGATCGCCTCAATTCAGTTTTTCAAGGCACGGAAGTTGTCCAAGGTCGGGCTAAGGTGTTGGTAACTAACACGGGAATGGCCACGGAATTAGGTAAAATTGCTATCATGTTACAATCTGTGGACGGTGAACCTACACCCCTACAGCAACGCATGACCCAACTGGGTAATGTCCTGGTCAGCGGTTCTTTAATTCTTGTAGCCATAGTCGTTGGTGGTGGACTTATTCATGATCTAACTAAAGGAATAGGCTGGAAAAATTTACAAGAATTAGTAGAAGTTTCTTTAAGTATGGCTGTGGCGGTAGTTCCCGAAGGTTTACCGGCTGTAATTACCGTTACCCTGGCTTTGGGAACTCAGCGCATGGTCAAACATAATGCTTTAATTCGCAAACTCCCAGCAGTAGAAACACTCGGTTCTGTAACTACTATTTGTTCTGACAAAACCGGAACTCTGACTCAAAATAAAATGGTAGTCCAGTCAGTTTATACCAATAATTCCACCTTTCGTGTCTCTGGGGATGGTTATACTCCTATTGGAGATTTTCACTTACATGGTAAAAAAGCCAGTTTAGATGAATTTCCAGAAATTTCCGCCCTGCTTGTTCCCTGTGCTGTTTGTAATGATGCTGTTTTGCAACAACAACAAGGACAATGGGTAATTTTAGGCGACCCCACGGAAGGGGCTTTAGTTACTTTGGCGGGGAAAGCAGGAATTGAGCAAGACCAATGGTATAGTAAATTACCTCGTGTAGCAGAATTTCCCTTTTCCTCTGAACGGAAGCGCATGAGTGTGATTTGTCAAATAGAAGCTGTGGCTACTGGCGAATCTTCTTTAATAGCTATTGACCCTGCTATTACTGGTTTTGTCGAATCGGAAAAATATCTCATGTTCACCAAGGGTTCACCAGAATTAACTCTGGAAAGGTGTACAAAAATCCATTTAGGTGATAAGGCTGTTTTTATCAACGCCGAACAACGCAGCCAAATTCTAGTAGCTAATGACCAAATGGCCAGTCAAGGTTTGCGGGTCTTAGGTTTTGCTTATAAACCCTTGAGGGAAGTTCCTGCCGATGGTTCAGAGGACATTTCTGAGGTAGATTTAGTTTGGTTGGGACTGGTGGGAATGTTAGACGCGCCCCGGCCAGAAGTGCGGGCTGCGGTCCAAGAATGTCGCCACGCTGGTATTCGTCCGGTAATGATTACTGGCGACCATCAATTAACCGCCCAGGCGATCGCTATTGATTTAGGAATCGCCCAAAAAGGTGATAGAGTTCTTACTGGTAAGGAATTGCAACTACTAAGTGACCAGGAATTAGAAGCACAGGTAGACCTAGTGAGTATTTACGCCAGGGTCTCCCCAGAACACAAATTAAGAATTGTGCAAGCATTGCAGCGACGCGGGCGATTTGTGGCTATGACAGGCGATGGCGTGAATGATGCTCCCGCCCTCAAACAAGCTGATATAGGCATTGCCATGGGCATCACAGGTACAGATGTGAGCAAGGAAGCCAGCGACATGATCCTGCTAGATGACAATTTTGCCACCATAGTCGCTGCCACTAAGGAAGGTAGAGTTGTTTATACTAATATTCGCAGGTTTATCAAGTATATTCTTGGTAGTAATATTGGAGAAGTTCTCACCATTGCGGCCGCACCCTTGTTAAATTTGGGCGGTGTTCCTTTGAGTCCTTTGCAAATTCTCTGGATGAATTTGGTTACAGACGGTTTACCAGCTTTAGCACTGGCTGTAGAACCTCCTGAACCTGATGTGATGCAGCGTCCCCCCTTTAGTCCCCGTGAAAGTATTTTTGCGAGAGGTTTGGGTGCTTATATGATTCGCATTGGGATTGTTTTCGCCATTATTACCATTATTCTCATGCAGTGGGCTTATCAACATTCTCACGCACCTGGATATCAAGGACATGAAGATACTTGGAAAACAATGGTATTTACTTCATTATGTCTAGCACAAATGGGTCATGCGATCGCCATTCGTTCTAATAATAGACTTACCATTGAAATGAATCCTTTCTCTAATATCTTTGTATTGGGGTCAGTCATTGTGACGACAATTTTGCAATTGATGTTAATTTATGTTCCCCCCCTGCGAAGTTTCTTTGGTACTCATGCACTCAGTTTACAAGAACTAGGAATTTGTATTGCATTTAGTGCTTTAATGTTTGTCTGGATTGAAGGTGAGAAATTATTTTTCCGCTTTAGGGGACAAAAAAATGTTTAATGGGTAAATTCTCAGAATCAGGACTTGCAAATTAACAGGATTTCAGAGGGAACAGGGAACGGGCAACAGGGAACAGAAAAAACTCATGTTTAAGTTTAAAAACATGAGATTGAAATAATGACACTGTTTTTTTTCGTGCTACGCATCTTTTAAAAACATCTTTTTCTTGACTGAGCTTTAAACTCAGTAACTTTTGTTTCTTATCTGTTCCCTATTCCCTGTTACCTGTTACCTGTTACCTGTTATCTGTTATCTGTTACCTGTTACCTGTTACCTGTTACCTGTTACCTGTTACCTGTTACCTGCTTTCACAGACAACTTATTCAGCAAACCCTAATTAGGAAATAGATATCATGGGTGAATCGAAACGTAGAAAACAACAAGATCCCAATTACGGGAAAGTTAAAAATCCTGTCAAAAATCTGATGAAAGTTTTTTGCCCGTTTTTTGAAGATTACGATAATTTACCTGATCTCAATTCTGATAATATATCATTGATGATCGCCAAAGCAGGATACAACAAAACGGGCTTGAGAGGAATAATTTTAAAAGGATTTCTAGCAGAACATTTAGTCAAAGATTATCCAGAGGAATCTGAACTAATACAAGCGTTCAAACAACATGGAAATATTTATGTAACTTCAACATTAGCCTCAGCTTATTTAGAAAATGCTATCAACAAAGAGGATAATCTGAGCAAATTTGCAACCTATAACCCGGAAAATGAATTTATACGCATTGACAGCGATTCTCAAAAGTACCAATTAGATTTGGTGACAGTACCTTAAGCAGGTTGGCGTTAAAAATTGTCGTTATAACAAGGGAACAGGGAACAGGGAATAGGGAATAGGGAATAGGGAATAGGGAATAGGGAACAGGAAGGACAGAATTGATACCTACTGAGTCTTGTATGGCTACGCCACGCAAGCTATCAAAAATCAAATAGGAGTCCTATATATGTTATATATATGTATTTAAAAACTTTACACCTGAAACAATTTCGTAATTACCAAGATCAAAAAGTTGAATTTACCGCTGCTAAAACTATTTTGGTGGGTAATAATGCTCAAGGAAAATCAAATCTATTGGAAGCTGTAGAATTATTAGCAACATTGCGATCGCACCGCATGACACGAGATCATGATTTAATTAAAGAAGGTGAATCTACAGCCCAAATTAGTGCTAATTTACAAAGGATTCATAGCAATAGTGATTTAACCCTCACTCTCCGTCGTCAAGGTCGTCGCACCGTCGCTATTAATGGGGAAATAGTTCCTAAACAAATGAACTTTTTAGGTGTCCTCAATGCAGTAGAATTTTCTAGTTTAGATTTAGAATTGGTGCGGGGTAGTCCGGTCGGTCGTCGTCATTGGTTGGATACATTATTAATTCAATTAGAACCAGTTTATGCCCATATTTTACATCAATATAACCAAATTTTACGCCAACGCAATGCTTTCTTAAAACGCTATATCAATACACAAGAAAAGTCTCTACAATCAGAATTAGCTATCTGGAATGCACAATTAGTTACCGCTGGTACAAGGGTAATTTTGAGACGAGATAGAGCCATTCAAAGATTGTCTCCCCTAGCTTCTGCATGGCATAATAGTATTAGTGGAGCATCGGAAAATCTAGAGATTAAATATGCTGCTAATATTCCTTTAGAAAAAATAGAAAAAAATTCTGCCCATGAATTACAAGGTGATTTTTTTGCTAAACTACAACAAAGAGCGATTACTGAATTACATCGAGGCATAACTTTAGTTGGACCCCACCGCGATGAAATAGAATTAATTATTAATCAAACTCCGGCGCGAAAATATGGTTCTCAAGGTCAACAAAGAACATTGGTTTTAGCTTTGAAATTAGCCGAATTACAATTAATTGAAGAAGTGATTAATGAACCACCTTTGTTATTATTAGATGATGTTTTAGCTGAATTAGATCCATCCCGTCAAGGTCAATTACTTGATGCTATTCAAGACCGATTTCAAACTTTGATTACTACTACTCATTTAGGTGCTTTTGATTCTCAATGGTTAAAATCTTCCCAGATTCTATCTGTGAGTGCGGGAAAAATATCAGAAAATGGTAATGGGTAATGGGTAATGGGTAATGGGTAATTGGTAATGGGTAATTGACAACTAATTAAATTTTTCTAGTCTTTTAAAGATGTGTAAAATAATTACAGTTAAAATAGCGCCCATTAATCCTAATTGCCATAAACCACACCCAGCAGCAATTCCCAAAGCAGCGGATACCCAAATTGCAGCAGCAGAAGTTAATCCGTGAACTTCTGGAGATTTTGATGTTTGGGAAGATTGACGCAAAATCTCCCCAGCGCCTAAAAATCCCACTCCAGCAGCGATACCTTGCACTACACGACTAATAGCATCAGCACTAAGTTGTGTTCCACCTGTTTGGATAGTAATTAGAGTAAACACAGATGAACCCAAACTGACTAGCATATGAGTTCTTAAACCAGCCGGCTTGTTTTTAATTTGCCTTTCCAGGCCAATTATAGCCCCAATAAACAAGGCCAAACACAGACGCAGCCCGGTATTCAACCAATCACTGCTGGTAATATAATAAGGATTTGTCAAGTTCTGTAGGTGTTAAATAGTTCAACGGTGGAATATGTGGAGTTAAAAACAAATAAAAACAAAATATAGTTCATTTTTGATATTAATTGGTAGTATAGTAACAAAAAGTATTTAATCAATAATATTTAATAATTTAACTTGTCTGACTACTTACTGACTCCCCCATCAGTCATATTTAACAACTTTCAGGTAAAACAGAATTACCATATAAACGGACACCTAATGAATTGAGTGGATAAACTCTATTGGCTTGACAAAATCACACTACAAGACCGCGCTAAAGTCGGCGTTTTAGCGTTTTACTTAAGCAAAATTCAACAACGAGGCTACCCTGTTCTCCCTGGTTTTGTGGTAGCAGCGGATATTTTACAGCAATTCCTAGAAAATCTCAACAGTTCAGAGTCTTTAATTGCTGATTTACCTCATTCTTCTCTACACTTAGATGTAAATAATTGGCGACAACTTCAGCAGGTAGCTGGCCGCTTGCGTCAGGAAATTATCTCGGCCAGTGTCCCACCTCATTGGCTAAGGACAATTTTTGCAGCTGCTAAACAATGGCCAGGAAGTAGTTTAATTTTGCGCCCTAGTCTGGCAATATCAAGTAATCAAGAAATGAAAAATGTGACCGGGTTATTAGATTCGGTATTTTGTCCTTGCGAAGAAGCGGAAATTGGGGCAGCTTTAAAGTTACTTTACAGTCAATTATTCCGTGCTAGAAGTTTACTATATTGGCGGAGTATGGGTATTACTTTACCACAAATTAATTTAGGAGTATTAGTACAACCAGTTGATTCTTGCATTGCCTCTGGTGTCCTGAATATTAACCCCTTGGCTTATGATATTGAAGCTACTTGGGGCGATTGTTTAGCAATTACTAATGGTGAAGTATTACCAGATGTTTACTACATAGAACCGGAAACCGGGGTGGTTTTAGAAAGACAATTGGGGAATAAAATTTTGGCTTATGGTCTTGATAATGGCACACATTTAGCCAGTGAAGAATTACAGCTAACATCAAATCATAATTGTTTACCGACTTATCTTTTACCAGAATCTCAACAACAAGAATACGCTTTACCAGAAGCATATTTACAAGAATTAATTGTTTTAGGAAATCGCCTAGTTGGTGAACTGGGTACAACTTTAACTGTAAAATGGAAACTTGTCCCCTCATATTTAGCCTCTACCTCTAAAATCTATATTACAGAGGTTACTGTTCCCCAACCGATAAAACCGAATATCCAATTTATTCAAGGTATTGGGGCAGCTAGGGGCAGAATTATTGCTAATGCTTATATTCTCAATTCAGCGCAAAAATTGCTACAAGTTCCCAAGGATGTAATTCTGATTACATCAGTCATTACTCCTGATTATTTACCATTATTACGGGGTGTTGCTGGCATTATTACGGAACAAGGCGGATTAACTAGTCATGGTGCAATTTTAGCCAGAGAATTAAGTATTCCTGCGGTGATTAGTGCCACGGGTGCGACGACTATTTTACAATCAGGTGAAAAATTATTACTAGATGGTGACAAAGGAGAAATATATCGTCTGACAGAAGAAGAGGAAAATTTTCCGATTGCGGAGATGGAAAAAACAATGAATGATGAGAAAATATCAGATCATCAATTTACAAATTTACCAATAATTGCCACTAGGTTAATGGTAAATTTAAGTCAACCTCAATTAATTAAACAAGTACAAAGTTTACCTGTAGATGGTGTGGGATTATTACGTTCGGAATTGATGATATTAAATATCCTCAAGGGAAAACATCCTCAACAATGGTTACTAGAAGGAAGAAAAAAGGAATTATTAGAGTTATTATCTGAGCAAATTATGGAGTTTGCTCGCGCTTTTTTACCTAGACCTATTTTTTATCGTTCTTTAGATTTACCAGCCTATAATTTAACATCATTGAGTGCAGATTCCCTCTTATCACAGTCATCAATTCTCGGTGAGAGGGGTGTTTTTAATTATATGCAGTATCCGGCGATTTTTGAATTGGAATTACAAGCTTTAGCGATAGTCCAAGCATCTGGTTATAGAAATATTAATTTGCTATTACCTTTTGTCCGCACTGTGGAAGAATTTGTATTTTGTCGTGATAAAGTTGCGGAATCTGGGTTAATAAAAAACCATCAGTTTCAATTATGGATCATGGCAGAAGTTCCTAGTATACTATTTCTTTTACCTGAATATATTAAAGCTGGTGTGATGGGTATTTCCATTGGCACAAATGATTTAACTCAATTATTATTAGGAGTAGATCGAGAACAGGGAAAATTTGCAACAATATTTGATGAAAGTCATCCAGTAGTCATGAAAGCAATATCTCAATTAATTAAAATGTCTCAAGCTGGAGGTATTCCCTGTTCTATCTGTGGTCAAGCTCCGGCACTTTATCCAGAAATAATTGATAAGTTAATAGAATGGGGCATTACTTCTATTTCTGTAGAACCGGAAGCTGTAGAAAAGACCTATAAAGCGATCGCTCGTGCTGAACAAAGATTAATTTTAGCAGCAGCACGCAAGCAACTAGGAAATTTGTAAATTTTTCTTAATTCTATCATCAATAACATAAAAAACAACTATTATAGATAATATAGCAATCCCCATAGTTAATTGATTTTTATATAAATGTCATTATAAATGTCATTCCCAAAATTTCAACAACATCTGACTAATTTAATAACGACAGCAGAAACTATGCTGGCTTCATCTCGGACTGGTAAACCAGAAGAAAATACAAAAGATAGTCTGATTGTCCCTTTTCTCGATGCACTAGGTTATACAACAGAATATCGGACACTTGAAGGATCAATTCGCAGCTTAATTGGCACTACTACATGGGTAGATTATTTATTACGTAATCAAGTAGGAAAACATCCAAAATTGATGTTTGAAGCTAAAAGTTTATGGGACAAAAATATCTGGGAAACCAATACACAACAAGTTTTAGATTACCTGAGAAACTATAGTTTAGATATTGGTACACAAGAACCTGTACTGTGGATTATTTTATCTAATTTTCGGGAATGGCACATTTTAAGATTACAAGATAGAAAACCTTTTTGGTCATTTACACTTGAGGATCTAAAAAATGATCCTGAACTGGTAAATAGAGTATATACTTGTCTGCATCGTGAAAATTTATCTAGTAACCGTTTAGAAGCATTTTATAGTGAAAAAACTAGAGAAGAATTAGGAACAAAATTTTTAGCAGACTTGAAAATTTGGCGCGTCATTCTTGCTAATGGTATTAAAAAATCCCAACCTGATTTAAGTTTAGAGAAAATTCGTGAAGCAGCGCAAATCATTTTAAATCGTTTTCTATTAATTAGACTTTTAGAGACATTTAGCCGAGAAATGCCATTTAATTATCTGGGTAGAGTTTATTATAACTGGCAACAAACTTTTCCCAACTTGCCTTTTATCGAACAACTAAGACAGGCTTTTCGGAGTACATGGTTAGACTATAATACTGAGTTATTTCAACCTTCTTGGATTGATGAATTAACAATTGATGTTGAGTATTTAGAATCAATTATTGTCATTAATGCAGTACCACAGCCAGGTATACTTGATACAATTACTGGAACATTAGCTAATTATCGTTCAATTTATAACTATGATTTCACCACTCTAACCCAGGATATATTAGGTACTGCTTATGAACAATTTTTAGCCCATCAATTAATTCTTGTTAACGATGTTGTGCAAATTTTAGAAAATCAAAAAAACCGCAAAAAAGAAGGTATTTTCTATACTCCTAACTATATAGTCCGTCGCATTGTTTATCAATCTTTGCAACCATTAGTAAAACCTAAAATTGATCAAGCTATTGGGTTATTAGAAAGGGGTGAATTACAGCAATCTCATGTAGTCGCAAAATCAGTTTTAGAAATTACAGTTCTTGATCCTGCTTGTGGTTCAGGTTTATTTTTATTAAGTGCATTTGATTATTTATTAACAGAAATTAAACGTTATAATCTCGCTTGTCAAAATGCGAAAATACCCAAAAATTTTGATTTATTTAGTCATGTAGCACCTCAACCAATTATTAATCCTGAAGAACAAATTTTAGTCAAAATGCTACATGGAGTAGATCGAGATCCCCAAGCAGTATTATTAGCAAAATTATCACTATGGACAAGATTATTACGTGCGCGTCCTGGAGAATATGGTAGACGCAATGGTTCTATATATTCTCATTTACCAGCGCTGACTTTAAATATTCGCGTTGGAGATAGTTTAATTCATAGTCCCACTAATTTAGAACTTTTTTCTCAACAATTAACAATAGTCGCAAATTTAGCTAATATTGCTAGAGATACTAGTCAAAGTGAAATAGAAAGAAATCAAGCAGTTAGTAATTTAGAAAATACAATTGCTGTGATTAATCAACAAGTTAATTCTGTTTTAACTGCTTTTTTTGCTAGTGATGAAAGTATCAATTCAGTAGTTTATGCAATTAAAAATAGAGCAGCTGAAGGAGCAGAAATAGAAGCAATTCGGCAATTTATTACAGAAAATATTAATTCTGAACAAACTTTAGAATCAACTTTAGAAAATTGGACATCTGCTGAATTAGCGAGAGTTAAATCTGAACTTATGAGTTTAGAAACTGCTCAAGAAGAGGTAATTATTAAACGTCCATTTAATTGGGAAGTTGAATTTTCCCATATTTTTGATCCGAGATTACCAAAATCGGAACAAGGGTTTTCTGTAATCATTGGTAATCCTCCTTATTTTAATGTTGATTCAACCTTTGGTAGAGGTGCATTAGAATTAAAATGGTTAAAATTTGCCTATCCTGATATTTACACTGATAAAACTGATATTTTGTTTTATTTCTTCCGTCGGGGATTTGAAATTTTAAAAGTAGATGGTTATTTAAGTTTTATTATTTCTCGTGCTTTTATTCAAGGTGATAAATCTAGAAGTTTGCGAGAATTTATCTGTAAAAATACCAAAATAGTCAATATTATTGATTTTTTAGGACATCAAGTTTTTCAAGCGGGAATTGCTACTTGTATTATTGAATTTCAAAGAAAAAAACCTCAACCAAAAGATACATTTACAACTTTCTATGTGTTGGATCTTGATGTTGTCAAAAAAACTTTTATCAGTGATGATTGTTCTTTACATTTAAGTCAAGGTGTAACTCAGGTAAATATTACTCAATCTAACTTAAATGATCATCGTTGGCAAATATCTCCATATAATGATATTTTTCATAAAATTGATTCTCAAGGTGTGAAACTCAGAGAATTACCTGAATGTGATTTAGTAGAGCAGGGTATTCAAACAGGAGAAAATAAGATTTTCGCACCTGAGCAGGGTTTTCCATCTAACTTTACCAAAGAAAAACTATACCAAATAGTCAAAAATTCGGGAATTTTAGCCTATGGCTTTATACCCGATAATTCTCAACTATTGTATATTGAAAGTAGTGAAAAATTTGAAGATTTATCAATAGCAATTCAAGAGTATTTACTTGCAAATAGAAACAAGCTAGAAACCAGAGCAGCTTATCAGGAAGGAAGTTGTGAATGGTATGCTCTACACAGATCAAGACGTAAAGATCAACACTCTCATTTTCGACCTAAAATTTTATGTCCATATCGTGCCACTAGTAATAGATTTAGTGTTGATTTAGAAGGTAATTTAGCAGGTTTAACAGATACTACAGCTATATTCCTACGAGATATATATTGTTATGATCCAGATGATTTAAAACTTGATAAACTATACGCTTTGGTTGCTTTACTTAATTCTCAAGTCCTGGAATTTCGTTATACTGCATTAGGTGGAATTGGTAAATTGACAGGAAAAGGAATATTTGAATATTTTGAAAATCAAGTTGGTGATTTACCAATTCCTCAGTTTAATGAAGAAAATCATCATGACTATCAAGAGTTAGCTAAATTAAGTCGTGAAGCTCATGATATTTGGCAAATTCGTTATCAAATTATCACAACTTATCAAGGTAAATCTTCAGCATTTCCTAGTAAAGAAGTATCATTAAATGAATATCACAAATTATCTAGTGATTATGCTGTAGATATTGAATGGGAAAGTCCTCATGCTAATGAAGAAGGACATTTACTAGAATTGAAAATTGAACCTAGTGCAAATGGATATATTATTTGGGGAGAAGTAACTGATGATGAAGATTGGAAGGAAAGTGATAGAAAATGGATAGAAATAGCTAATGTGAATATTCCTAACCCCTATTTACGGAGATATATGTTAGTAAGACTGATTTATTTAACTGAATTTGATTCATCTTTTCGTCGTAAACAAAAATTATCGCGGGAAATAGGAAACTTAGTTAATATTACTTTTGATGTTTTAAAAGTTAATAGATATGATCAAGACAGATTTAGTAATCTTAGGGCTTTAGAAATTATTGCACAGAGAGTTAAGCAGGAAGTTGGTAGATCAGATTTAGAAACAGTTTTACTTAGACAAATGGAAATCAAAAATCAAATTGACAAAAAAGCTTACCGGATGTATAAAGTAGAGGAATATGTAGATATAATTGAACAAGCTTTAAAAGTTGTTTTGTAATTTTAATCTCTAACCCCAGCGCCAGGAAGGAGGGGACTATTTTCCCATTACATACCTCTATTGGGTGTGTTGTCCACGAAAGAAAACACACCACTAGAGATTAATATCAATTAATATCAAATTAATATCGGCAAATAGCCGCTACTTTGACTCCGCTAGGCATTGCTTCTGGTTCAAGAGTATAAACTCTACCACCATTTAATATGGTGTGAATCACGGCAAAATCTAACATATCTTCATCATCTGGTGCTGGTTCTGGGTGTAATTCAACTGTGGCATTTGGTAAATCAAATTTACCCCATATATGTTGTTTTAAAGGCACAAACAAGGTATCAACTCTTTGATAATAAGCAGCAGGAATAATTGTTTTTATGTCATTAGTAATCTTGGTACTTTCTTCCCCCGCTAATTGCAGATAAACAGCCATTATATCTTCATATTCCTGTTGAAATAAAGGAGAAACAATTTCCCAAGCTGCACGATTTAATTCTTCGGTTTTCATCAATTCCACATTGCCAGTAATACCTGTTTCTAAAAAATGTGGATAGGTATTAGCCTTTTGGTAAATTGGTAATAAATAATCTACTCCTGCTAATATTAAAGGGGCTTTTTCATCTCGTAAAGTTTCATGTAATGCAGTATCAACAGCATAACAAAAATTTAAAATCTCTCGCTCATGTTTTTCCCGATCTGAACTACCCTGTCCATGGACAGAACCCGGTTGTTGAGCGGCATAACTTACACTTCTAGGTGTACCAACTCTGTGCTGTACACCTTTTTGAAATTCATCTTCTAGAAGTGTTTCCTCTAGATTTTGCGGCATATTTTCTACTGCTATTTCATCCAATTTGTAGCGCGTTCCTGAGTAAAATTTGACATGATTTTGACTCAATGCTAAAATATAGAATTTTCCATCATTATTAATCAGTTCTAGTAAAGGTTTGATATGAAAATTCTTGCCAACAATTGCCAATTGGGGAAAGGAAATTGGTAAACAATAGTAACGAAATAGATTGGGGGAACTAAAAATTACCAATCCCTGATTTTGATTTTCCCAAAAACCAATATTGTCTAATTCCATCGCTGGTTTAAGCAAATTTACCGACTCCGTAGGACGTAAACCGATTTCATCTAAGCGTTTTTCCGCTTCCCGAATTAAATTTTTAAACCGAATGGGATTTTGTCGTGTTTCTCCTCCCAATCTTTCTACAGGTAGATACAGGGAAACGCAGGGATACTGAGGATTTTGGACTAAATTTTTGAGTTCATCAAGAGAAAATATATTCATAGATTTTATCCACAAAGGATGACTAGAGAATATAAATTCTATTCAACTCTTGATATGGCAATTTTGCATCTTTCTTTTGATAAGAAATTACCCGCTTTATCTGCCTTTTTATAGATAGAATCAGATACGGGTGTACAAATACATACAGATTGTGATTATTTCCAGCAGGAATTATTGCTTTTTCAAAATACTGGGAATTGTTGTTAAGATGCGGGTGGCAATTTCTGCTGGTGTTTCGGTGGCAGTAATGGTAATATGTAAATCAGCTTGGGAATACTTATGTTGACGTTGTTCTAAGAGCGATCTTAATTTACCTTGAGGATCGGCATTTTGTAACAGTGGTCTTGTATTGTCCTCCGCCAAGCGCTCTAATATTATTTGGATTGGTACATCTAACCAAACTACCAAACCATGATGAAGATAACCCCAATTTTGCTGCTGCATGACAATACCGCCACCCGTAGCTACAATTAACTTAGTATAGGCACAGACTTGAGCTAAAACATCACTTTCCAATTGACGAAAATCATCTTCACCATTTTCGGTAAATATTTCGTTAATAGATTTACCTGCTGCTTTAACTATGATTTCATCTGTATCAACAAATCTATAACCGATTTCCTGTGCGAGTAATTTTCCTACCGTTGTTTTCCCAACTCCCATCATCCCAATTAAGTAGAGGTTAACCCCTTTTAATAAATTAGTCACCAGTCTTTTTCTCCTGTTAAATTATTAATTATTATGGCTTTTTTTGATTAATTTTGGCCATTGTAGTCGTAATCCACACCAGAAACATAAGGATTAAATCAACCGCAAAGACTCTTCATAGCATGAAGAAGGAAGAAAGGAAATCTCTTTGTAATAGTCTTAAATTAGCGTTTAGGCGGTTTATTTTCGTCCTTATCCTCAAAATCATCATCTTCAAAAAAATCCCAATCGTCATCATCTGCTTGATTTTTGCTCGGTTCTTTATAGGGAGGAATAATTACCCGATAATCAGCATCATAAATCGCCTCCGTTTTACCGACAGCAGTATTTTGTGGTGCTTGGGAACTGTAGGAATAAACGGAACTAGTTCGGGAATTACTTGTGGGAGAAGTTTTTGGTACTGATTCTAAATTTTCACCATCATCCCAATCATCTTGATCTTGATTTGTATTCCAATCATCTTGATCATTAAATTGACTCACGGGAGGTTGGGGGGGACTGCTGGGGGGTCGAGTATTTTGTTTAACACGCTGGGCAGTAGTCGGTGGCGATTTGGGTATAGATTGTTGTTCTGGTAAATTCAAATTAGTAGCAAATTTTAATAACCTGGTAATTACTAAAGATGTCAAAACACCAGCGATTATACTCAATAAAACCCACAATCCTAATGGTAATGATTGACTTCGCATTCCCAAAAATACCAGGGGCAGCGAATTCCCAAAATTTTGAACTAATATGATTATTAGTCCTAGGATTGTTGTCACCAAGATAATTAAGCGAATTACATCCATAAAAAATTTAAAGTTAAAGTAGGAGTTAAAAATACATTAGGGGAAAATCGCCATACATCAACCACTTCCATCTGAAAAATCTGATGTTTTCGGAATTAGAGTCACACCAAATAAATCATAATAAATCATAAAGTTGATCAAATTTATCTGCGGTAGTTTACTAAAAACGGAATTAAAAATTAAAAATAGAAGAACTCAATTTTTAATTTTTAATTTTTAATTTTTACTGACTACAAATGACCTTGCCATCGCTGTATAGGAATACAATCAATATCCAACTGATCTAAGGCACGAGCAACCACAAAATCCACCAAATCCTCAATAGTTTGAGGATTGTGATACCAAGCGGGAATAGCGGGAACAATTCTCACGCCTGTTTCTGCTAGGGTGGTTAAGTTACGCAGGTGAATTAAGCTAAAAGGAGTTTCTCTGGGGACAATTACCAGTTTACGTCCTTCTTTAATTTGTACGTCTGCTGCTCGTTCCAGTAAGTCGGAACTTAGTCCTCCAGCAAGTTTGGCAACTGTACTCATACTACAAGGAATAATGATCATGCCCAAGGTGCGAAAAGAACCACTGGCGATACCGGCACCAACGTCACTCCAAGGATGACAGCGGAGTTTACCTTGTCGGGGAACTTCCGCTTGTTCTCGCCAAAATTGCTCTTGTTTATCTGGTTCTCCTGGCATTCGGATTTCCTGTTCAGCTTGCCAAACTGTGTAAGTTGATTTAGAGGCTACTAATTCAATTTGATATTCTGCTGCTAAGAGGAATTTAAGAGCGCGAACGGCGTAAATTAGACCAGATGCCCCGGTTACGCCTAGGATTAAAGGTTTGGTTTTATTGGTCATTAGTTTACGGCAATGGACAACGGACTATTCCTCATCATCAAGTTCTGGCTCAAAGGATTCTGTTTGATTTGGTGGATCAATATCTGCTGCATCGTCATTGGTCGTATTTGCGCCCGTACTTTTGGGTAAACCATCAGCACCAACGGTAACTAAATCAATTTGTTGGCGGTAATAATCAACGCTCTTGACTTGCACCATACAGCTATCGCCTAATCGGTAGGAAGCGCGATTTTTCCGCCCAAATAAAGCCTGTTGTCTAGCGCGATATTCATACCAATCGTCTTTCAGGGAACTGACGTGAACCAGTCCTTCTACCCGTAAGGTATTAGCTAAGTTGTCTTCTGTGGGCGGTTCTATTGGTACTTCAATTTCTACAAAAAAGCCGTAGGATTGAACACCAGTAATCACCCCAGGAAATATTTCACCAATGCGTTGTTTCATTAATGAGGCTTTTTGTAGTCCGGCTAAATCTGCTTCAGCTTCTTGAACTTCTTTTTCCCGGTCGTTAATCTGTACTAGAACTCTGGTTAGGTCACTTTGAAGTTCTTGTTGCAGTTCTGGGGGGAGAACATTCCAATTAATTTCTTCATGACAGGAGGAGTGGCGCAGGTTAATCCGTTCTTTAACGCGGGTAGTCCGGCGATCGCGCCCATATTCCAGTAAGTTATGATACACCCGTTGCAGGAGAATATCTGGGTAACGACGCAAGGGGGCGGTAACGTGAACATATTGGGACAAAGCCAGTCCAAAATGAGAACTTTTAGTAGTGCTGTAGACAGAGGGTTTGAGTGTGTCCTGTAATAAATAGGTGAGAACTTGCTCCGAAGGAGAATCAGCAAAAGCGGCCGTTAAGTGTTGATAATCTAGGGGTTGGATTTCCAATTCTGGATCTAGTCCTAATTCCACACCCAAATTAACGGCCAGTTTGAGCATTTCCTGCACATCTTCGGGGTCAGGTGTGCCTTGGACTCGCCAAAGACAAGGAACTCCCAGAGCGCTCAGGTGATCGGCCATCAGTTGATTAACTAATATTACCAACTCTGTTATTAGCGATCGCCCAGGTAAGTCATTAACCACCACAGACCCCAAAGCCCCTTCATCATAGTAAGGATTATGACTGGGTGGGAGATTCAACTGTAAGCTACCACGATTTAGGCGCGTCTGTTTAATAGCAACAGCTAAAGTTTGCAAATCTTGTAATTGCTCTTGTACTTGGGCAGATACTTTAGTAACTTCATCGCAGAAAATGCTATGTAATTCTACTTGATTAATCTCGTAGTCTACATTGATTACACTCTCGTGAATTTCCCATTCCACCACTGCTCCTGATTGGGGGTTAATGGTAATTATGAGAGTCATACTCAAGCGATCGCTACCAGGGACTAAAGAACACCGTTCTGTTACCATGGGCGGCAACATTGGTAATAATAATTCTCCCAAATACACCGATTTACCGCGCTTGAGTGCTTCCCTGTCTAGGGCTTCATCTGGTTGAATATAGTGGGAAACATCCGTAATGTGAAATAGTAATCGCCAATTATCGGTGCTAGTTTTTTCCACACTGAAAGCATTTTCAAATACAGACTCATCACCGTTGACAGTTTTGATGGTGAAAGTAAAAACATCACGTAAATCCAGACGATTTTTCAGGTCTGCCTTGAGGAGTTTCTTGGGTAACTTGGATGCTGCATCGAGGACATGATCGGGGAAAGTGCGGGATAAATCATGTTTACAAGTTACCAAATCTATATCGGCTGCGGCTTCGGCATCACTACCCAGGATTTGCACCACTCTCCCCAAGGGGGGATATTGTGCTAAGGGGTAGCGAAGAATTTCCACGTGAGCTAAATGATCAATTGCTGCTTCCAACTTCATGCTGTTGAGTTGTAATTTCAGTTCAAACAGCAATCTGTCATCTAAAGGAACAGCCCGAAAACCTCCATCTACCTGTTTAATTCTGGCTAGTAAAGTGTGATTAGATCGTTCCATGATCAACTTAACTTCGCCCTCTGGTGAGCGCCGACGACTACCTTCCTTGAGGACCCTTACTAAAACGCGATCGCCATTCCAGGCATTACTCAAATGACTTTCGCGGATGTAAATATCCTCCGAGCCTTCGCTATCTTGAATTGCAAAGCAAAAGCCCTTACTGGAACAACGCAGTTTCGCCTCAATCAAGCCCTCCTCGGTGATGCGGCGGTATTTCCCCCGTTCCTTAACCAAAAGCCCAATTTTTTCCAGGACATCCAAAGTAATTTGTAGTTTTTCTAGACTTTCTTCATCCTCACAACCTAGTTTCTTTTCTAGAACCTTACGAGCCACCAATTTATCATCTGTGAAATTGGCAAGAAGTGTAGCGATTGAAAATTCCATGCAGTGAACCGACCTTTGGTCAAAACATCATTTTTTAGGGAATAGGGAATAGGGAACAGCATGATTGCCTCTTGCCTCCTCTTGGGTTACATCATGCCAGTCCGCCCTCATCTGTGACACGAATTACCCCTACTTCGCGCGTAGTGTTTTGTAGAGAAAGTAAGGCTGCCGATAGCGCAGCATGGACTTAACCATAGTTGCGGTTACGCTAGGAGAAATCTCCCCTTGTGACTTCTCACAGCACAACAATTTCAGAGTTTGCTGGCGTGACCCCTAGTTTTATCTAAACAATACCCATCATGCACTCCTGATACTCAATGATTAACCACTCGGTAACTTAGATTATGGGTTAGTGAGAGACTTAGTTTGAAGAACTCAAGGTTAGCATCCAAAAACTATACACAGCTTTAACCACAGGTGTTTAGTCCTTGAGAATGAAGGTAATTTCACGCCATCAGATACTGATAGCATAGCGTGGCGTTAGCCATATCTTCACCCTAAGAAACTGCCGAAAACCCCCAATTTTTCCTTTATGTAGAATTGATAACAATCAGGTAAGCAGTAAAACACCAGGAGCGAGGGCGAACCCGATCTTTATTATTGTAGATTTCGGGCGCACTTGGTGAGAAAATACTTCTAGATATCTAATTGGGTATTTAGTATAGCATTTAAGGGTAGAGGAAAATTTATCTAGTCAGTTGACGGTTGACAGTTATGAGTTTTCAATTGTCTATTGTGCATTTTTCCATAAGTGGCAAGGTGTGTTATTTTTGAAAATTCAGATAAAAATGATTGAAAGTATGATGTTGGCGCAATTCCATAACTTGTACCCCAACGGCTGTATAATATCAGAGCTAATAGAAATTTTTCAAGGGAAATATATCGTCCGTGTTAGTATACAACTCGAAGGTATCACCCGTGCGACGGCGATCGCCGGAGCAGAAACAGTAGAAGCGGCGGAAGATCATGCCATAAACCGAGCTTTGACGGTGTTGGGGATCAAAAATGTAGCGACAGAAGTGACAAAATCTATCTCATCATTGGTTGCTCCACCACCAATAAAATCTAACTTAGAAGAATCAAAACCTGTTCCTTCTGTCAGTAACACACAGATACATACACCCCCCTTACTAGAAGATAAAATTGATACTAAAGTTGCAAAACCAGAAATATTTTCGAGATTTTCGAGTGCAGAACCAGAGTATCAACCCTTGTCAGAAGTCTCTCCTAGTGATCCTAGTCATGTCACACCTTTTACTCCTCGTAGTTATACCCCTGAGGAGGATACTGGTGTACAGTCAACCCTTGGTAAAAAGAGGAGACAAAAAGAACCAGTAAATTTATCTGATGTCATCGCCCAAACAGATGTAGAAATCGAGCGGTTAGGCTGGACACCAGAACAGGGAAAAGATTATCTGGTGAAAACCTACAGTAAACGAGGGCGTTCTCTGCTCAGTGAAGAAGAATTAAGGAGTTTTCTCACTTACCTCAAATCTCAACCAGATCCAATTGCGGGATTTTAGTTGGTGTCAGTGGTCAGTGGTCAGTTGTTAGTTAACCAATGACCACTAACTAATAACTAATAACTAAACCAGAGCTACAGGACGACTACCGGCGGCGTGACGGTCAATTACTTGGTCAATTAAGCCATATTCCCTGGCTTCATGGGGAGACATAAAGAAATCACGTTCAGTATCTTCAGAAATCCGCTCATAAGGTTGACCAGTATGTTCAGCTAGATACTGATTGAGCCGTTGCTTGTGATACAAAATTTCTCTAGCTTGAATAGCGATGTCGGTAGCTTGTCCTTGAGCGCCACCCAGAGGTTGGTGAATCATAATCCGTGAATGAGGTAAACTCATGCGCTTACCCTTTGTACCAGCACTGAGGAGAAAAGCGCCCATACTGGCTGCTAATCCAGTACAAATTGTACAGACATCGGGGCGGATATGCTTCATAGTGTCAAAAATACCCATTCCCGCTGTCACCGAACCACCAGGAGAATTAATGTACATATATATGTCCTTCTCCGCGTCCTCGGAATCTAAAAACAGGAGTTGGGCAACAATCAAGTTAGCCAGATTGCTATCAACCTGTTCTCCCAAAAAAATAATCCGCTCACGCAACAGCCGTGAATAGATATCAAAGGCGCGTTCGCCTCTACCCGATTGTTCAATAACGATAGGAATCATTTAGCGTGTTTTTAGCTATTTTCCATTTATTCTATCGGTGACAAGGGGTGATTGTGTTGAAGTTGTTAAGAGGATGCTTTAAAAGTATTTTTCTGGTAAATATTAACACCAAAATCTTCAGAATCTAACCCCCCGGTTTCAAAATATCGGAAACTGCTGTAAGAAGGGAAAAGATGACAATGTATTTTATAGATTTTATATAAATATCAGTATTTTTACTGGTTTTCATGGTTGGGTAACTAGAGTAAAACAGTTGGTTAATGGCATAAACTTAAAAATAAATTTATATTTTCAGGACACTTTTTCAGGAAAACAAACGTCTAAGTTGTTAGGTAAATATAAAAAGAGAGCTAGATCACATTTGAGAAAAATGTTCTCAAATGTTCTCAAATGATATTTACCTAATCCGATAGATCGAAAATACAAATTGTATTAAGAATAACAATTTCCAGAAGAAATTCCATCCATATATCCATATAAATAAAGAGAGGTACTATGCTAGAAAGACTTATACAAGCAGCCTTTATTACATTTTTGTTGCAACTGATAGCAGTATTGAGTAATACTACTCACCTTCCGCGACCCAAAGCCATCTCACATATTTCTCAAAAGCCAGTACCTATAATTAGTTCGACTTTTCAGGGTTCGGACTAGAATTTAGGGAACTCTTAACTCTTAACTCTTAACTCTTAACTCTTAACTCTTAACTGGGAACAGTTTTAACTGTCTGGATATCCTCAATTTTCCAAATCCGACAAAGAAAAATGCAATTCATTTAATTCTTGTGTCATTTGCATTAGGCTCCAATTTAGCTATATTAATTTAGCTATATTTTAGTTTTAATTCCGCTCTGGAGTGCTAGTGACGATTTTACTTTTGATCTTCTGATTATTTCCACCTGTAATGCTGTGGAAATATAGACCACCAATAGTAACGAGAAATAGTAAATATCCCACAAATTGAACAATATAAATTTTATCTCGATAACCAAATAAAGATTTAAGCATGATACCGGGAAAATGTTCATCAGAGAGGATTTTTTCGGTATTCCAGACTATTGGACCTAAGATACAGGAGTGAATTTTGGTAAAGTGTTCGTAATAGAAACAAAGATTTTCTGAAGAACGACTACTCAAAGCTAAATTAGCTATAGCTTCATCAAAATGATGCAACCCAGAAACCACTAAACCAGAAACAATTAATATTAATAAAACGCCCATAATTTGGAAGAATTGGCGGATATTAATTTTCACACCCCATTTAAATAATAAGACACCAATGGCTGCGGCGGCGGCTAAACCTGCAAGGGCGCCTAAAGTTGGTAATAAACCTTGTTGAAAATTAGCTGCAACAAATAAAACGGTTTCAAATCCTTCGCGGACAATGGCGACTAAAATTAAACTAAAAACTCCCCAAGCTGCATTTGTATTTTTACCTAATGCGTCGTTTACTGCTCCCTCAACTTGGGCTTTCATGAATCTGGCTTGTTTTGTCATCCAAATCAGCATCCAACTGAGCATAATTATTGCTAATATGCTAAATACACCTTCTAATGTTGGCTCAACTACAGAGGTATATTCAGGATTAATAGATGCTAGGAATTTAATGATCCCGGTAAATAAAATACCGATTAAACCACTAACAATAATACCTACGACCACACCAGCATACACCCAAAGATTGAGTTGAGATTGTTTGGCTTTTTTCAATAATGCGAGGACAATACCCACAACTAGAGCGGCTTCTACACCTTCTCGGAGGGTAATTACAAAAGTAGGTAAGGCGGTACTAAAATTCATTTTATTAGTTAGTTATCATTTATCATTTGTCATTTTTCAGTTGTCAGTGGTCAGTTGTAGATTTTGCTGCTCCTGACTTCTGACTCCTGACTCCTGCTGTATTAGCTGAAATCCCGTAACATTTTTTTGAGTTCGAGATTGTGCATTTCTTCTTGTCCGATCATACCACGGGTAAATTCTTCTAGATAGATACTAGCATTAGTGACTGTTTCTAGAAGACTTTTGTACATATCCAAAGCTTTCTTTTCATGGGATAAACTTTCTTGTAAGATGTCTTTAACGTTATGTTTGAAAGTTTCTTCTATGGGAGCGATTCTTAATGTAGGATGTCCTTCTAAACCTGTGAGAATTTCTCCTACTTGTTGAGCATGAAGTAAAGATTCAGCGGCTTGGGCTTTGAAAAATGCCACAATAGGAATACGATTAGGTCCTGTCACCATTAAGGAATAATGGGTGTAGCGAACTACCCCTGCTAGTTCAAATTCCATAATGGAATTGAGAATATCAATGGTTTTTTGGTGGTTAAGTTCTTGCATGAGTTGTTAAGTTGAGCAAAATTACATGAGCAGAGTTTTTAGATACTAATTATGAGTGAGAAGTTATACTTTTTTCTGGTTGGGAAAAATAAAAGAAAAATAAAAATATTCTCACTCTTAGCTATCAATTATTTTCTCTCTTATTTATGATTTTAAACTGTTTATTCTGGACTTATAATAGTGTGAAAATACTAACTCATGCTTTGACTGTGAGTTTTTTCTCGCACTTTTCGAGTATTTTCCTCGATGGTTTTTACTAGTTTGGTAACATCTTCTGGAGTTTTGACTGCTTGCGCTGGGGGAATAGCAGCAGGCCAAACTTTGACTAATTCTCCAAAAGCTGTATCTATGGCTTTGTGTGCTTCGGGATTTTCTTGGATCATTTGGTTAGAAATACTTTTATATATTTCTTGAGAATAGATTACAAAGCCACGAGAATCTTGATATTCAATGGGGGCGGTAATTTTACCTTTTGCTACCGCTGCACCATATTCTGAGTTAGCGGCATCTAATAAACTGTTGATTACTGGTAGAATAAATTCCGGTTGGCTACGTTGTTCGGTTGGTAAAACAGCGATCGCATTATCAACAGCTTGCATAGCAGTGGTAAAATTAGTTTTTATTTTAGCATCCTTGGGATTAGATTTGACTAAATCTGTTAAACTGACTAAGTTGCTTTTAAATTCTTTAACTTTACGTTCTTCTAATTGTTCTTCAATATCAATATAAATCTCTTCTACTGGGTGTCCAATATGGGGTTGAGCTTGTTTGGGTTGATTTTGATCTAACAGTTCTTGGGCTACCAAAAGATGTCCTTTCATTAATCCCAATTTTGTCATATAGTCAATATCTTTGGCTTCACCTGTTAACACCACTTCCTCCACTGTCACCATATCTTTGATTTGGTCAAACTGTGGTTGAGTAATTACTTTTTTGCTGACTAAGTCTTCGGAACTAGCGTAAGGACGGTTAGCCTGAATTTTATTTGATAAAGCCGGAATTCCTAATGTGGCCTCCAATTTATCTAACTGCGACAAAATTGCATTATTGATATTAATTTTAGCTTTACCACTATGACCGCTATGGGTGCTAGTTTCTGTCGCTTGGGCTACAGTTGGTGTTGATTTAATATCTGATTTTACTTTATTGCCGGTACAAGAACTCAAGGAAATTAAGGTACAAGCAGCAATAGACAAGAATAAATAACGGAATTTAATCATTTTTACTCCAAAATAGGGATTTAAGTCAAAGTTTTGGCTATTTTTCTGATATCCAGTCAAAAACCAATAAATATTCGCAATAGCTATCTATGGTAATTTACCATAAATAAAAGTTTTTATCAACTAGTTTAGAGAAATTGAGTATAATTTGAATATTTTATTTTTATTTTCTCTTAATGCTCCGACTTCAAGGTATTAAAGCTTATAATCTAATTGGGTACTCATTCCCAGGTGGCCGCCTGGAAATGAGAAACTAAAAACAAGAAAACCTAGTTAGACTCCATTGCAAATGCTTGTGTCAAAGCTGCATGGGGTCTTTACTTTGCAGAATCGGAGTAATATTTGCTTTCAGCGGGTAAGGACTTAATATAAAAGCCCTTAAACTTTTCTTTCTGGCTAACGCGCATCATAGATGTAGGATAAGTAACAGTCAAGAGAGAAAAAACCCCAACTAAAAGCCAGATATATTTGTGTAAATCTCTCCCTGATATCTTTTCTTTGCTAGTATTCTCTGTTGTTTGTGTTTGCATAATTCAGTCCTTTGATTTTTTGCTTGATTTAGGTTAATGGTAAATAGGGAAAAAGAGGATGCCAACTCATTGCTGTAGCAGCAACCATTAAGGCAAACAGCCAAAAAAATATCGTTCTCGATTTAATCTTTTTGTTGTTCCAAAGTAGGGAAAGAATAGCCCAACTCACCAACCAACTAATAAGTAAGATTGTTTCTTTCCCAGAATAACTGCCAATATTACCCCACATTTTACTGGGGTTATGGCTGCCTGGTATCCAACTTCCCAATGACCAAATCATTTTCTCTATGTTTTTATTAGTATCAGAAAAATGATGTGCCACCATCATTGTAAAACATCCAATTGCTGCACTAATTAAAGCTGCCGCTGCCGGTCCAGAAACCGTTGGTGGATGATTTGAACCTGCTGCTAAAAATCGGGGAAATTGTTTACATGACTGCCAAAATCTACCATATATAGGTTTTGGTTCTGGTGCGATTTCAGAAAATTGAGATTGTTTATTCATCAAATAATCCTCAAGAATTTAATTACAAAGCTAATTACAAAGCGTGAATTTTAGCGACACCAATTCCAGTTACTAAACCACCCATGGCAAAAAACATCATGGCTATTAAAGCCACACAAGTAGCTGTGAGAACGGGACGGTTTTGTTTTTCTAAAATTGAGTCGCCATATTGCCATAAAATCCAGCTACAAGCTACCCCTAATGGCAAGGTAAATAAAACGCTAAATTCGTGGTATTCCATAAGTACATATTGGACTAAAGGGGAGTTTTCTTTTAGCCAAGCTCTTGCACCACCAAATTCTATTCCAGCCCGATAACGCATATATGCTAAATTGCCTGTAGCGATACCCAAAAATGCAATTACACTAGACCAAAATGTTAGGGTACGCATCTGCGGTAATATCTTACTTGCACCTCGTAGCAAGGGAAAGGCTAAATGTCCTGTATACACAGCAACAACTGTTGCCAGCAATGCTCCTACGCCGTGAATTGTGCCTATGGAACGCTGCCAAGGGCTGGGATGTAAAAGATTAAAAAATGGCAAAAATAGAAACATTCCTGCTGATAAAATACTCAATCCATACACAGTAACTTTGGCGATATCTAGCTGTTTGGGAAAGGTTTCTGAAGTTGAATTAATGCCTGAGTCTAACACTATCAATGCTCCTGTAATGATGTGATCAAAAATCCTCATTCAATTACCAAAATCTCTATTTCACCTATAACTGCTAAATTTACCCCAAATAACTCCTAAGTTTGGGAATTTTTTTAGCAGAATTAACTTTGTCTGATGTGCTATTAATTTGATAATCGGATGATATTTTTGTGATTATTAAATCATACATTCTTTTAGCAAAAAAGAATTTTTTTTATTTTTTTATTTTTTATATTTTCCTTTATTTATGATAATTATTACTTATATATGAAGCTAATAAATTTGTCAGAATATGAAAATTTATAGAACTATAATAGAACTATATTTGATCTGGGAACGGGTTTTTAGATAAAAACTTGATTCCATAAATATTTTAGTCTCAATATATTTTCAAAATATAAAATTCCTAACTTTTTCAATACTCAAAGTTTTAGGAGTCTTTTTCTGAAATTACTGCAAATTGTCCCATACAACCGCTTTCAGCGATCGCATCTTGGTGAGGATGAAACATATACTTACCTGGATACTTAAAAGCAAATTCTAAAATATGTCTTTCTGCTACACCCATGGTTAAAACATCCGTTTTTACACTGGGATTCATTGTCATTCCCGAAGGATAAACATCGAAGAAATTAGCGTGAAGATGAAACGTTACAGCGGGGTCAAATTCAATAATATTCAAAACATAGGCACGAATTAACTGATTTTGATAAATTTGAATAGGATGGTGCATATAATGATGTGGCACGCCATTAAAAGCATAATACTCATTGCGGTTATCATCATTTACATCATAGCCAGACATGATTAAAACAATTTCGTCAGCAGGGGGACGGGGTTTAGGAGGATCAATAATAAACATTCCATACAATCCCTTGGCAACGTGACGAGTAACCGGAGCGACATGACAGTGATATAAATGAACGCCATAGGGTTCGGCATCAAATTCATATATAGTTGCTTTACCATTACCTATGGGTTTAATACCATCCATTTCAGCGGGATGAACTCCATGAAAGTGCAAAGAATGGGAATGTCCAGCATTATTGAGAAAAAGTATTCTTATTTTTTCTCCTTCCTTAGCCCGGAGTGTGGGGCCAGGAATGCGCCCATTTAAATCCCAAATGTTATAGGAGACAGCGCTATTCAGCTGAATGGTGGAAGTACCAGCAATTAAGCGAAATTCCCGGACTGTGCGCCCATTTTCCTGTTTAATTGTCCCATAATCAAAATCTCGTAACACCTGCATGGGGTTAGTAGCACCATTAGAAGCTGTTATTTTCATGGGTGGTATTTTGACACTGGCATAATTTTTGCTGTTTAACATTTGCCAAATTGTCCCTGTCGTGATCATGAATGCACCGGAAAGTCCCAGTTGTAGCAGTTGACGACGATGCCAAATTTTATCTTTACTCTCAGTAAAGTTGTCAGACATAAGACTAATAGGGGTATGCAGGTACGGTAAATTGCAAATAATTTGCAATTAGCTTTATATATATTAAAGGAATCAGGAATTATTGTCAATAACTTGGAAAAATAATTTTCAGGACTATTTATGATATATTGGTTCATTTACCGCTGACTAGAGAACAAATGGCACTTGCACCCTAGTACATTGGGGATTACAGCGGATACAATGGCGACTGTGGGAAACTTTGAGCAAATTTAGCGGTTGAGGTCAAGGATAGCACTACAGGGGCAGCTATTAAAGATGTAAGATTGCGAGTAAAAGCGATCGCTTTGGAAGATAATTTAACAGTATTTAGACAAGAGGTAGCATCTGGAAAACTACAATTTCTAAATCAGGAAAATCTAAAGGAGATATGTTTTGATGTTCTGTGATAATTTCTCGATTTTGATAACCTTCTGCTGTGGGATTTCTAAATACAATTAACTCGCGTTTCACTACATCTAATACCCAATAATCCTTAATTCCTGCTTGAGAATAAGCTTTAGCTTTGATTTCTGTATCTAGTTTTAAACTACTATCTGCAACTTCGATAATTAAATAAATTTCTGCTGGAGTAGGATGATGATCTGCATAGTCTAGGGGATCTATTTTCACTACAGCAATATCTGGTTCTGGTTCAGACCTTTCATTTAATTTTACAGGGTCTTGAATAGCTATGCAAGCTTTATGACCAATTCTATTTTCCAACAACTTATATGTTCTTCCCACTGCTGAACGGTGGGCTGTTCCTTTAGCAATCATCCAGATTATTTTCCCCTCTAATAATTCTACCCGTTCACTTGGTTCAAATATTCCTGCTTCAGCCATTCTGTGGTATTCATCAACAGTCCACAGCCGTAATTGTAAGGGTGATTCTGTGGTTTGCATAGTTAATTAAGGTGAATATTTATTCACTATTATATGATATTTTATTTGTCTGAATCAGGATTTACAGGATTTCAGGATTTACAGGATTTTTTATGAGATAATATAAACAAAGACTTAAACCTGATTCTCACAGCTATTTAATCTATCTTTACTAGTTGAGCGATGGTTGGATCAAGTATCTTTTGACCTCGTTCATTGAACCTAATTGCTAAAGATACTTTGTTTCCTAATCCAAAAACATGAGTTATTTGACCAGTACCAAATGTTTTGTGCATTACATGATCACCTACATTCCAGAGTTGCTGTAATTGTTTGTGAGATTTATTATTCTCTTGCAGTTCAAGTTCTCTAATTCTATCCAGAGCATATTTATAAAACTTCTGATCACCTTGTCTATAAGATAAATCAGCAGCTTGTTTAACATCCTCAATTGCACCTTGGTTATCTCCCAAAAAATATCGTGCTTGTCCCCGGTTTTTGTAAATAACAGCATCATTAGGATTTATTAGTAAGGCTTGATTATAATGAAAAACAGCACCTTCATAATCTTTTTTATCAAGACATTCATCGCCTAAACTGATATATTTATCAGAATCGTAAGATACTAAACTATCTAAATAACCACGCAAACCACCAGAATAAAGTAATTCATCTATTCCTACTATAGCTTCATTAAAAGCAGATTTAATTATATTGGTTGGTAAAAAACCAACCATAATCAAACGATAGTCTTTTTCCATTTCACTAAATTCTTCTTGACATAAAATACAAACTAAAACAGCATTTTTTTCAATTTCTTCTCGGCTAATTGACCATTTAATTGTGTCAAAATTCCCATAACGGGCTTTAACCTGAATACCAATTGATGAATCAGACGTTAAGGTAAAATCAATTTTTCCATCTCCACCAATGCGTTTTTCATAATCAACCTCAGTTACAAAATCACCTAAACGGATTTTAACAACTTCCTCACCCAGCTTTCCCTTCATATTGTTGATAAAGACATCACGAATAGGATTTGAAGAAGTGCGTCTATATTTTTCAGCCATATCCCAGCAAAAATCCCGTAATTGCTGTAACTTCTCTCCAGAGATAACCGTCAACTCACTATGCTGGCCTTCCTTCTCACAATGGAGTAAGTCACCAGATTTCAGTCTTTGAATAAAATCAGTCTGCTGTGCTTTGAGTATAGTTGTCCAGTCCATTTGTCAAAACTCACCTTTATCTGGCAAAAAGTATTTATTCTATTATTCCCTATTAAGCAACAAAAAGCACTAATCTAGATCACATTGCAGTTTTTTGAGTCCAACCGAAAAGTATTGAATCCTCAAACCCTAAAAACGCAACTCAAGCAAACATCCTGTAAATCCTTAAATCCTGGATATCCTGATATGGCTACGCCACGCTTCGCTATCAGACAATTGAGATTTAATTAACTAACAGCAAAATCTGTATATTTGCGGACTGAAGGCAATTGAAAACCTAAAACAATATCTTCTTTTGGTACACCTAATTCAACCAATTCATTAGCAATTCCCACCTCTGTACCATCCTGCTGAATCCAGATTTTATCATCAATAATATCTAGATGTAAAACAGGTCCATAAATACGAGTTTGATCACGCCAACCTAGATAAATTAATTGATAATGGTTATTTTCAAGATCAAAAATTGTCTGTGCTTGAATGCGTTTATCCCAAACCATACTAGCGTGTTGTTTCAGTAAGTTCTGAATATATTGCCGATATTCTTCTAATTTTGCCATTCTGCTATTACCTCTTTTTCAATATTATAAACTACTAAATAAAGTTGATTCATTTTAATCACTGCTTGAATAAAAGGCAGTATAAAAAATTCATTGTAAACAGTAATAGGAACTGCTAAATATAATGTCCGTTCTGGTTCTTGTTCTTGTAAAGCAAGACGATAAATTATAAATTGTCCTAATGCAGCATAAAGTTCTGTAATTTTTGAAGGATTAAGAAAACTTTTGATTTCTATAGCTATTTTTTGTCCTTCTTTTTCGGCTGCAATAACTTTTTCTGCTCCTAAATCAATATATAATTCTAATGTTCCCGCTTGCAATGGATAAGGATCATGACTGATGAACCAGCCCTCTTTTTCTAGTGCTGTTTTGACAATGTTATGAAAAGCATCTTTAGCTAATCTCTTGCAGCGGATAGAAATCTGAGAAGATGTCATAAATATTTATAAATGTTAATAATTCACAAAATAAATATATAATTTGACGTATTTTTTATTACAAAAATTCTCTAAATAAAATCCCAAAACATCTACCAATAGGGTATTCTCAAGACAGATAAATTTTAGTTTGCTATTAATTTTGTTAATTGTTACATAGCTGAAATTAGTGTAAAGAAAACACAAAAGTAGGACTTTTCATGCACATACCTGATGGATTTGTTTCTGTACCAGTTGCCGCAGTCACCAGTTTAGCCAGTGCGGCGGCTTTATTTGTAGCTTTTGATCGATCGCAAACAGCTTTTGGTATTCGTCGCGCCCCCATATTAGGTTTAACCACAGCCTTTATTTTCGCCGCCCAAATGGTTAATTTTCCCGTAGCGGGGGGGACTAGCGGCCACCTATTGGGAGGGGCTTTAGCAGCGATTATCTTGGGTAGTCCTTGGGCGGGAATGTTATGTATTGCGACGGTTTTGATCATTCAAGCCGTGTTATTTGCCGATGGTGGAATTACTGCCTTGGGAGCAAATATTTTTAACATGGGAGTCATCGGCGTGTGGGTAGCTTGGGGATTAACCCAAACTTTGCAAAGACTCTTTGGCGGTTTTCAAAGACTTTTACCCCTAGCGGCGGGAATAGCAGCGGGAGTTAGCGTAGTTGTTGCCGCTATAGCTTGTGCTATTGAATTAGCCCTTTCGGGGACAGCACCAGCCAACCTAGTGTTACCCACGATGACAGGTATACATATTTTGATCGGTGTTGGGGAAGGGGCGATTACCGGAGGTGTTCTAAATTACCTATCTACAACTCGTCCAGATTTATTACCAGGTGAAGAACAGAAAATTAGAGGTTGGTTAGTTCCCGTTGTCAGTATTTTACTGATTTCAGGTGTATTATCCCTATGCGCTTCGGCTTGGCCTGATGGTTTGGAAAAGGTAGCAGAAAACTTAGGATTTATTGATTTAGCGGAAAACGTGCGGGTAATTGTGCCGACACCTTTAGCTGATTACAATATTCAGGGTTTGGGGAAAATTGGCACTAGTATTACCGGGTTGGTAGGTGCTACAGCTTGCTTTGCTGTGGCTTTTGGCATTGCCAAAATTATCAGACCGAAAAATGCTTAATTAATTATGATGCAAATTTCCTTGCCATTACGCTTGCAATTGTCCCTAATTATCGTAATTGGGGCAGCTTTTTTAAAGTATCATAGTTGGTCTAATTTACTTGTCTATGGAGCGATCGCTCTTGTGTGGGTTTATTTGTTACAAATACCCCTACCCAAATTAGGCGGTCTACTGGGTGCAGAATTAATTTTTTTATCCTTCGTGGCCTTACCATTGGGATGGGAACGAGCTAGTTTTTTGCTTGTGCGTTCCCTAATTTGTTTAATTGTCATGAATGGCTTTTTATTAACCCTACCTCCCCATAGTTTGGGTATCGCTCTCAAAAGCTTACCGATACCTGCACCATTAAAAGAAAACCTGATTCTCGCTGGAC
Source organism: Dolichospermum planctonicum (assembly GCF_005402965.1). GTDB lineage: Bacteria > Cyanobacteriota > Cyanobacteriia > Cyanobacteriales > Nostocaceae > Dolichospermum > Dolichospermum planctonicum. Next base: position 45,308 of record NZ_BJCF01000016.1, read on the forward strand.
AATACTTAGAAATATTACTCTTAGAAGTGACGCGAATGCAGCGCAGCGCCCAACTACGTGGTTTAAATGGTACAGCAGGGTGGCTACGTTATGCTAGTGCTGCCATGATTGGGGCTTTATATCTCCGCACCCTAGACAGAGCCGAAAGAGTTTATGCTGCTATGGTAGCCCGTGGATATAACGGAAAATTACCCCTAGATTCCCCCCTCAAACCGAAAGAACGCTTTACCCTATTAATAGCTGGGGTGATAGCTACTTGTTTAACCCTAAGTTCCTACCTTACTGTTATTTGAGTGGTGAATCTTGACATCATTAACTTCTAATCCCCAAATTTCCCTTTCGCAACCCCATACTGCTGTTGTTGAAGTCCAAAATCTGGCTTACGCTTATTCACAACAGCACCCCGTATTACAAGAAATTTCCTTTAGCTTACAAACAGGCGATCGGGTCGCTTTAATGGGAGCTACTGGTTCAGGTAAAAGCACCTTATTAGAAAACCTGATTGGCTTAAAACATCCCCAAAGCGGCAAAATTTGGATTAACGGTATACCGATATTGCCAAACACTTTACCGCAAATTAGACAACAAATTGGTTTTAGCTTTCAAGATCCTAATGACCAATTATTTATGCCCACAATCCTGGAAGATATCACCTTTGGACCCCTTAACTATGGCATTTCCCCCATAGCTGCAAAGGATAAAGCCCATCAACTATTAGCCGACTTTGGATTAGAAGCCTACGCCCACCGTTCTGCTCATGAACTTTCTGGAGGACAAAGGCGTTTAGCCGCCTTAGCGGCGATTTTAGCCCTAGATCCTGACATTCTCATCTTAGACGAACCCACCAACGGACTAGACCCAGCATGGCGACGACATTTAGCCCAAGTATTATTAAAATTGCCTGTAAAAGTCATGTTAATAGCTTCCCATGATCTCCAGTGGCTAGGAAGAGTCACCCAACGGGCTTTAGTCTTATCTAATGGTAAAATCCAAATAGATAGCGATATTCAACCACTGTTGCAAGATGGCAAAACCTTAGATAAACTGGGTTTGCCAGTAGATTGGTAAACTGGGGCTAACAGTGATTTTGCTGGCCAATGAACCACGGTTTTTGTTTCGCGCAGAGGCGCGAAGTAGGAAAGGCGCGAAGGAAGAAGGTAATCTGCGGTTTAAATAGATAAAAACTGCTGTGATATCTCTAATCTATGCTCTGCTTCCTATTTTCCTAAATTTTGGGGTTTAAGTCCCCGTTTCCCACTCTCTTGAATTTTAAATTTTTAAGTTCTTAAATTCTTAAATTCTTAAATGTTGTTTTCTCGTTATCCAGTTATTGCTCCTGTTACTCTGAGCATTGCTTTATTAATTACTAGTTGTAGTGACAGTAAAACCTCCCAATGTCAGCGACTAATTAAAGCCGTTAATCAGGGTACATCACTGATTGATACGAAAAAAGGTCAGCAAGTATCAACTAGTTTAAAGTTATCTAAAGACTTGAAAAATGTCACTCAGGAACTTCAGAAATTAAACTTAAAAGATCCTAAATTAAAAGAATTTGAAAGCGGTTTTATCAAAGTCTTTGATCATCTCAGTCAGGCCATAGGTAAAGCTGCTAAGGCTCTTGGTGATACTAAAACAGCAGAAGCATCTTCAGATGGTAAAATCACAATTCAAAAAGCTAGAAGAGAAATTGATTCCGCACTGACAACCGCAGCCAAAACCGCTGGTAAACAATCAGATACTTTAGCTGTTGAGTTGAATAAATATTGTAGCCAAGAACAATCAATTAAGAATTAAAAATGATCATTAACAAATGATAATTAATTTCTACAATTATCACAATGTCCACAACGCCAATTAACAGTTGGTGTTTCAAAGCCAAAAGCATTTAATAAAAACCGCCAACGACACTGTTTAGTAGTGAGATATTCACTCAGTTTACCAGTTTGTAATTGGGTTTGTGCTGGCTTTCTTGACTGAGAAGAAATAGAATAATGAAAAGGATCAAGCCATTCCAATTGTCCGTTACTATGGAGAAGAGAAAGAGCCACCGCACTATTGGGAAATTCTTTAATTACACTATTTATTTCCCCTTGGGGTGGTAATTTCTTGACTAATTTTCGCGCTCTTTGTTGTTGTAATTGTAGTTGTTGTTCAAAAAATTTTTGTCTTTGTTTATCCCCATCATCTAAAAATCCTGTCGGTTCACTGACCAAGGTTAAAACATCAGCAGGTTTCCCGTCTCTTCCCGCTCTTCCTATTTCTTGTACATATTCGGATAATAAATATGGTGCATGAAAATGAACCACCCAACGCACATCAGATTTATTTATCCCCATACCAAAAGCACAAGTAGAGACCACAAACAGGATTTTTCCACTTAACCAATTGGCTTCAATATTCCGGCGCTCTGTAGGGCTTAATCCTGCATGATAACTAGCAGTATGATAACCCCTTTCTATTAACCATTGGCTGAGATATTCGCTATCTTTTCGAGTTCTTACATAAATTAAACCAACTTGATTTGGTCGTTTTTGTATAAACTTTAATAATTGTTGTTTTCTTCCTCTAGGAGTCCACGCAATTCGGACAATAGGGTTTAAATTTTCTCGGTAGGGATTAATCTTAAAAATATCAGGTTTGTCTAATTTTAAAACTTGAGAAATAATCTTTTCAGCTAAAGGATCAGCAGTGGCGGTAAAAGCTGCTAGACTAATTTTTGTTCCTGGTGGTTTTGATTTTAGTAAAGCTTCCCGCACAGTTCCTAACCGTCGGTAAGCTGGACGAAAACTATCACCCCATTGGACTAAACAATGGGCTTCATCTAGTATTAAACCATTAATTTGTAGTTGAGGATTAGACAACTTTTGCCAAACTATTGGACTCAGTAAGGTTTCAGGAGATAAATATAATAATCTTAATTCCTTGTTTTCCAAAGCTTGCAAAGTTTTTTGTCGTTGTAATGCGGGTAATTCACTGTGTAAAAGTCCTGCTTTTTGCTGTTTTTGACGTAATTCCTCAACTTGGTTTTCCATGAGCGCCACCAAAGGAGAAATGACTAAAGTTAATCCTGTGTTTAGTAGTGCGGGAAGTTGAAAACAAATAGATTTTCCCCCACCTGTGGGCATAATAATTAAAGCATCTTTTTGTGATATTAAACAGTTAATAATTTCCTTTTGGGGAGGACGAAAATCGTCATATCCCCAAATTGCTTTTAATGCTGTGCGAAGATCATGATCAGATTGTGTTAAGGGAATACTCATTTTTTACCCATTACCCATTACCCATTACCCATTACTAATTACCCATTACCCATTACCCATGACCAATTAATTCTTGATCATTCCATTCTAAAGTATCACCAATGTTTTCTCCATTATGGTAAGCAGCCAGTAATACCTCACAGGTTTTACCATAGGATATCATGCCAGTGGCATCTAGAGCGATCGCTCCAAAATCCCTGTTATTTTGCCGCGCTTCTGTAAATGATTTCTGCATTGCATCCTGTAGGGACATTCCATCTGTTACCCTCACCACAACCTTAGCGGCTAAACACTCATCAATAATATCTTCACCAATACCTGTACAACTAACACCTGCATGAAAATTTGCATAATTACCCGCTGGCATCGCTGAATCACTAACGCGGCCAATTCTTTCAAAGCCTTTACCACCTGTAGAAGTACCAGCAGCTAATTTACCATCACCATCTAAAGCCACAACACCAATAGTTCCCCTCCCCGCATTACTACTTAATGCCATCTCTGGTTCTGCTACCACACCAGCCATAGTTCTTTGAAAATTACCTTGACGTTCTAGAGTCCATTCTTGCAACCGCAAATCGGTTAAACCATTGTAACTAGGCATTTGTAACTCCCGCGCTAACTCGGCCGCACCATAATCAGACAAAACCCGGTCATCGGAATTTTGTAAAAATAGTGCCATTTCAATGGGGTTTTTTACCCGTGACACATTAATTACACCACTAAAACGGCCAGTAGTCCCATCCATGATAGAAGCACTCATGCGAATTTGTCCATCAGATTGCAGTACAGAACCAGTACCAGCATTAAAGCGTGGTTCATCTTCTAACATTTGACAACCCCGAACTACAGCCTCGGTTGCATTTGCACCATTTAGTAAAAGATCATAAACATCCGCAACGATTTTAGATAGAGAATTACGAACCGCTATCAATCCCCCCTTACCTTGCAGGGAACTACCAGCGCCACCATGAATAATTAATTTAGGTTGTACTTGTAATGTCATGTTATCTTCTTATTTGTTCGTTATTATGTTAAATATTAATTGTCAATTAACCATTGTCAATAGGACTGATGCAAGTGTCACAAAAAATTATAGATAAAATCAAATAAAATCAAATAAAATCAAATAAAATCAAATAAAATATTTATAAATATAATTTGTTTGTAGTCAGGGCTAAAGCCCTGATCAGTCTTACCATAGTGTTTGGCAGATAAGACTAAAGTCTTACAGCAGTTTCCGATATTCACAAAGTACAGATATTAATAATAAAACTCTTGTGGTGCGGGCATCTTGCCCGCACAAAGTGTACCTCACTCAAAGCTACTTACTGTAACTACGATTTCATTTTATTATCCCAGTTGCGTCAGTCGTGGTCAATGTTCCCTAAGTCTCATTTTGAGCGTGAGAACGACGACGACGACAACGTTCCGAACAATATTTTACTTCATCCCAACAATCTTGCCATTTTTTCCGCCAAGTAAAAGGACGTTGACAGACTACACAGACTTTTTCCGGTAAATCGGATTTAGAACGAACACGACCCATAATAATCAAGGTAATTGGTAATTGGTAATTGGTGATAAAATCCCTGTTTTCATCCTTGAATCATAAATATCCTAATTCTGACAGTATAGTTATAGCTTTTTTGATCTTGTATAAACTGTTTACTGTTTATATGTTATATAATAAAGTCGTTTCAGTCTAAGCCCATTTGGGGAAAGCTTTTTTGTGGTCTGCACTTCAACAAGCTCAGACACAATAAACTAGGGATTTCAGCCTCGACAGTGTTTAAGTCTTAAAATCTGACAATTTTACTGTTTTTTAACTTAAAAGGCGAAAAAAATGACTCAAAATCAGAATTACATCAATAATCTTCTGAATCCAGCCATTCCTGGCGTTTATGATACCTTATTTGAATATGCTTGTTCTCAGAATTTCTGGACAATATTAGGGACAGCTTTCGGGTCTAGTTACAATCGCTTACAAGCAGAGTCTATTCTTGCTCAGTGGAAATCAAAAAATTTCAGTGCTTTACCAAATATTCAAGTCGTTAGTGGTACAGTGCTAGGGAACGCAAGAGGAGGCTATGCTGCAACTCAGAATAAGATTTATCTATCTGATAGTTTTCTCAATACTGCCACTGTAAATCAAATTCAGGCTATTCTTTTAGAAGAAATTGGGCATTATTTAGACGCTCAAATCAACCTCACAGACACCAGAGGAGATGAAGGTGAATATTTTTCTGCTTTAGTGCGTGGTGTATCTGTAAGTGCTACGGAAATAAATCGTATCCAAAATGAAAATGATCATCGGACTATTACCCTAAATGGCCAAAATATTGCCATTGAAGAAGCGGGGATTACCGTCTATGAGACAGTTAAGTTAGCTAGTTTGGGAAGTGCTTCTTTGGGAGGTGCTTCTGTTAAATCTTCCGGTAGTAATTACGTTTGGGTAGCTCGCAAGGGAGCAAATTCTGTTCTTAACCTCTACAACGGCACAACAACATTACCAATTGCCAATAGTGTTTATTCAGGTTTCGATGTTCTACCTTTAGGTAGTCTAATTTCAGATTCAGATGCAAACCCTTCAACTACTCTAAGTAATATCAGCATTTCTGGTAATACAGTTGTTTATGCCAAAAAAGATGGTAATGACTACGAAATTTATCGTTACAGTGGTGGCACAACAACCAAACTGACCAATAACACAATTAACGACTACGCACCTCAGATTGCTGGTAATAATGTCCTCTGGTATGCTAATGATGGCACGGATGTGGAAATATTCCGCAATAATGGCACAACCACAACTCAACTTACCAATAACGACACAGACGAAAGGGATTTAAAACTATCAGGTAGTAATGCTGTCTGGGTTGGTTGGGATGGTAATGACTACGAAATTTATCTGAACAACGGAACTACTACAACTCAACTGACAAACAACACCACCGACGATTATAGTCCTGTTATTTCTGATAATAAGGTGGCCTGGTTTAACTGGAATGGTACGGCAGAAAACTTGTTTTTCTACAATGGCACAACCACTACCCGAATTACCAATAACATTGAGGTTTATAATCCACTAGTTTCTGGGGATAAGGTTGTCTACTCTAAATATAATGGCACAAATTATTCTCTTCAGCTTTACAATGGTACTACTAACACCACAACCCAACTAGCCAGTCAGTTGTCGTCACAAGAAGACTTTAATCAGTTGTCGTCACAAGGAAACTTTAAAATTGACGGTAATTGGGTTGTTTGGGTAGATAAAACAACAAATAGTAATAGTTATCCTAGTTACACATTGAAACTCTACAATGGAACTTCAACGGTAACACTAAGTAATTCCTACCCTTTTTATTACGATTCTCTTTATTCTGACAGCAATTTCACTGTTGCCAATAACAAGGTGGCATGGGTAGGCACTAGTAATAGTAATACTAGCAGTAATCGTGATATCTTTCTTTACGATGGCACAACAACCACCCAAATTACCACTGGTGGTGGTTATTTTAACTATAACTCAAGTAACTTAACCATTGTTGGCAATAGTGTTCTGTCAATACGAGACAATGACTTATACATTACCCAACCTTCCACAAAGCCTGGTCTAAGTATCAATAGTGTCACAGTAATAGAAGGGCAAACCTCCCCACAAAATGCGGTTTTAACCGTCACCCTTTCTGCGGCCAGTACAACTACTGTAACTGTCCGATATGCCACCAGCTCCTCCTATCCAGGAGGCTACACTGCTTCTCCGGGTAATGACTACACTACCACTACAGGTACACTGACTTTTAACGCTGGGGAAACCACAAAGACTATTAACGTCCCCATTTTGGATGATAACTTTTCAGAATTTGATGAAACCTTTAGCGTCACACTTTCCAATCCTACGGGTGCTTTGTTTATACCGGGGCAAAATACAGGCATAGTAACTATTAGTGACACTTTACAATCTAGTGCTACTACTACCCTACCCGCAGGTGTAGAAAACCTGACCTTGACCGGAACTGGGAATATTAACGGTACTGGCAACATTAACAGTAACACTATCCGGGGCAACAGCGGCAATAATATCCTTAATGGTGGTGCAGGAGGTTTTGATACCTTTCTTGGAGGCGCGGGTGACGATACTTACATTGTAAGTGGTAATTCTTTTCCTTCATTTATTACTGAAAATGCCAATGAAGGAACTGATACTGTCCAGTATTCTTCTGGTGCAAGCCCTTTTGTTAGTTACACATTAGGAGCTAACCTAGAAAACCTCACTTTTACTGGTACGAATGGTATAAGTGGGTATGGCAACGAATTGAATAACGTTATTACTGGTAACAGTGGTAGTAACTTCCTGTATGGATACGGTGGTAACGATACATTAGATGGTGGATTAGGTGCAGATACCTTGATTGGTGGTGCAGGTAATGATACTTACATCGTAGACAGTGATTCCATTCAAGAAGATGCCAACGCAGGTACAGATACAATTCAATCTAGTATCACCTGGAGTATTGCCACTTTGACAAACATCGAAAACCTGACTTTAACGGGAACAACCGCAATTAATGGTACTGGTAATGCAGGTAATAACGTCATTACTGGTAATACTGGTAATAACACCATAACTGGCGGTACAGGAAAAGATACTCTAACCGGAGGACTGGGAATAGACCGTTTTGATTACCGTAATTTAGCTGATTCTGTCTTCAGTAGTTTTGATGTGATTACAGACTTCAATGCTACTGCCAATAATGATTTATTCCTTGTTTCCACTGCCCGCAGTGTATTTTCTGATGTGGGATCTGTGGCAACACTGAATACAACCGGAATTGCAGCTAAGTTAACCAATACTGCTTTTGTAGCTAACTCCGCTGCTCAATTTACCTTTGGTACTGGTGCTAGTATCCGTAGTTTTGTCGCTATTAATGATGGAACGGCAGGATTTAGTGCTGCTACTGATGCTATTATAGAGGTGACGGGCTTAACGGGGACTTTGGCATTAGCTAATTTTGTCACGGTTTAGTTAATAGACATCAGGTGAACATTTAATGTTTTAATGTGCGTTACGGCTTTGCCTAACGCACCCTACAAGTAGTATATTATTTTCTGTAATTCCCTAATTTAACTGACTAGTAACCTAAATTGGATATTTATAAAGCATTAGTTGGTCATTTTTTATTTACTCTGGTGAAAACAGACCCAGAGTGGTTACACAAACAAACTATTAGTAGTCTCAATTGGCTGGCAAAAACCAGCTATTATCCGGCTAATAATTGTTTAAATCATCTCCTTTACCAATCTTTATCGCTCCAACACCCACGACTAGAACAAACTATACTGGGAATGAAATTTCCTAATCCTTTGGGTTTGGCTGCTGGATTTGACAAAGACGGTGTTGGCGCTAGTTTGTGGCATAATTTTGGGTTTGGTTTTGCTGAATTGGGTACTGTTACTTATCACCCCCAACCGGGAAATCCCCCCCCTCGGTTATTTCGTTTACCTTTAGATCAAGCAGCACTTAACCGGATGGGTTTTAATAATGCCGGTGCTGTCGCTATGGCCGCAAGACTCAAGGAGGGGAAAGAAAACTTGAATTATCCAATACCTATACCTATAGGTATAAATTTAGGTAAATCCAAGATCACAGCTTTGGAATTAGCAGCCCAGGATTACCTAGAGAGTTTTCGATTACTCAAGGATTTGGGTGATTATTTTGTAGTTAATGTTTCTTCTCCTAATACTCCGGGATTGCGATCGCTCCAGGATGCTGCTATGCTCAGTCAAATCATAGATGTATTGCAACGAGAAAATAGGGCAAATAAACCCATCTTTGTGAAAATAGCCCCCGATTTAGAATGGGAGGCCATAGCTGATATTATTAGTCTAGCTAAAACTTACCAAATCGCTGGTTTAATCGCTACCAACACCACTATTAGTCGGGAAGGACTGAAAACCCAAATCATTGAAAAAACTGGTAAATCCCCCCAAGAGGAGGGGGGAGGAATTAGCGGAAAACCAGTGAGAGATCGTTCTACAGAGGTAATTCGTTTTATTTACGAACAAACCCAAGGACAGATGCCAATCATTGGTGTAGGTGGTATATTTAGCGCTGAGGATGCTTGGGAAAAAATCACAGCGGGAGCTTGTCTGATTCAAACTTATACAGGCTGGATTTATGAGGGTCCAATGATGGTACGTCGTATCCTCGCTGGGTTATTAACTAAACTGGAAGAAAAGGGCTTGACATCTATCAGTCAAGCGATAGGGGTGGGTAATAGCTGATTGGATTTTGGATTTTGGATTTTGGATTTTGGATTTTAGATTTTGGATTGTATGGTAGTTTACTCCTCCCGACCCCTAACTCCAGAACCCTATTCTTTTATGGGGAAAAAATCCTTAGATTTACGAGAATAGGACCAAGCAATACCATCAGGATCACGGCTACGACTCCACTCAGGGAAATCTGGGTCGTTGCGTCGCTTGTAAACTGTACTGGAATAGACATTGAGCCTTTTAGCTAATTCAGATTGAATCAGTGAACCAAAAACTAACTGTTTTTCTAAGGGTTTTTTGATTTCCTCCGGGGTTGGTTCGGGTAAAGATTCAAATTCAGATTTCTCTTCCTGGGGTATTGAAGTCGGTGGAGCTAAAAACGAACGGGCAACTTTAGTAACTGGTTGTCTGGGAATATCTTCCGAATATTCACTACTATCAAGAATATCGCCGAGAATACTGGCAGTGATAAAATAGTAGGATTGTCCCTCATTTTCCGATTCGAGTACACTAGCGCCAAATTCCTTGGCCTTAGCATCTAAATAACGTTTTCCCGTCTCTCCAGAAAAATTAGCCTTAATTGCCAAATCCATGGGTGTAATTTTTCCCTGGTTTTCCTGAATTAACTCGTAGAAAATTGGGTTAACTTGATTACACCACTTTTCCCATGTATATTGCTGCCAAATAGTCAAAACCATTAACAGCAATAAGATTACGAGTAAAACTTTCCAGGTATTGACCAGTAAAACAATCACAAATGATATCGGCAAAATTAGAACGAGAAAACTTTTCCCGTAATTTTCTATGGTTTTTTCACTCATGCTGATTTTTGCCAAGTTATTTTCTATAAAATAATATTTCTATCTTGGCAAAAATTTGGACATTTGTTTGTATCTTTCGGCAAAAATGTCGCTAATTACTTGGCAAAAGCTAGTTACTTGTGTAAAAATAACAGGTTACACTGATAACGGATATACCCCCAATGGACAATTTACCGTACCAATGGATACTGAGGAGGAGGGGAAAATATCCTGATACTGGGTTAGTTATGTAAATATTCCTTGATGTGGAGCGAAATTTTTATAAAGTGGTGCTAAGGTAACTTTACACATATATAATTTGTAAGTTGATATTTGATCAAACTTCCAAAGCAAAGTGAAGTATTGATAATACTCTCAAATCATGCCTACAATTGATGAAAAAATATATTGATGAATATCAGTCTATTCTCTACCCCAAATTAGTTATCATACCCCTTTAGTAGTAAAATTGAATATTATCTAGTTCGGAATGCTGTTACTAGGTCAATTTTATTGGTAAATTTTGATCAGAGGATGTTTTAAAAGTATTTTTGGTAATATTAAAGCCTCAGTAAACCAACCCCCATCCCTTCCCTACCTGCTACGAGAAGAGACAAAAGGAAAAACTTTTGTTACTGGGGGAGTAAGAGTCACAGTCTCTCCTCCTGCGGGAAAGAGATTTACAAGAGGGGTAGTATACTTTGTGACTTCTCAAACATCTTCTGCTTTTGAGAAAATTTTAATCAGTACCGGAGGTGGAACAAGTTAAATAATTGGGATCTGATCTGGGATATTTTAGCCAAGTTTTGGCTTCTAAAGTGGTAAGATCATAGCTATATATAATTATGTGCATTAGATATCTTAGCAAAATTACGACTTGATAATTGCTATAATCTATTCTTACCTCTAACATTCTTATCTATTATTAGGTGTAAATTTTTATGGGTTCTCCAATGAATCGTCTGTCTATTTTTGTAGACGGAAACAATATGTTCTATGCTCAACAGAAAAATGGTTGGTTTTTTGACCCCCGGCGTGTTTTAGAATATTTCAAGTATGAACAGTCTGACACAACATTGATCAATGCTTTCTGGTATACTGGATTAAAAGACCCCCAGGATCAACGCGGTTTTCGAGATGCACTCATCAGTTTAGGTTATACAGTCCGCACGAAAATCCTCAAGGAGTATTATGATGATGCTTCCGGTCGTTACTCCCAAAAAGCCAATTTAGATATTGAAATTGTCGTTGATATGTTTAATACGGTAGATCAATATGACAGAGTTGTATTATTCAGCGGAGATGGTGATTTTGAAAGGGCTATCGAGTTATTACGCTCCAAGAATACACATATTACAGTAGTATCAACGGAAGGGATGATTGCTAGAGAGCTACGTAATGCTACTGATAGATATATAGACTTGAATGATATTAGAGACAGAATAGAAAAAACTGACGGTTAATTACCTTAGTATTTATTTACAAATCTCAAAATTAAAAACTAAAGTTCATAGTTCAAGCTATTTTATCAAGAAAGAATATAGGAATTAGCAGTCAATAAATGATCATAAATTCCGTAGAATTAACAAATAACAAATCAAAATATTGATTCTAATTCCATTATTTTTTTTGATTCAGCCCATGATCAAAATCAAAAGAGGTGAAGCTAATGAGCAGACAAACCGATAGAATTATCATCTTTGACACCACATTGCGCGACGGGGAACAGTGTCCAGGAGCAACTCTCAATATAGATGAAAAGCTAGTTATTGCTAAACAATTAGCACGTTTAGGAGTAGATATTATTGAAGCAGGATTTGCTTTTGCTAGTCCTGGAGATTTTGAAGCGGTTAGCAAAATTGCTCAAACTGTAGGAACGGAAGATGGTCCAGTAATTTGTAGTTTAGCCAGAGCTAGACATGATGATATTAAATCCGCAGCAGCAGCTATAAAACCAGCTGCTAAAGGGAGAATTCATACTTTTATCGCTACTTCTGATATTCACTTGCAATATAAGTTAAAAAAGACTAGACCGGAAGTAATTGCGATCGCGGAAGAAATGGTAGCCTATGCCAAAAGCTTCACCGATGATGTAGAATTTTCTCCAGAAGATGCGGGACGATCTGATCCAGAATTTTTGTATCAAGTCTTGGAAAGAGCGATCGCGGCCGGGGCCACAACTGTTAATATTCCTGATACGGTAGGTTATACCACTCCCAGCGAATTTGGGGCAATCATTAAAGGCATTACCGAAAATGTCCCCAACATTGACAAAGCCATTATTTCTGTTCACGGCCATAATGATTTAGGTTTAGCAGTTGCTAACTTTTTAGAAGCGGTGAAAAACGGCGCTCGACAATTAGAATGTACCATTAATGGCATTGGGGAAAGAGCCGGAAATGCGGCTTTAGAAGAGTTGGTAATGGCTTTGCACGTGCGTAGACAATATTTTAATCCCTTTTTGGGACGGGCTGAAAATTCAGAAGCACCGCTCACCAATATTGACACCAAACAAATCTATAAAACCTCGCGTTTGGTTTCCAATTTAACGGGAATGTTGGTACAACCAAATAAAGCCATTGTGGGTGCAAATGCTTTTGCCCATGAATCTGGAATTCATCAAGATGGGGTATTGAAAAATAAACTCACTTATGAGATCATGGATGCCCAATTAATTGGTTTATCTGATAATCAAATAGTATTGGGTAAACATTCTGGGAGAAATGCTTTTCGGACTCGCTTGAAAGAATTGGGCTTTGAACTATCAGAAAATGACCTGAATAAAGCCTTTGTGAGATTTAAAGAAGTAGCGGACAAAAAGAAAGAAATCTCTGATTGGGATTTGGAAGCTATTGTTAATGACGAAATCCAACAAGCCCCAGATTTATTTAAAGTAGAATTGGTACAGGTTTCCTGTGGTAGTAAGGCTCAACCTACCGCTACCGTGACACTCCGCACTCCCGACGGGGAAGAATTAACCGACGCTGCCATTGGTACAGGTCCGGTAGATGCGGTATATAAAGCTATCAATCGGGTGGTGAATGTCCCAAATGAATTGATTGAGTTTTCTGTACAATCCGTTACCGGAGGAATTGATGCTTTAGGAGAAGTAACAATTCGCTTACGCCATGAATCCCGTGTATTTTCAGGTCATGCGGCTAATACAGATATTATTGTGGCTTCGGCTCAAGCTTACGTAAATGCACTGAATAGACTGTATGCTGCATTACAGCAAGAAGTGAAAGGGGAGGTAGTAGCCTAGAGGTACTAGCCTAAAAGGTGTAGAGACGAGAATCCTATCCGGGTCGCGTCTCTACTTTTGAATCAATGCCAGCGACAGAGATAAAATTTCTTGTTCATTAACCATAGTTGCTAATTCTTCCGTTTCATAACGTCCTTCAAAAGCTTCTAGCGCCGCTCTTTTTAGTGCTACTTGATATCCTTGTTGGAGAATTTCCATTAATTCTGTTTGATTTAAGTAAGAACCTCCAGATTTGCGGCGCTTGTTAATTTTATTGATTTCTCGCACTGCATTTTCTATAGAAAGTTCCCAAGAGCGGGTAGAACGTTTTTCAGCTTTTTGTTTGATTAAATGAATCAGTAGAATTACGCCATAACTATCAATTTTATTGATTTTATCACTTAGACTCATTTCTTCTAATTCATCTACTAACAGTAAAGCTTCATTGATTTTTCCTTGTTTTAGGAGTTGTCTAATTTCTAGTAGTTCTTCCATGTTGAATTTGAGAATTTTGGTTTTTTCACACTAACTTACTTATCCAGTCTAAAGCACCCTATATAACTTCAATTCATACAAAATTTAATTTCTTTAATTATACATTATTTACTGTTTACTAAAAAAGTTCAAGTTGCTGAGTTTTAGTTTTATATTTTTGCCGTTTTAAATTATATTTATCTACTATATGTTCTGGAATGGGAACTTTATCAAGATTACGAGGCTCAACTTTGATAGCTCCAGAACCATAACTTTTACCTACCAGTCTAAGATTTTGAATTGTCTCAGGATCATTTAATGCTTGCCAAAGATTAACGATATATATTTCATCGTCATAAATAGGATAAATGCACAAAAAACTTGTTAATGGTACAACACCAGCCTCATTTTTAATAAACCTCGAATTGCGTCTACCAAGATAAGCAAATAATATCGGTGGCACTTGTCTATATTCTGTTTTATACCACAATTTACGTTGTTTAATCAGCGGACGGTTAGGAAGACCTAATTTTTCACCTTCTTGGAGATAGTTAGCAACTGATTCGGGGATATTCTCATTACTGTTTATTGAAAGTAAAATTGTTGGCCGATTATTTTCTTGTAATTTTTTGATATCTTCAATAGTTAATTTATCCCCGGTTACATCTTTTGTTCTTCCAATTGCGAGTTTAAGAAATTCTTGAGGAATTGCCAGTTCTTCTACTTGCTGTGTTGTTAAAAAAAAGAAATCATTCGCTCCTGTGGCAATACCACGGATCACTTTTGCAAAGTCATTAAGGTGATATTTACAATTAGAATTATTATGCTCAGGTCTTGATAAACCGGTTGTTAATGCTTCTTTTAAATCTCGATTATTAATTTCCAGAGTTGTATAATTAATTTCTTGAAAGTCTGATTTAACAAAATGAAAAAGTTCCTCATTAGCTTGATTTGCCTTGATCCATTTAATCGTCTGCACAGGTTCAGATTTCTTGATCAAAAAAATAATCGCATTGGTATCAACCTTTGGAAAAGGTGTGGCATTTTCATCAAATGTCACAACACATTCAAGACAATAATTTTTAGTAATCCATTGCCAAAGTTTTTGAGCAAAAATTCCTTCACAAGTATCGGCCGGCATGATCAAAGCTAATCTACCATTTTTATCAAGTAAATTTAATGCCTGGACAAAAAAGTAAATATGATAACCTGCTCTACCATCAATGGCAAAACCTGTAATTTTTATAAAAAGCTCTTTGAGAAATTGTTTCATCTTTTCATCAATTCGGTGATGTCTGATGTAAGGTGGATTAGCTATAATTGCGTTAAACTTCTGCTGTGGAGGATTTTTAATAAAATCACGTATTTCTACAAAACAATTATTTTTTTGATAAATTTCATCTAATAAAACATATTCATCTATATCAATACCATAATAATTAATAGAGGGATTTATTTGTAATAAAGCATTGAAAAAAGCTCCTTTTCCAGCAGCAGGATCAAACACTAAATTTGTGTCTTTTGCTATATAGGAAACCATCGCTTTTGTTACCCATTCTGGTGTCCAGAATTGACCTTTATCACGTAATTTTTCCCGTTTTTGCCAATTAGTAGGTAGTTTTTGATGAATCATAATTTATTAAAGGTTATTGAGTATTTTTAAAGCATCCTGGGTAAATCGATTTTGGTGCGATCGCCTCGTTCAGCGATAAACTTAACTTGTAGGAAAATTCAGACAAGGTGTATTAGTGCAGGTACAAATTCAATAATGATGCAGGGAGTAATTATGAATAATAACCAAAATGTAGCAGCAGCTATTAATTTACTTTTTAACCCAACATCCCTTCAAGAAGCAATTCAAATTGAAGATGAAACCGACTGCGACGTGACAGCAGGATTAGATTGGGGTTTAGCAATTCCCGCTTTATTGCAAAATCCGGGAATGTTTGGAAGAATGACACAGTTGCGCGTATCACTCAACCGGGAACTGCGGTTACTCCTAAAAGAATGGAATTTGGGTATAGGGGAAAAAACAGCCTTAGAAGTAGCACAAAAATGCTTGATTCAAAGACTACAATTACCCCAACCTGTAGCTTTATCAGCACTGGAAGAAATTTTAAAACAAGATAAATTATATAATGTTGAAAAATTTATATCTAATCGGGATTTATTAAAGTCACTTTTGAGCATTTTATTATTAGATAGTGATTGGGAAGAAATAGCTATAGCTAGGGAAAAAATAAAGCTTTGATCTGAGGCTTGAGTAGACACAAATCCCTGGCTTTAGCTTCAATGTCTACGCATAAATGATATCAAGCATCTCAATCAAGCCTCGGTAATATTTAAGCAAGTTGTTAAGCGATCGCAACAATTACAATTATATTTTCCAGAGTTTAAGCCTTTCTATTTTCAGGGGGGTCAAATTTATAACCATAACCCCGCACTGTTTTAATAAACTCCGGCATACTAGAATCAGCTTCCATTTTCTTGCGTAGTTGACCAATATGCACATCCACAACGCGGCCATCTCCCACATAATCACAACCCCAAATCTTTTGGATCAGTTGGCTACGACTCCATGCTTGTCCCGGATGGGTAGCGAGAAAATGTAAGATGTTAAACTCTAAAGCAGTTAAAGCCAAAGGTTTGTTATTAAGTGTTACCTCTCGCGCTTCCGAGTTAATAGCTAACTGGTTAAAAGTCAGACGTTGTGACGGACTTGGCTGGATATAGCGGACTCGTCTTAATAGGGCTTCTACCCTGACTTCTACCTCTGCTAGACTAAATGGTTTGGTCAAAAAATCATCTGCACCAGCGGCCAGAACTTTAATTTTATCAGCTTCATCATTGCGACTGGTGAGCATCATGACTAAAACATTAGTACGGCTTTGCATTTCTTGACAAAGTTTATAGCCATTTGCATCTGGTAAATTCCAGTCTAAAATCACTAAAGCAGGATTTAATTGCTCAAATAAGACAAGAGCAGCTTTACCATCCGCTGCTGATTCTATTTGATAGTTGCGACTCAAAAAACGCTGGATGAGGTTGCGGACACTGGAATCGTCATCTACAATCAAAATCTTGGAATTGGTCGTGGAAAGCGTATCCATAATGCAGTATATTATTGTTTTGGCAATTGGCTGTGGCGATAGATGCTAGTTAACTGGTGTTTTTGCGAGGGAGTCTACTCTCAATTTCCTGTCACTTGTAGCAACGGGGTTGAAAGTATATGTGGTGTCTGAATTTGATGATGCTACGACTCGGATAATGGATACAGTCTATGTTCTCACCTGGAAACTGCTTTAACTAAATTTTCCATCAAGTTTATGCAAAGACATTTTACTCTTTTTTAAAGATGATAAGTAATGTACAATTTTGGTATTTTTTAAAGATTTTTTTGTATTAATTAAATATACGGAATACGTACATTAAAGTATGAATTTGTCTCCCTCAGAGACACAAAGATGAATATTCTGAGACATAGAATTTTTGAATGGTAATCTGGAGACAAAAAAAGAGTAAGATACCCGAATTCTCAAAATCGGGTATCTGATTATTCACATCGAATTTAGGATGGTTATGGTAATATATCTAAATATCAACAATCCCCCACGGAAGTATCAATACTGAGGAACAGAAGTATCTACTTCTTGACTCCAAGCATTAATTCCACCTTTGACATTTGTACCAGTCATTCCTGCTTCTTTGAGAATAGCCAAGGCTTTCGCCGAACGACCACCCATTTTACAATGAGCAATTAAGCGGTGTCCGTTGAGTAACTCCCGTACCTTAGCCACACCATTACCATTTTCAATTTCTGGTAAAGGCACTAACACAGAACCAGGAATTTTAGCAATTTCATACTCATTAGGATTACGCACATCTAGTAGTACAAAGTCCTTAGCACCACTATCTAATAAAGCCTTTAATTCCTTAACCGTCATTTCTTGAATTTCCATTTGCTGCTTCGCTTCTTCAGCTTTGGCTTGGGGAATACCACAAAATTGTTCGTAATCTATCAGCTTGTTAATAACTGGACGGATAGGATTAGGACGCAATTTCAACTCCCGGAATTTCATATCCAAAGCGTTGTAAAGCACCAGTCTACCACTCAGGGTAGTACCATTACCCAGAATAATTTTCACTGTTTCCGTGGCTTGGATAATGCCAATCATTCCTGGTAAAATTCCCAGCACACCACCCTCAGCACAAGAAGGAACCATTCCTGGTGGTGGTGGTTCGGGGTATAAGTCACGATAGTTGGGACCACCTTCATAGTTAAAGACGGTTGCTTGTCCTTCAAAACGGAAAATAGAACCGTAAACGTTAGGTTTATCTAATAAAACACAAGCGTCATTGACTAAATAGCGAGTTGGGAAATTATCAGTTCCATCTACAACGATATCGTAAGGGCGAATAATATCGAGGGCATTTTCTGAACTGAGACGAGTTTCATATAAATCAACCTGACAATGGGGGTTAATTTCATGAATGCGGTTTTTTGCTGATTCGATTTTGGGTTTACCGACCCAAGAAGTCCCGTGAATAACTTGACGTTGGAGGTTAGAGGTATCAACCACATCAAAATCAACAATACCAATTCTACCAATACCCGCTGCTGCAAGATATAACAGTAGTGGTGAACCCAGTCCACCAGTACCGATACATAATACACTGGCAGCTTTGAGGCGTTTTTGCCCTTCCAGACCCACCTCTGGTAAAATTAAGTGGCGGGAATAGCGTTCGTAGTCGTCTTTTGTCAACTGGATTTCATCCAGATTGGGATTTAGCATAGCAGTTGTAGGAATCAGCGCGGAGTATTAATCTTAACTTAAAATTACTAAGTCGATCACTTTAATTGTCTGGGCTGGAAACTGGTGATTGTCATCAAAAATTCAGCTTTGCAGTTCACCAGCTTGGCCATTTTGTAGCGATAATATCACATCAGGGTATTCTAAGCAAGCATATTTTGATAATCAGACAATTCGTTATTTTAATGTATAAAATCAGAATGATATTCAAGAGTATATTTACTTCTGTTTAAACATCGCTCCCAACTAGAAAATGAGGCAATCGCTAGTAGACTAGAAAATCTGCTTACCAGAAGGTTAGTTAACCTCCATCCAAGACTTTAAATACTGTGTAATTTCATCCACAAAATTCTGCGCTCTCTCAAATAGAGCCATTGCTGACCCCATATCTGCTTCTAACATTTCTCCATAATCACTTGCTTGTCGTTCATCAAATGCCCGATGAAAACTCCGTGATAAATCCTTAGAAAAAATTCCCGTCTTCACAAACTCACGATCAAAAAAACTAACTATTCCACTATGTTTAGAACTGCCTAAACCTTTAGTTGCTAAAAGACCCAGTGCCGCATAAAACATTGCATAATAAGAGCGATTGATGGTACCACGAAAAGCTGATTGATTGAGTAAAATCTTTGCTTCTCTTAAAGTTTCTTCACTTTCAGATAAACGGTACTCAATTAATAACTTTAGTTGCTGATTTATCATATAGCAATACCCTCTTGTAACACCTTAGACAGTAAGGGACTAGCTCCCATAGCTCCCCTTTCTACCTGTGCTTCTGTAACTACAAAGGTGGAAATAACTAGATCATATTTAAAACCTATTTCCCATGCCAAATCACTAATTTTTTCTCGACGTGATCTATCTAATTCAGTAATTTTAATAAACACATCTAAATCTGATTCTTCTGTAGCATCACCTCGCGCTCTTGAACCAAATACCCGTAAATCCAAAATGGGAATTATCGCTTCCAGTCGAGAGCGAAACTCTGAAACAATTTTCCGATCACTATCCTGTATCATTTCTATTCCTCTAGAGAAAAACCAACTTTAGCTAACTATATTTTAATCTCCTCATCTAATAACTGCCAGTAATTCTCATTTTGAAAAAAATAAGAGAAAATTCTCTTATTTTAAGTAGGAAGTCTGTATCAAATTATCATTTTGATAGATAATTATCATTCGACCCTGGAGATAGATTTGGCTAATGGTGTCTCAAAATAGGTGCATTTTTCTTTGTCGGATTTGGAAAATTGAGGATATCCAGACAGTTAAAACTGTTCCCAGTTAAGAGTTCCCTGTTCCCCGCTACATTCCCCAAGGGGTGTATTTTCTCCTAACCTGTCCTCGGTTTTTATCAGATAATTCCGGTTTATTAATAGAAGCAAATGTAACTGTTTATAGATTTTATCATGATCATTTCCGTCAATGGCTAATATCTTCTTTCTGTAATCACCCTTTCTAAAGGTTTATCCCAACTATCAACCGGTAATTGAGAGACATAAGCAAAATCAAAAACCACTCCCATAGTTGGTTTCTTGTCCCAACCGGGAGAATTTAACAAGCGGTCATAATATCCCCCACCATAACCCAAGCGGTATCCTTGGACATCACAACCCACACAGGGAACAAGAATTAAATCTACTTCTGCAATCTCTATTATTGCTGCTTCATGGTGAGGTTCTTTGATTCCATAAGCACCAGTTTTAATGGTATCATGAGGTTGCCAAAAATGCCAAACTAGAGATTTATCAACACAACGGGGAAACCCCCAACGTTTATTAGTGTTGGTATATAGCGAGCTAATATCAGGTTCTTGACGAAAGCTGAAAAAAGCCAGAATTGTCTTTGCTTGATTAAATATAACTGAGTTTTGGATGTTGGTGGTGAGGCGATCGCTTTTTTCTCTCCATTCCAATAATGTCATAGACTGGCGTTTTTGGAGTAAAACCCGTCGCAATTCCTTTTTAGTTAGTTGTGAATTAATTGTTTGCAAAGCCGATACAATTTTAGATTTTAGATTTTAGATTTTAGATTTTAGATTTTAGATTTTAGATTTTAGATTTTAGATTTTAGATTTTAGATTCTCTCATTCCCATACAGAGTATGGGAATGAATTAAGAAGGCTCTGGCTTCTCTTGTATACTAGAGTCTGAGACTCTGGGAATGAATTAAGAAGGCTCTAGCTTCTCTTGTATACTAGAGTCGGAGACTCTAGAAGGCATTCCCAGTCTCCGACTGGGAATGAGGGAAAACGAGAGAAACTACTTTAGCCGGCGTTTTTCCGCCACCAATCAATGGTATTCTTTAAACCTGTTCTAAATTCTACCTCAGCAGTAAAACCAAAAGCCTGTTTTGCTCTTTCCGTATCCAAACAACGACGGGGTTGACCATTGGGTTTGTCGGTTTCCCAAACAATTTCCCCGTCATACTCCATTAATTCGCAAATTAAGGTAATTAGGTCTTTAATGGATATCTCGTAACCAGTTCCTAAATTTACGGGTTCAGCATCATTATAAAACTGAGTTCCCATGACTATACCCCGTGCTGCATCTGTAGAATACAAAAATTCACGAGTGGGAGAACCGTCACCCCAAACAGGAAGTTGTTTTTCTCCCCTGGTTTGGGCTTCTTGTACTTTGCGAATTAAAGCCGGAATCACATGAGAACTATTGGGGTTGAAGTTGTCTTCAGGTCCGTACAAGTTTACTGGTAAGAGGTAAATACCATTAAATCCGTACTGCTGACGGTAAGATTGTAATTGTACCAACAGCGCTTTTTTGGCAATTCCATAGGGGGCGTTAGTTTCTTCTGGATAACCATTCCAGATATCATCTTCCTTAAATGGTACAGGGGTAAATTTAGGATAAGCGCAGATAGTTCCTACACAAACAAATTTTTCTGTACCTTGTTGATAAGCCGCATGGATTAACTGCGTCCCCATGATCAAGTTATCATAAAATAACTCACCGGGTTTTTCTCGATTTAAACCAATACCTCCCACATGGGCGGCTAAGTGGATGATAATATCCTGTTGGTCTACTGCTCGTTGGCAATTTTCCCAAACCCGCAGATCACAATCGTGCGATCGCGTCACGGTAATTTTATCACGATCGGCGCCATTTTCACAAAGTTGATCTATGACTTGACGACCGAGAAAACCCGCCCCACCGGTGACAAGAATCCGTTTATTTTCTAATTCTAAGGTAGTCATCTTATTATCCTTGATACGAATTAAAAGTGCAGAGATCCTAATGCTTGACGGGTAGTAGCAATATCTTCAGGGTATTTTAAGCCATTACCATTGGGAGAAGTACAACCCACAGCTTGTAAATCAGCTTCTACCATGAGAGATACAAGTTCTGGAAATGTTACCGATGGTTGCCAGCCTAATTTTTGCTGTGCTTTAGTCGGATCACCAATTAATAGATCTACTTCGGCTGGGCGTAAATAACGTTGATCAAACTCTACGTAATTCTGCCAATCTAGGTTAACATAACCAAACGCTAACTCTAGAAATTCCCGCACTGAATGGGTTTCTCCCGTAGCCACGACATAATCATCAGGCTGATCTTGTTGCAGCATTAACCACATAGCTTTTACGTAATCTTTTGCATATCCCCAATCTCTCTTGGAGTCCAAATTACCCATAAAGATATTTTTTTGTTTACCTGCGACAATACGGGCTACGGCTCTAGTTATTTTACGGGTAACAAATGTTTCACCTCTTCTGGGAGATTCATGATTAAAAAGAATGCCATTGCAAGCAAACAAATTATAAGATTCACGATAATTCACTGTTTGCCAATGGGCGTACACTTTAGCACAAGCGTAGGGACTGCGGGGATAAAAAGGTGTAGTTTCACTTTGGGGGACTGCTTGCACTAAACCATACATCTCGGAAGAACCGGCTTGATAGAAACGTAATTCAATCCCGGTACGTTTTTGGTAATCACGGATAGCTTCTAATAAGCGTAATGTACCCATGCCTACAGAGTCCACTGTATATTCAGGCGAATCAAAACTAACTCTAACGTGAGATTGGGCTCCTAAGTTATAAATTTCTACAGGTTTGACTTCTTCTAAAATCCGTCGTAGTGTTGTCCCGTCTGTCAAGTCGCCATAATGTAGAAATAACCGTACCCCTTGGGTATGGGGATCTTCGTACATATGATCAATGCGGTCTGTGTTAAAAGTAGAAGTACGGCGAATAATCCCGTGGACTTCATAACCCTTTTCTAACAAAAGCTCAGTTAAATAAGAACCATCTTGTCCAGTTATACCAGTAATTAAAGCCCGTTTTGGTTGTGTCATGATAATGCCTCATAGTTTCTAGTTGAATCACGACAAAAAATCTGATTCCAACTAGTATTTAAGTAGAAAACCCATTCAATAGTAAACTTACAAGTAAGTTGCTATCAAAAGCTAACCGTGAATAAATATACTTGATCAAGAACACTTTGACAAGTAATTAATTCAGATACTTCAAGCCCGGACATATAATGATATACCCTGACATAGCCTACTAGAAACCAAAGTTCCTAACTCGGCAAGATATTGCAATGCTTTGAGGAATATCCCCAAAGCGCAGTCAATACAGTCATAGTCATCGTCAATGATAGTTGAAAAACTGTAAGTAGTGTAGTCCTTGCATACTCTAGCTATATTTGCCAAATCATTAGTCAATATCCTTGGATTCTATGTATTAATTGCAATCAGTAACTAAAATTTGTTTAGTCCTGTCTATTGTAGCGGACAAATAAAACTTATAATTTCATCATCAAAAATAGTTTTTTGGGGCAATATCATGCCCCACCACAGCAAATACGCGTAATTACTTAGTAAGCCCCTTTATTTTTGGGCATAATCACAACATTAACTGTTTTCAGGATAATCCACAAATCTAGCCAAAAGCTCCTAAAATTGACATAGTGGAGGTCTATTTGTACCCGTCGAGGATAAGGAATATCATTACGTCCAGATACTTGCCACAAACCCGTAATTCCGGGACGAATTGTTAAAACATGACCGATATAATCACCATATTTCGGTAATTCTTCCTCTACTAAAGGACGTGGACCAACTACGCTCATGTCCCCTTTGAGAACATTCCAAAATTGGGGAAACTCATCTAAGCTGGTAATTCGCAAAAAGTGACCAATTTTAGTGATTCTCGGGTCTGTTTTCAGCTTAAAATTGCTTTCAAATTCCTCTCGCAGCTCGGGTGATATGGCCATCATTTCGACGAGCATTTCGTCAGCATTATTAACCATAGTGCGAAATTTAATACAATTAAAGCTTCGGTAATTTTTGCCTACTCGTTGTTGAACATAAAAAACTGGACCTTTTGAGCTTAGGGCTATCAACAAGGACAATATTATGTAGATGGGAGAAAACAAAATCAACACTGATAGTGAAAAAACTATATCAAACAGTCGCTTTAAAAACTCTCCGTATAAACCCTGAAAAGATAAACCTCTGGATTTCACCTTTAGCTGTTTAACTTTTTGACCACGTTTTGATAAAACAGCCATAGATGTACTGTTATCTTTTCGTGGGTATCGTTTGCCGGAGAGGAGTGAACTCTGGGCAGTCATCATACTCCTTTATAATCCACACCACACATAGTCCCGATCTTAAGGCTAAAAGGTAGTGATTTTTGGGAAAAATTTGCTATCTTCCTAGAAAACAAATACAAAAAGGCTAGTGTTTACTTTTGGTAAACTCTTTTTTCACGACATTCATTAACAAAACCCAGATAACGTTCTGCAAAAACCTGGCGAGAAAATTGATTAGCGTGTTTTTGTATATACTCATAATTATACAAATGTTGATGATCTACAAATTCGGCTACGGCATCTACTAAAGCTCCTACTGTTTGCATTTTGAACAATATACCAGTTCCTGTGTCAGGATGAGTGCGAATATCTCTAACTGTTTCTAGCGCACCACCGGTGCCATAAGCAATTACGGGAGTTCCACAAGCCTGGGCTTCAACTAGGGCTATACCAAAGTCCTCGCAAGCTGCATAGACAAAAGCCTTGGCACGTGCCATGTATTTTTTGACGATATGATCAGGTTGCCATCCTAAAATTTGGATATGTGGTTGGGCTATTTCTCGCAGCTTGTCCATTTCTGGACCTGTACCAATAACTACCAAGGGTTTTCTTAGGCAATTAAAAGCCTGAATAATCAAGGAAACTTGTTTATAACTCACTAATCGAGAGACTATTAAGTAAAAATCTTCTTTTTCTGGAGAAAATAAACATTCGTCAATATTCACTGGTGGATAGATAACGGTTGCTTCCCGACGATAACAACGCCAAATCCTTCTAGCTGTGTGTTGGGAGTTAGCAATGAAATAATCAACCCGGTTGGCACTAATTACGTCCCATTGCCGCAAATGATGTAGAATGTAGCGTGTTATCCAGCCTATAGCTCCTTGACCTAATTTGCTTTGCTTGAGATAATCAAATGTTAAATCCCAAGCATAACGCATAGGGGTATGGCAATAACAGATATGCAATTGATTAGGCGTGGTTAATACTCCTTTAGCTACCGCATGAGATGAAGATAATATAACTTCATATTCTCGTAAATCCAATTGTTCAATGGCCAAGGGCAGTAAAGGTAAGTATTTTTGCACACCTTGACGCGCTTGGGGAAATTTTTGTAAAAACGTTGTGCCAATTTGACGTTTGTACAAATAACTTTCAGGATTATTGGATTCAAAATCAATCAGGGCATACAAATCAGCATGAATATGCTTTAATATTTCCCGGACTACCAATTCTGAACCACCCGTAGCTTGAGGGGTTAACCACTCATGAACCAAAGCATATTCTAAAAACACAGCTAAATTGAATGGGTAGGAAGTAATTAGTCTAATTTTATCAGGTGATATTCCACACTACTGATTTTTCCTGGGACTTACTCACGATGTTACCAAAAAGAATATTATAAGTCTTATTTCTTCAGCAGTGGGAAAATCTCCAGATTACATGAGAGGTACAATTCTAGCAAAAGATGTTCCAGAATGATACTACAACCTGATAACCTCAAAGATAAGCAAAGATCAGGGTGACGCAGACCACTTTTGGTTATTTAGGAGTTAGGAAGTTATGCGAATTTTGGTTATTGGTGGAACTCGGTTCATTGGTGTGTATTTGACTCAATTACTGCTAAAGGCCGGACATGAGGTGGTTTTGTTTAATCGTGGTAATCATCCCACACCTTCAGGAGTAGGACAAATTATAGGCGACCGCACGGACCCAAATCAACTTCAAGAAAAGTTAGCACAAGAAACCTTTGATGTCGTTTTTGACAATAATGGCAGAGAACTCGCGGATACCCAACCCCTGGCAGAAATCTATCAAGGACGGGTAAAACACTTTGTTTACATGAGTTCAGCAGGGGTGTACCTCAAATCTGACCAAATGCCCCATTTGGAAGGTGATACAGTAGATCCTAAAAGTCGTCACAAGGGTAAACATGAAACGGAAGCTTACCTCAAACAATTAGGAATCCCCTTTACTTCCATTCGTCCTACTTATATCTACGGTCCCCAAAATTATAATCCTTTGGAAAGTTGGTTTTTTGATAGAATTGCTCGTAATCGTCCCATTCCTATCCCTGGTAATGGTATGCACTTGACTCAGCTAGGCCATGTATTAGACTTAGCACAAGCGATGATACAAGTAATTGGCAACGAAAAAGCAATTGGGCAGATTTATAATATTTCAGGCGATCGCTTTGTCACCTTTGACGGTTTAGCTCGTGCTTGTGCTGTGGCTGCTGGTAAATCTGCCGATGATGTTAAAATCGTCCATTATGATCCTAAAAAGTTTGATTTCGGTAAACGCAAATCCTTTCCTATGCGGGTACAGCACTTCTTCGCATCAATAAATAAAGCACAAATAGAATTAAATTGGCAACCTAAATATGATTTAATTTCTGGTTTAAAAGATTCTTGGGAAAATGATTATTTAATCAGTGGACAAGATAAATTAGAAGTTGATTTTTCTGTAGATGATGAAATTTTGATCGCTGGGTAATGGGTAATGGGTAATGGGTAATTAGTAATTACCCATTACAACTCATGTCAGCGTTGACCTAATTTATATAATGCAGCAGGAACGATAGCTAATTTACTATCTTTCCATTTTTGCATGGTTAGTAGTCATTGTGTTACGTATAAAACCAAAAAAATCACCTTTGACAGTAGAAGATTGAGAATGTTCACTATGCTCCCGCATTTCTGCTTCTAACTGACGCAATAGGTTTTCATTTTTCTGGTTTTTAGCTGCTTGTAAGCGATGTTCTAGTGTTTTTCGCATATTCTCTTTATGCGTTTTTAAAGTCTCTTTAGCTAATTCTATCCTGCTTGTATTCATATTTAGGCTTCCAAGAAAGAACTCAAGTTAAGACAAAACCCACTACTTGATGGTTGTTTTGTAGTTGGCAATTGCAGTAATAAACAATTTCATTTTTATAATCTGTGATTTTGACAACAAATTCAAGTTACTATTGCAGTAATAGCATTATTATCTTGCATTTATCGCAAAAATAGCTGAAAACCCTATCTAATTTGAGTTGACACCGTTAAAACCTGTGGTGGAGAAGCATCTGGTGGATAAAGAAAGTCTAATTGTACTAAAGAGGTATTTTTTGGTTTAATATTCAATACTACTAATGGTTGTCCCATTTCACCACGCCTTTGAACCAAATGTACAAACTTATTTTTCCATTGTCCCTGTTCTTGATAACGTAAACGCACCGTTCCTCTAAAAAAGACTTGACGCGCAGGTGGTTGAAGAAAGCGGATTCCTGATTTACTTAACTCATTCTCTTTGAGTGGAGTTTGAATTGCCACATTTACAGTTTGTTCATTTTCAGTATTGTTGTATAAAGGCAACTTCAGACTATATTGAACACCATAATTACCATGAGCATAATAGGCCGTATCAGGATAACGGACTAACATAGGTGCAGTTTGAATTTGATTTGTGCCTAAAGTTCCACCATGCAAGGTACTCAACCCGTAGGAAAACCCTGTACCAGGTTGAGGAATAGTTAAATACTTACTTTTAGGTTGATCTACCACATAAGCCCGCCATTGAGAACCCTTTGATACTCCGGCTACACGTCCGTAAATTCCCGGTTTATTATTTCCTGTGATAGGAGTGGGGATTTTATCTCTAGGAGTGGATAATTCAGCATTATCTAATAAATTTTGCCATTCTGCTAAATTAGGCGTACGTTCACTACCATCAGTATTTTTCTGGGCAAACATCGCCAAACTAGCAACGTAAATATTACCATTACTTCGTAATCGCAGATATGTAGAACGACCATTTAAAGGCGGTATTAACCCTTGGACAGGAATTGGTAAATTTAATAACATCTGGCTTTGACCGGGGGGAATGACAATTTGCGGGGGAAAAATATCTTGTCTTCTACCCCTCAAAATATCGGACATAACGCGACTACCTGGACCTGCAAACACTGTTCCCAAGTCATTGGCAATTAAAGATGGTAATTCCTGAAATGGGGCATCTGGTTGACTTAAATAACTAGCGGCTTGTAATATATTTACTGTCACTGGTTGAGAACCAGGGTTATGTAAAATAATACCCAAGTAAAGAGAAGGTAAATTTTCTAGTAATTCAGTTTTAGTCACATGATGGGCAAAAATATCAAATTGGCCACGGAAGGGAAAATTTAAATGGGCTGATGTAACTTTTTTTCCTGCTGCTGGAAAAGTAGAAAGTAAAATTCCTTCCTTTAATACCAATTCTGGACTATTGCTATTAAATACTGGTACTGAATCTAATTGTCCTGGCAAAGGGCGTACTGATTGTACTTGCAATATTTCCTCTGGTGGGGTCACCAAGTTCGCTTG
Organism: Dolichospermum planctonicum; assembly: GCF_005402965.1. Classification (GTDB taxonomy): domain Bacteria; phylum Cyanobacteriota; class Cyanobacteriia; order Cyanobacteriales; family Nostocaceae; genus Dolichospermum; species Dolichospermum planctonicum. The sequence goes on from NZ_BJCF01000016.1 coordinate 74,073, forward strand.
TGCAAGAGCCAAAGAAAGTAATAGTGGCAACATCATACTCAGTAATTTTTTTAAAACAGACGTTAATATTTCTAAAGAAGTGCCAAGTTGTTAATGATCAAAACAAAATCGGCAACAATCCGAATCAAATTTTCTTCATTTAACATGGGTACATAAACAAAAATGCACTTAATTGACGGTTGAAACTGGGGTAAATAGTCTAAGATTGAATAATAAACTCCCTCACAGACACACTTACCACAATCATAGCTAACCTCAACTGCTGCTGTTGACACTAATAATTTTTCCAGATCAACAGTGGTTCGCAAAATATTTTCGCTAGAATTTATAGACTCTAAAGGTAAGATACTTGTACTACAGACCAGGAGTTCTATACTTAATTGTGAAGGACTTGCAGCCATGGCACAATAGATAATATAGTCAAGCTGAATGTCATTAATTTTGGCAATGACGGGAGAACTGGCCAGTTGTACATCTACAGGTAGACGGTGCAAGAAATTTAAATCATGGGAGAGTGAAGCCATTTTGGCTAGTGCGAGTAACAAGTCATTGGCTTTTGACTCTTGTTGACTTAGCTAAATCTCAAAAGAAGTTAATAGTATTTTTTTTCTGCATAAGAAATATTATTTAGAATTAGAATAATTAAATAAATGCCCTTCCTCATAAATTTACAAGGAGCAGCTAAATGCCAGTGATTGCAGTTGTTGATTACGATATGGGAAATTTGCACTCTGTCTGCAAAGGATTAGAAAAAGCTGGTGCAACTCCTCAAGTTACCTATTGTTCTCAAGAGTTGGCGAAAGCAGATGCTATAGTTTTACCAGGCGTGGGAGCATTTGATCCAGCGGTACAACATTTGCGATCGCGTGGTTTGGAAAAACCTATTAAAGATGCTATCGCTTCTGGTAAACCGTTTTTGGGTATTTGTCTAGGATTACAAATTTTGTTTGAATCCAGCGCCGAAGGGACGTTACCAGGACTAGGAATTGTTCCCGGAAAAGTCCGCCGTTTTCGTTCTGAACCGGGAATGACAATTCCCCACATGGGTTGGAATCAACTCCAACTCAAGCAACCAAAAAATCTTTTATGGGAACATTTACCCGCCGATCCTTGGGTTTATTTTGTTCATTCTTACTATGTTGAACCTACAAATACCCAAGTCCGCGCGGCTACTGTTACCCATGGAAATCAAACCTTTACGGCCGCGATCGCTCATGAAAATCTTATGGCCGTGCAATTCCATCCCGAAAAATCATCAAATGTCGGCTTGCAAATATTATCTAATTTTGTGGCTCAAGTCCGTGAAAAACTTTTTGCTTAACAAAAGTTGGCAATATTTTCGGTTGTTAAACTCTGATAGTATGATCTGCTACTAGCTATAAGTTCAAGATTAATGACAAATAAGCCGTTGATGATCAAAACCCTCGGATTTATTCCCGGAATCAATCCAAAATCCAAAATCCAAAATCCAAAATCGGATTACCAATAACTAATGAGTCTGAGAATTTACGGTAATCGTCTGCTTAAAACCTTACCAGGTAAACATACCAGACCTACGAGTGCGCGAGTCAGGGAAGCATTATTTAATATTTGGCAAGGAACAATTACTGGTTGCCGGTGGCTAGATTTGTGCGCCGGTAGCGGGGCAATGGGTGCTGAGGCTTTATGTAGGGAAGCCAGCGTCGTTATTGGCATTGAACAGTCAAGTCTTGCTTGCGCCATCATCCAAGAAAATTGGCAACAGGTAGCCAATCCAGAACAAAAATTTCAGCTATTACGGGGAAACGTTACTCAACAGTTAAAAAAATTATCAGGTCAAAAATTTGACAGAATATACTTTGACCCACCTTATGCTAGTGGATTATATGAACCAGTATTACAAGCGATCGCTCAGTATCAGCTTTTAGATTCCCCAGGAGAAATAGCAGTGGAACACCGTCACCAAGATTGGACACCGCTAACAATTCCCAACTGGGAAATCTGCCGACAAAAAACCTATGGTAACACAGCTTTGACATTTTATCAAGAGCAGGGAATTGGTAATGGGTAATGGGGAATGGGTAATTATTTCCCCTGCTCCCCGCTTCCTACTCCTGGCCTCTTCCCTGACTCCTGAATCAATATCAGCCGCCTAATTCTGTAGGACGCTTATATTGTCTATAGGCAGCGTAAAAAAGTCCACTTAAAGTTACAAAAACCAAACCAAGCACAATACCTGATAATAGAGGTTCAACCACTGTAAAGCTCCTTGTTGCGATTATTGAAAGATTCGTTTCCTGTTTTTGATTTTACCAAATTTGGCATTAATCCCGCGTCCCATAGCAGTTTTAAATCTAAATACTATATAAAAATCGTCTTATGTACTTGCGAACACAATCAATAAATTTTAAGCTATGTGTAGGAAATGAAAACTTGAAGACTGTAGAAGCAACTCTTTTGGATAACCATCTGATCAAACCTGAAACCCTGATTCAACAGATCGTTATCTTTACTATAGCGATGCTGATAACCCTGCCATTAGTCCTGTTTGGGATTGAGATAGTGCAAGCCTCTGATCCTTATGTCAAAAGTGTTCTCTCCCTTCAGGGAAACCTAGTGCAGGGGAAAGCTATTTTCCAAATCAACTGCGCTGGCTGTCATGGCTTAAAAGCAAATGGCCTAGTCGGTCCAACTCTACATGAAATCTCCAAATACAAATCCCGCTATGGACTAATTCATCAAGTAACTAGCGGGGAAACGCCCCCTATGCCGAAATTCCAACCCAGTGTCCAGGAAATGGCAGACCTTTTAAGCTACTTAGAAAGTTTATGAATATTTATACATTATGGCGGGCAGAGATGCCCCACACCCCCCAAGCATTAGACTGATTTGAGGTTATACATATTTAAATGCAGTACAGCTTACCATTTATTTATAAATTCCTATATTTGATATTTATTTGAGCTTATATACTGAATTTCTGTAAAACTATTGTAAAATTATTAGGTGACACAAAAGTAATTATACAAAATAGATATACTTAAATGTTGATACCTGTAAATTCTATCAGTGCAACGGAACTAAAGTCAGCTATTATTTATAACCCGTTAGTCGCAACTGCCGATACAACGGTTAGACAAGCTGTAGTCCAAATGAGTGGAATAGGGGGAAACCCCCTGTGGCTGAACGTACAAGCAGTTTGTTCTGTTCCCCAAACCACTGATAACCATCTAGAACATTTACAAATTCAAGGCCGTTCCAGTTGTGTCCTAATTGTGGAAAATAATCGTCCAGTAGGCATCTTTACGGAACAAAATGTGGTCGAACTCAGCGCCCAAAAACCCGACCTGGAAAATTTAGCCCTCCGTGATGTCATGAGTCATCCTGTAATCACCTTGCAGGAGTCAAAATTTACAGACCTCTTTTTTGCCCTGAATCTCCTTCAACACCACCGCATTCGTCATTTACCACTGGTTGATGAGGAAAATCAACTGGTGGGACTCCTGACTTACGAAAGTTTACGGCAGATACTTCGGCCTGTAGACTTGTTGCGCTTGCGGTTGGTTCATGAGGTCATGACCACCAATGTCTTATGTGCACCTGCTAATGTTTCTATACTAGCGATCGCTCGCTTAATGGCAGAAAATCAAGTCAGTTCGGTGATGATTGTAGAAACACAAGCATCTTTAACAATTCCTCTGGGTATGGTGACAGAGCGTGATATTGTACAGCTTAAAGCTTTAAGCGTGAATTTCGATACCTGTTTAGCAAAAACTGTCATGAGTACACCAGTTTTCTGTGTGACTGTTGATGAATCTCTCTGGACTGTGCAGCAAATAATGGAACAGCGATTTATTCAGCGTTTAGCAGTGATAGGAAGCGCAGGGGAACTACTTGGTATCGTTACCCACAGCAGTATTTTAGAAGCCCTTAATCCTTGGGAATTATATAAACTAACAGCAGTGTTACAAGAAAAAGTATTACAACTAGAAACAGAGAAAATACAACTGCTAGGAAATTATACTCTTGAGTTAGAAAAGCAAATAGAAGAGCGCACTATTAAACTGAGAAGAAAAGCAGAACAGGAAGAATTAATTAATCAGATTGCAACGCAAATTCACTCATCTCTAAATTTACAAGAGATTCTCAATAACACAGTTGTAGGAATGAGAAAAATATTAAAATGCGATCGCGTGATTGTTTACCAATTCAGTGCTGATTTTCGTGGTCAAGTTATCGCTGAAGCAATTGTTGCGGGTGGACATTCAGTCCTGAATCAAGAAGTACATGATCCCTGTATCAGTCCAGAATGGCTTGAACTTTACCGTCAAGGGCAAATTCGGGTAATTAATGACATTGACAGTGAATCCATAACTCAGTGTCATCAGCAGATGTTAAAAGACCTTGATATTCGCGCTAAACTATTAGCTCCGTTAATTGTTGAAAATCAACTCTGGGGACTAATGTTAGCAAGTTACCGCGATATTCCCCACAATTGGGAACTTGAGGAAATCGAATTGGTAAAACAAATATCACTGCGAGTCGCAATTGCGATTCAACAAGCAAATACTTATCAACAGACACAAATTGAAATTCATCAACGACAACAAGCAGAAGAATTAATCAAACAACAGTTAGCAGAATTGAAAATATGGAAAAATCGTTATGAATTAGCAAGTACAGCTAGTGGACAAATTATGTATGAATATAATTTGCTCAATGATGCTCCCGTTTGGGCAGCGAATATGGAGGAAGTTTTGGGTTACTCATATTCAGAATGTCCGAGAAATTTAGCTGAATTTATGGATATAGTTCATCCAGAAGATCGAGACAGACTGTATTCTTTGATTCAAAAAAACTTAACTCACAAAAGTCCTTTGTCCACAGAATATAGACTGCAACGTAAAGATGGTAATTACATTTGGTTTGAAGATCGTAATCAAGTAGTCTTAGATGATCACGGTGAGATTGTCGTTGTGATTGGAGCTATGGTTGATATTACTGTTCGCAAAAATCCAGAGGAAAAATTATCTAAATTATTCCAAAAATCAGAAAAACTGCAAGAACGATTATCTCTAGTTCTTAAAGGTTCAAATGATGCTTGGTGGGATTGGGATATTCTAGAAGATAGTATTTATTTTTCTGCTCGTTGGTTTTCCATGCTGGGTTACAAACATGAAGAACTTTATCTCAAATCTAAAACCTTCTGGGAGAATTTTATGCACCCAGAGGATATAGCTCCTATCCGTGGAAGCTTCAATCAAGCATTAGACGATAAAAATATAGAGTTTATTGAGTTAAAGTTTCGGCTGCGACATAAACAAGAATATTATATCTTCATTAACTGTAGAAGTTATATTCTCCGGGACGAAACTGGAAAAGCGGTGCGAGTATCTGGTGCAAATACTGATATCACTCAACTAATGCAAAAAGAAGAGGAATTACAAGCAACCTTAAATAAGTTATTCCAATTTAATCAAAAACTAGAAGCCAGAGTAGAAAAACGCACAAGCCAACTGCAAAACCTCTCTAATCGTCTAAAATTAGCAATCAAAGCTGCAAAAATTGCTATTTGGGAATGGGATATCCGCAATAATCGCACAATTTGGGATGAAAAGATGTATGAACTCTATGGGTTCAAAACATCGGAATATGGGGATTGTATGGAAATTTGGCAAACAGCATTACATCCAGAAGATGCAGTCAGAGTTAATAAAATTATACAACATAAGCTGAAAGATGGCAAAGAATTTGAGATTGAGTTTAGAATAGTTTTGCCAGATGGTAACAACCGTCTCTTCCAATCTTACGGCATTATTGAGCGCGATTCCCAAGGAGAAGCAGAACGGGTGATTGGGGTGAATAGAGATATTACGGAATGGAAACAAGCAGAACAAAAAATTAAGCAGCAAGCAGAAAGAGAACATTTACTCTGGGAGACAACCCAACGCATTCGTCAGTCCCTAGATTTACATACTATTTTTAATACTGCTGCGGCAGAAATACGACAATTAATTAATGCTGATAGAGTGGGAATATTTAAATTTGATACAGACAGTAATTTTAATTATGGTGGATTTGTCTCAGAATCAGTAGTTTCTGGGTTTAAATCTGCCCTAGAAATGAAAGTTAATGATCAATGTTTTGGTGAGAGATTTTCTCCCGACTATGCAGCGGGGAGAATGCAAATAGTAGATGATATTGACAATGCGGGACTCGCAGATTGTCATCGGGATATTTTAGCACGATTTCAGGTGAGAGCAAATTTAGTTGTACCATTAATCCAGGGAAAAACTTTATGGGGTTTATTGTGTATTCATCAATGTTCCCAACCTCGTCACTGGCAAGATTTTGAAATTGAACTTGTTCAACAAATAGCGAACCAATTAGCGATCGCCATTCAACAATCTATGCTATATGAACAAGTACAGTCAGAATTAATAATTAGAAAGCAAGCTGAAACTGAAATTTACCTGCAACTACAACGACAAAAAGCCATTCAAGATATCACTCAAGAAATTCGCTCTAGCCTCAATTTAAATCATATTTTAACTACTATTACTGCTAAAGTGCAAGAATTAACCCAGGCTGAGAGGGTGATTGTCTTCCGTCTATTTCCTGATGGTAAAAGTCAAATTGTGGAAGAAGCTGTTGCTAACGGTTATATTACTTTTAAAGATAGTTATTGGGAAGATGAAAAATGGTCACAAGATATTTTAGAATGCTATTGGCAAGGAAAACCGCGCATTGTTCTCGACGTAATGGATGATATTTGGACAGATTGCTTGAGGGCATATTCTCGACAAGGAAATATTAAATCTAAAATTGTCGCTCCCATTTTGCAGGATTTGGTAGAAAATGAAAGCGGGCGCTGGGTAAATCATCCTCATAATAAACTCTGGGGGGTGCTGGTTGTTCATGCTTGTAGTCAAAAACGTATTTGGGAAGAATCTGAAGCTGAATTATTGCAACAAATAGCCAATCAATTAGCAATAGCTATTCAACAAGCGGATTTATTTGAGAAATTACAAAAGTCTCTCGCACAAGAAAAAGAAATCAGCGCAATGCGATCGCGTTTTATTTCCATGGCCTCCCATGAATTTCGCACCCCATTAGCTATTATTTCCTCATCTACAGGGATTTTACAAACTTTTAGCGATCGTCTAAGCGCGGAAAAAAAACACGGACACTTAGAAACGATCCAAAAAACCATCAAATATACTGTTCAACTACTAGATGATGTTCTGATGATCAACAGTGTTGAAACTGAGAAAATAGAATTTAAACCAGAAACATCAGATATTATTGCTTTTTGTCGTGGTCTCATAGGAGAAATACAAGGAACTAGCCACAATCATGTAATAGAGTTTTCTTTAAATAGCAGCGAGCCAGTTTTAGATGATACCTTATTTACGGAATTTGATCCAAAGATTATCCGTCAAGTTCTCACAAATTTGCTCACCAATGCTATGAAATATTCACCTGGAAGTAGTAAAGTTAATTTCAGTTTGAATATCGCCGATGAGCAGATAATCTTTATAATTCAAGATTATGGTATTGGTATTCCTAAAGAAGATCAAGTTAATTTATTTGGTTCTTTTTATCGTGGTTCTAATGTTGGTAGTATTTCCGGTACGGGTTTAGGTTTAGCAATAGTCAAAAAATGCGTTGATCAACATCAAGGGGAAATTACATTAGAAAGCGAACCAAAGCAGGGAACAACATTTAAAGTTAGTATTCCCCGATACAATTTAATGGGTAATGGGTAATGGGTAATGGGTAATGGGTAATAACTCTACCTCCTTGCCTATTCCCTATTCCCTGTTACCTGTCCCCTGTTACCTGTCCCCTGTTACCTGTCCCCTGTTACCTGTCACCTGTTACCTGTCACCTGTTCACTAGTTAATTCTTTGCTGTAAAGCTTTTTGTGCTTCTTCCCTGTCGTCAAAGTGGATTTTCTCAGTCCCCAGAATTTGATAGTCTTCGTGACCTTTACCGGCTAATAATACACCGTCTCCGGGTTGAGCTTGGAGAATTGCTGTATGAATTGCGGTAGCGCGATCGCTGATAACTATTGGTTGTAATATATCAGGAATACCTGCCAATATATCCTCTAATATCTTTTCTGGATCTTCTGTGCGGGGATTATCTGATGTCACCACAACTAAATCAGCCAATTCTGCCGCTATTTTCCCCATTTTTGGACGTTTAGTGCGATCTCGGTCTCCACCACAACCAAACACACAAATCATTTTACCAGGAATAAACGGCCGAGCAGCTTTGAGCAAATTTTCCAAACTATCGGGAGTATGGGCATAATCCACAATCACGCTAATATCTTGTTGTGGGTTAAGTACCCGTTCCATGCGTCCAGGAACGCCGGGAAACTCAGGAATGGCATTTACTACCAAATCTAAATTTAACCCTAAATGGAGAGCAGTAGCGATCGCAGCCAAGAGATTTTCGAGATTATATTGACCAACTAAAGGGGAACTAAAAGCTGTATTTCCTTGAGGAGTATGTAAAATTCCACTGACACCATTTGGTTGATAATTTAAATCACTCATCCAAAAATTGGCGGTATTATTGTTAACGCTATAACTCCAAACCTGGTCGGATTTTGTAGACGTAATTAAGCGTTGACAGTAGGCATCATCGGCGTTAATAATTGCTTTTCCTTGCAGATAATCTGGACTAAATAGCAATGCTTTCGCCGCAAAATAGTCTTCCATATCCCTATGATAGTCTAAATGGTCTTGAGTGAGATTAGTAAAGACTCCGACCTCAAAATCACAATTTAACACTCTACCCTGGGCTAAAGCGTGAGAACTGACTTCCATGACGACGGTTTCACAACCAGCATTGATAGCATTGGCTAATTGCTGTTGTAAATCCACAGCAAAGGGAGTAGTATTCACAGATGTTTGTTCAAAACCAGGCCAACGGGTGTAAAGAGTACCGATTAAAGCCGTCGGTAAACTAGATTTTGTGAGAAAATACTCAATTAAGTGCGTGGTAGTCGTTTTCCCATTTGTCCCGGTAACACCCACCATTTTGAGTTTTTGTCCGGGATAACCATAAAAAGCTGCGGCTATTTGAGCGCAGGCTTTAGTCATATTATCGCTACTAATGACTATAGAATTTGATGAAGGGGGAGTTTTAAGAATTGCTGCGGAGGAAACAATGGCTGCTACCGCACCAGCAGCTAAAGCACTCGGCCAAAACTCCCCACCATCTACTCTAGTTCCTGGCATTCCCAAAAACAAATCTCCTGGAGTACAAGCATGAGAATTAGTTTTAAGTCCCTGAATATCAATATCCGGTATATTTACAAGAGATCCAATTCCATCTACAGTCGCTAATAATTCTCGTAATTTCATCTCCACCAACCTCGCCACAAGCTTGTCTTGGGCTTATTTAAACATGATTTTGTAGTCTATGGGGAAATTTTGTGATCAAGGTGTTTTCGTGTTGCTTGATGCTTGACTAATTCTACTGCTAATTGGATTGCTGCTTTCATGCTTGTCGGGTCAGCAATACCCTTTCCCGCAATATCAAAGGCTGTTCCGTGGTCTGGTGAAGTCCGTACATAAGGTAAACCAATGGTAGTATTTACAGCCCGATCAAAAGCCATTAATTTAACAGGAATTAAACCTTGGTCGTGATAAAGTGCTAAATAAGCATCAGCGGGATTTTTGACCTCACCATTTCCATACCAAGCCAGACCTGGTTTTACCCACATTGTATCTGGTGGTATTGGTCCTTCTAACTGATTTAGGGAGTTTTTGGCGTGGTGTTTTTGGCGTTCTGACTCCAACCAGGGAATTAACCAGTCTATTTCTTCCGTTCCCAATTGTCCCATCTCTCCACTGTGGGGATTTAAACCGGAGATCACAATTCTCCAATTTTTCAGCCCAAAATCATTTTCCAAACACTCTACCAGCAAATCTAGTTTTTTTGTTAATAATTCTGGCGTTAATGTATTGGGTACTTGACATAAGGGAATATGTGTGGTGGCAAGTAAGGTACGGAGTGTCCAACCGGTAAAAGGAGATCGTGCCACAAACAACATTCCAAACCGGTCTTTGGAGATATTAAAGCCGGTCTTAGCGGCTAAAAGTTCCGTTTGTCCCGGATAATTGTAACCTGCGGCTTTCCAGGCTGATTTAGCAATAGGTCCTGTGACAATTCCATCAAATTCACCCGCCAAAGTGTGAGATATAGCATATTCCATATAAGCAAAACTCGCCGCGCCACTGTCCGCATTACCCACACCCGTGACAATTTTACCAACAGTAGGTAGGTCAATAATAGACAAATCAGCGGGATTTGCCAAAACTAGATCATTATCAATATTTTTACTGATATTTTCATAAGTTATAGTTATTAAATTTCTGCTACCTACTACCACCAGATCGCAATTTTGAGTCACTTGTGGATCTGCTAAAGCCTTCAAAATTACTTCCTGTCCGATACCAGCCGGATCTCCTAGCGTTAATACCAACCGTGGGCGTTTATTTTCATTAGTCATGTTGGTTAATTGGTAATGGGTAATGGGTAATTGGTAATTGGTAATTGGTAATTGGTAATGGGTAATTGGTAATGGGTAATTGGTAATAACTCTACCTCCTCAACTGTCCCCTGTCCCCTGTCCCCTGTTCCCTGTCCCCGTGGCGTAGCACCTGTCCCCTGTCCCCTGTTCCCTGTTCCCTGTTCCCTGTTCCCAAATTGGTTTAGAATGATTAACAAAGGTCTAACTCGATAGTTCTGATAGACTGAGTTGAGCCGACAAACAGGAAACATAAATCAATCATCCACAAAGGAGAATTGCAGCAAATGAGCGGTGAAATGTTAAATGCAGCTATATTGTCTTTTAGTCTCATCTTCGTAGGTTGGGCTATCGGTGCTTTGTTACTGAAAATTCAAGGTGCGGAAGAATAGAGCCAATTCAAGATATTTGTGACATTATGGTGCGTTCGCAACGCACCCTACAAAACTACAAATTGACGCTCCCCGCCCTATAGAGGGACGGGGATTCTTGTTTCAATTGTTACCAAGTCTGAGTAGAGGGTCATCTCTCCACAAGCGTTATTAGTTTCCGTCCGCCCGACGGTACTTAAATGATAGCCAGTTTGTTTTAGTGCTTTAGTTAGAATGTTAATTGCAGCATTGTGGTCACGGTCAAGTATGCA
>NZ_BJCF01000017.1 GCF_005402965.1 Dolichospermum planctonicum
GCGGACAGGATGTCCACCCCACAAGATTTTGATTTTCCTGGATTTTTGGGCGGACAGGATGTCCACCCCACAAGATTTTGATTTTCCTGGATTTTTGGGCGGACAGGATGTCCACCCCACAAGATTTTGATTTTCCTGGATTTTTGGGCGGACAGGATGTCCACCCCACAAGATTTATTGTGATTTAAGCTGCGGTTTTTCTGGGGGCTTCTAAAACGACTTCAGCTATGGAGAAATCCCGTTTAATTTCTAGGTCGTTAAGATAGCTAATGGGATCATCGGCGTTAAAGGGTTTATGATCAAATAGTTGAATGGGTTGACGGGTATAACTGATATCTAAACCTAGTTCTCTGGCTGCTGTACTAAAAACACGCACTCGACACACTCTTTCAACTATTTCTACCCAATTTCTAGGGAAGGGAGTATCACCCCACCGCGCTAATTGAGTCATAATCCAAATTTGTTCGGTGCGACTAGGGCGATTAATAGCAGAGTCGGAATAAAATTGATGATGGGCATATTCTCGCATGGGATGATCTAAGTCACAGGTAGCGTTATTTGGATCTTCAATTTGGATATAATCAATGTCTGTACTGACATATTCCCGACTTGCTAAAATTTGCCGCACTTCTTGGGCGTTATCAGGATTTGCACAATATTGGCAGGCTTCTAACAAGGCTTTGGTTAAAGCAATATGGGTGTTAGGATAAGTTTCTGCCCAGTCTTCTCTTACTCCTAAAACTTTGCCAGGGTGTCCTAACCAAACTTCTAAATCTGTAGCAATGGTAAAGCCTGAACCTTCTACCGCAGCCCGATAATTCCAAGGTTCACCTACACAATAACCGTCAATGGTTGCACCTTTTAAATCTACTACCATTTGGGCAGGAGGAATATTTTTCATATCTACGTCAATGTCGGGATCAATTCCTCCTGCTGCTAACCAATAACGGAGAAGTAAATTGTGCATTGATGCGGGATGAACTACACCCATTCTATGTTGTTGGTCACGGGTTTTTAGTAGGTAGTTTTTGAAGTCTGATAAACTGTGGACTCCGGCATCATAAAATCTTTTTGCTAAGGTAATGGCGTTACCATTGCGAGTCATTGTTAAGGAGGTAACAACTGGCAAAGGTTCGTTTTTATGCCCGCCTAAAGATAACCACATTGGCATTCCAGAGGGCATTTGGGCTGCATCTAAATAACCACCAGTCATCCCATCCACAATTCCCCGCCAACTGCTTTCTCTGACTAAATTAACTTCGTCTAAACCATGTTTAATAAAGAAGCCTTTTTCTTTGGCTATAGCCAGGGGGGCGCAAGCGGTAAGGGGTAGAAAACCAATTTCTAAATTAACTTTTTCTAAGCCATGACGGACAACTGCTGCGGTTTTTCTGGCGCGGATTTTCTTAACACGTTTTTGTTGGTTAAGGAAGTAAATCATTTCACTTCGCAAACTGTAGTAACTAGGATGTTCTACGACTTCCATTCGTTTACGAGGTCGGGGAATATCAACTTCTAAAATATCCCCAATTTTCGATTCGGGTCCGTTAGTTAACATGACAATTCTATCGGATAACAAAACGGCTTCATCTACATCATGGGTCACCATAACGGCGGTAACTTGATTTTCTTCACAAATTTGCATTAATTGTTCTTGCAAATTACCGCGAGTTAATGCGTCTAATGCCCCGAATGGTTCGTCTAATAATAATAGTTTAGGCCGAATTGCCAAAGCGCGGGCTATAGCTACCCGTTGTTTTTGTCCCCCTGATAACATTCCTGGTTGTTTATCAGCATGGGGACGCAAACCTACCATATCTATATGTTTTTCGATAATGGCTTTACGTTCTGCTTCTGGCATTCCATTTAATACTGAATCTACTGCTAAGGCAATATTTTCTCTGACTGTGCGCCAAGGTAAAAGGGAATAGTTTTGAAATACTACCATTCTATCAGGACCTGGTTTTTTAATCCTTTGTCCTTCTAAGGTTACTAAACCTTCTGTGGGTAAATCTAACCCGGCAATCATATTTAAAAGGGTTGATTTACCACAACCGGAGTGACCAATTAGGGAAATAAATTCGCCTTTTTTAATTTGCAAATCAATACCTTTAAGGGCGATATATTGTCCACCACCAGTTAATTCAAAGACTTTATTAATTTGATCAACGGCAACAAATACTGACATAGTTTTAATGATTGGTAATGGGTAATGGGTAATGGGTAATGGGTAATGGGTAATGGGTAATTTATTTACTAACGACCAATAACTAATGACTATTTTTGTTCTGGTAAAATCCAGTTTTGTAACCAAGCCATGAGTTTATCTAGAATTAAGCCAACAACACCGATATAAACTAGTGCTAAAATGACTTCACTCACGTTGTTATTTTGATAAGCATCCCAGATAAAAAAGCCAATTCCCACAATACCAGACATAACGATTTCTGCGGCAATAATTGCTAACCAAGCTAAACCAATGGCAATTCTTAAACCTGTGAAAATGTATGGTAGTGCTGAAGGAATTAAGATGTTAAAGAAATACTCTTTTTTAGAAAGTTGCAGAACTTTAGCGACGTTGTTGTAATCTTGGGGAATTTGAGTTACACCCACCGCAGTGTTAATTAAAATCGGCCAAATTGCGGTGATGAAAATTACGAATAATGCCGCTGGTTCGTTTTGTCTTAAAGCTGCTAAGGAAATAGGCACCCAAGCTAAGGGCGGTACTGTTCTTAATAACTGAAATAGAGGATCTAATGCTTTAGATATGGTTTTATTGACACCAATTAAAACTCCTATGCCAATGCCAACAATTGCTGCTAATGTATAGCTAATAGCCACCCGTTGCAGACTAGCAAAGATTTGCCAAAATAGCCCTTTGTCTGTGCCACCTTTATCATAAAATGGGTACAAAATCAAAATCCAAGTATCTTGAATAACTTGAATTGGTCCTGGTAATGTTGCCCCTGGTGTCCAAGAAAATATTTGCCAAATAGTCAGAAATATAGCAATTGCAATAGCAGGAGGTGCAAGTTCGGGAAATTGTTTTTGCAAACTTGATAAAAAGCTATTTTCAAATTTAGAACTGTTGGCGCGTTTTTGGGCTAATGTCATGAATTTTTCCTCGAATTTACTAATGACTAATGACTAATGACTAAATACCAGCTTTTTTGATTTTCAAACTCTTGAGATATTCTTCGGGGTTTTCAGGATCAAATTTAATCCCATCAAAAAATGTTTCTACTCCACGAGATGTACTACTGGGAATATCGGCCGCAGCTATTCCTAATTCTTTGGCTGCCTCTTGCCAAATATCTTCCCGGTTGACTTTTTTGATTAATTCTTTGGCTTTGGCTGCACCATTAGTAATGTAATCTTTGGGCAAAAATCCCCAACGTACATTTTCTGTGATAAACCATAAATCGTGACTTTGGTAAGGATAGGAAACACTACCTTTTTCGTCTTTCCAGTAATAAGCAGCCATTGATTTATCATCAATTTTTCGACCATCCCCCATGTCATATTTACCTTGGTAGGGATTAGCTAAAACTGCTGGTGAAGATAAACCAAAGTATTTTTTGGCGGCGAGAATTTGCGCTGCTTCTTGGCGATTTTCAAATTTATCTAGCCATTGCTGGGCTTCCATTATTCCTTTTAATAAGGCTTTTGTGGCTTTGGGATTTTGATCAACCCAATCACCTCTCATGGCAAAATATTCTTCGGGGTGATTTTTCCAAATTTCGGCGGTTAATGCGGCCATAAAACCGATTTTGTCATTAACTAAGCGGAATGGCCAAGGATCACCAGTGCTAAAAGCATCCATTGTCCCGGTTTTCATGTTGGCGACGGTTTGCGCCGCAGGTACTGTTAATAATTTGACATCTGTGTCTGGGTCAATGCCACTGGCTGCTAACCAGTACCGAAGCCATAGGTCTTGGTTAACATGAGGGAAGGTAAAGGCTGCTGTAAAGGGTGTGTTGGCTGATTTGAGTTGGGATAATAGGGGTTTAGCAGTATCCAGTTTTAAGCTAATTCCTTTCCCTAGATGTTTGTTAGCGATCGCAATTCCGTTACCATGAGTAATTAACTGCGCTAAAACATACATGGGTATAGGTTTATTTCCTTTAGTAATTAAACCTTCTGTAATCAAGTGCGGCATGGGCATTTGCCATTGACCACCATCAATACCACCCCCTTGAGAACCAATTTCGAGGTTATCCCTGGCTGAACCCCAAGAAGCTTGTTTAGAAAGTTCTACTTCTGTCATCCCATATTTAGCAAAAAAGCCTTTTTCTTGGGCAATAATTAATGGTGCTGATTCAACTATGGGAATATATCCCAGTTTGGCTTTTGTAATTTCGGGTTTTTGTTCTGGTTTAATATTAGCTACTGTTTGAATAGAGGATTTTGTACCACTATTGCCTGTTTCTGGTGGATTTCCTAAACAGCCTTTGAGTAAAACTGCACTGGCTGAAATTCCAGCAGTGACAATAAATTTACGCCGAGAAACTTGGTTAAAAAATTCTGTCATTATATCTCCTTACATCACAATTTATTTTTCTAACCATGAAAATATGGACAAAGAAAATAAATCATTTCTTTGCTTTATTATTCAAATTTCCAGTTATATCTAGGTATTAAAAATAGACCCTTTTGAGAGTAAAAGGGGTTAGTTTATATACTTAGTAATAAACGTGGTTTAATTTCTGAGCCTGGGGTGATCAAGTATCACTTGGCTAGTAAAAACTAGTTTACAGTGTTCGTGATCAAAGTGATCATTTCTCAACTGGAATTATTAAACAAATATTTAATTGGATACATAAGTAAAAACTTATCTATTAACCTGAAACCTACGAAATGACTCTAATATATAGATTATTCTCTATGATAATAATATCAATATCCCTGACTTCTTAGATAAGTCGGGGATCTGAACCTCTCAATGTGGAAAAATCAAATATTATTCCTATATATTTCCTATATATTAAGTAGGATGTGTTACGGCTAGACAATATTGGGGAGTTTGAGAGATTAATTATTAGCCGTAACGCACCGATACATCAGGCGTGTTAAGTTAAAACTGTTACCCTTTTAATATCTCTACAGTACCCTTGTATCCATCAATTCGGACTTGTTGACCATCCTGGAGTATATACGTAGCATTATGTACGTCCATGACAGCAGGAATACCGTATTCACGGGCGATAATTGCCCCGTGGGAAAGTTTACCACCTGCTTCGGCAATTAACCCCCCAGCTTGAACTAGAACAGGGACCCAACCGGAATCTGTATAAGGGACAACAAGGATAGTGTTTTTATCAATATCATGGACTGCTTGTAAAGTTCGTAACACTTTTACCTGCCCTTGAATTTGTCCAATACTTGCTGGAATACCTAACAATATATTATCAGCGGGATTAATGACAGGAGTGATAGGTTGAGGCGGGTTATAACCGTAAACAACGGGGGGAATTTGGGGAATTTGACTATCTTGGAGAAATTGCGATCGCCTGTGTGCTATTAATTCCAATAGGCGATTTCTGATCGCTTCATCTGAATAGATCACTAAATGGCGAATTTCATCTAACTCCAAAAAGAAGATGTCTCCTGGCTGTAATAACAGCCCAGACTGAAGCCAAATCTGTTCTAAGCCCAAAAATGTCCAACGTAATTCAGCCAACAAGCGGGAATAAACTTCCGTCACCCTACCTTTAAGATTCACTCGTTTTTGGGCTAAATTTAAATTTTTCTGTTGGCGACGAGAATCATCTAAATTTGGGATTTCCCCTGCTTTGATTAATTGCACAAACAATTGTCTAACTGGTTGGGGATTTTCTAGCCAAGTGGGAACGGAAATATCTGTACCTACTTCGCTTAAATAACCATAATCCTGAATTAATTCGTCAAATTCAGATAAAATCCTTTCTCCAGCCGTCGTTTTTGCTAATTGCTCAAATATTTTTTCTGGTTCACAATTGTAGTCAATATGATCATCATCTAAGATTTGTTTAGCATCGGCGGCTAGAAAACTCATGGCTCTTAATGATGCTACCTCTGGGGTGACACTGTTATCAATTTTTTCGGATTTGATGCCCAAAAGCGATTGACGGATAGCTGCACTCAAAGGGGCTAAAATACTGTAGTAAGTACCTTGGCGGAGTAAATCAAGAATTAAGTCTATTCTAGTTAATAACTGATCTATTGACAATTCGGCAATGACAATGTTGGATAATTCTGTTAATGCCGGAATAAAAACTTGACGATAATCCGATTTAAAGTCTTTTTCTAAGTCAATTTCTCGTTTCAGCAACCTTGTTAGTCCAGGTAAATTAGCCAAAGTAGAATTTAGAGGAGGTTTAGTCATGGTTGCACCTCTAGTTAAAAAGTCCAGACTTTCTGGGGGTAATCCCATGGCTAAAAAGATTTCTCCTAACAAAGAAGCATTAAAATAAGCTCTAGAGTAGTGTAGTGTGGCTGTTTTAGCGAAATCTAAGTTTTTAGCACGTTCACCTAAAACGATAGTAAAAATTTCTCCCCACACACCACAGGTTAAAGGGTAATTAATAGACCAGGTTAAAGGATGAATAACTCCAGGAATCACTTCTGCGGCAATTTTTCTAGTCCAAATTGGTAAGAGTGTAGTGATAGGTCTTGACTGTAATACCCACAGGTTTTGACCATCATAACTCCATTCTATATCTTGGGGAATACCTAAATAACGTCTTTCTAAACGACGGGCTAAATATGCAACTTGTTTAATTAATGCTTGGGGTATTTTACCATGGCCGTGAAATTCTAGAAAAGATAACTTTTCATCACTAGCAATTACTACTTGATATTGTTCTGGTGTGATTTTTCCTGATACAATTTGAGTAGGACTACCCGATACAGCTTCGATAACTACGGCTTCACCTTGTTGAGAAATAGGATCTCGACTGAAGGCCACGCCAGAAAATACGCTTTGAACTTGTTGTTGAATGAGTACCCCCATGGCGGCTTCTTTTAAACTACGATGACGACGGTATTCGACGGCACTGGGGTGATTATAAGAAGCTTGGACTTGGGCTATGGCTTGTCGAAGTTCTGCTTTGTTGGTAACGTTTAAGATAGTTTCATACTGTCCCGCAGCGGAGGCTTGTTGGGAGTCTTCGCCAATAGCGGAAGAACGGACTACCAAGGGTGAAAGTGGGGACGGTTGCAGAAATTCAATTAACTGGGTAGGATCATCATCAGGAGCTAATACCCAACCTTTAGGAACTGAATAACCCCAACGTTTAATTTGCGATAATGTAGCGGATTTAGCTCCCACCACTTCCCCATCTAATTCTTCCTCTAGGGTGATAATCCTATCCTCATTATTGCTTAAATATTGCATCATTCCCAGAGATTGTGGAGATGCTCCCTCGACGGGGAGGTGAAGATCGTCGGGAATTTGGCTATAAATCCAGTAGATTAACCCCGATAAGGCAAAGGCGGCAATGATTCTGGATAAATCCTCTGAATGGAGGATACCCACAACTAGGGGAAACATTACCAATACCCCTAGTTTAATTGTTTCTTGAGAACGAGTGATCAAAAAACCAATAGCTGCAAGTAAGCCGACCAATGCAGTTACTAACGGATCATGTACCACTAATCCCCAGGAGACGTTTGTGATTCCCGCGCCTTTAGTTGTGACGTATCTACCGACAACTAAGCCGATTAAAGCAATAATTTCCCAGACTGGTTGTGAAGGAAAAAAGTATTGGGCAATTGTGACAACAGCAATGCCCTTAGTTGCTTCTGAAATTACGGACAAAATTCCCGCTAATTTTCCACCATGATAAAAGGCGGCTGCAACGCTAATATTTCCTGTACCGACATTAGCTAACCACTTTCTACTCACGGCATAAGTAATCCAAGGAATTAGCGGTATTGCCCCTAACAGTGGACAAACAATTAAAATAATTAAGATCCCCAAAAAATTAATCATTATTTTCTGATTTAAAATTTAAAATTTGATGACACACTCCAAGTTTGTTATTAACAAAAATGAATATTTATATGATATAGGAAACAAAAGAGCAAATAGAAGTTTTGCCCTCTTGTCTCCTAAATGTTATGCAAAGAATCTAACCTATTGCATAAGCGAAATTAAGCGCCCAAAGGATCAGTCCAGCAATTGATCCTAAAAGTACCACGGTGGAGATTGTAATCAGTTTAGGTGAATCTGCACCTTCAAATTTCATGATTCCGCGATTTAAATCGGACATTGTTTTTAAGCCTCCTTGACTGTATGGCTAGTCTGTCCGTTATGATTTTAGTCTTTCTGTTGGCCAATGATGTTAAATTCTTCTTATATTTTCCTTGAGGTTGACAACAGTGAAAAAAGAACAGGGAAAAGGAGTAAGAGTGAAACCCTCAACCAAGCTGAGAACTAAAATAGCGACTGATAATGGTGATAACTGCTCTGAGACGAGAAATTGGCTTTATCAGTTCCCATGACATGAGATTAAAACTCGTTAGCATCTGAGTTATTTTGTCAAAGCCAAGTAAAAAAGTTCATAAAGGGGATAGATAACCGACTTTTTAGAAAGGCCGATTATCGCAGAATTAAATATTATATTTTTTTAGATTAATTTTCTCTAATCCAAAGTGCTAAACCACCTCCACGTCCACGGGCAGCGATTATATCTTCAGTCACTAAAAAGAAAGCAAAAAAGGGTAATTTAGCTATAGGTTGATCATAAAAATCTTCACCTTCAACCTGACCAAAACGAATTTGTTTATTGATAAATATCCAATTAAATGAACTAATTTGTAGTTGGATAAAATCAAAAGCCAATAAGTTCTTTTTTCCTAAGTATTTTGTTAGTCCTGTTAATTTCAATAAAATCGCTCCCAATTGTATTTGATTAGTAATTTCCCCTGTTCCTAAAGCCCCATCTTTGCTAGGATTAAAGCACAGCAGAATTTTTATAAATTTCGGCATATACCAGCCCTTACCTAAAATAATTCCGCCTCGGTTTCTGACTTTTTTAGTACCAGTAGCAAAACAAAGTCGCCATTTACCGTTGAGAGATTCAAAGGGATAATTTAACTTTTGCACCTTGGCGGTTTTTTCCGCTTCTAGCAGCGCATTTACGACTATTTCAGCTGGGGGAACTTGATTTCCTTCTCGATAAGCAGCAGCGGCACGGGATAAGGTATTCATGAAATCAGAGGTGGAGTTAGATATTAAATTAGTTGTCATACAAGTATTGTTGATGTAAGTATTGCTATATTTTTTCATAAAGTAACTAAATTGTAACGTTTATTGAATTATCTTCTTGATCAGAGTACAATGAATACAGGATTTTAGCTAAAATTCTAGTAACTGGAAACTCAAATAATTGTCTGTGGTTTGGGAAGTGTAATAACTCACCTAGAGACGCAATGAGGTGGAATAATGGATACTAAAAAACTCCTGAAGTCATATAAATCAGGAGAGAGGAATTTCCCGGGGATAAATCTGCACCAAGCTAAGTTAAGTCATGTTGATTTGAGGGGAATAAATTTAGAAGCGGCGGATTTAAGTGGTGCGGATCTTAGTCAAACAAATTTGAGTGGTTGTAACCTCAGTAGAGCGAATTTAACTAATGCTGATTTAAGTAGAGCAAATTTGCAAAGTGCGAACTTAAGCGAAGTTAACTTAATTGGTGCTGATTTAGTTAAAGCCAACCTCGAGAAAACTAACCTGAGTGCTGCTGATTTACGAACTGCAAATTTAACCTTAGCAAACTTAGTAAATGCAAACCTGAGTCAAGCGGAAATCAGTGGTGCTGACTTTAGTGGCGCAAATCTCCATAACACAAATTTAATTGATAGTAATATCAATGAAGCAGAATTTATGGGAGTTGATTTAACAACAACAATTATGACAGAATTGGAGATAACAGGAGAAATTCTGCATATAGGTTTATCTCATAAATGGGTAACTTGGGCTGGTAGTTATTGATATTTTGACAAGTTCAAAATCAATAATACACCAATTGAAAAAAGAATCAAATAGATTTATATAGGCGGAATTTACCCGCCTTTTATTTGAAAATAAATAAACAATTAACTTATAATTTTCATATACCTTTAATTCTTTACTCTCTTCTCTGGGTAAGATACAAAAATATAGTTCATTTATTTAAAATATTCATAAATAGCAGATGATATTTTTAAAAAAAGTAAAATGTCCGCTTTCGCGGACACTTTTAGGGCTTCTGTCACTTTTATTGGCTACAATCATGTCTGGAACATGATGTTTTTATTGTTGATGATCAGAATCAAAAAATCAAGTCTTTTTCAGATATAAACTAGACATAATTAAGTGAATTATATCTTGAAAATTATAGTATTTCTCTTCTGCTGTCAAGTAGAGAAATAGGGAAGTTCACCGCAGATAAACCTGGACTATTCCCTGCTATATAAAAAAAATAAAAAAACATTATTCCTCAAAGTTATAGCGACGTGAAGTATAAACCCAAACATTATTATCTTGTTGAATTTGTTGAGTATGGGAAGAACCAATAATAATTACAGTTCCCATATCTGCTAATGTTGGTTCTAACTCTTCTAGGGTAATAACTTTAACCTCTTCTCCCTTTCTCCCTAGATTTCTTCCTAACACTACTGGTGTATGAGGTTTTCTGTATGCTAATAAAATTTTTTTCGCGGCTGCTAGTTGCCAATTGCGTTTTTTTGATACAGGGTTATAGAAAGCAATCACAAAATCACTTACCGCCGCAGTGGTGATTCTTTCGGCGATAATTTCCCAAGGCTTTAAAATATCAGATAGGGAAATTACGCAAAAGTCATGTCCCAAAGGCGCACCAATACGGGCGGAGGCGGCTTGCATAGCGGAAATACCAGGGGCGACCTGAATATCAATTGTGCGCCATTCTGGTTTATTATATTGGTCTAAAACCTCAAAAACCGCCGCAGCCATTGCGTAAATACCGGGGTCGCCAGAAGAGACAACCGCTACATATTTTCCCGCTGCGGCTAAGTCTAGCGCCTGATAAGCCCTTTCTGCTTCTACTCGATTATCTGATTCATGGACGCGCTTGCCGACAGCCAAGGATGCAATTAAATTAATATAAGTTTTATAACCTACTAAATCCGTAGCTGAATGCAAAATTTCCCTTACTTGTGGTGACATCCATTGAAATCCACCAGGACCAGTACCAATAATGGCTAATTTCCCCTGGGCTTGTCCTGTTGTGGTGGGGTTGATAATTTGGCTGGAAATGGCGACAGCAATAGAAGAACATGAAGATGATATAATTCGACCGTCTGTACCTGTGGCGGCTAAGGCTAGGGCTGAAGCGGAGGAGAGTTGGTTTTCCCGAAAAAACCGGACAGGAACGTTTAAAGCCTTAGCTACAGCATGGAGTTGGGAATTATTGGCCAAGTGAAGAGGTGCAAATATGCCAGCGACAGCAACAGATGCTAAGTTAGATTTTGTGAGTATTTGCTGAATTTGAGTAATTGTATCTGGTTCTGGGTTGGTGAGAGCGATCGCTATGGTCGCAGGATGATAAACTAAACAATTACAGTCATAATTACCCAAATATTCGGTAATTTTAATCTTTAACTCGCCGTTTTCATCAATAGGTAAATTACTCTCCCTCAACCAAGGTGCTGTTCCGAGTAACTTGACTTTTTCCCCGGACAATAGGTCAGCAATAAATTTTTTCCCCTGTTCTGGGTTAGCTAAATGATATCCCCAGGGGGGAGACAACAAAGCGGTATGAAACCGGATATCCCCCGTGGTGGTAATTGCTGGTTTAATATTCAGCACTTCTCCAATTTGACGGGCTAAATCATTTACACCACTCAGTCCACCTAAAAGCGGTACTACAGCACTTCCATCTTCTGCGACAGCTAAAAGAGGTGGTTCTTGTCCCTTATCATTTAAAATGGGTGAAATTGTTCTAATGAGAATCCCAGCCGCACAAACACCAATTATTGGCGTACCAGCAGCAAACAATTCCCGCACAGTTTCGCCAAAGTTGGTAAAACTAATATCAATATCATGAGTACGACTAGCTAAACCGTATAATTTCGCGGTTGCAAAGATATTAGTAATTTTCCGCCCCACAATAACGCTATTTTGACTTAAAACTACAACCGCTGGGACTACTCTTGTATTCATGTATTTGACGAAACTAAGCTATTGAGAATTTAAACGGGATAGAAATGGGTAATTAACCGCAGATGAATATCAAGAGTTATCAATTCCCAATTTCCTACAATTTATTTTTGGTAGGGATGATAATCATGGAAAAATAGGGTACTTCCAAGGGGTTAACCGCATCTAAAGGTAATATACGTTGTTGCGTACTTGTAGCGCGTTCAATATATCTAGCCCGTGAAGCTAGTCCCAATTCATGGAGAAGATTCCTAATTTTAGAGAAATGACGACCAAGTTTCATAATGGCCGCCGCGTCAGTGGTTAGAAGTTGGCTAGTTAGTATTTCTATTGGTAATGGCGCAGGTAAAACGGTAAGAACATCATTATAATAAGTAAATGGCAAACCTAAAGCCACAGGACAAGCCATAAGTGAGGAAACTCCAGGAACAACTTCTGTTTTGTATTTATCAGCTAATCGAGTAAATAAATACATAAATGAACCGTAAAAAAACGGGTCTCCTTCACAGAGAACCACCACGTCTCGACCAGCGGCTAAATGGTCAGCAATGGGTTGAACTTCTCGGTCGTAGATAGATTTGGCATTTTCTGGTTCTAAGGCGCGAGGAAGATGAAATAATACCTCAATTTGATGATTATCCAGGTAGGGGGAAACAATCTTTCTGGCGATACTTTCTTTATCTACCGCTGACTGATAAGCAACAACGGGAACGGAACGGAGGATACGTAAGGCTTTTAAGGTAATGAGTTCTGGGTCTCCAGGTCCGACACCAATTCCATAAAGACGACCTCCAGGATTAGTCATTACTCTTCCTCACTTGCTAAAGCGTTAACAGCAGCCGCAGCGATCGCACTTCCGCCCCGTCTTCCATGTAAAGTTAAGAATGGTACATTGCGGCTATCTGCGGACAATGCGGCTTTTGACTCAACCGCACCCACAAAACCGACGGGAAAACCCAATATTAACGCCGGTTTAGGAACTCCCTCGTCTAGCATTTCCAATAGCCTAAATAGTGCTGTAGGTGCATTTCCAATCACCACTATTGCCCCTTCTATATGAAAGCGCCATAATTCTAGGGCAGATGCTGATCTTGTATTTTTTAATCTTTTAGCCAGTTGTGGTACTTCTGGATCATTTAGGGTACAGATCACCCTATTATTTTTGGGTAGTCTTTTTCTTGTTATCCCTTCGGCTACCATGTGAGAATCGCACAAAATCGGTGCGCCGTCAATCAAGGCTTTTCTCCCAGCTTCTACCGCTGTAGAAGAATATCCTAAGTCTTTGACAATATCCGTCATTCCACAGGCATGAATCAGACGAACAGCAATTTTAGCTACATCATCTGGTAACACATGGAGATTGGATTCTGAGCGAATAATTTCAAAGGATTTAGCGTATATTTCGTTAGCGTCACGGATGTAATCAAACATGGTATTTTAAAATTGTAACTGTTGAATTTGGACTGGATTTGCTAAATAATTGGTTTAATTGGTGTTTTTGACGGTCAATAAACTGGCTGAAGGATTCCTGTAAACTTAGACGTTGTTGCTGATACACTGCCAATATTTGCTGAATGATCATTGGAACTTTAGCTAAAGTCACATATTCATAGAGCAAATGACCAAGAACATAAATTTGATAACCGGGAAAATTTCCGCCGGCAACACCAAGTAAGGTAATATCAGCTTGGGTATGTTGAGCGCAAGATTTACTGCACCCACTAAAATGGATATTAACCGAACAATCTAAAATCATAAGATTTTCTAGGTATTTTGCCAAGTCTAAAGCATCATCTTTCGTTTCTGTGGCCGCAGCAGCACAACCTCGTTTCCCAGAACAAGCTACTAAAAAACTTTTGATGTCCGTTGGTGAATAGTTTAAATCCAAGTTGGTAATTTCTTTCTCAACTTCTATGATTTGATTTTGGGGAATGTCGCTTAATATTAGGTTTTGCCAAGGTGTTAACCTGATATTATCATCACCGTATCTTTTGGCAAGATTAGCTAAACCTCGAATTTGATAGGTTTCTAGTCTTCCTAAAGGTAAAACAATACCAATGTAATATAACCCGCTTTGTTTCTGGCTATGAATGCCTATAAGATTTTTCTCTCGCAGAGACGCAGAGACGCAAAGAGAAGGTTTTTCAAGATTAAATTCAAAATTAAATGTGTTTGGCTCTAATTCTTCTTTGACTTGGTGCAGATATTTTTCGATGGTGATGTGATTGATAATTTCTCGTAAACGTGGTTTACAACGGTTGTTAATGTCTATGTGTTTGAGGTAAGTTTCTGCTAATGCTGCTAAAACTGCTATTGTCTCTACTGGTTTAAGTAAAATTCCCGTGTCTTTGGCTGGTTCTCCTTTTTCTCCATAACTGAGATATAATCGCCAATGGATATTGCTGTTAATTAATTCTGCTGCTAAGATGATATCATTGGGGCGGTCTTTTAGGGAAATTTTGCCTCCACCATCAAAACACACACTAAATTTCGCCGATAATTGGGAGAGATGAGAATGTGCTGTAATATATTTTTCCCAAGCTTTAACTAAGGGACGAGTATCTATTAGTTCTTGAGTATCAATACCCGCTGTAGGATTAGTCATAATATTGCGGATATGGTCTACACTAGCATTAGTAGAAGCTAAACCTAGCGCTTGTAATTTTTCCAGAACTTGAATATTTATCCCTTGTTTAATTTCTCTAATTTGGATATTAGCGCGGTTAGTAATATCAATATAGCCCCCACCATAATGATCAGAAATATCCGCTATGGCCTCAAATTGTTGAGAATTAATCATTCCCCCTGGTATTCTCAGACGACAGAGAAAACCATCTTGGGCTAATGTATTGTAAAATAACCCTGGACAAGCAGTCAATGGAAATTGCAAAATCGTGACTCCTTCTCTGTGTGACGCAGAGACAGAAATTGAGTAGATACCCTAGAATTGGCATTCTGACTTACCCAACTTTAGATTTGAGATTTTTAGTCAAATCCAAAATTGCTTTACAGCTGCGGCACAGTCCCGGAATTACACCGAAGTTTCCCAACCCTAAGTTTTAGCATTGTACCACAAAATAGTATTTTATGCTATCGTTAATTTTTTTAGTCATGAAGAGGATACCAACCACTCATTAACAAAGGTTTACGAACAACTATAATAAAGGGGTAACGGGTTTATTCATAGGTAAGCTAATTATTGTAGCCCGAACCATAGCAGTGGCGGTATTAACTAACTGTTGATAGATAGTTTCGGGTATTTGTAGTGTAATAGTTTCAGTAGGCATAATTTCAATAAATAAGGATACACTAATGATAATTTAATCAAAAATCTTTAATATTAAGTCTTGATTTTTTCCCTATTGCTAATGCTAACCAAAATCCTGTATCTGCTATAATCATAAAGATTCTTCTAAGATGGTTTTTAATTGAGTTTTGTAAGTGCTAGACAAATCTGGATCACCTTCTCCACACGCAATAAAGTCACTTTGTTTAAGTAAAGCAAGAGGATCATTTTCTGGCTGTTTAATTTTTTGATAATAAAGATCAATTGCAGTTTGAATAATTTGTTTGATATCTTGGTTGGTTTGTTGTTGAATGATATTAATCTGATCAAGAATGATTTGATCTAAAGATGTATCAATGTTCATAATTTCTCCTTATAAATAGATAGAATAATTATAACACTAATTTAATTGACTGGATTTTAAAAGCAAAAAATAAATTTCTTGGCTAATAGCAAAATTAAGCTAAAGCTGAATGAAGATTGATATTTATTAAGTCTGTTTTAACAGACTTTTGCTATGAGACTGAGAATTCATTCTCAGGCGGTTTGGTGGGAAAATGAAAGATGTATATTAACAGCAAAAAACCCTCGATAAATTAACCGAAGGCTTATTAATTTTATGTTTACAAGTCTTCTATGAAATAATCAGATGACTTAAAAAATTGGTGATTTCCAATATTGTCAAATACAGCAAATCAGAAACTACTAATTTAAATTTTGACTGTGGTTATCGCTTAAATTGCTTACTACCTGAGATGCAACGTATCCACCTACTGCTCCTACTGCTAGTGTTGCTGCTACAGGAACTAGAACTGGTGCTGATACAACAGTTGTAGCAGCGGCCGCTAATGGAGCTAAAGCTGTTACAGCTGTTTGTCCAATAACCGCTAAACTGCTTATTATAGGTACAGCATTTGCTATAAATACACTACCAGCTATAGTTTCAGCCTGTCCAGTAGCAATAAGCGTTACTCCACTACCAGCAATTGCTCCTGCTACAAAAGAAGGTGTACTGGAACAGTTGCTGCCAGATTCACATTTAATGATTATGTCTATAACTCCTGCACTAGCTGTAGATGGAAAAATAGTTAAAGTGCTTACTACAACAATCAATGTCGCTAGACAGACTGATATTACGCTTTTGGCATTTTGGAATATACGCAGCATCTAAATTCCTTTGTGTATTAATTTGCTTAATAATTATAGACTAATTCAATACAAATCAGATTTGACTTCATAATGTGCCACTTTATCAGACAAAACACGCAAAGTCAAAGCCTGAACCTTATAGCCACCGCTTCCTATATTGTTTACATAGGTTAACACAGCGGGAAAATCAATCACCTCTGCAATAAAGCGTCCGTCTTCCTCTTGTTCAATCTCTATTTTCAAGTTCATAGCCTGTAACGGTAAGGTAATAAAAGCGATATTCCAACAAAACAAACAACCTCACAAATTATGCAAAAATGGTTATCAATTATCGGTATCGGTGAAGATGGTTTAGCAGGGTTAAGTCCCCTAGCTGTTTCTTGCTTAGACAAAGCTAAAATTATCTTTGGAGGGGAACGTCATCTTTCCATGTTACCCCCCGACGACCACCGGGAAAAAATTCCCTGGAAATCACCTTTTCAAACTTCCATAACAGAAATTATTAGTCGTCGTGGCCAAGCAGTTTGTATTTTAGCTAGTGGCGATCCTTTATGCTATGGTGTGGGTACAAATATTCTTAAAGATATTAATATTTCGGAAGTTACAATTATTCCTGCACCTTCGGCTTTTAGTCTAGCTTGTTCTCGACTAGGATGGTCTTTAACGGAGGTGGAAACTTTAAGTTTATGTGGTCGTCCGGTTTCTCTAGTCCAATCTTACATTTATCCTGGTGCAAAATTATTAATTTTGAGTGAGGGAAAACATACCCCGGCTAATGTGGCGGAAATTTTAATAAGTCGCGGTTACGGTAATAGTCAAATTACCGTTTTAGAAAAAATGGGTAATATTAATGAGGATATTATAACAGATATCGCTACTAATTGGCAAGGAAAAAATATCGCCCCTTTAAATACTATTGCTGTGGAATGTACTGCTGATAAGGGAATAGTTGGTTTATCGAGATTTCCCGGTTTACCTGATAGTGCTTTTCATCATGATGGACAATTGACAAAAAGAGAAGTCCGGGCGGTGACTTTATCGAGTTTAGCACCTCACCCTGGGGAGTTACTGTGGGATGTGGGGGCTGGTTGTGGTTCTATTTCTATAGAATGGCTGCGAAGCGACAGGAGATGTCGAGCGATCGCTATTGAACAAAATGCCTCTAGAATAAATTATATTGCTGATAATGCGGCTGCTTTGGGAACACCGAATTTACAAATTATTGCGGGTAAAAGTACGGAAGTTATAGAAAATTTACCCCCACCCAACGCGATTTTTATTGGTGGTGGTGTGACAGAACCAGAAATACTAGAAAATTGCTGGAATGCTTTACTTTCTGGGGGGAGAATGGTTGTTAATGTTGTGACATTAGAGGGTGAAGTGATTTTATATCAATGGTATGAAAAAGTGGGAGGGAATTTTACCCGGATTGCAATTCAACGCGCTGAACCTATTGGGTCAAGATTTTTGGGTTGGAAAGCAATGTCCCCCGTTACCCAATGGATAGGAATCAAAAATTAAAAAAAATTAATCTGTATTTATCTGTATTTATTCGTCCGCGTTTATCTGCGTTTATCTGCGGTTAATAATTCTATAATTTATTCCCATACTCTGTATGGGAACGGGAGAAAAGCAAGTATTTATTTTTCTTTAGCCGTTAATAAATCACTTGGAGAGAAAGCACCATTTTCTGTAATAATGGCTGTAATTAGATCCGCAGGTGTGACATCAAAAGCCGGGTTATAAAATTCTACTCCTGGAGGGGTGAGAATAGTTTCACCTATTTGATAAATTTCCCCTGGGTGACGTTCTTCAATGGGAATTTGACTACCATTAGCTATTTGAAAATCTATGGTGGATAGAGGTGCGGCGACAAAGAAAGGGATATGATGGGATTTGGCAACAATAGCTAAACTGTAAGTCCCGATTTTATTAGCAGTGTCACCATTAGCAGCTATTCTATCAGCGCCTACAACTACAGCATCTATTAAACCTTGTTTCATGCAGTGGGCGGCCATATTATCGGTAATTACTGTGACTGGAATCCCTTCTTGTACACATTCCCAAGCAGTGAGTTTTGCCCCTTGCAAGCGCGGACGGGTTTCGTCTGCAAATACTCTAGCTAAACGTCCTTGTTTCCAAGCGGAACGGACTACACCTAAAGCTGTACCATATCCAGCCGTAGCTAAAGCACCTGCGTTACAATGGGTGAGGATAATTAGTTTTTCCGGGGTTTGTGGTAATGCGCCTAAACCATAATCGCCTATAGCTTGACAAGTTTGTAAGTCTTCGGCATTGATATTTTTAGCTGTTTCTAAAAGAGTTTCTTGAATTTCTGTAACTGTTCCCAAAGTCTCATAAGCCGTTTGCATCATTCTACCAATTGCCCAAAATAAATTTACCGCAGTGGGACGGGTAGAACGCAATAAACTGGCTACTTTCTCTAGTTTAGCTAAAAACTCCTGGCGATCGCTAGTTTCAATTTCTCTTGCCCCTAAGTACATTCCATAAGCAGCAGCCACTCCAATTGCTGGCGCACCTCTAACAATCATAGTGGTAATAGCTTGGGCCATATCTTGACTGCGGTGAATTTCCACCACTATATATTCATTAGGTAAGCGAGTTTGATCAATCAGTGATACTGAATTATTACGCCAAATAACGGGATAAATCATGTTATCAGTTGTTGGTTGTAGGGGTTTAGTTAGGTGGGCATTTAACCGTATCTACACAAGCCAAGTCCACTTATGTGGGTTGCAGCTGAATTTTTTTAGTCCGGGTAGGCTGACTTTGTTTGTATAGCTGCGACTTCTAGTCACCAGGGCTTTATCAACAGATAATTTTCACATATAGCAATCATTAATGAACAAATTTATTGCCGAAAAAATCAACTTTAACCTTTGTTAGTCGTTGGTTACTCTAGCAAAACCCAGATTCATTGGCAGAAAGGGTCATTAATCAAGGATATCCCCCTATTTTTATCTAAAACGAACAAGAACTACAACCTCAATTACAAAAAGCTCTGAGTTTGTTTGAAAGTGATTTCTCTCACTGACCGTGATGTACAATGCAAAGAAACATTAAAATTTATCAGCAATGACTACACCAGAAGTGAATTTAAAATCTAGCGATAAAAGCCTAGAGGCAATGCGGCATTTTTCCGAACAATACGCTAAACGGACGGGAACATTCTTCTGTTCTGAACCTTCCGTTACCGCAGTTGTGATAGAAGGGCTGG
The DNA here is from genome assembly GCF_005402965.1 of Dolichospermum planctonicum. Lineage (GTDB taxonomy): Bacteria > Cyanobacteriota > Cyanobacteriia > Cyanobacteriales > Nostocaceae > Dolichospermum > Dolichospermum planctonicum. The sequence continues at coordinate 19,837 of NZ_BJCF01000017.1, forward strand.
CCAAACACAAAGACGACCTGGGAGCGCCTTTATGTCCCTGTCGCCATTATGAGGATAAAGAGGCCGAAGTTAACGCCGCTTTTTGGAACTGTCCCTGCGTACCCATGCGTGAACGTAAAGAATGTCACTGTATGCTGTTCCTCACCCCTGATAATGATTTTGTCGGTGATAAACAAGAAATATCCATGGCAACTATTAAAGAAGTTCGGGATAGTATGGGATGAATGAAACCATGCCTGACGAGTTTTGGCATGGTATAGAACAGTTCAATGCGGGAGAGTTCTATGCCTGTCATGACATTCTAGAAGCAATCTGGATCGATAGTCTCGAACCAGATAAAACTTTTTATCAAGGTATTCTCCAAATCGCTGTAGGACTCTATCATCTGGGTAATTGTAACCGACGAGGGGCAATGATTCTTTTAGGAGAAGGTAGTAATCGTCTTAGGCGTTATCTACCTAGCTACGGCGGTATTAATGTGGAAGAGTTATTTACCCAAAGTGTAGATTTATTAACAATACTACAACAGGAAAGTTTAGAAACATTGGCAAATACTGAATTGGTAGAAAATCAAATTTGGCTTTTACCCAGCATTTCTCTGAGTCATGATTAGTGTCTAAACTATGATTTGGATGATTTGCATGATTTAATCCTTTAATCATCTCCTGTAGGGTGCGTCTTCAATAATTCGGTAATGGTAATAATTAACAAATTTTTGGCACTTGACGCACTTAAGTAATATGCCAGTCGCGGTCAATTAATGTCTAAATCATGACTTGTATAAGTATGATTTAATAATTTATTGCAAGTACATAGATATGTAAAAATCAATAACTTAGTAACAATTAACTAACAAATTCTTGCCAGTTTTGATCAGACATTTTCAAAGCGAAACTAAAATTTAAAACCACCGTCCGTTTTTGCTATAGAACTCATATTTGATTCCCTATTCCCTATTCCTTGACTTTTATGATACCTTCTTATCAATTGCTAAAATCACAGATAAGCCGCTTAGGGTTGGCTTTATTGCTGCCAATTTCCTTTGTGGGTACGGTGGCATTGTCTACCCAAATCCAACCTGCTATAGCCCAACCTGGGGGCAATCGTCCTTTGACTATCCGCTCTGATGTCCAGGAATATGACGCGAAAACCCAAGTAATTACTGCCCGTGGTAATGTGCAAATGCTGTATCCGGCTCGTCAAATTCAAGCTACTTCCGCTCAAGCACAATACTTTAGCAAGGAAAGACGGATTGATTTCAGTGGTAATGTGTATATCCTACAACAAGGTACTAATAGTATTCGTGCGGAAAAAGTCACCTATCTAATTGACGAAGGTAAATTTATCGCCTTACCCCAGTCTAATCGTCAGGTAGAATCAATCTACATGATAGAGGACTCCCCAACTAGACAAACTACTAAACCAGCCCCAAAAACCCCATCCCTAAAGCGTTCTAATTAGCATTTACTATCAGGGAAAAGCTGAAGCGTGAAAATTGTTTTAGAGAATATCTACAAATCCTACGGTAAACGATTAATTGTTAATCATGTTAGCCTTGCTGTTAACCAAGGAGAAGTTGTCGGTTTACTCGGTCCCAATGGTGCTGGAAAAACAACAACATTTTATATTGCTACAGGTTTAGAAAAACCTAATCATGGTAAAGTGTGGTTAGATAATTTTGATATTACTGATCTTCCCATGCACAAAAGGGCTAGATTAGGTATTGGCTATTTAGCTCAAGAACCAAGTGTATTTCGTCATCTTTCAGTGCAAGAAAATATTCTCCTAGTATTTGAACAAACTCAAGTTCCTAGAAGAGAATGGGGAAAAAGATTACATATTTTATTGCGGGAGTTTCGCTTAGAAAAAGTGGCCGATAGTAAAGGTATTCAACTTTCTGGAGGTGAACGACGACGCACAGAATTAGCTAGAGCTTTGGCTGCGGGTAAAGATGGACCTAAATTCCTCTTTTTAGATGAACCCTTTGCGGGAGTTGACCCCATTGCTGTGTCTGAAATTCAGGAAATTGTCGGTCAATTACGCGAACGTGGTATGGGTGTATTAATCACAGATCATAATGTCCGTGAAACCCTGTCCATTACAAACCGTGCTTATATCATGCGCGAGGGACAAATTCTCGCCTTTGGTCATGCGGATGAACTCTATAATAATCCTTTGGTGCGACAATACTATTTAGGTGATAATTTCTCTGTTTAAATTGTTTAAATTGTTTAAATTAATTTATAACCGTTTCTATAGTATTTCTATACTCCCTCAAATACAGGAATAATCAATTAACCATAGATAAATCTGTACTTTGGGAGAGCAGGAAATAATATAAATTAAAATATAAAATTGCCAAATATGGCTACACCACCCCAGCTATCAAAATTTTAAACTTTGCGCCTTTGCTCCTTTGCGCGAAACATAATCATGACATCTAAACAATTTAAACCATTCTCTCATTTCATCTCCCTATTTTCCTTTTCTATCATGGATCGCTATTTGGCGCTCCAATTACTGCCACCATTTTTATTTGGTGTCGGTGCATTTACTTCTGTAGTTTTAGCAATTGATAGTTTATTTGAATTATTAAGAAAAGTTGTAGAATCTGGTTTACCACTTAACATCGCTTTAGAAGTTTTCTTATTAAAGCTACCTTATGTCATGGTTTATTCTTTTCCCATGTCGACTTTGTTAGCTACTTTAATGACTTATAGTCGTCTTTCCAGCGAAAGTGAATTAATTGCATTACGTGGCTGTGGTGTTAGTGTTTATCGGATGGTTTTAACTGCTGTAGTGTTAAGTTTTGCAGTTACGATCATGACTTATATATTTAATGAACAAATTGCTCCAGCCGCAAATTATCGAGCTACTGTTACTCTAGAAGCAGCACTGAAATCAGATCAACCTTCTTTTAAACAACAAAATATTTATTATCCTGAATATCGAGAAATTAATGAACCAAATGGGAGCAAAAATAAAATACTTTCTCGCTTATTTTATGCTGATCAGTTTGATGGTAAACAAATGAAGGGTTTAACAATTATAGACCGTTCTCGCGGGGAAGTTAATCAAATTGTCGTTTCTGAATCAGCTAAATGGAACGGTAAAAAACAAGTTTGGGATTTTTATAATGGGACTATTTATTTAGTGGCAACTGATCGATCCTATCGAAATATTTTACGATTTGAACATCAGCAATTACAACTACCTCGCACACCTTTAACTTTAGCAGAAAATAACCGGGATTATGGGGAAATGAATATTTCTCAAGCTTTAGAACAATTAGAAATCGAACGTTTGGGAGGTAATGATCAAAAAATTCGCAAATTACAAGTGCGAATTCAACAAAAAATCGCTTTTCCCTTTGTTTGTGTGATTTTTGGTTTAGTTGGCTCAGTTATGGGTAGTATACCTCAACGTACTGGACGAGGAACAAGTTTTGGTATTAGTGTCATTGTCATTTTCAGTTATTACCTACTATTATCTGTTTCTGGAGCTTTAGCACAGGCTGGTATTCTTTCTCCTGTAATCGGTGCATGGCTACCCAATTTATTTGGATTAGGAACGGGTTTATTTCTACTAGTGCGCGTAGCTCGCAGATAAATGTTGATGATTAAATTAATGATTAAGAAATATTAAGTTAATTAATAACTTTTGCTAAATTTATTTGACATATCAGTATAACTTATTAAATACTGTAAATATAGGGCTGCTTGCAGATGATCCCGATTATTTGGTTACTAAACATAAAAATCCCTAATTTAATAGAATTTCAACTATGGAAGCTTTATTTTGCCTATCACCCCGCTATCGTCTAGATGATGAATCACCTTGGTTAGAAGGAATTGATCCTAGTCGTCATTACTGGATTGCGGTGAATGGAGATAAAAAAGCAACAGTGTCTATCCCCGGACTCTTAGTATCTTCTATAACTGAATTTAAACAAGTTATACGTCAATTTCGCTCTCTCCAACCTGGCGAAATTATGGGTTTGGCGAGAATTTCCAGCGTTTGTATAATTCACTGTATTTCTCCTAACTGCTATGCTCTAGAAGCGAAAATTAATGATGCTGCTGTATGGCATCTTTTTGATCAGGAAACTTTGGATAGCTTGTTAATGACAGCACATCCAGATTGGCAGTGTTCACCGTCTGATATCGAACTAGGTAGAAAATTACTATTCCGTTCTTTAGCTCAAGCTACTGCTGCTAAAGGCTAAACGGGATCAACTGTATATTCTTTATCGGGTGGCCGTAAGCACAGCAAATCTTGGGGTGAGGCTAAAAGCTTGATTTTAGCTTCAGTGATTTGTTTATTTTGGTTGAGAATGAATAACCACAGGACATTTACACCACACCAGGAAGTTTCCGCTTTACCAGTCACCTGAATTTGAGTATAATAATCTGGTAAGTTCTCACTCATTCCCTGTTGCGGGTAGGCTTTGATATCTTGCGCTTCTTTGTCAAGATAAGTAGCGATCGCTTCTTGTCCGATAATAGCAGATTCAAATGGTGGGTACATAAGACCATCCTCCGCAAATAAAGCGGCGGTTTGTGTAAATTCCCCGGCATTTAAAGTAGTAAAGTAATTTAAAATTGTTGTTTCTGTGACTCCTGAAATCTCAATTTCTCCTGGTGGTGAGAATTTAGCAACGGTCATATATTTACCTGTATTACTTTAGATTAGAAATAAACCGCAAAAGGGCGAAGGACGCGAAGAAATACAAGATTAAAAAAAATGGGTTTAGCCTCACAAAAAAGTGATATTACGCAACTGACTATTTATGGATATTATTGTGACAGTTGCGTAACTTCTAAAATGGTCAAATATTGAGGCTATGAGGATATAGAAATTGTTAAATCCTTTGAGGGGAATTTAAAATCTAAAATCCAAAATCTAAAATCCAAAATCTAAAATCCAAAATCTAAAATCCAAAATCTAAAATCCAAAATCTAATCAGCTAAGGGGTCTACACCCATATCTGAGACTACTTTCCGCAAAACAGTAATTTGTTGACCAAAATCTAATTCTTTTAAGGTTTCTAAAACTCGTGAACCGTCGCGGGACAGTTGATAACCGGCTGGTACGGGAATAACAAAGCCTTTCACCATTAATTCTGATAATTCGTACCAGAAGGCCAACTTGGTGTTGACGCTGAGAATACCATAGGCGCGGGAAATGGGGGTATTCCTTTGAGCAGCCAAGTCGCGCATGACTTCTAACTGCTCTGGGTGGGACATTTGTTTAATTTGATTTAAAAGACCTTCTGCCAGTTGCAGACGCGCTGCACCTGTAGCTGCCGGTGTAATAGAGCGACCCATTTCTGTGTAGGCATACCAAAGAACTGCCAGTTGATCATCTATGCTCAGAGCTTTGAATACAGCAATGGTCGCGGGGATAGCGTCGGTGGTTTGATAATTGAAAGTTCCAGAAAATCTGGTTGAAGCTGAATCAGAGGTGAATGTCATAATTTCTCCAAGGTCTATGAATTAAGTCAGGAGGTTAATCACTCTGGGTTGCTTGACCTCTTCTGTTCTATATTGCATTATTTCTTAACAAATTGCAAATAAAATTTACATATATGTGTAATCAGGAATAGTAAACTAGGGGATCATAGCCTGGCCTGATAATATACTGATCATCCCTTTTGTCTTTGCTAAATTTCCCATAAGAAAAATGAATGAATGTACATCAATTAACAGCATAGTGGTGAAAGCAAAGGCCAAAGAGTTGGGATTTCATGAGGTGGGAATTGCTGCTGTGGCTGATTTAGAAGCGACAGAAATACAAAAATTGAGAGATTGGCTAAAAATGGGTTATCACGCTGATATGGAATGGATGAAAAATCCCCGGCGTGAGAATATTAGTTTAGTTATGCCGGAAGTGATAACGCTTGTATCTGTAGCATTGAATTATTATACACCCGATGCACGTCCCCAGGAGGATGAATACGGAAAAATTTCTCGCTATGGCTGGGGTCGGGATTATCATAGAGTCATGCACAAAAAGCTGAAGGAATTGGCTAGTTGGCTAGAATCTCTGGGTACGGATATAAAAGCGCGTTATTATGCAGATACAGGACCAATCCAAGATAAACTTTGGGCGCAAAAAGCTGGGATTGGTTGGATTGCTAAAAATGGGAATGTTATTACCAGAAAATATGGTTCCTGGGTGTTTTTAGGAGAAGTATTAACTAACCTAGAGTTAGAAAAGGATCAACCGAGTACGCAACATTGTGGGACTTGTACTCGTTGTTTACAAGCTTGTCCCACAGGTGCAATTACTGAACCCTTTGTGGTAGACGCTAATCGCTGCATTGCCTATCATACCATAGAGAATCGGGATCAAGAGCTACCAGCAGACATTAAACCTCATTTACAAGGATGGGTAGCAGGTTGCGATATTTGTCAAGATGTTTGTCCTTGGAATCAGCGGTTTGCTCAAATCACTGATGTAACTGATTTTCAACCCTATCCTAAAAATTTGCACCCCAAGCTGGTAGAATTGGCACAAATATCAGATGAGGAGTGGGATAAAAGATTCACAGCATCAGCTTTGCGGCGCATTAAACCAGAAATGCTACGACGTAATGCTCGCGCTAATCTTGACGTATCCAAGCATAATAATGACCCAGAAAGTAATAATTTTTGATTTTGATGGGACGATTGCTGATACAGTAGATGCTCTTGTAACTATTGCCAATCGTTTAGCTGGGGAATTTGGATATATTCCGATCAATTCCCACGAATTAGCACTACTTAGAAACTTACCAGCCAGGGAGATTATTAAATATTCTGGTGTTTCACTATTCAAAATCCCTTTTCTTGTCAAAAAAGTAAAAGGAGAATTAAAGCATAAAATCCACGAATTACAGCTTATTAATGGAATTAACGCTGTATTAATAGAACTTCATGATCAAGGTTATCACTTGGGAATTATTACTTCTAACTCTCAAGACAATGTGCATGAATTTCTCAAGTGTCATAAGTTGGATCACTTGTTTGATTTTATTTATTCAGGAGTAACTATTTTTGGCAAAACCACAATTATTAATAATGTCTTGCGTCAAAAACAGTTTAAACCAGAGTCAGTGATTTATGTAGGAGATGAAACTAGAGATGTGGAATCTGCTAAGAAGGCGAATATCAAGGTAATTGCGGTCAGTTGGGGGTTTAATTCTTCTGAAGCACTAGGTAAACAAAACCCAGATTTTTTAATTCATCATCCTAGTGAATTAGTGAGTGTGATTAAAAATTGGGCTTTGATAAATTAAAGAATTTTTTTGAGGCAGAGGCTCTCCAGGTTTACAGAAGAAGAGTTTGAGAAGATTTCTACTGTAGAGATGTTAGCAGTAACATCTCTATTTTTTGTCTATTCTTCTAAGTCAATTTCTTCTTCCTCTTCAATGTCATGGGGTTGGGTGACAGAATTAGCAGAAACTACTGCACCTTTATCTAGTTTTTCCAGAACTTGTTCTTTAACTTTGGCCACAAAGTCTGGTTTTTCTTCTAAGTATTTAATGGCGTTATCTCTACCTTGGGAAATGTTTTCACCATTGTAGCTATACCAAGCACCTTTACGCAAAAGAACTCCAGTTTCTTCGGCTATATCTACTAAACAACCCAGGGTAGAAATCCCTTTACCAAAGATAATATCAAATTCGGCAATTCTGAAAGGTGGTGCAACTTTATTTTTAGCTACTTTCACTTTCACGCGGTTGCCAAATTCATCCGTACCTTTTTTTAAGGTTTGAATTCTGCGAATATCCAAGCGTACAGAAGCGTAAAATTTCAGCGCATTACCACCCGTTGTGGTTTCTGGACTACCATAGGTGACACCGATTTTTTGCCGCAACTGGTTAATGAAAATAACTGTGCATCCAGATTTACCAATATTACCCGTTATCTTACGTAAGGCTTGGCTCATTAAGCGAGCTTGTAAACCCACGTGAATATCACCCATATCCCCTTCAATTTCAGCGCGGGGGACTAGGGCAGCTACGGAGTCAATAATGACAATATCAACAGCTGCAGAACGCACAAGTTGATCAACTATTTCTAATGCTGATTCGCCGGTGTCTGGTTGGGAAACAAGCAAGTTTTCAATATCTACACCCAATGCGGCTGCGTAAGTTGGATCTAGGGCGTGTTCAGCGTCTACAAATGCCGCAATACCCCCATTTCTCTGGACTTCTGCCAAAGCATGGAGAGCAACGGTAGTTTTACCAGAACTTTCTGGTCCGTAAATCTCAATTATCCGTCCTTTGGGTAAACCTCCTCCCAAGGCTAAATCTAGGGTAAGCGCACCGGTAGATATTGTTTCTACCTTCATGCGGGTAGCATCACCCAGGCGCATGATTGCTCCTTTACCGAAGCTACGCTCAATTTGTCCAAGTACGATATTTAACGCTTTTTGCTTGCCAGAAGTCTCGGTATTAGCTGCCATTCTTGCCTCTAAAGTATAGGATTTTTCAAAATTGCTGGGACGGGAGTTTTAATAGAACGAATATACTATCTTAACCGCAAAGTGTGCGAATAGGAACGTCGATTAAATAGTTTGGCCAAGATTCTAACGCGATCGCTACAAAATTATAGCATTTTGGATTTGAGATTTGAGATTTGGGTTAATTAACAGATTGCAACAGACTGATCAACAATAGTAGTAGTTTCAAAATATGTAGTTTATGTAGTTATGGAACGAGTTATCAAAAGTGGTACGGGTTGGCGCTTAGGTTGGAACCCAGATGCACTACAATTCAAAGGATTAGTTGGTACAGAAGATTGGGCGATTGAATTAACAGAAGCGGAATTAAATGAATTTTGTCGCCTTTTGCATCAGCTTGCAGATACTATGAAGCATCTAGCTATAGAATTAATGGAGGAAGAAAAAATTGCCTGTGAGGCGGAAAGTGATTTATTATGGATGGAGGTGGAAGGTTATCCCCAGTCCTACAATCTCCGCTTTATCCTGAATACAGGACGGGGTACAGAGGGTAAATGGGAAGCTGCTGCCGTGTCTGGTTTGTTGCAAGCAATAGGAATGCTAAAAGTTTTTTGAAAAACCCCTTGCCATTTTCCTTAACCTTATGATAGACTCGTTAGAGTGACTTAATTAGTTTTTAGACTCTCAAATTTGGTATAATCCCCACTCCAAAAGTCTAAAAATTTTAGGTTTATAGTTACGGGGCGTAGCGCAGCTTGGTAGCGCGCCACTTTGGGGTAGTGGAGGTCGTGGGTTCGAATCCCGCCGCTCCGATTTATGGAATTGGTAATCACACAGTTATTATATTTTTTGATGCTAATTTTTCTGGCAATTTTTGGCAGGAATAGTGGTAAAATAATTCACTGAGTTTTCTGTCAGATTTACAGCAGCTATCAGCAGTTAGCGGTCAGCAATCAAACCATGTAGCTGCAAGGCTTTGTGATTCAAACTTCTGCCTCATTCACTTGCAATATACTGTATTTCAAATTTATTTCAAATTAAAGCAGGCAAGATTCTCACCCCACAAGAGTTTGCTCAAATATCCATCAGCAGATCACAAGTGTTTGAGTCTACAATCTGGGTAATTTAAAATTCAAGTGTATTTAGAAGATGTTTTAAAAGTATTGGGCGAATCTATAAGGCTTTGCCACGACAAGAGCGAACGTTAGTACACAAACTAAATCTACCTGTATGGAATAATTAAAAATCAGTATCTTTAACCTGCGTAGAAGCGGTTTCTAATTGCTAAAAATTGTATTAATTTCTACTTGAGAAACATCCTTTTAGACGTGATTTGAAAAAATATTGATTTTGCAACTTGGAATTATCTTATAAAACCAAAATAAATTAATTTTAATAATCCTCGCTCCAGCCATGAAAAAATTGCAACTTGATTTTAACCATCAAGCCATATATAACAGTAGTGAAAATGGCTATCTTAAATTTCAACTCAATCAACAAACGGGCGCTATTTTATCCATTGCTCATACCCAAGAGGCAATTATTGTACCCATGACATCGGTGACAGCTATTCCCAATATGCCTGCTTGTATATTAGGATTGATGAATTGGCGCAGTCATATAATTTGGGTAGTTGATTTACCGAAAATGTTTAATTTAGAATACCTTGATCATCAGTTACATCAATATAATATCATTGTTATTCAAATAGAATCAATGATTCTAGGTTTAGTTGTCCAAGAAATTCAAGGAACAACTAAGTTTATTGCTGATGATATTCGTTCTCCTGTGGGACAAGTAGCATCTAGTTTAGTACCTTATTTATGTGGTTGTGTAGTGGAACAAGAAGAAATATTATTAGTATTGGATGCTGTACATATTTTAGAGTCGGCTATTCTCTGTGTTGACTAAAATTAATGCTTAATGCCTAGAAAATCGGGTTTAAATGTTTTTGTTTTATGGATTTAGTGTGAGGATAGTATGTTGAAGAAAAATGAAATCAGAAAAAGCGGTGATTCTCAAAATAAAGCACCTTTAATTTCTCCAGCCAAAGTTATTGATAGTCAGGGAGAAAATTCTAGTTACGCGCCGAATTTGGATCATGGATTGAAATTGAAATATTTACGCGAATTTAAATTGAGTATAAAAGCCATCATTTTATCTTTAGTTATTGGGACTTTACCGATATTGGGAATTGGGGCGATAGCTTATATTTTTGGTAGCAAGTTGATTACTAAACAAATTATTATATCCCAAGAAACTAAGGCAATGAGCTTAAGTGATGAGGTTAATAGTTTTATGGGAAAACGCTATGAAGATATTCAGGGATTGTCTAATATAAAATTATTAAGTGATTCTAGTAACGCAAAAACAGAAAAATCTAGCAAAAAAGACAAAATTGATATCAGCAGAATTAATATAAAAACACAAGAAGCCTTAGATAGCTTGAGAAAAACTGGTAAGGTTTATGATAGCGTGGCTGTATTTGATCTCAATGGAAAAGTGATTATGAAATCAGGAGGAGAATCTCTAAGTCCAGAAAAAAAACTGATCTATTTCCAAGAGGTAATTAAACAAGATACCCCTATTATTAGTCAACCAGAAATAGTTAAAAATATAGGCGCGGTGATTTATGTAGCTGCACCAATTAAAGATAGAGTCAAGGGTAATACTATTGGTATAGTCAGAACCCGTACACCTTTAAAATTTTTAGAAAAATTAGTCAAAAGTCATACAGATGATCGTGATAGCCAGGAATATTATTTTTTAGATGAAAAAGGGAGAATTTTGATAGGAACTAATCAAAATTTATTTGGTGAAGATACTCAGGATATTTATCCTAGTTTAGCTAAGGTTTTAGGTGCTAAAGATATTCAGACATTTACAGAAGTTTCCCAAAATCAGCAAAATCAGCAACTAATTACTTATGTACCATTGAGAAAATTATCAGATTCACCAGATATCAACTGGTGGTTAATTGTTGCTAAAGATACAGCGATCGCCTTTAAGCCACAAAAGGAATTTTTACTATTAATTGCTATTACAACCTCGGCAGTTGGGTTAATGATGACATTATTTGTAGGTTGGTTAGTCCGGGAGAATATAGAGATAAAAAAGTTAAAAGCAAATAGTAGATTAAACAATGATCAAGACACTGGAGAACGGCAGGATTTGCCAAATAATCTTCAGCATATTGTGAACCAAATTCAACAAGCTGTTGATGAAATAAATGTATTTCTTCAAAAATTAACCACAGAAGCAGTTATAGAATCTGAACAAAATAACCGTAGCTTAGAAACAATTGATAATATGACTATTGCTATTCAATCTATAGCTAATATAGCACAGCAAGCTGTCACAATTATTAACAATGCTAACTATGCAGCTACGGAAACTGGAGCAGCAATGGATTTAACATTGCAAAACATTTTTTTAGTCCAAGAAACAGTTTCGGAAATAGTTAAAAAAGTAAAACGCTTAGGAGAATCTTCTCAACAGATTTCTCGTGTAGTTTCTGTAATTAATCAAATTGCTATGCAAACTAATTTATTAGCAATTAATGCCGGAATTGAAGCGGCAAGAGCCGGGGAAGAGGGTCAAGGTTTCGCTGTAGTAGCGGAGGAAGTAGGAGAATTAGCCGCTAGAATTGCAACTGCAACCCAAGAAACTGAGGAAATAATTGCTAAAATTCAACGAGAAACTGGTGAAATAATACAAGGGATGACAACAGGAACTAATCAAGTGGTTGAAAGTAGCCATATTCTCAAAAATGCCAAGGAAAGCTTACAGCAAATTGTTAATGTATCAGGGCAAATAGATACCTTAGTGCAGTCAATTTTAAGTGCTACTACATCTCAAATACAAACATCAGAAATTGTTATTCAAACTGTTAAGGATATTACCAATATATCAACATTTAACCGTGATAATTACCGCCAAATTTCTCAATCTTTGCAAAAAGCAGTAGATATTTCTCAGCAGTTAAAAGAGACTGTTGAGACTTTTAAAGCTAATTGATATCCTGATTTTGAAATTAATAACTAATGACTAAGGAATAATAACTAATGACCAAAGATAAAGAATTGGAAATCCAGATGCAATTTTTGGAAGAAGCAACTGATTATCTCAACATTTTAGAAGGGATATTGTTGGGAATTGACAGCAGCAACCGCATGGAATTAGAAAAAATTAATGCTGCAATGCGAGCCGCTCATTCTATTAAAGGTGGGGCGGCCATGATGGGATTTAGTGTATTAAGTGATTTAGCTCACCGTCTAGAAGATGCTTTTAAGGTTTTAAAGACTGAGAAAAATTCTCTAGAACTCGATACCAATTTACAAAGTTTATTGCTATCTGGTGTTGATTGGTTACGACGCATTGTTGAATTACTTTCAAAGGGTAACAATTTAGATCATAGTCGGTTAAGAGAATCTTGTTACCCAATTTTTGATCAACTCTATGAGCGTTTAGGTGAGCCGTCTCCAGAGAATATTACAACATTACTATCATCAGAACTATCATCAGAAGATAATCAACTTATCCCTTTGTTGTTTGAAACTGAAGTTGAAGAATATTTAAAAATTCTAGAATCTCGATTAAAAAATAGTCATAAACCAGGATTAAGATCCGAATTACTAATCATGGCCACTGAGTTAGGTGGCTTAGGAGAAATGCTCCAGTTAAAAGCATTTACCCAACTATGTGAATCAGTGATTAATTACTTAGAAACCTATCCTCATCGCTGTGTAGAAATTGCTAATTTAGCTTTAGAATCATGGAGAAAGTCTCAAGCTTTAGTATTAAGTAATCAAGGGAATAATTTACCAATAAAAATTGACTTTTGTGAGTTTATTACTGATAATGTTGATAGTCATAAAGACCTATCATCAAATCCCCAAGATAATTTAGTAAATCAATCAAAAACTGTTAGTTATGATTGGCAATTATTAGCAGATATAGAACTACCTCCAGAAATTAACGCCGTCGAATTTGCTGATTTTGATAGGGTTTTGGATTCAAAAAATCCGCTCTTAGATATAGATTATAAATCTAATGAACAGCGCAAAGGAGATATTAATTTACCTCATAAAGAACGTGAAAATCATGAAAATACCGTGAGAATTTCAGGGAAACACTTAGAAAAAATTCATGATTTATTTGGAGAAATTATTATTCAGAAAAATGGGTTGAATGTGCAAATGGAAAGATTACGTAAATTGGTTCGTAGTCTAAATCAGCGAGTGCAAATTCTTGATCAAGAAAATCAAGAACTGCGGACGGCTTATGGAAAAATTATGACTCATAATCATCTGATAAATCATCATAATCAAGAAGCAGAAAATCACTTTTTAGAACAAGATTACTATCAGAAATTAGATGTCTTATCTCAGGATGTCATGGAAACTATTGTGCAAGTTGCAGAAGTTACAAGTGATATTCAATTAAGTGTTGATGATACAGACCAAATAGCGAGAAAACTGAATAAAACTTCTAAACAATTGCAAAGACAATTAACCCAGATGAGAATGCGTCCTTTCTCAGATTTAGTCGAGCGTTTTCCTAGAGCCATTAGAGATTTGAATGTGGAGTATGGAAAAAATGTGCAGTTAAGAATTGAAGGTGGTAATACTTTAATTGAAAGGAGCATTTTGGAAGCATTAAATGAGCCTTTAATGCACTTATTACGCAATGCTTTTGATCACGGAATCGAAGATCCTGTTACCCGTAAAATTCAGGGAAAACCTGAACAAGGGTTGATTGAAATAAAGGCATTTTACCATAGTAATCGGACGATGATTACTATCCGTGATGATGGTCAAGGTATTTCTTTAGACAAAATTCGTCACCGCGCTTTAAAAATGGGTTTAGATGATTCTTTATTAGCGAGTGCGAGTAATGAGGAACTACTATCATTGATTTTTGAACCAGGGTTTAGTACCTCAGAACAGGTAACAGCTTTATCTGGTCGGGGGGTGGGAATGGATGTAGTGCGTAATAACCTCAAAGTAGCGCGAGGAGATGTAAACGTTGATACTCAAAAAGGATTGGGGACGACAGTTACTTTATCAGTACCATTTACCTTATCAGTAGCGCGAATCTTATTAGTAGAGAGCGATGGACTACTCTTAGCATTTTATACAGATGTCATAGAGGAAATTTTCTTACTAGAAAATCAGCCAATCTTTCTCCAGGATGGTAAAGAATTGATTAAATGGCAAGATACGCAATTACCATTACTGCGTTTAAATAGTTACTTTGAGTTTAATTGCCCCCGCTCCAATAATCTAGAATTAGAAACTCCGCCCATAATTAATGCTATAAGTGTATTAATAGTCAAACATGACAATCAACAGGTTGCAGTGCAGGTAGAACGCTGCTGGGGTGAACAGGAAGTAGCTATTCGTCAAGTAGAAGGTAATATTCCTCTACCGAGCGGTTTTAATAACTGTACAATTCTGGGTGATGGTCGGGTAGTTCCCCTAGTTAATACTAATGATTTAGTGTTATGGATTACTAATTGTGAACCTCCCCATCTGAGTCGTAAGTTACCGACAACAAGATTACAAACTGCTTTCTTAAAACCCTCAAAAGTAGCAATTTCAACTAAACCCCCTCGTCAAAAAGGGAAAATTTTGATTGTGGATGACTCCATTAATGTGCGTCGGTACTTAGCCCTAACCCTAGAGAAAGGTGGGTATCAAGTAGAACAAGCAAAAGATGGTCAAGATGGCTTAGAAAAGCTAGAAAATGGGTTACAAGTCCAAGGGGTAATTTGCGACATTGAAATGCCCAGGATAGATGGTTATAGCTTTTTAGAGCGAATTAATGCTAATAGAGACTTGAGAGATATTCCTGTAATTATGCTGACATCTCGCAGTAGTAATAAACACCGTCAATTAGCGATGAAATTAGGGGCAAAAGCTTATTTTTCCAAGCCTTATAATGAGCAAGAATTATTACAGACATTAGCGGAGATAATTTTCCAGATAGCAGAAACAAAGTCATCAAATTAGTTCAAAAATCAAAAATCAGAATTATAAACCAATAAAATTTAGTTGAGCATTTTTTCTTCCCTCTGTGTCCTCTGTGCCTCTGTGGTTAGATAAAAAAGAGCTTTAGAGTATTAGAAATGATAAGCTGTACTGCATTTAATTTGTATAATTATAGCGGGCAGGAAGCCCGCACCACAAGATTTAGCCATATTAGGATTGTACAATCTAGCCGCGTAACAGCTTAAAAAAACACGACAGCGATGCCTACTAGCAAGGCATCGCGGATTTTAGATTTGTGATTCATCCGTAATCTAAAATCTAAAATCCAACAGAGGATTTAATGGTTTACCGCTGCTGCTTCCCGTGCTGCTGCTGCTTGATCTGGGTGAATACCCAAGCGTGTGAGGTTAATTCGACCTTTATTGTCAATTTCTCGCACTTTGACAATCACCTCATCACCAACAGCGACTTCATCTTCAACTTTACCAACGCGGTAGTCAGCAAGTTGAGAAATGTGAATCATGCCTTCTTTTCCGGGCAAAAATTCCACAAAAGCACCAATAGGTATAATCCGGGTCACACGACCGATATAAACATCACCTTCATGGAGTTTACGAGTCATGCCTTGAACAATGTTCCGCGCTTTCTTAGCCCTATTTTCATCAACTGCGGAAATAGTGACAGTACCATCATCTTGGATGTCAATTTTTGCACCAGTTTCTTCAGTGATGCCCTTAATGGTTTTACCACCAGGTCCAATGACTAGACCAATCATGTCAGGATCGATCTTAATTGTCAACAGGCGGGGGGCATAGGGTGAAGTTTCTTCTCTGGGGGTGTCAATAGTCTGGAGCATTTTTTCCAGAATGTGCAACCGCGCTGGTTTGGCTTGGTGGACAGCGTCGGCGATGACTTCTAAAGACAACCCGGATATTTTCATATCCATTTGCAAAGCGGTAATCCCAGTATCAGTACCGGCAACTTTGAAGTCCATATCACCTAAAAAGTCTTCAATGCCCTGAATATCGGTAAGGATTCGCACTTCGTCCCCTTCCTTGATCAAGCCCATGGCCGCACCGCTGACGGGTTTAGTAATTGGTACACCAGCATCCATCAAGGATAAACTAGAACCGCAAACTGAACCCATGGAAGTAGAACCGTTGGAAGAAAGCACTTCCGAAACTACACGAATTACGTAGGGAAATTTATCTTTAGGTGGCAATACAGGCAACAATGCTCTTTCCGCTAATGCACCATGTCCGATTTCTCTTCTACCGGGGGCGCGTAAGGGTTTGGTTTCGCCGACGGAGAAGGGTGGGAAGTTATAGTGATGCAGATAACGTTTAGCTTGGTCTAGTTGCAAGTCATCGTTAAGATTTTGAGCGTCTCCAGGAGTACCAAGGGTACACATTGATAATACCTGAGTCAGTCCCCGGTTAAATAAACCACTACCATGTACCCGTTTGGGTATTATACCAACTCGACAAGATATGGGACGGACTTCATCAAGTTTACGCCCATCAACGCGCACATTATCTTCGATAATTTGACGGCGCATGAAGTATTTGGTAATGCTTTTAAAGGTATTACCAAGGGCGTTGGAGTCTGCTGTTGCGGCGATGCGAATGGGGTCTTCTTCTGATAAAGCTTTGATTTCATCAGATATACTATCCTTAACTGCATCTAAGGCAATATCACGATCAGTTTTAGTTAACTCAAATTGCGCTAATATTTTCTTAATCTCTTGATTAGCGCGATCGCGGATATAATTTTCTAAGGTCTGATCTGGTTCGGGTGGTGCTTCTTGCACAAGTTTTAAACCTAATTCATCCAGGAAATCTAATTGGGCTTGAATTAAATCCCGTACAGCTTCATAGCCAAAATCAATCGCTTCAATAATATCTCGCTCTGGCAATTGATTTGCACCGGCTTCCACCATGATCACCCCATCTGGTGAACCAGCCACGACTAAATCCAAATCTCCCGCTTCAATTTCTGCGTAGGTTGGGTTAATAATAAAATCATCACCCACTAAACCTACTCGCACAGCGGCCATTGGTCCATTAAATGGAATTTGGGCAATGAGGGTAGCAATTGAAGCACCTGTCACTGCTAACACATCGGGAGGGACTTGTTCATCCATGGACATAGTTAAGGCCACAACTTGCAAATCATCCCGTAACCAGGAAGGGAATAAGGGACGCAGCGGGCGGTCAATCAGACGACTGGTAAGAATTGCCTTTTCCGGTGGACGACCTTCCCGGCGCATAATTCCTCCGGGGATTCTTCCCGCCGCATACAGTCTTTCTTCATAATCTACCGTCAGTGGCAAAAAATCAACACCTTCCCTGGCTGCTGACCTCGTGGCTGTCACTAAAACAGTTGTATCCCCTGATTGTATCAAAACCGACCCACCTGCTTGGGGGGCTAGTAGGCCAACCGTCAGTCGAATATCCCGTCCATCAAAGGATATTGACTTTTCAAATTCTGCCATTCAGTTTTTTTTCCTTCTCTTACGCGTTTCTCACTCTGTGGCAATCCTAACATTTATGCAGTCTAGACGGCTTGTGTCATGAACAAACATAAAACAAAATTTCCTAAGTTAGCTGTACAGTGGGCTTTATATCTGGGTTTGTCATCTAAGTTATCTTTTTCAGAAGGATTTTATTATAGTTCATCAATCAATTAAGATGTAATTAACTGTATGGTAATTCCCAAAAAAGGAATGGTAAACCCAAGCTATATTACCAATTGAGTTATTTTTATGGTAAGGGTAAATAAATTATTCTATCTTGATATTCATTGTCTTCTGAAGCCAAAGCAACTAATATTAGTTCTTCTATATTTTCACCAATACTTAAATTTGGATTAAGGATGAAAATACCTGGTATATGGCGATTAATAGCAACATGATCATCTAAATGTACAGGCATGGAAGTTCGGTTATTTGTCACTAATACAAAATTATTTTTCTCACACCAACACAAAATTTCTGGATCTAATGTACCTTTTGAGGGTATATTCGCTTCTCCTATTACCTTAATCAAAATATCAGGTTCTCGTAATCTAATTTGATTTGGATATAGAGGATTAACATTTTCATCAATTAAATATTTTAAGGTCATGCTGGCTTTTTCGCTTGTCTGGCAATTCTGAGTTGGTGCAGTTTTTCCGACACTGGTGGGGGATTAAGTCTTTGTTGTTCTCTCATTTTATGACCATGTTCCATCCAGTTTTTTATGTAAGCGCTGACAGTTTCTTGATTTTGCAAATAATAAAGAATGGTCGCATATACTTGTTCTAAGGAAATTGATTTATATATTTGGGTAATTTCTTCTGGAGAACGTCCACAATCAATGTATTCATAAAGAATTGTTTCAATCCCAATACGTGAATCTTTTAGTCGGATGTCTTCCGGGGAGAGAAAGTTGAAATACTCTGTAATCTGTTTGGTAGTCATAGTTTTACCCATATTCATACTCAGTTCCATTATATCAGTTAGGTTGGTTGGTTTGATGCCAAGAAACTCAAGATTATTAAAGCTGTTGTTAGGTGGCGTTGTTACTTAACCCAGGAACGGGATTAAATTGTATCCGGATCTATATTTAATTCCCGCAATTTTGCTGCTAAACGTTCTGATTTTCTCGCTTCTTTTTCTGCGGTTTCTTCAGGTGTGGGAACTAGCTCTCCTGTTGGTGTAAAATATCGTAATAGTCCTTGATCAATTCCTAAATATAAACCTAGCTGACGACTCCACAAATGTCCTTGCTGATTTTCTTCTAGAGGTTGATATTCTCCGTCTACTAAATGAAAACCTGCAAATTCTAGTGTATAAGGGTCGAACCAAAAATAATCAGGTGTGCGGAAAGTATTTTGATAAAGTTCTTTTTTGTATTCTCTATCTGTATTTGCTGTAGTTGGTGAGAGAATTTCTAAAATGAAATTAGGATATTTACCATCTTCTTCCCAAACCACCCAACTTTTCCGGGTTTTGCGTTCTGTTCCCAAGACCACAAAGAAATCAGGACCTCGGAAATATTCAGATTTTTTCTGATTAGGACTATAGTAAATGGTGAGATTTCCCGCAGCATAGAAATCATTTCTATCTTTCCATAACCATTCTAGACATTTGAAAAGTAGAATTATTTGTCTTAGATGTAGTTCTGTTTCCACGGTCGGTTCATCACTATATAAATCACTTGGGGGAAATATTACATCTTGGGAGATGTTTTCTTTGCATTCTAATTCTTGAGTAATCATCATGATATGATACCAAGTAGTTATTTGTTGATTATAGCATTACGTAGGTTGGGTTGAGAAAACCCAACATTATATTATTCTTTTGTTGGGTTGCGCTGTCGCTTAACCCAACCTACATGACTGGTTGGATAATAATTTGATATTTCTCATGCAAGGGAATGTATATTTTTAGCAAGGTTAATCATGGTTGTAATTTTAATTAGCATCTAATTCAATGTTAATTTAATTTGGTTATGTTTGTCAATATATTTTGTCTGAATCAGGATGTCCAGGATTAAAGGATTTACAGGATTTTTGTTTAGATTTGGATTTTGATGAGTTGAATAATTAAATATTTTTGTCTGAATCAGGATGTCCAGGATTAAAGGATTTACAGGATTTTTGTATGGATTTGGATTTTGATGAGTTGAATAATTAAATAATTGTGTGTTTCTCAAAGATAGTTCATTCAGAAAACAATTGAATTCCATATATCCTGGGATACGCCACGCTATCAGGCTTTGTTATCATCATTGACAGAATTGGTAGATTAATAGAATTTGGTGATCATTAAAAATATTTAATCTCTTCATCCTGTAAATCCTTAAATCCTGGGTATCCTGATTCAGACAATAAATATTTAATCCCTTCATCCTGTAAATCCTTAAATCCTGGATATCCTGATTCAGACATCTTCATTATATCTTTTGTTGGGTTGCGCTGTCGCTTAACCCAACCTACATGACTGATATTTTCACGGCTTAATTAAAGATTCCTCAGACTGACGATATTTAGCAATTAATTTACGTCTTTTTAAGGGTAGATAAAGTAGCATGAAAAGTGTGGTTAAACCTGTTCCAGTGAGTGCTAACAAAATAAATGAGTTAAAACCTATTATTATTCCCGTTCCTACACTAATTCCAGATCCTAATATGAGTAGTATTAGTATACTAGTAAACAAGTTTTTGGCCTCTTTAGCCATGTCCACAGCCATGTCCACAGCCATATACACAGCTATACCCGCAGCCCCAGCCCCAGCCCCAGCCACAGCCACAGCCATATACACAGCTATACCCGCAGCCCCAGCCCCAGCCCCAGCCACATCCACAGCCACACCCACAGCCACACCCGCAGCCACAACCAGTAAAAACATCGCAATTAAACGCCAATAAGGCAATTTTATCTTCTCAATGGGTAAAGCTGCCGTTTGCACCTTCACCGTCAAATTATCACTAGCTGGATAAGCATTACTATAAAGAATTAATTGACGTTTATACTGCTTATCCGCCATTAATTTACTCGTATCTACCTGAACCTGAAAACGAATATGATTGCTGCTAAACTGAGCAGGTTTAACCGAAATCCAAGCATGATGATCTGGTGTATGGGGTGGGTCTTGAGGATGGGGTGCAACTTCCCATTTACCTTCTAACAAAGTATCTGGTATAGGATTTTCAATAGTAATACTTTGCGTTAATTTTTCCCCCAGCCTATTCGCTTTAAACTCTAAAACCGTCTCACTAAAATCAACCCCTGGTACACGAATAACATCAAGGGGTTTGAGTGATTCTAAAGCTGCTTCTGCATTAGTAAATCGGTCTTTTTGTTTCGGTTGTACCATTTTTTCTAACCAACCGATAAACCGCAAACTCAACCGGGGTAAAAGATGACGGAAATTAATGACATAAGGATCATCTGCATCTTGTAATTCATCTATTTTTGTGGACTTAATTCCTGTCAATAAACAGATTAAAGTTACACCCAAAGCATACAAATCTGTAGCATTTGTCGGTTTAAACATTTGCTCTGGCGGAATAAAACCAGGAGTTCCTTTAAATACACTACTTCCAGCCACATCATGACTACCAATACGAGCAAAACCAAAGTCAATTAAATAGACATTGATTTGTTCATCTACTAAAATGTTTTCTGGTTTAATATCCCGATGAATTACCGACGGTATCCGATTTTGTAAATATACCAGAATTTCTAAAATCTTAACTGCAATTTGTTTAATTTCTGCTGGTGAAAAGCTGCGAGGTTCTGCTAAAGTAGAAGCATGAATATACTCTTGAACTAGACAAAAACCATCGGCGGTTTCAAAAGAATGCAAATAACTGGGAATACCAGGATGATTTAATCCTTTAAGTACCTGTATTTCTCGTGCGTGGGCTTCTGAACCAGACCAACTTGAACCCGCTTGAGCAAAACAAAACTGTTTGATTACTTCTGGTTGCTTTGTGTTAAGATTTGTTGCTAACCAAGTAATTCTACCACCTTCGCGGTTGCGTCCTAATTCTCTAATAACCTCATAGCCTTGTGCTTGAAAATCTGGGTAGATGCTCATACTTCTCAGAGGTAACAAGTATAGTAGTATATTTTAATATTACCATAATCTGCATGAGTTTTGCCTGTGTGCAAAATGTACCGCGATTTAGAATCGCCAGAGTTAGTATGAATTTAGACTTTTAAAACAACCTCTGAAGTTAAGCAACAGAGTAACCCAGCAACGGGATTAAATTGTATCCGGATCTATATTTAATTCCCGCAATTTTGCTGCTAAACGTTCTGATTTTCTCGCTTCTTTTTCTGCTCTTTTAGTTTCCTGTTCTGCGGTTTCTTCAGGTGTAGGAACTAGCTCCCCTTCTGCTGTAAAATACCGTAATAGTCCTTGATCAATTCCTAAATATAAACCTAGCTGACGACTCCATAAATGTCCTTGCTGATTTTCTTCTAGAGGTTGATATTCTCCGTC
This sequence comes from Dolichospermum planctonicum, assembly GCF_005402965.1. Classification (GTDB taxonomy): domain Bacteria; phylum Cyanobacteriota; class Cyanobacteriia; order Cyanobacteriales; family Nostocaceae; genus Dolichospermum; species Dolichospermum planctonicum. Next base: position 42,271 of record NZ_BJCF01000017.1, read on the forward strand.
TACTAAATGAAAACCTGCAAATTCTAGTGTATAAGGGTCGAACCAAAAATAATCCGGTGTGCGGAAAGTATTTTGATAAAGTTCTTTTTTGTATTCTCTATCTGTATTTGCTGTAGTTGGTGAAAGAATTTCTAAAATGAAATTAGGATATTTACCATCTTCTTCCCAAACCACCCAACTTTTCCGGGTTTTGCGTTCTGTTCCCAAGACCACAAAGAAATCAGGACCTCGGAAATATTCAGATTTTTTCTGATTAGGACTATAGTAAATGGTGAGATTTCCCGCAGCATAGAAATCATTTCTATCTTTCCATAACCATTCTAGACATTTGAAAAGTAGAATTATTTGTCTTAGATGTAGTTCTGTTTCCACGGTCGGTTCATCACTATATAAATCACTTGGGGGAAATATTACATCTTGGGAGATGTTTTCTTTGCATTCTAATTCTTGAGTAATCATCATGATATGATACCAAGTAGTTATTTGTTGATTATAGCATTGAATGTATTAATCCTGAAAATCCTTTAATTCTCAGTAGTTGTTAAAAACTTGGGCGACTAGAAGTCGCGCCTACACAGTCAAAACCCATCTGCATGGGTTTAAAAATATTAATTTTTCTGTTAGTCCACCTGGGTGGACTTTGTTTGTGTAGTAGCGATTTATAATCGCCGACAAGTTTTATCTCTTAACTCAAAATGCGAGATAATAGAGATAAGCTGAAAAACCTTTAAGTTGCATAATTCGGGCGGGCAGGATGCCCACCCCACAAAAGTTTTACTTGTAGGCAATATGCAAGTTAAATGTTCAACAGCTTAAGAATTAAAAAATAATTAGTATATTCAAACATGGCAATTTTACACGGAACTTGGGTAATAAATCATCAAAATAGCTATTTCTTTATTTGGGGGGAAATTTGGCGTTCTTCACAGGTGCATACTGAAGTATCTGCTGAAATTTATTTACACCCATTGGCTATGACATCAGGGGAATTAAATGAATGGTTAGAAACATCTAATTTGTCAATTGCTAATTTAATTCAGCCAAATACTACTAATAAACAAAGAATTAAAGGTCAACCAACAACAGAAATCAAATTACCTATTCACTCACAAATAATTTCTTTACCAACTGATTTTGTAGAGAGTAATAAATCTGAATTAACAACAATTTCTCCAGTTTATTCTGTCGGTGTTGATATAAACTACTCATCTTCACAATATTTACATCCTTGGAAAATTGAGGGTTTTTGTCTTACTCCAGCATTAGCAATTCAATTTCTTAGCTCTTTACCTCTGAGTCCAAATGACAGTAAAGCAGCTTTATTAGGAGCAGATATTCATTTCTGGGTACATATTTTTAGATGGCATTTAGATTTGATTTCTCGGTGTAAATTTCTGCCAAATATTGAGAAAAAAGATAGCAATTTAGTTGCCAAATGGCAGGTACTTTTAGATAGTGCGATAGATGTCACTAGATTAGAAAAATTTGCCTCAAAAATACCTTTAGCTTGTCGAACCTATCAACAAAATATCGAAAATCTCGCAATTGATTTACCATTATTACCTGAAGAATTAATATTATCATTCCTCAATCACATTACAGATCATCAATTGCGGTTAATGGTTGGTTCTCAATCTCCCCTTGAACCGAGAATCATGATGTCTTTACCTACCGTATTACAGCAATGGTTAAAAGGATTAATTCATGAAAATAATAACGAAAATAATACAATTAATGGGGCAGGAGGAGAACGTTTAAAAACTACTTTAAAAGCCTGGACTTTACCCTTACAATATCAACTTACAGGGAAAGCATTATTTAGAACTTGTTTCCAATTAATTCCTCCAGAAAATCAAGAACCAAATTGGACTTTAAAGTATTTTCTGCAAGCAGTAGATAACCCGGAATTTTTAATAGAAGCAGCGATAATTTGGCAGCAACCTGTAGATAAATTAGTTTATCAACATCGGACAATTGAACAACCTCAAGAAACCTTTTTACGAGGTTTGGGTTTGGCTTCTCGATTGTATCCTATAATTACTTCAAGTTTAGAAACTGCATCTCCCGAATTTTGCCACCTGACTCCTACAGAAGCTTATGAATTTATCAAAGCTATAATTTGGAGATTTGAAGATAGCGGTTTAGGAGTAATTTTACCTCCTAGTTTAGCAAATCGGGAAGGGTGGGCAAACCGTTTAGGGTTAAAAATTAGTGCCGAAAGTCCTCAACAAAAATCAGGACGTTTAGGTTTACAAAGTTTATTAAACTTTCAATGGCAATTAGCAATTGGTGGACAAACAATTTCTAAAATTGAGTTTGATAAATTGGTAAAATTAAATAGTCCTTTAGTAGAAATTAATGGTGAATGGGTAGAATTACGTCCCCAAGATATCAAAACCGCCCAAAACTTTTTTAGTTCCCGTAAGGAACAAATGTCTCTTTGTCTAGAAGATGCTTTACGTATTAGTAAAGGAGATACTCAAGTTATTGAAAAATTACCTGTTGTTAGTTTTGAAGCTACGGGTGCGTTAGAGGAATTAATTGGGGCATTAACTAATAATCAAGAAATTCAAACTTTACCAACTCCTGGCAATTTTACCGGACAATTAAGACCTTATCAAGAACGTGGTGTAGCTTGGTTAGCGTTTTTAGAAAGATGGGGTTTGGGTGCTTGTTTAGCGGACGATATGGGATTAGGTAAAACCATTCAATTCATCGCTTTTATACTTCATCTCAAAGAAGAAAATGTTTTAGAAAAACCAACTTTATTAGTTTGTCCTACTTCAGTTATGGGCAATTGGCAAAAGGAAGTAAGTAAATTTGCTCCGACTCTCAAGGTTTTAGAATATCATGGTGATAAACGTCCTAAAGGTAAAGCATTTACGGAAACTGTTAATAAACATGATTTAGTTATTACTAGCTATGCACTCATTCACCGCGATATTAAACTTTTAAAAACCGTTGAATGGCAAATAATTGTTTTAGACGAAGCCCAAAATATAAAAAATTCAGAATCTAAACAATCCCAAGCAGTTCGACAGTTAGAAACTACATTTCGTATTGCTTTAACCGGAACACCTGTAGAAAATAGATTACAAGAATTATGGTCTATTTTAGATTTCCTGAATCCCGGTTATTTAGGTAATAAACAATTTTTTCAAAGACGGTTTGCTATGCCTATTGAAAAGTATGGTGATACTGCTTCTTTAAATCAATTACGTTCTTTAGTGCAACCTTTTATTTTACGAAGATTAAAAACTGATAAAGATATTATTCAAGACCTGCCAGAAAAGCAAGAAATGACTGTTTTTTGTGGTTTAACTTCTGAACAGGCTACAATATATCAACAATTAGTAGATCAATCTTTAGTAGAGATTGAATCTGCGGAAGGTTTACAACGTCGGGGTATGATTTTAGGATTATTAGTGAAGTTAAAACAAATCTGTAATCATCCTGCCCAATATTTAAAATTAGCAACTTTAGAAAAACATCATTCTGGTAAATTACAAAGATTAGAAGAAATGTTAGATGAGGTTGTGGCAGAAGGAGACCGGGCTTTAATTTTCACACAATTTGCTGAATGGGGTAAGTTATTAAAACCTTATTTAGAAAATAGATTAGGACGAGAAATATTCTTTTTATATGGTAGCACCAGTAAAAAACAAAGAGAGGAAATGATTGATAGATTTCAACATGACCCGCAAGGACCACCAATTATGATTTTATCATTAAAAGCTGGTGGTGTGGGTTTAAATTTAACTAGAGCAAATCATGTTTTTCACTTTGATAGATGGTGGAATCCCGCAGTGGAAAATCAAGCTACAGATAGAGTATTTAGAATTGGTCAAACTCGCAATGTTCAAGTCCATAAATTTGTTTGTACAGGAACTTTAGAAGAGAAAATTAATGATATGATTGAAAGTAAAAAGCAATTAGCAGAACAAGTTGTAGGTGCAGGAGAAGATTGGTTAACAGAAATGGATACTGATCAATTAAGAAATTTGTTAATATTAGATCGTCATGCAATCATTGAAGAAGATGAAGTTTAAAAAACCGTTGGTTCTTAAATCATGTAAATCCTAACTTAGATAAAAATATGAAAGAAAACATAGACCATGACCGCTTATTCAAAGAACTAATATCAACCTTTTTCATAGAATTTATAGAATTATTCTTTCCTCAAGTCCTTGAATATATAGACACGGAATCAATTATATTCTTGGACAAGGAAATATTTACTGATGTTACTGCAGGAGATAAATATGAAACCGACCTGATAGCCAAAGCTAAATTTTTAGGTCAACTTTCTTATTTTGTGATTCATATTGAGGCAGAATCAGGTGCAAGACCGAAATTTAATCAAAGAATGTTTCGTTATTTTGCCAGATTAGATGAAAAATTGGACTTACCAATATATCCGATAGTGATATTTTCCTACGACTCACCGAAAACCGTAGCTGTGAATAACTATCAAATCAACTTTCCTGATTTTGAGGTGCTAAAATTTAATTATCAGGTGGTGCAACTAAATCAACTCAACTGGAGAGACTTTTTAACCCGTCAAAATCCAGTTGCATCGGCTTTGATGTCGAAAATGAGCATAGCACCAGAAGATAGGCCAAAGGTCAAAGCAGAATGTTTAAGGTTATTAGTCACCTTAAAATTAAATCCAGCCAAAATGCAATTGATATCAGGTTTTATTGACACATATTTGAGATTGAATAAAATTGAAGAAGATAAATTTCAAATAGAAGTAGGTACATTAATAACAGAGGAAAAGGAGGAAGTTATGCAAATTGTTACCAGTTGGATGGAAGAAGGAATTGAAAAAGGAATTGAAAAGGGAATTGAAAAAGGAATTGAAAAAGGAATTGAAAGGGGAATTGAAAGGGAAAAAAATTTAATTATTCGTCAAATTAATAGGAAATTTGGACAGATTGATCTAGAATTAGAAACCAAAATTAGAAGTTTAAATATAGAAATTATTGAAGCTTTGGGAGAGGCAATATTTGATTTAGATGATGTAGAGGATTTGCGAAATTGGTTAGAGAATTGTTGATACATGAGTTTTCAATGATACTTTGAATAAATGGAGAAGGTCTATTGCTAACACCACAAAAAGATGAAAGATTATGAGTAACGAAACCTTACAAGCAAGTCGGGAATGGTGGTCACAAAGATGGTTAGATTTACTGGATTCTTACCGATTTAAAAAGCGCTTAGAACGGGCAAGAAATTATTCTCGAGGAGGAAATGTTCTGAGTATTAAATTTAAGGCTGGGAAGGTATTAGCTAGAGTGCAGGGTAGTGAAGTAGAACCTTATAAAGTGTCTTTATCTCTTGATGCTTTTAGTGATGAAGAATGGGGTTATATTGTGGAAACAATGTCCCAAAAAGCGATTTTTGCCGCTAAATTATTAGCAGGAGAAATGCCACAAAATATCGAGGAAGTTTTTATCAGTAACGGTTTATCATTATTTCCCTTTACTCTGACTGATGTTCACAGTAAATGTTCTTGTCCTGATAAAGCTGTTCCTTGTAAACATATCGGTGCGGTATATTATCAATTAGGCGATCGCTTTAGTGAAGATCCTTTTGTATTATTTCAACTACGTGGACGTACAAAAGAGCAAATTATCAGTGATTTACGTCAATTACGCAGCAGTAAAAATGTAGAAACAACTCAAGAAACATCGGAAATGCAACCAGAAGTTTCTGAACATCAATATCCCGTTAAAATAGATGATTTTTGGCGATATAATCAGCCGTTAGAATCATCTTTAGTGGTAATTTCACCTGCTGTGACTGAAACAGTATTAGATGTATTAGGAACAATTCCTTTAGCAAAAGATGAGGAAAATACAACTAATTTACCTGCGGGTGAATTAGTAATGAAATATTTACAAGCAGTGTATAAAGATGTAAGTCAAAAGGCATTTTTAGCAGCAATGAATGTAGGATCATAAGTTTTTATTCTTTCTTTCACTTTTTACTCCTTACCCATTCCCTCACTGCTTTTCTAATTGCTCGTCTACCAGCCCGATTTTGCTCAATCAATTTTGGTAAATCTCGAATTTTTAAACTAGGAAATACTAAACTTCTCTCAGATTCCAAATATTCACCAGATTGCAAAAGATACAGCAAGTAGCTTTGAGTGAGGTACACCTTGTGCGGGCAAGATGCCCGCACCACAAGAGTTTTATTATTAATATTTGTACTTCATAAGATCGGGAACTGCTGTAAATTGTCAATTCACCAGAATCATAACACCAAATCTCAGGAACTTCCAAACGAGCATAAATAGGAAACCGATTTAAAGACTTATTGCTAACATCAATTTCTAAAGCTAAATCCGGAGGTGGATCTTTTTGCAAATCTAAATCTAACCTACCCCTAACTAAGGGTTCATTTTGAAAATAAAAACAATTATCAGCTTCAATTCCTGCCATTTTGCGTTCTCGCTTCCAGGTTGTTGAACCTAAACTTTCATAGTTTAAATCCAACTTTTCAGCGATATCTTTAACTGCATCACTAATTACTTCTTTATATTGTTCATGTTCTGGTAAAGGTGTCATAATTTCTAAATTTCCATCATCATAAGCTACTCTAGCCGCCCGATTTTCTCCCAAATCTTGCAGCAGATTCTCAAATTGTTACCAACCGATGTTATAAAGCATAACTCTATCAGCGCGATGTTTGGTTATTATCATTTGTATATCTCAGCATAAAATCCAAGTTAATTTAATTATAGCAAGTGACAATTCAGATTTTTTTAGGGTGTATCAAATCTGATAAGTCTGTAATAATAAACAGATTTTAAACAACTGACACACCCTAAATCTTTATCTAAAATTGATAAGAAACACCAAGAGAAAAAACAGGATAAATATTCAACCAATTAAGGTCATCCTGTACTTTTTTCCTTTCTGCTTCGATGTCAGTATTAATTTGCTGTTGTAAAGCGGGTGTTGCACCTGTACCAAATCCAGGTGTTATTTCTACTTTTGGAGATCCGGCAAACATTACACCCAAATTTGTGGAAAATCCCCAACGTTTACCAGGTTTCACGGCATTACCCCAACCAATACCAATATACGGTGCGACACTATTGCCAAAAGAAACCTTGGTTTTCACTGATGTCAGTTGAGTTGTGGAGTCATAGTTTTGATCATTGATATTAATTGTTACACCATTCTTGGGTTTCCCAGTTCCTTCTATATTATTGTCCTGAAATACCAAGCCTCCAGTCAAACGGAAACCACCATTTTTCCAAGGATGGTAGTCAGCGAGGGTGGATATATTTAACAGGTTGAGATCGGCTTTATAATCAACATCAGACAAGTTAATATCTCTACTTATACCTAAGCCATTAACCCCAACTTTAGCATTAATATTAGGTGTAATAGATTTGGTGACTGTTGCACCCACACCTAATGTACTAATTTCTGGTGTGATTGCCCAACCGCGAGTTTTTGCAGAAGTTTCACTCTTTTCCTCCGTAGGTTTAGGTTTAACTTCCTCTGGTTTTGTTACTGGTGTGGTGACAGGTTGATTAGTACAGCGGGAATTTAAAGGGTAATTTTTACAAAATACATCTAAATCCAGTGGTCTTCTGGCCAGTAAATCACCAGCACTGTAAGTGAAAGTTCCTGCTTGAGGAGGAGTCTCAGTTTTTTCAGGAGTAATTGATGTGGCAATAACCTCATTTGTGACTACTGGCTGGATGACTGATTCTGCAACAACTTCTTTAGCAATGACCATCTGATTGATTGATGTTCCCATGACTAAACCAACCGCGACTGTCAATACAGACGTACCGAATTTGAAACCGTTCATTATCTGATGTTTAGTAAAATTTATTTGTTACGTTACATATTATATCAAATGTTTAAAATACCAAAAAAAATATGAAAAAAATATAAAAAAAATATGAAAAAAATATAAAAAAAGCTCTTGCTGTGACACAAGAGCTATAAAAAGTATGATATTGTCAGTGATGAAATAGAGATGAAAACAACCTAGTCGAGGTCATTCATAAACATCACTGGTTCTGTTTCCCGGTTAATACCTTTCTCGAAACCACCAGAAGCAGCGCGGGCGCGGCCTGCGTGCCACAAGTGACCAACAAGGAAGAAGAATCCTAAAACGAAGTGTGAACAAGCTAACCAAGCGCGTGGAGACACATAGTTAAAGGAGTTAATTTCGGTAGCCACACCACCTACGGAGTTCAAAGAACCCAGTGGGGCGTGTGTCATGTATTCAGCAGCACGACGAGCTTGCCAAGGCTGAATGTCGTTCTTGATTTTTTCCAAGTCCAGACCGTTAGGACCACGGAGAGGCTCTAACCAAGGTCCTTTGAAATCCCAGAAACGCATGGTTTCACCACCGAAGATGATTTCTCCTGTAGGAGAGCGCATCAAGTATTTACCTAGACCGGTAGGACCTTGAGCAGAACCGACGTTAGCACCTAAGCGTTGGTCACGAATCAAGAAGGTTAAAGCTTGTGCTTGAGAAGCTTCAGGACCAGTAGGACCGAAGAATTCGCTAGGGTATGCAGTGTTGTTATACCAAACCATGACGGAAGCGATAAAGCCCATCATAGAAAGAGCGCCTAAGCTATAGGAAAGGTAAGCTTCACCAGACCAGATAAAAGCACGACGCGCCCAAGCAAAAGGCTTGGTGAAGATATGCCAAATACCACCGGAAATACAAATTAAAGCAATCCAGATGTGACCGCCAATAACATCTTCCATGTTATCAACGCTGATAATCCAGCCTTCGCCACCGAAGGGAGCTTTCAAAAGATAACCGAAGATAATAGCTGGGTTGAGTGTGGGGTTAGTAATCACACGCACATCACCACCACCTGGAGCCCAGGTATCATAAACTCCACCGAAGAACATAGCCTTCAGCACCAACAACAACGCACCACAGCCTAAGATAATCAGGTGGAAGCCGATGATGTTGGTCATCTTGTTCTTGTCTTTCCAGTCGTAACCAAAGAAAGAAGAATATTCTTCTAAGGTTTCAGGACCGCGAACGGCATGATAAATACCACCAAAACCTAAAACGGCCGAGGAAATAAGGTGAAGTACACCGGAGACGAAATAGGGGAAGGTGTCAATAACTTCACCACCCGCACCAACGCCCCAACCAAGTGTGGCGAGGTGAGGGAGAAGAATCAAGCCCTGTTCGTACATGGGCTTTTCGGGAACGAAGTGAGCAACTTCAAATAAGGTCATTGCTCCAGCCCAGAAGACAATCAAACCAGCATGGGCTACGTGAGCGCCAAGTAGTTTACCAGATAAGTTGATTAAACGGGCGTTACCAGACCACCAAGCGAAACCGCTGGATTCTTGGTCGCGTCCACCACTAATGACTCTATTAGAGAGCGTTACCACGTGGTAATACCTCCTCGGGGAATATAAATTGTTCGTGGGGTTGATCTTGAGGAGCCATCCAAGCGCGGATACCCTCATTCAGTAAAATGTTTTTGGTATAGAAAGTTTCAAACTCTGGGTCTTCTGCTGCCCGTAATTCTTGGGAAACGAAGTCATAAGCCCGCAAGTTTAATGCTAAACCCACAATACCAACTGCACTCATCCACAAGCCTGTAACTGGTACAAACAACATGAAGAAGTGTAACCAACGTTTGTTGGAGAAAGCAATCCCGAAAATCTGTGACCAGAAACGGTTTGCTGTCACCATGGAGTAGGTTTCTTCAGCTTGGGTAGGATTAAAGGCGCGGAAGGTGTTTGAGCCTTCACCGTCTTCAAATAGGGTGTTTTCTACTGTTGCACCATGAATGGCACAAAGTAAAGCTCCACCTAAGATACCTGCTACACCCATCATGTGGAAGGGGTTGAGGGTCCAGTTATGGAAACCTTGGAGAAATAGGAGGAAACGGAAGATTGCTGCTACTCCGAAGCTGGGGGCAAAGAACCAGCTAGATTGTCCTAAAGGATACATCAGGAAAACGCTGACGAATACGGCGATAGGGCCGGAGAAAGCTAGGGCGTTATAGGGACGAAGACCTACGAGACGGGCAATTTCAAATTGACGTAACATGAAGCCAATGAGAGCAAAAGCACCGTGGAGGGCGACGAAAGGCCACAACCCACCGAGTTGACACCAACGGGTGAAGTCACCTTGGGCTTCTGGTCCCCACAGGAACAATAGGGAATGTCCCATGCTATCTGCGGGTGTGGATACTGCTACTGTCAAGAAGTTAGCTCCTTCTAGGTAGGAGGATGCTAGTCCGTGGGTGTACCAGGAGGTGATGAAGGTTGTACCGGTGAGCCAACCGCCGATTGACAGGAAGGCGCAGGGGAATAGTAATATTCCTGACCAACCTACGAATACAAAGCGATCGCGCTTTAACCAGTCGTCTAATACGTCAAACCACCCTCTACTGGGGGCGCGTCCAACTGCGATGGTCATTTGACTACAATCCTTGGTTTTTTACTAAAATTGCTACGTTTTTTAAGCTGTGTTCCGGCGATTCTACCAATTTATGGTAACTACCGTAAGAAATTCAACGTTTTTTCCAATCTCAGCAGCCTTTGAGAATGTGAGATTGTGAGAACTGACTACTTAAAAAAGTCATCACTTCTTTAGAATTATGTCATGTTCAGCCACCATTAACCAGTAATCTGGGTTTTGTTAGCTTAATGATTCTTAACTTATCACATTCACCGGGGTTTGCGCTGGATACGGGCAAGAAAATTAAATATTTACTATCTCCAATCCTATCAATATCAGAATTTTAACAATTTGACACAAGTTTTCTCAGAATCAGAAGACAGAAAAAATTCTCCCTTATCCCCCAAAGCCCATAATATCCTTGATAACTTGCAATTAAGACGGCTTGAGTGTCAAACTTGAGAAAGATAGTCCAAGGTAGTTTCATGACGGTATCAACAACGATTAACAAAGGCGAGAACCTTCTCTATCAAAAGGTTCTGGGTTCACGTCGGTTCAGCAACTACTGGTGGGCAACTATTGTTACTATGGGAGCCAGTGGTTTTTTCTTAGCTAGTATCTCCAGTTATCTCAAGGTTAATTTACTCATAGTTACTGATCCCACCCAACTGATATTTGTCCCTCAAGGATTGGTGATGGGATTATACGGTGCTGCTGGCTTGCTATTAGCCTTATATCTGTGGCTGGTGATCTTATGGGATTTAGGCGGCGGCTATAATGAGTTCAATCGGGAAACGGGGAAATTAAAAATCTTTCGCTGGGGTTTTCCGGGGAAAAACCGTGAAATCCAAATTGACGGACGTATCCAAGATGTACAATCCGTGCGTATTGTGATTAAGGAAGGTCTTAATCCTCAACGCGCTTTGTATCTCCGGCTTAAGGGTAGACGGGATATTCCCCTCACCAGAGTGGGTCAACCCTTGTCTTTGGCTGATTTGGAAACTCAAGGTGCCCAATTAGCTCGTTTTTTGGGAGTATCCTTAGAAGGACTCTAGAAATTTTGGATTTTGGATTTTGGATTGCTGATCAATCAATAATGATCATGCTCGATCTGATCAGAGTTGTTTTCACGGTTTAAAATCCAAAATTCCACATTTCTGCCAGAAAAGATCGGATGCTTTGAGGATTTACGCAAAACTGAAGGAAAGTAGAGGTAATTCATGTAGCAAGATCCCGCAGGATATTACCCCTACCGAGGAATAGGTTTTTAAGTTTTTTTAGTCCACTGAGGTACGCGGTTCATTCCTGATTCCTGTACCTAAGTAGGATAGGAAATGCTATATATCTTCCGTAAGTCCTAACTTTGATTGATTCAGTCACTAACAATGCAATTAAAATTTCCACAATTTTTTGTAGCTTGGTTGATTATTTTTGCTTTGACTTTGGGAGGATGTACGAGCGGTATAGAATCTTCTAATACATCCCCAACTTCAACAGCTACTACAAGCACAGAAACAGTATCAAAAACTACTAATGAGAGTATTCCCAGTATCAAAGATTTACCACGGCTCGAAGGTAAAGCTACAGTGGTGATGACAGTGAATGGCGCACCAATTACGATTGAATTAGATGGCATAAATGCGCCAATTACTGCGGGTAATTTCGTGGATTTAGTGCAAAAAGGTGTTTATGATGGTTTAGTATTTCATCGCGTTGTCCGTGATCCTCAACCTTTTGTCGCTCAAGGTGGAGATCCACAAAGCAAAGACCCGAAATTTCCTGCCAATAGACTGGGAACAGGTGGTTATATTGATGCTAAAACTGGGAGTGAGCGCCGTATACCTTTAGAAATTAAGCCCAAAGGCGCAAATGAGCCTATTTACAGTCAGACAATTACTGAGAAGCCAGAGTTACAGCATAAGCAAGGATCGATCGCTATGGCCCGATCACAAATGCCTGATTCTGCTTCTTCTCAATTCTACTTCGCTTTAGCAGATTTATCATTTTTGGATGGTAATTATGCTGTATTCGGTAATGTAACTGAAGGCTTTGATGTAGTTAATAACATTAAACAAGGCGATCGCATTGAGTCGGCAAAAGTCACCCAGGGTGCGGAAAATCTGAAAAGTCCTGAGTAGTCATTGGTCATTAGTCAGTGGGAAACATCATTGATAATTGGATTTTATTCCCCATTTTTCAAGTATTCCCACTGCTGACTTGTCACTTGTGAATTTTGACATCAAATCTCAAATCTCAAATCTCAAATCTCAAATTGGTTAAGGTTGTTGTTACTGGTATTGGTTTAGTTTCTGCTTTAGGCAAAAATCTGGAAGATAGTTGGCAAAATCTACTAATTGCTAAAACTGGGATTAAATTACATCAACTATTTCCAGAATTGGGGGTGATTCCTTTAGGCTTAATTGCTGAAAAACCTACGACGTTAAGCGCCATAACGGAAATAGTTGTGACATCAGCTTTACAAGATGCCCAATTAGTACCGCCTTTACCTGATTGTGCTGTAGTCATTGGTTCTAGTCGTGGTTATCAAGCGTCCTGGGAAATGATGGCGCAAAACATACATGAACAAGCGGGAGGAGCAAATTTAGACAATTGGTTAAACACTTTACCCCAAATGAATGCGATCGCTGTGGCCCGACAAATAGGAGCATCAGGGGCAATTCTAGCACCAATGGGCGCTTGTGCAACAGGAATTTGGGCGATCGCTCAAGCTGCTATGTTAATTAAAAGCGGTGAGTATCAAATAGCGATAGCTGGTGCAGTAGAAGCAGCTATTACACCTCTAACAATTGCCGGATTTCAGCAAATGGGGGCTTTAGGGAAAACAGGAGCATATCCCTTTGATTTATACCGGGAAGGCTTAGTATTAGGTGAAGGTGGTGCTGTATTTATCCTCGAATCTGGGGAGTTGGCAAGTCAACGTCAAACCAAGGTTTATGGGGAAATATTAGGTTTTGGCTTGACAGCGGACGCATATCATGGTATATCTCCAGAACCAGAGGGCAAAAGTGCTATGGTCGCAATTAAGCAATGTTTAGAACGTAGTCAGATGACAGCAGCAGCTATAGACTACATTCATACCCATGGTACAGCTACCCAATTAAATGACCGCATGGAAAGTAAAATTATCCAAAGTTTATTTCCAGCAAAATTAGCAATTAGTTCTACTAAAGGTAGCACAGGTCACACATTGGGAGCATCGGGGGCTTTAGGTGTAGCGTTTTCACTAATGGCATTGCGGAATAATATATTACCTCCCTGTGTAGGACTTCAGCAACCAGAATTTAATTTAAACTTGATTAGATCAGCACAAGAAAGTAAAATTAAGAATGTTCTGTGTTTTAGCTTTGGTTTTGGTGGACAAAATGCTGTTATAGCTTTAGGAAATCTGAAAACCTGATATTCTACTAGTGAGATTTTTTTAGCTGATTAATTACTGTATATTACCAGTTAATGGCGATCGCGTTTTAAATTAAAAATAACTTTTTCTAAATACCACTTGGTTGATTTACCTGGATGCTTATTTTGTTCATGTCTCAAAAGTCTTTCTGCAGTTACATTATCTGATTGTAATAGCATTAATAATTGTTTCCAAAGCCTTTTTTCTGCACTTCCAAAAGTGAAACGATTGGGATCTAATTTTCCGGTTTTTTGAGCCTTAGATATACGCCGTTTTTGGCTACGAATTACAGATATTGCAAAAAACAAGGCCGTTATTATTAGAATTAGCCAAAGGGATAAAATCAAGGTGTACATATTCAAGGAAATTAGTATAATTAATTACAAAATATAGGAATTATCTAAATATATACATCCGTAAATATTCTGATTTTATTTAGCTTAAAATTAGACAATCAAGCCAGAAATTCCCGACTTACTTAAATTTATTAAAGTTAACTTAAGGATAAGTTATGAAAGAATTTAAAATACTTAAAAACTTATATTCTCAAGATTTAGAAACCAGAAAAAATTGGTATTCCAACGTAGCAGAAGCTTATAATAAATTCAGACCTTGCTATCCAGAAGAAATTATTAATGGTGCTATAGAAATAGCTCAAATTTCCCCAAAAGCTAATATCCTAGAATTAGGTTGTGGACCAGGAAACGCAACTTTAGCATTTGCTAAATTAGGCTTTTCTATGATTTGTCTAGAACCGAGTTTAGCAGCTTGTCATTTAGCAAGAAAAAACTGTGAAATGTACCCACAGGTAGAAATTCAGCAGACCACTTTTGAAGAATGGGAACTAGAACCTGGAAAATTTGATGCTGTTTTAGCAGCAACTTCTTTTCATTGGATTAATCCTAAATCTGGTAATATCAGAATTGCAGAAGCTTTAAAAAACGACGGTGCTTTAATTTTGCTTTGGAATATGACTCCCCAACCAGAATATGAAATATATCAAATTTTCCGGGAAATTTATCAAAAGTATGCTCCATTTTTAGATAGGTACGAAGATATAAAAACTCAAAAACAGATAGTTGAAAAATTAGGACAAATAGCTATTAATTCAGGTAAATTTAAAAATCTAGTTTCTGAACAAATAGTATGTAAAGCTAATTATTATATTGATGATTTTCTACTACTTTTAAGCACTTATACACCTTACCTAAAACTAGATATAGAAACCAGAAGTTGTTTATTTACAGAATTAAGAAAAAAGATAGAAAACAACTTAAGAGGAAATATTCAAATCACTTATATCTCAGCCTTTCAGGTTGCTAAAAAAGCTGAGATATAGTTTAACTGATACCATTCCTCTTGATTTTCCGGAATGTATAAATGTGAAACTACTTACATACCCTCTACCAAAGTCTGATATTGTTCTGCTGTAAGAGAGTCCTCTATTTCAGCAGCATCATTAGCGCGCACTTTAATGAACCAGCCTTCGCCATAGGGATCATCCGCTACTTGTTCTGGAGCGTTTATTAAAGCTTCATTACGTTCTATGACTGTGCCACTAACAGGTGAATTAAGTGTTTCCACGGCTTTTACGGATTCAATAGTACCAAAGGTATCTCCCTTGGTAATAGTATCACCAATGTCTGGTAGTTCTAAAAAGACAATATCACCCAATTGTTCTATAGCAAACTGAGTAATACCGATAGTAGCAATGTCGTCATCCAGACGAACATATTCATGGGAATCTAAGTATCGCAAATTCTGGGGATATTCAGAAGACATATCACTTTCTCTTCAATATTAAAACAATAGTGTGACGAGCGTAACCTAAACTCATTATTCCTCAAAAACCTCAAAGATTATACTATATTCCTGTACTTGACTGAAGTGGGAAATGCTATATCACTTAATAACACGATTTTTTGAGCGATAAAATGGGCGTTTCACAACTACAGCGGGGTAAGCTTTACCGCGAATTTCCACTTCTAGCTGTTGTTTGACCGTTGCTAACTGACTGGGAACATAGGCCAAAGCTATGGGATAACCAAGTGTCAGGGATAGAGTACCACTTGTTACTTCTCCTACGACTTTACCCAGTGATAATACATGGTAGCCGTGACGGGGAATATTCCGTCCTTCCGTTTGTAAACCTACGAGTTTACGCGGTACTCCTTCGGCTTTTTGCTGTATTAAAACTTCCCTTCCTATAAAATAACCTTTAGTATCTAAATGTACTAACCAACCTAAACCAGCCTCTAGAGGTGTAATGGTATCATCAATGTCTTGTCCATAAAGTGCCATTGCAGCTTCTAAGCGCAGGGTGTCTCTACAACCAAGTCCACAGGGAACAACACCAACATTATATAGATTTTGCCACAAGTCTATACCCACAGCGGAATCTACCATGACCTCAAAACCATCTTCTCCTGTATAACCTGTCCGAGCGAGAAATGCGTATTTTCCGAAAATGGTTGTTTCTAAATGTCCAAAAGCCTTAATTGCTGATAAATCGTCTGTGACTAAAGATTGAAGATGATTAGTAGCTGTTGGACCTTGAACAGCAATTAAAATTTTATCCCGTGAAAGGTCTTGAAATTCAACTGTATTTGTATCAAGATGCGCTAATATCCATGTTTTATCTTTATCAGTGGTTGCAGCGTTGACGATAATTACAACCTTTTGCGTATCAAAACTGTCTGCACCTTGGTAGTAAATAATGATGTCGTCAATAATTCCACCTTGATGGTTTAGTAAAACGGTATATTGTGCTTGTCCAGGTTGTAAACGAGTTAAATCTGAAGGAACTAAATACTCAAGTTGGGAAATCAGGTTCTGACCTTGGAGGATAAATTTACCCATGTGAGAAATATCGAACATTCCCGCCGTATTTCTAACACTGTGGTGTTCTTCTATGATACTACTATATTGTATGGGCATTTCCCAGCCACCAAAGCTGGTAAATTTGGCTTTAAGTTCTACACCCATTTGATATAAAGGGGTTCGCGCTAGAGATTGGTTTGTATTTTCTGGATTAGCCACAGGTAGGTAGTTATATTTACGTGGAATAGGAATTCAAAAATTTATACATGAAAGACCTGAAAACTTGACTCCTTTATTAAACCTCTCCCCGTGGAGAGGAGAGACTCAGAACCTTTCAAACCCAGTTTTTAGTCAAAAGCAAGTAGAGTTTCTCACTATTTTGAGTATATCTATCCTAGTGGACAGCTTCTAATTTAGCAGAGAATTACTTCTGACTCCTTCCTGCGGTTTAATGATTAATAGTGGAATTGTTGAGATTTATTAAGCAAAGATGATCAAGTATCGCCCAATATTGGCTAGTATGATTTTAGCCTTGGTGTTGTTTGTTTTCCCTTTATCAGCCCAAGCTGCAAGTTCTTCTAATGTTACTAGTTTTAACATGAATCAGGGAGTCGCGGGAAAGGACTATTCTGGTCAAAGTTTAATTAGAACTGAGTTTACAAATGTGAAATTAGGGAATAGTAACTTTAGTAATGCTGATTTGCGGGGTGCTGTTTTTAATGGTTCTTTATTAGAAGGTGCAAATTTACATGGCATTGATTTTACTGAAGGTATTTCCTATTTAACAAGATTTAAAACCGCTGATTTAAGTGATGCTGTGTTGAAAGATGCAATGATGTTGCGTTCTACCTTTGATGATGTTAATATTACTGGTGCTGATTTTACCAATGCAATTTTAGATATGGTACAGGTGAAAAAACTCTGTATTAACGCCAGTGGTGTAAATTCTAAAACAGGTGTAGATACTCGTCAATCTTTAGGATGTAAATAAATATACTTATCCCCTTCACTACGGAGAAGGGGTTTTCAGAAAAACTTAGTAATTCTAAATTTTAGTAATTCTAAATTATGGTTCTTCAGTATTGACTAATACTGATAAAATCCCAAATAGCTTCGGCCACAACATCAGGACAAGATTCTGGTAAATTACTTTCTCCATGGGTAATATTATGTAACTTAATATTGGGAATTAGTCGAGCATAAGTATTACTTCTAGATATAGCAATGGCGGTATCTTCACCATTTTGTAAAATTAAACAGGGAACTTTAATATTAGGCAGGTGTTTTTCTAAAAATTCTGCTTCTATTTCTGGTTTTTTGCGGTTAAAAAGTAAGTGAGAGGCTGTAGGGTAATCTAACAAAGTTTTTCTTAATTCTAAATCCTTAGTGATTTTTTCTTCCCAACCAATCAATTTAATTAAAGGAATAATTAAGCGTAAAAATTTAATTACCCATGGTGGACAATTCAATAAGCACCGTCTTTTTTCCCAATACTGTTTTTGTCCTTCTGCTGCTACACCCTCCGGGGATAACAGTATCAAACCATATATTTGTTCTGGATATTTTACAGCATAACTAGCAGCAATCCAACCTCCTAAAGAATTACCAACTAAATAGACTTTTTCTAATTTTAAAGCCTCTAAAAAATCAGCTAAACACTCCACTTGTAAATCTATAGAATGGTGAATATTAGGATTTGCTGATTCACCAAAACCTAATAAATCTAGTGCAAAACAATGGATACCCTCCGCTATTGATTCCATTGTTGATACCCATTCGCTACCATCATTCCATGCACCATGCAGAAAAACCACGGGTATTCCATTACCAACCTCGCGCCAGAATAATATCCCTTGAGAAAGTTTTCTGCGGGAGTTGCGAAATAAAATATTCATTTTAATACTCATTTACTCATTTTTGTAATTCCTAATTAATAGACTTTGGATTTAATTTTCAAACCCAAAATCTTCAATTTTCCATCTTTTACGCAAGAGTTGTTAAGCCATTTAAATAGTCTTGTAACTGACGAGAATGATCATGAGACATATCTGGTTGTGGTAGAGAACTAAGGGGAAAAGCTTGGATTTCCATAACTTCTAAATTATCTTTTATGGCCATTTTTCCTGCGACTTCGGCTTCCACAACAATACAGATAGAATGAATACGAGGATCACGATCTGGTGACGAGTAAACTCCCACTAAACGGCGAATTTCGACTAATTCTAGCCCCGTTTCCTCCATTAACTCCCGACAGACTGCATGGGGAACATCTTCTCCCCAATCCACCATACCACCCGGTAATGACCAACAACCATCATCCTTTCTTCTAATTAACACAATTTGACCATCAGGTAAAATAGGGATAATGCTTGTACCTGTAATGGGATGGCGAAATATAATACCCAGTATAGTTTGCCCAAAGTGCCATAAGCTACGTGTGGACTGAATCATTGACTTAAAAAAAATAAGAATGTTCAAAGTTCAAATTCCCTCATTATATTTTAGAACAAGAAACCCGTCCAGAACTACCTATTACCTATCACTTACCCAAATTTAGCTTGACATCAGACTTTTTAATAAGATATAATGGTATGCTGTTCAAAGTGTATTGATTGCAGCACTAGGCTAAAAAAGTATATCAATAATATCGGTAGCTAATATGGCCTAAGTCATGCCTAGATGCCATTTTTTTGTTGTTTATTCATGAGGTGAATATGGCAAAGCGCCGTAACCCGAAGAAAGAGAAGGCGCTACGAAACCAGGCCTACGCCAGAAAGTTTCGTAAACGGACTACTACAGGTAGAATGGGCAGAAGATTCCAGCAAAGATCGCCCAAGAGTGAAGAGGACGAAGGCACAGGGGCAGCAGCAATGGACGCTGCTGATTAATGTATCTGGTTAAATTTTACTCTTTCATATTTTGAATTTTTGGGGTGTACACTAGTACACCCTTACTTGTGTGATTAGTCAGTAGTGCGTTGTTCGTTGTCATTTGTCAAAAGTGAATTACCAATTACCAATTACCCATTACCAATTCCCTGAATTGAAAATTATTTTCCGCTGAGTTGAGTCCGGGCATTAATAATAGCCTCTCTAACTTGAACAAACCCTGTGCCTCCATAGCTATTGCGGGCTGCAACAACTTGACGAGGGGCTATAGCTTCATAAATATCCGCTGCAAAGGCAGGATGAATTTCTTGCCACTCTTCTAACTGCAAATCTTTAAGTAGTTTATCGGCAGCAATACTGGTTTTCACGACTTTACCAACAATATTATAAGCTTCTCGGAAGGGTACACCACGGGCAGCGAGATAATCTGCAACATCTGTAGCATTAGCAAAGTCCTCTGTAACCGCTGTTGCTAATCGCTGATGACGAAATTCTAAACCTTCTTGCAGTAAAATTGTCATTGCCTCTAAACAGGCTTTAACTGTGTTCACGCTGTCAAAGATACCTTCTTTGTCTTCCTGTAGGTCTTTGTTATAAGCCAGTGGTAAACCCTTCATAATCACTAACATGGCTTGCAAATGACCAAATACCCGCCCTGTTTTCCCTCTGACTAATTCTGGTACGTCGGGGTTTTTCTTTTGGGGCATAATGCTAGAACCTGTAGCACAGCTATCTTTAAGGGTGACAAAACGAAATTCTTCTGAAGCCCACAAAATCACTTCCTCGGAAAGACGGCTGAGGTGAACCATGATTATACTAGCAGCACAGAGAAATTCTATGGCAAAATCCCGATCGCTCACCCCGTCCAAGCTATTAGCATAAACGTGATCAAAATGCAATAAATTGGCTGTATAGTGGCGGTCAATAGGAAAAGTTGTTCCCGCTAAAGCCCCACAACCCAAAGGGGAGATATTCACTCGGCTATAAACGTCTGCTAACCGTTCCCAGTCCCGTTGTGCCATCTGAAAGTATGCTAGTAAATGATGTGCTAAACTCACGGGTTGGGCTCGTTGCAGGTGGGTATAACCAGGAATCAGCGTTTCTACATTTTTTTCGGCTATATCTAGTATAACCCCTTGAAACTCCCGCAATTGCTGGCGAATTTGTTGAATTTGATCACGGAGGTACAATCTAGTATCAGTACCTACTTGATCATTGCGAGAACGGGCTGTGTGTAGCTTTTTACCGACATCCCCGACAATTTCCGTTAGTCGCTTTTCTACAGCAAAATGCACATCTTCGGAGTCAATACCGGGCTGAAATTGTCCCTGGTGGTATTCTTGACGAATTTGTTCTAAACCTGTAAATAGTATTTCCCCTTCTTCATGGGAAATTATCCCCGTGTGAGCTAACATTTTAGCATGAGCTTGAGAACCAGTAATATCATATTCGATAAGTTCAATATCAAAACCTATACTGGCATTAAAGCGAGCGATCGCCGGATGTAGCGCGGACTCAAACCGCTGACTCCAAGTTTGTTTTTTGGTCATAAATCTGAAGAGAGGAAGAATGTGCTAATAGATATTAAATAGATATTAGAGGATGTTTCTAAAGTCTAAACTAATACATGATTTGGCCTTTGTAAACCTTGATTTTCCCTTATTTCCACTCAAGGAGGACTTTACTGGTGTAGTAGCGTTCCGCAGGTGAAAACAGGAATTTTATCACCAATTACCACTTACCTATTACCAGTCTCAACTAGATAACTAGCAACTTGGGTTATTTTACCTTGTTATCTGACTATGTTTCTGCTGTCAAGCGTAATTTTTCTGAAGTTCTTAAAATTTGTCCCGCTAAAACCGCTGCACCAAAGCCATTATCTATATTTACCACACCTATACCAGCAGCGCAAGAATTGAGCATTGTCAATAGAGGTGCTAAACCGGAAAAACTTGCACCATAACCAATACTAGTAGGAACAGCAATCACTGGACAATCTGCCAAACCAGCTACTACACTAGGTAAAGCCCCTTCCATACCTGCTACGACAATTAATACTGACGCTGATTCTAATAGGTGACGGTTACTGAGTAAACGGTGTATTCCCGCTACACCTACATCCCAAAGACGCTGTACAGAGAAACCAGAAAGTTCAGCAGTGACAGCCGCTTCTTCAGCAACAGCTAAATCAGCAGTACCAGCGGAAAGAATGCCGATTTTACCACGGAATTTGACTTCAATTACCGAGGGAACAATGGCACAGATTCGGGCTTGTTCATAATATTGTATACTTCTAACTTTTTTTTGAATTGCGGAATATACTTGAGGTTCTATACGAGTAGCCATGACTACAGAAGTCCGATGTCGCATTACCTCCATAATTTGAGCAATTTGTTCCGGTGTTTTACCAGGTCCCCAAATTACCTCCGGGAAACCGGTTCTTAATTGACGGTGGTGGTCTATTTTAGCAAACTCACCTACAGATTGATAGGCTAAATCTTTGAGGGAGTCGAAGGCTATCTCTGGGGTTATCTTACCATTAGCGACGGATTCTAAGAGCGATCGCAAATTTTCGGGTTGAGTCATGGGATTTTGGATTTTGGATTTTAGATTTTAGAGTTCTCTTATTCAGTCAACAGTTAACTATTTCGTAACTTTAATTTCATGAATATTCCAAAAAGCACCACCAAGAGCGGAAAATTGGATACCTTGAAACCGGTTCCGAATTCCTGACATAGCGTAGGAATTAACCAAATAAATAAAAGGTAAATATTCCTGGGTTAATTGCTGACTTTCCCAATAAATTTCTTTAACTTTCTCTTCATCAAATTCCTGCGCCCCTTGAATATAAAGATCATTAATTTTGATTTCCCAAGGTGTAACTTCTCTCCCTTCAATTGGTTTCTGTCCGGCTTGAGGTTTTTGATTAAACATATGTAAACCTCCTTCAGGTGACCACACATTTGCACCATCATTTGGTTCTAAACCCCCTGTTAAGCCTATTAAACAAGCATCCCAATCCAAAGTATTAGAAAGTTTGTCTATAAAGGTATTCCAAGCCAAAGGTGTGAAATCTACTTGAATACCGATTTTACTTAAATCCTGTTTAATTTGTGAACCCATTGATTCTCGAATTTTATTCCCAGCATTTGTTAATAATGCAAATCTCACCTCATTACCTTGATCATCTAGTAAGAGATTTTTGTCATTATATTTGAATCCGGCTTGTAGTAGTAATTGTTTAGCTTTATCGGGATTATATTTGTAAACCTTCAAGCCTTTTTCTGGTGGTAAAAAATAAGGACTTTGGACAGAAATAGGAGAATCTTGAGGTGTACCTAAACCACGAAAAGTATTATTTAACATGGTTTGTCTATCAATAGCATAGGCTACAGCCTGACGAAATTGGACATTATTAAACCATTTAGATTTAATAGGATCAACTAATGGCTTATCATTTCTTGTTCCCTTATTTAAATTAAAAGACATAAAGGAAGTAGTAGAACTAGGACCACCATTATATATTTTAAAGTTACCTTGTTTTTCTTGAACTTTTAATAGAGAAAAATAATCAGGGGAAACCCCAATAGCATCTAAATCTCCAGAGCGAAATTGGAGTAAAGCCGTATCAGTTGATTCGACAATTTGCCAAATTATCCGTTCAATATATGGTTGGGATTTACCTTGAACATCTTTACGCCAATAATAGGGGTTACGACGAAAAATTATCCGTTGACTTGTATCATATCTTTCCAGTTTGTAAGGTCCATTAACAATCAGTTCTTCAGGAGGAGTATCAACACCCCATTTACTTAAAAACTCTAGTTTACCATCTTTATTTTTGGTTTTGACTGATTTTTCTAAGATATGAGCAGGTAAAATAGACGATCCTGTACTCAGCAAAAAAGGTCTAAATGGTTCAGGTACACTAAATTCTACTCTCCTATTATCTATTTTTTTAACTGTTGGTAATTTGCGATCTTTCCCCACTCTTAAAACATCTCTAGTGTCTGTGGGTATGTCTTGATTTAGATAAATATCATTGTAGGTAAAGACGACATCATCAACTGTTAATGGTTCTCCATCTGACCATTTTAAACCTTCGCGCATGGTAAAGGTTATTTTGGTTTTATCTGGTGATATTTCCCAAGATTTGGCTAATGCTCCTTCTATTTTACCGTCAATGGGATTTTGGGTTAATAGTCCCTCATAAGTGTAACCAAAAATATTTGGTGATTCGGAACTCAACGCAGCATTAAATGTTTTTGGATCACTAAGAATACTGGTTACTAATTGGGGTACTTGAGCGGTACTGGTTTTTAATTTGGTTGGGTTACAAGCGGTAATTCCTATTGCTGTAAAAGCAATGATTGTTATTAGTAATAAAAACCGTTTTGTGTGATTGAGTATTATTTTAGTTAATGTCATAGTTTCGGTAATTAAATAATTATTTTTAAGTTAATGAACGAGAGTTAAACCAATCGAGAAAATGCTGTGTCATTGTAAAATATCTGATTCCAGCATTGCGTAAAGCATATTTAACTTCAGGTTTATCAAAGTCTTTAGTATTGTTGCTGATAAAAGCCTTTTCTTGCCTAGGAGATGTAGGTAAAGTAGCATGATGAATAATAGTCCGTAAAATCAAGTTATCCATGAGATCATTGTTAACTAACATTTGTCCTGGTTGAGTTAAAATTGCACTACAAGTATCTTGTAGTATATGATTTTCTAGATATATACACTTGCTCTTAGCTTGTTGTCTATCTATTGCTCTGGAAAGACGAGTATCTAAATCGTTCAATAAATAGTTATTATCAATAATTGCTTGGTCTAAATTAACTGCTAGAGATTGAGCATGATTAGAAGAAAGATCGCGTCTAGCTTCCCGTCTTCTTTCATTCATTATTTTTGTGAAATTTGTTATTGCTTGCTTTTTCTGTTTAAATACTGCCATGGCTTCAATATAACAAATATTTGGTATATATATTTGAATAGAAGGTGGAGGATTAAATAATAGTAAATCTGCTTGTGGATCTTGTCCTTCTGCAATGGACATTAAGAAATTAGTTTCTATGTAAAGTATTGTCACCTGGATTCACCTAAT
Source organism: Dolichospermum planctonicum (assembly GCF_005402965.1). Taxonomy (GTDB): domain Bacteria; phylum Cyanobacteriota; class Cyanobacteriia; order Cyanobacteriales; family Nostocaceae; genus Dolichospermum; species Dolichospermum planctonicum. Next base: position 66,923 of record NZ_BJCF01000017.1, read on the forward strand.
AATTAACGTTGATTCTAATTTTATTCATCCTGTGTATAAGTATCTCCATCTTTCATTTTTTCCAATAACCCAATTTTGGATAATTCTTTTGTTCCTGGAGGTATTTCTGATTTCCAATGATATGCTAAATCTCTTAACCAAGCTTCTATAAGTGTTCTCAAGTATAAATACAATATTTTGCTATTGCTAAATTCTGGTTCATAATGGCTAAGAATATCCGCAGAAAACAGAGAAATGACGGGATTTAAAAGGTGTTCACTGTTTGATTTAAAAATAGTTATGTTCTGTAGGTTAGCTGACATGGCAAAGCGAATATCTTTTTCGGCATTCTGTAAATACAATTGTGTAACTTCTGATAACAATTTTTTGGACTGTCTTTCTTGTAACTGAATATCAACTAATAATGCAATTTCTTGATTTTTGTCTACTACAATAATATCTGGTTGAGAAAGGGAAAATAATTTTTCTAATTCCGTAGGTGAATTAGACAAAGTATTTTTGAGACTAGAAATAAGCCTCATTTTAATTAGTTCTTCTGGTTTTTCTAAACTAAACATTCTCTTATTCTCCTATTAGTTATCAATTAATTACCACTTACCAACAAAACCACTGCATAAGCACAAATCCCTTCTTCCCTCCCCGTTGGTCCAAGTTTTTCATTAGTGGTAGCTTTGACACCAATTTGATTTGGTTCTACTGCTAAAACTGCTGCTAATGTATCCCGCATTGAATTAATATGAGGTTTTAATTTGGGACGTTCAGCAACTACAACAGAATCAATATTGCCGATTTTCCAACCTTGATCAAGAATTAGCTGATTGACCTGTTTTAATAATACAAGACTATCAGCCCCAGCCCATTGGGGATCTGTGGGGGGAAAATAATGACCAATATCCCCTAGAGATAATGCTCCCAACATTGCGTCTATAATTGCGTGAGTGAGAACATCAGCGTCACTGTGTCCTAACAAACCGAGTTCATGGGGAATGTGAATACCGCCTAAAATTAAATTGCGATCGCTCACCAATCTGTGTATATCGTAGCCATTACCAATTCTAATGTTCATAGTTAGTTGTTATTTGTTAATGGGGGAATCTTCTCCCTGTTACCTGTTACCCGTCGCCTGTCACCTGTCACCTGTTACCTGTCACCTGTTACCTGTCACCTGTTACCTGTCACCTGTCACCTGTTACCTGTCGCCTGTTCCCTGTTCCCTCTCTTCTTGCCATTTTTTCAGTAAATCGGGACGACGTAAAGCAGTACGTTCAATTTGTTGTTGAAAACGCCAACGGGCTATTTTACCATGATTACCACTTAGTAACACATCTGGAACTTTCCAACCGCGAAAATTAGCAGGACGAGTATACTGGGGAAAATCTAACAAACTTTCTTCAAAACTTTCAGTTTTGAGAGATTCCTCCTTACCTACAGTTCCCGGTAACAGACGCATCACGCCATTAATCAAAGCCATAGAAGGAATTTCGCCCCCAGTCAGGATAAAATCTCCTAAGGACACCTCACGAGTTACTAAATTTAGTACCCTTTCATCTACTCCTTCATAGTGACCACAGATGATAACTAATTGGTCGTAATTCGTGGCTAATTCGCGCAGCAAGGGCTGGTTAATCGTTTGTCCTTGGGGACTCATGAAAATCACATCTCGACGGGCTAGAATGGGCAAAGACTCCACAGCAGCAAAAATAGGTTCTGGCTTCATCAACATTCCCACCCCGCCGCCATAGGGTTCATCATCTACTTTGTGGTGCTTATCGGTGGTAAAATCTCTAGGGTTAGTCAGATGCACCTGAGCAATCTGTTTAGCTAAGGCCTTACCCAATAAACCAGAATGGAGAATTGAAGTAAAACAGTCAGGAAAAAGTGTAACTATATCAAAACGCACAGTAATTCGTATTTGATAGAACTAATCTTAGTGGTAGATACTGAGCAAACACAATAACTAATAGCTTAGACTGGCCTAAGCCATAGAAACGGCTAAAATCAAGAAAAAATCTACCAATAGTATCTAAAAGTACCATAACTTTTAGTTCTTTGGTGAAATCAAAAGTTTTTCTAATCACTGGATTTGTGTTTAAATTGTGTTTAAATATTCTCACCACTAAATTTAAGTTAATAATCCCACTAAAGTTAACAACTTCCGGGATGCATCCAGCCAGCCATGGCTACGCTATCAAAAGTAAGAGTGTCAAAACCTACTAAAGCCTAAATCTAGAAGGGAATTGTAGTTGGACTAAGACTATGAAAGCCCCATAGAAGTCGTAGATAGGTAAAAAACAATGGCACTGGCTATGAGAAAGACGGACATGATGTCATAGTTGAAGCCTCATGTCCGTCAAGCCGTGTCCTCTCACACCAAGCAAAAGGCGAAAATTAACAAGTACCAAACCTTGTTCAATTGACCTGAAGTTGTTGACTCCCTCAAGCACAAACACAATGCCGCAGTTAGAAGTTAAATCGCTGGAAATGAGGACACCCCAAGCAACTAAAACCGCCGTTATGGTTATCGGAGGCGCCGAAGATAAAGTTCATGGACGAGAAATTCTGAGAACTTTTTTTATTCGTGCTGGTGGTAACAAGGCGTATATTACAATAATTCCATCAGCCTCCCGGGAGCCTGCCATTATCGGTGGTAGGTATATCCGCATTTTTGAAGAAATGGGTGCGGAAAAGGTGGAAATTTTAGACATTCGTGAACGGGAACAATGTGAAAATCCTGAGATTAAAGCATCCCTCGAAGCCTGTAGTGGTGTCTTCTTGACAGGAGGAGACCAACTGCGCCTTTGTGGAGTCCTCTCCGATACACCAGCCATGGAAATTATCCGCCAACGGGTGAGAGCCGGACAACTGACTCTAGCAGGTACAAGTGCTGGAGCAGCTGTAATGGGCCATCACATGATCGCTGGCGGTGGGAGTGGTGAAACACCCAATCGTTCCCTGGTGGACATGGCAACCGGCTTAGGATTTATTCCTGAAGTGGTAGTTGACCAACATTTCCATAACCGGAATCGCATGGGACGACTTGTAAGTGCCATCGCCTCTCACCCTGATCGCTTAGGCATTGGTATTGATGAAGATACTTGTGCTGTGTTTGAACGGGATGGTTGGTTGCAAGTTATGGGTAAAGGTAGTGTTACTATTGTTGACCCCACAGAACTAACCCATACCAACGAACCTAATGTCAGTGCAAATGAACCATTGACTGTACATAATTTACGACTACATATCCTCAGTTACGGAGATCGCTTCCATCTTTACCAACGTACTGTTTTACCTGCTGTGCATCGCATCTCTAGCTAACGGGATAGAGTATCTAAAGTGACACTGACTTGACCGCGAATTGATTTCTTGCTGTCCCCAGATCCAGATTTAGATATGATCTCACCAGAAAAACTGTTCAAAATGAACAGTTTAGCGGTCAATTCCAGTCAGAAACTAGAATTTTGGTTCCGAATCTCCATCTACCTATTCCCATGAGAATCCTCAAGATCCAGACCTTACGCGGCCCAAACTACTGGAGCATTAGACGGCACAAGCTGATCGTTACGCGCCTCGACTTAGAGAATATTGCCGAAACTCCCTCCAATGAAATAACTGACTTTTATGAAGGATTAGTAGAGGCTCTGCCAAGTTTAGAGGGTCACTATTGTTCCCCCGGCTGTCGTGGTGGTTTTCTAATGCGGGTGCGAGAAGGCACTATGATGGGTCATATAGTGGAACACGTAGCCTTGGAACTCCAGGAATTGGCGGGAATGCACGTAGGTTTCGGTCGCACCCGTGAAACTGCCACACCTGGGATTTACCAGGTAGTGATTGAGTACCTAAATGAAGAAGCGGGTCGTTACGCAGCACGGGCAGCAGTAAGGCTATGTCAAAGCATTATTGACCGAGGCCGTTATCCGAAAGCCGAATTAGAGCAAGATATCCAAGACTTAAAAGACTTTTGGCGCGATGCAACTCTTGGACCTTCAACAGAAGCCATTATTAAAGAAGCTGAGAAAAAAGGCATTCCCTGGATGCCTTTACCAGCAAGGTTTCTCATTCAGTTGGGCTATGGTATCCATCAAAAACGGATTCAGGCCACAATGACCAATAACACAGGCATTCTCGGTGTAGAATTAGCTTGTGATAAAGAAGCCACTAAACGTATTCTCTATGCCAATGGTATACCAGTTCCTAGAGGTACAGTCATCAATTTCTTTGACGATTTGGAAGAAGCTATTGAATATGTTGGCGGTTATCCAATCGTTATTAAGCCTTTAGATGGCAATCATGGCCGTGGTATCACCATTGATATCAGAAACTGGAAAGACGCAGAAGCAGCCTACGAAATGGCTAGACAAGTTTCTAACTCAATCATTGTCGAGCGATATTATCTTGGCCGCGACCATAGGGTATTAGTAGTAAATGGCAAAGTAGTCGCTGTAGCAGAAAGAATCCCCGCCCATGTCGTGGGTAATGGCAAGTCTACTATTCTAGAACTAATTGAAGAAACTAACCAAGATCCTAAGCGCGGTGAAGGTCATGATAATGTCCTCACTAAGATTGAACTAGACCGTAGTAGCTATCAGCTACTAGAAAGACAAGGTTATACTATCAATAGTGTGCCTCCATCAGGAGCAATTTGTTATCTACGGGCAACGGCAAATCTAAGCACAGGTGGTAGTGCTGTAGACCGTACGGACGAAATTCACCCAGAAAACGTTTGGTTAGCACAACGGGTAGTCAGAATCATCGGTTTAGATGTTGCTGGTATAGATATTGTCACTTCTGATATTAGCCGTCCTTTGAGAGAATTAGATGGTGTGATTGTCGAAGTTAATGCCGCTCCTGGTTTCCGAATGCACGTCGCCCCCAGCGTGGGTATACCCCGCAATGTCGCTGGTGCTGTGATTAATATGCTATTCCCCAATGATCAAGCCAGCCGTGTTCCCATTCTCTCAGTAACCGGGACAAATGGCAAAACCACTACTACCCGCCTATTGGCACACATTTATAAGCAAACAGGTAAGGTGGTTGGTTATACGACCACAGACGGTACTTATATCGGTGATTTCTTGGTAGAATCAGGGGATAATACTGGTCCTCAAAGCGCCCATGTCATCCTCCAAGATCCTACTGTAGAGGTGGCGGTATTAGAATCTGCTCGTGGTGGTATTCTCCGCTCTGGACTCGGTTTTGATAATGCTAATGTGGGTGTAGTATTAAATGTATCTGCGGATCATCTGGGTATCGGTGATATAGATACTATAGAGCAATTAGCCCATCTTAAAAGCGTAGTTGCTGAAGCTGTATTCCCTGATGGTTATACTGTACTCAATGCTGATGATCCACGGGTTGCGGCTATGGCAGAAAAAACTAAGGCCAATGTTGCTTATTTTACCATGAATCCCGATTCAGAACTGGTGCGAAAGCATATCCAAAAGGGAGGAGTAGCCGCAGTCTATGAACATGATTATCTGTCAATTGTTAAAGGTGATTGGACACACCGCATTGAAAGAGCGGAAAATATCCCCTTGACAATGGGCGCAAGAGCGCCATTTATGATTGCTAATGCTTTAGCCGCAAGTTTGGCAGCTTTTGTCCAAGATGTCACAATTGAGCAAATTCGTGCTGGTTTGAGAAGTTTCCGCGCTTCTGTAAGTCAAACCCCAGGACGCATGAATTTGTTTAATTTGGGTAAATACCACGCTTTAGTTGATTATGCCCATAATGCGGCTAGTTATGAGGCTTTGGGTTCATTTGTTCGCAACTGGACAACAGGACAGCGTATTGGTGTGGTTGGAGGTCCTGGAGATCGCCGTGACGAAGATTTTGTGATGCTGGGTAAGTTATCGGCGGATATCTTTGACTATATTATTGTTAAGGAAGATGATGATACCAGAGGACGGCCACGGGGTTCAGCCTCGGATTTGATTACTAAGGGTATTAATGAGGTTAAGCCTAATAGTCGCTTTGAATCAATTCTAGACGAAACTAAAGCCATTAACAAAGCCTTAGATATGGCTGCCGATGGTAGTTTGGTGGTGATTTTACCAGAAAGTGTTAACCGGGCGATCAAGTTAATTAAGTTGCGTGGTGTGATAGATGATGAAATACCACTACAAAACTCAATTAGCAATGATTCCCAGACAAAACTTTCTGGGGGGGTAGCACCTTCCTCTGTGGTCAATACGCCGATTTAGTGAACTTGATCTTGTTTGTAAATTGCCCCCGGACTAATTTATAATTTCGGTCTGGGGGTTAATTTTAGCTATAATTCATGTTATTTACGTTTAATAATTAACCAACCTCAGCCGATAAATACAAAAGTGGCAATAATGCTGAAAATTAATCACGGTAGCATTTAGATGAGGCTTCAATACTATCTTACCTCAGAGAGTCCTATACCCAACCAATCACTTAATTCCATAGCTAACCATTCTAATTCTGCTTCAGATTTCAGAGTATCAAGATTAAACTCAAATTTTTTCACTCCCGCCCAAATTTCTAATTTTGCTGGTTGTAGGGTTCTATCTTCCGAATCTCCAGTAAAATGTTGTGGTGTATAAATCAGTTTATTAATACTTGCTCTAGAAGCTGAACGACGACGGATTTTCCATTTTCCTAACCAAGCATTAAAAGTAATTTGTTCTTTATCTATACGTACTTTCACGCTGCCAAATAAAGGGTATAATATGCCAGCATATATCATCGAAAAACCAGCACCCCAAAAAGGTAATGAAAACAAAGCAAAGGGAATATTGGCGGGAAAAGGAGCAGAAAGAGCGCCAATAGTCCAAACTAATATAAATAAATTCCAAAATGTGGCAAAACACCCTATAAATACCATCGAGGGTTTAAAGCCAGTAGGGGGGATGGTAATTTCTAAAAAATCTTCATTTTTTGTGATTTGAATTTCACTACCTGCTGGTTTACCAACAGCTAAAGCTGTAATTTCGGTATATTCTCCCTCTCCCTGTTCTAAAGCTATTAGCGCTTGAGTTGCAGAAGAGAAACGCTTTTCTAAACTCGGTTCTGTGATTTTTTGCAACCAATTAGTAAAATAGGGACTAATATTAGTAAATTGCTCAAACTCAATGCAAAAATCCTTTTGGGGTAAATCTGCTGGGTGAGTCCCCGTCACCAAATAAATTATTGTGCATCCTAAGCTATAAAGGTCAGAAGCGGGAACTGTGCGGCCTCCAAACTGTTCTTGTGGCATATAACCATAGGTTCCGACAATCGTTCTTGTCCCTCCTTCTGCTGCTAGAACAGTCTGAACTGAACCAAAATCTACTAAATAAACTGAACCGACGCTATTACCAGAACGTTCTCCTAATAAAATATTACTAGGCTTAATATCACGATGGATAACTGGTGGATTTAAGTTATGTAAATATATAAGAATTTCTAAAAGTGCTTTGGCAATTTCTTGGACTTCAACTTCTGTAAATTTTCTCCCAGTTTGTAAATATTGTTCTAGGGTTTGGGCTGGGATATAAGTCTGGACGAGGGCAAATCCTTTATATATAGGGGAATTAACCTCAAAATAGTCTAAGTAAGCTGGAATAAAAGGATGTGATAAAGATTTTAAAGTTTGGGCTTCCCTTTCAAATAATTTCAGATCATCCCATTCAAAATCACCACCAAAAGCAAGTAACTTGACAATTACCGATTTTCCAGTTACTACATCAGTAGCTAGGAAAGTGCTTCTACCAGCTTTTTTGCCTAACTGTTGTTGAATCTCGTAACGATTGGCTAATATTTCCCTATTCATGATCATTACAGTATCCTTGTGTCACTCATGAGCATAAATACCAAAATTATCTTACCCATTCCTGATTTTAATTTAATTGTTAATTTAATTGTTAATTTTAATTTTTAATTGCTTATGCCTTCCCCACTTTGGCCTTATATTACTCCAGGGATTCCCGATGAATTATTTGAGCATTTACCAGGTATTCCCCTCAGTCAGCGAGAATTAAGATTGTTGTTGATTTCTCAACTGCGACTACAAGCAGATTCAATATTGTGGGATATTGGTGCGGGAACGGGTACAATTCCTATAGAGGTGGGTTTATTGTGTCCCCAAGGACGGGTAATTGCAATTGAACGTGATGAGGATGTAGCTAACCTGATTAAACGCAATTGCGATCGCTTTGAAGTGAAAAACGTAGAAGTTATTGAAGGTAACGCCCCGGAATGTTTAAATCAAATCAAGTTACAACCTGATCGTATTTGCATTGAGGGGGGAAAAGCGATAAATGAAATTGTCCAAGCTGCATGGCAATATTTACCCACATCTGGACGAGTAGTGGCAACAGCTGCTAATCTAGAAAGTCTGTATGCTATTTCTCAAAGTTTTTCCCAATTGAGAGTGAGAAATATCGAAGTTGTCCAGTCAGGGGTGAACCGTTTGGAAACACGGGGTTATTCTCAAACTTTTGTAGCTGGAGATCCCATTTTTATTCTCAGTGGTGAGAAATTAGACTAAATTTGAATGAATTAAAACTTCTGCGGTTTTCGGTTTTGGATTCAATCCAAAATCTAAAATCCAAAATCCAAAATACTATTATGCCCTGGTCTCGAATTGTTAGTGGAATTATTGCGATTGTCATGGCGCTGTCTTCAACCTTATTAGGGGGGTGGTATTTCACCATAGCGATCGCTATTGTTGTATTTTTAGGTCAACAAGAATATTTTAACTTAGTGCGTTCTCGCGGCATTACACCAGCAGTAAAAACTACTATGTTTGTCAGTCAAGTTTTATTGGCAATTTGTACTCTTAATGCTAGTTTAGCTGATGCAATTATGCCCATAGCAGGAACACTGATTTGTTTTTATCTACTTTTTCAACCTAAACTAGCCACAATTGCCGATATTTCCGCTTCTATTATGGGTTTGTTTTATGTAGGTTATTTACCAAGTTACTGGGTACGCTTACGGGAAATTAATCATGATCTTACCAGCAATTTGCCTTTAGGTGGTTATTGGCCATCCCATTGGGAGGATATTGGACAAGGCAATTTTAGCGCCCTATCAACAGGTTTAACAACCACTATCCTCGCTTTTTTGTGTATTTGGGCTGCTGATATTGGTGCTTATATTATTGGTAAATTCTTCGGTAAAACTCGTTTATCGGATATTAGTCCCAGGAAAACCGTAGAAGGTGCAGTTTTTGGTATTGCTGCTAGTTTGGCCGTGGCTGTGACAGGTGCTTATTTTCTCCATTTTCCCTACTGGTTAATTACCGGTTTAACATTGGGTTTGATTATTGGTATTGCTAGTTTATTAGGTGATTTAACGGAATCGTTACTTAAACGTGATGCGGGTGTGAAAGATTCTGGACAATTAATCCCCGGACATGGTGGTATTTTAGATCGGACTGATAGTTATATTTTTACCGCTCCTTTAGTTTATTATTTTGTGACGTTGCTTTTGCCGCTTTTACAAACAACTCTATAATTCCTAATTTGCGGCTTAATTTGTGGCTTATTGTCACATATCAGTATGAAATCCTGAAAATCCTTAAGTCCTGGATATCCTGATTCAGGCAGATGCCTATGGGTTAATGTTAATGCGTCCATAACAAATCAGTTGTCCCGGTATCAGAGAGATTTCTTTAATATCAACATCTGTCCCCAGATTTATAATATCAGGAGCATATCCTTCTAGAATAACTTCTTCGTCGCTTTTGATCTCAACTTGTGTCAATTGCAGTTCTTGTCCGTTGAGTAGTTTTAAGTATAAATGAATATTAAAGAATGTTTCTTGCTTATCAGAAATAGTTATACCATGCAGGATCAATAACTGATTGTCAAGGGTAATTTTTCGCCAACTAAGGGACTTGAAATTTATTCCAGATTGTGGTATTAAGGTAATCAGTAAATCATTTATAGCCGTCAATAATAATGGAGATGAGAGGGAGTTATTAAGATCCTGTTCCTCAACTATTAGTTTACCAACAACAGGTACTATTTCTAATAATTGCAGCGGCTGTCCTCTCAATATTGATGAGACATTAAGTTGTATTTTTTCGGCATAAAGTTCGATTTCTGTGATATGAATTCCTCGATACACAGCTTTACTAGCAGAAATAGATACCCCAGGAATACAACCAGAAAAAAGTTGGCGATCGCTCGCTTTGATATGTACATCTAAACCCGATACTTGATTTAACTGGGTTCTTATCCATAACTTGATTGCTGAAGTCAAAACTTTTGTAATGAGCTTAAATTTGTTATTATCTGTATTTGGGGAACTTGTTTCTATCATTTTCCAGTAATTATATGTAAATATGTTTAGCTATTAAGTCAGGACTTACGCAACTGGCACATTAGCAAGGTGCATGACTACCGTCTACAATAGAATTTTAGTGTGACACTTGCGCAAGTGCTATAAGTATCTTAAATAGTTCTTAACTGTAATATAGGAGTTTTTTCACAAAAAAGTCAAAAAATCAGTAATATAATAGTATTCAATGAGAAATAAAAGTGACAATTAAAACATGGAGGAACGATTACAAAAAATTTTAGCTCAATGGGGCATTGCCTCCCGTCGTGAAAGTGAAGAAATGATTAGACAATCAAGGGTGCGTGTTAATGGCATATTGGCACATTTAGGTCAAAAAGTCGATCCCCAACGAGACAAAATCTTGATTGATGATCTACCAGTCCTGACGGAACAACGTCCATCTTTGATCTATTTATTGCTGCATAAACCAGCAGGATTTGTATCTACTTGCCATGACCCCCAAGGAAGACCAACTGTCCTGGATCTGCTACCCTCAGAATTAAGAGAGGGATTGGGTATTCACCCCGTTGGTCGTTTGGATGTAGACTCTACAGGAGCGTTAATCCTGACAAATGATGGGGAATTAACTTATGGACTTACCCATCCTAGTCATAGTATTTCTAAGAGCTATCGTGTTACTGTCCAAGGACATCCCCCCGCAGCAGTTATTCAAAGGTGGAGTCAGGGTGTAATTCTGGAAGGAAAAATCACCAGACCAGCCCGGGTGCGTTTAATTGAAACTTATATTAACCAAAGCTGTTTAGAAATTGTTTTACAGGAGGGAAGAAATCGGCAAATTCGTCGTGTAGCCGAACAGTTGGGATATCCAGTTATCAAGCTACATCGGACGGCCATAGGTTCAATTCAATTAAAGACGGCAATAACACCATTTTTGCAAGTTGGTGAATATCGTCATTTAACTCAAGACGAGATGATTTTTTTAAGCAAGCAGATAAATCGCACACCCATAAAGACAAAGCTGAGTTAAGGAGTAAAGGAAAAACATGAAATGGTTCAGAAAGAAGGATGAACAGCCAATCAAACCTTCTATCAAGCAACATCAAAGTGAAAAGTTGATACAGCTTGGCTCTCAACTGGCTTCCCTACGTCAGGAAAAGAATTTAACTCTTGATGAGTTAGTCCTCTTCACCAGAATTCCTCGACGACTTTTGCAAGCCATTGAAGAAGGTAATTTAAGCGACCTACCAGAACCAATTTATATTCAAGGTTTAATTAGGCAGTTTGCAGATGCTTTAGGAATTAAGGGGAGGGAATTTGCCAGTCATTTCCCGATTGGTTATCAACCAGTGGCTTTTAAATCCACTTGGAAAAACCAAAACATTGCTCAATTCCGTCCTATACATCTTTACCTGTTTTACATTGTTTTGATTTTCTGCTCTGTTAACAGTTTATCTCATTTATTAAATAATGCCACATTGCAGTCCAATAATCGCCAAATTCAATCAAAGACAGCACAGCCATTAACAGAACAAGAAACATCTTCTAATAAACAGCCCAGTAGTAAACAGGATCAGTCTGTACAAGTTGGTGTTACCTTAAAACCCACATTCCGCACCCCAAACTGTCACAGAGGTAAATTACGTAGAGAAAAAATTAAAGAGAGCATCAAAACAAACATATAAAGTGAAAAAAGGCATTTGAGAAACAGTAAATCACCAAAAA
>NZ_BJCF01000018.1 GCF_005402965.1 Dolichospermum planctonicum
CACCACCCCCCTTTTAATGATATGTATTCTCATTAAGCTTATTTCTCTTTAATTGATCGTTAGTTATTATGTACTACTATCTCTGCTTTTTTGATCTGTGACAGTTCAGGGTGCGGAATGTGGGTTAGAACAACAGGAATCTGGACTACAAACACAAATTAATCAATTGCGAGATAAGGTCAAAAATAGCTATCAAGAAATTGAACGGCTCAGAAGTGAATTAAGCAAAACAGAAGAGAAGGTTATTTTAGTAGAGACTCAAAATCAACAGGGAGATAATTTACTTACAGAAATAAGAGAATTACGTCAGCGAGAGGAAGAAACTCAAATAAAAATTGAACGCTTAAGAACTGAACTAAGAGAAAAAGAGTTAATTGAAAAATTAGTAGAAAGCCAAAAAAAACAACATTTGAATGCAATTAGATTAAATATTGCTTTGAAAATTGCTTTAACAGCTTCTATTATTGCTATTTTTAGCTTGGCTAGTTCTGTAATTACCTCCATGAATAGTGAAATACAAACCTTAAGTGCATCTAGTGAAACTTTATTTGCTGCTCACAAAGGTATTAATTCTCTCAAAGAAAGTTTAAAAGCAGGTCAAAAATTACATAAAACTTTATGGGTAGATGCTTCTACTAGGGAAAAAGCACTAACCGCAATGTACCAAGCAATTTATGGAGTCAAAGAACGTAACCGCTTAGAAGGTCATATATCGGCGGTGAAAATGGTAACATTTAGCAATGATAAATCCTTAATAGCTTCCGCAGGTGCGGATACAACAATTAATCTTTGGAGTCCTTGCGGTCTGTTATTAAAAACTTTATCGGGTCATGAATCTGTAGTCAATAGTGTTAATTTCAGTCCTGATAGTCAAATGCTAGTTTCTGCTGGTCAAGACAACACAATTAAACTGTGGAATCGTAACGGTGAGTTACTGAAAACTTTACTAGGTCATAGTTCTGTAGTCAATAGTGCTAGTTTCAGTCCTGATGGTCAAATTATCGCCTCTGCAAGTACAGATAAAACAATAAAATTGTGGAGTCGAGATGGTAAACTAATCACAACTTTACTAGGTCATAAAGATGCTGTTTTAGCTGTAGCTTGGTCTAGTGATGGTAAAATTTTGGCTTCTAGCAGTAGCGATAAAACAATAAAATTGTGGAATCGAGATGGTAAACTAATTAAAACTTTACCAGCCCACGAAGATGCTGTTGTCGCCATAGCTTGGTCTGGTGATGGTAAAATTCTGGCTTCTGGGAGTTTAGATAAAAAAATCAAATTATGGAGTCGAGAGGGTAAATTACTAAAAACTCTAGCTGGACACAGCGGTGGTGTTATCGCTGTCAATTTTAGCCCTGATGGTCATACTCTAGCATCGGCTAGTATGGACGAAACAATTAAACTTTGGCATCTGAATGGTAATTTATTAGGAACACTGCGAGGACATAATAATTGGGTAAATAGCGTCAATTTCAGTCCTGACGGCCGAAGTTTAGCCTCTGGTGGTAAGGATAAAACTATTATTTTATGGCGTTGGGATAGTTTAATTTTGCGTAATCCCCAGGAAAATAACGATTGGGTAACAAGTATTAGTTTTAGTCCTGATAGTAGCATTGTTGCAGGAGCTAGTCGGGACAAAACTATAAAATTGTGGAATCGAGATGGTAAATTACTCAAAACCTTGGTTGGTCATCATGATCAAATTTGGGGTGTGGCCTGGTCTAGTGACGGTAAAATTCTCGCTTCTGGGAGTAAGGACAAAACAATAAAATTGTGGAATCGAGATGGTAAACTAATCACAACTTTACTAGGTCATAAAGATACTGTTTTAGCCGTAGCTTGGTCTAGTGATGGTAAAATTCTCGCTTCTGGGAGTAAGGACAAAACTATAAAATTATGGAATCGGGATGGTAAATTATTAAAAACTTTGGTTGGTCATACTCATGCTATTAACTGGGTTAGTTTTAGTCCGAATGGTAAATTATTAGCTTCTGCTAGTGATGACAAATTGGTTAAACTCTGGACAAGTGAGGGCGAAATCATCAAAAATTTAACAGGCCATACTCGCGGGGTCAATGGTGTAGCATGGTCACCCAATGGTGATGTTTTAGCTTCGGTTAGTCTTGATGGTATGGTTAATATTTGGGGTGAAAATGGTAAATTAATAAAAACACTAAGGGGATCTGGTGATGGTTTTATTGGTGTTAGTTTTAGTCCAGATGGTAAAACTTTAGCAGTAAACAGTGATCGTCAGGTTAAGTTGTGGAATAGACAAGGTGTTTTACTGATGTCTTTAAAAGGTGGTGATGAGGAGTTAACCGGTGTCAGTTTTAGTCCAGATGGTAAAATGTTAGCTGCTGGTAGTAGTGAAGGTAGGATAATTCTCAGGAAATTGTCAGATATTACATTAGAAAGTTTATTGAGAAGTAATTGCGATATAATAAGTGATTATTTACTATATAATCCGAATATGACTAGACGTGATGCTGATGGCGATCAAAGTTATCATAATTGGTGTGAGAATAATTAGGTGAAAGCAATAATAATTATTAACAATATTAACAACTCAAAACTGAGAAATGACTATGGAAATTACTTTTTTACCAGATGATGTTACTGTTAATGCTCAAGTGGGAGAACCTTTATTAGATGTAGCAGAACGGGCTGGGGTATCAATTCCCACCGGCTGTCGGATGGGTACTTGTCACGCTTGTACGGTAGAATTGGATGATGGGGAAATTGTCCGGGCTTGTATTACCGCAGTTCCACCCAGAAAGGAGAAGTTAGTCATACATCTTTTTAGTGATCCAAGTTGGTAATTATTAGACATTTAGTAAAAATTAAAATTACAGCGTATTACCATCAGGGTGAGGTACACTTTTGGCGGGCATCTTGCCCGCACCACAAGATTTTGATCATTAATATCTGTACTTCATCAGATTGGAAACTGCTGTAAATATGCGTTACTAGAAACCGTTGTGGGGACAATTCATGAATTGTCCCTAGAACCTTGACCAGAGGTGTCTAATTATGCAATTATGATTTTATAGTTTCTGTCAACTACCTTTAGATAGTTGGATAAATAGAAATTGGTGTTTAATTATGATAATGTCATTAAAACGGACAGAAATTGATGTTTAAGCTCTATTATAGAATATATGCGGCGATCTACCCCTGACAATTACCAAAATTACCAAAATTACCAAAATTACCAAAATTACCAAGATTTTATCCGACAACTGATCACTTTATTAGCTATTGTTGGTTCTTTTTTAGTGAATGTAGCATTAAATATTTTTCCGCCCTATGGACTTCCTTTATATGCGGTTTATGAAAAATTTTACCAAGGTGTGCTGATTATCCCTGCTAACTATGCTTTTGGGGTATGGGGACTGATTTATTTAGGATTATTCACTTTAGCAATTTATCAATTTCTCCCCTATAAAAGAACGGATGAAGACTTACGTAAAATAGGGTATTTATTAGTTATTGCTTGTGTTTTTCAAAATATTTGGTTGTATTTATTTCTATCTAGATTCTTTACTCTTTCTCTGGTGGCCATGTTCGGTACTTTAGTACCACTAATGGTTATTTATCATCTTTTGCGTATTGGCAGAAAGCGGATATCTGGGAGAAAAAAGTTATGTTTACATATTCCCGTGAGTATTTATTTGAGTTGGACTAGTGTTGCCACTATGGTGAATGTGGCTTGTGTACTGTATTTTTATGGTTGGAATGGTTGGGGACTTAATCATCAAGTATGGGCTGTGATCATGCTTGTGGTAGCTGCAACGATTGCGACTTTAATCATGATTACGTGCGATGATATTATTTATGTTTATGTGACATTTTGGACATTAATAGCGATCGCTATTAGACATAGTAACATTGATTTAGTGCGGAATTTAGGGATATTTTTGCCGATTATTTGCCTGATGATGGCACTAATTAAACGTTCCCGTGATTAAAAATGTAAAAATGATCTCACACAGTTTTTGCTCACCAAAGGCCAGACTAAGGCAGTTATAACCAAGATAAAAGGAGTTAACCAATCACCCCAGCGTACATATAAAGTCTGAGTTTGACGGGGATAAATAGTTTCTGCGTGGGTTTCGTAGGTATTATATCCTGATTTCCATAAAGTTTGACCATGAGGATTAATAAATGCGGAATAGCCGGTATTTGTTGCCCTTACAGCCCATCTATCAGTTTCAATTGCCCGCATGATATCCTGGGCATGATGTTGATTTGCCATTGCTGGCGTATAATGAGCATCATTAGCAGAACTGAGGATAAATTTCCCACCCATAGCAGCTTGATAACGGAAATTTTCCGCAAAAGCTGATTCATAACAAATACCAATAATCACCCTACCAAAAGGAGTATCAAAAATTTGATTAACTTGACCCGGAACTTGATGTGCTTCTAGTGGTGATAAACGTTGAATAATTCCTCCTAAAACATTTTCAAAAGGAATATATTCTCCTAAAGGAACAAGTTTAGATTTATCGTAACGGCTGGTAACTTTCCCATTTCCCAAAACAGTAAATAAACTATTTGTATAACTACTGTCTTGTTCACCAAAAGCACCTATCCAAGCTATCACACCCCGTTCTCGAATAGCAGCTAACAAAGGAGTTTGGGGTAAATTACGGGCAAAAATAGGTATAGAAGCTTCTGGAGTAAGAACAGCTTGGACACCTTGATTAGTTAAATTTAAATATCCTTGAGTGTAAGCTGTCATAGCCTGACGCAAACCTTGAGGAAGAACCTTAATTTTATTAGGAATGTTACCTTGAATAATGCCAATTTTTAAAGCTGTATTTGGGGTAAAATTCAAGGGGTTGCTATAGAGGATAAAGCCAATCAAATGGGAGGTAATTAAGAGAGTGGTGGCTAAGATTAAGTAGGAATTAACGAACCACAGAGGCACAGAGGACACAGAGGTTTTTGGATGAAGTGTTCTTTCTTCTTTCGCGCTTTTGCGCCTTTGCGTCAGATATTCAGCAATAAAGCCATTAAAAGCGACAATTACCGCAGTGACAGTATTGGGTCCTGAAAGTTGTCCTAAATGGAGAATTACGAGATTGTATGGTGATTGAGTGTACGCTAAAGAACTCCACCATAAAGGTCCGGCACTCCAGAGGCTTTCTAAGCCACACCAAAGGCTTATACCAATGAGAACACGCAAATAAGGGTTTCCCCTGTCTAGACGCACCATTAAAGCCGCCCAAACAGAGACGAAAATTCCCCCGCAGAGGCTGATAAATGCCCAGCAAAAGAGGGTAATAATTAAGCTCAGTAGCCAAGGGACACCCAGCCAGTCCATGGGATGAATACCTGTAATCCATGATATGGCAACTCCGTGATAACCGATGCCCCAGATGAAGCCAAGAACAGGGGGAGATGGATAATTTTTATCTGTCTTTAGTGTAAATTTAACTACTAGCATCCACAAGGGGGTTAGGGATACCCAGGCTAAGAACCATGCACCAATAGGGGCGACGGTTGTTCCCATGAATATGCCACTGAGGAGAGACAAGGTATAATAGATGATGGTATCGTATATCTTTTGGTGTCTGAGTTTTAGCATTTTGTTTAATTTTGGACGTTACTGATTAAGAAGTCTCACGCAAATACGCAAAGGCGCAAAGGTAAGAGTTTTTAAGTCAGCAACGTCTAATTTTAAATGGTTTATTCTGCGTCCTCTAGTTCTCCATTATCACCAGTGTCGGGGGGAACAATCGCAACTCCAGTAATAGCATCATCTTCATCTAAACGTTGCACTTTAACTCCAGTGGCTGACCTTGACTGAATAGAAATTGCATTGACGGCTTGACGAATAATAATACCACGATTGGTGGCCATCATGATTTCGTCGTCGCTGTTGACAATTCTTAAAGTGGCTAGTTTGTCTTTGGTTTTCCGGGTCTTGAATTTGGTGGCCATTAAACCTTGACCAGCCCGGTTTTGCAGTCGGAATTGAGAAACAGGAACACGCTTACCATAACCGCCTACGGTAATGACTAGTACCCATGGTCCGGTACTATTGCTGTTACTGGTTTCTGCGGTTTCTTCGGTATTTTCAATTTCAGCAATTTCTAAGGTTTCTTCTATTTCTGCTGTTTCTTCTATTTCCACTTCTGTGCTAGTATCTAAGGTGTCGAGAATGGCCGCAGGTAGGATATCCATACCTATGAGTTCGTCTTTATCCTTGAGTTTCATGGATTTTACACCACGAGTGGCTCTTCCCAGGGGACGCAGTTGGTCATGAGTACAGCGGAAGTGAATGGCCATACCTTGACGTGAACCGATAATTATACTGTCTTCTACTCTGGCTCTTCTCACCCAGCGTAGTTGGTCACCTTCTTCTAAGGATATGGCAATTAGTCCGTTGGCGCGAATATGGCTAAATGCTTCTAAGACGGTTTTTTTGATGTTACCGCCTTTGGTGAGCATCACAAGATATTCTTCGCTACTAAATTCGTCTACTGGGACAATAGAAGTAATTTTCTCTTCCTTGGGAATGGGTAACATTTGGACTATGGGTGTCCCCCGACTGGTGCGCGAACCTACGGGTATTTGATAGGCTTTGAGTGAGTAGACAACTCCGCGATCGCTAAAGAATAAAATGCTATCATGATCACAGCAAGTTAAGAAATGCTCAATGGTATCATCATCTTTAACTTTAGCACCAGCTTTACCCCTAGTAGCGCGGTTTTGAGATTCAAAGGTGTTGACGGGCATCCGTTTGATGTAACCTTGTTCTGTAACCAGAATCACTGCTTTTTCGTTAGCAATTAAGTCAATGTCATCTATATCTCCTTCTCCATGGGTGATAACCGTGCGGCGGGGTGTAGCAAAGCTGGCTTTAATTTGGCCGATTTCCGTTTCGATGATTTCTAAAACCCGTTCCCGTCTGGCTAAAATATCCTGTAAGTCGGTGATTTTAACTTGTAATTCTTCGTGTTCCAGGCGAATTTTATCCGCTTCTAAAGCCGTTAACCGTCGCAACTGCATTTGTAAAATTGCGTCTGCTTGCACTTCGGAAAGTCCGTAATTGGTAATTAACTCTCCTTTGGCTGTGGGTGCGTCCGGTGCATGACGAATTAAAACAATAATTGCATCTAATTGTGACAGAGCAATTAGTAATCCTTGCAATAGGTGATCTCTTTCTTCTGCTTTCCGTAATTCGTAGCGGGTACGGCGTTCTATGGAGAAAATGCGGAAGTCCAGGAAAACGCTGAGGAATCGTTTGAGGCTAAGGGTTTGAGGTTCGCTATTGACTAATGCCAACATATTCGCCCCAAAGTTAGCCTGTAGGGGAGTTTGCTTATAAAGGTTGTTTAAAACGACACGGGGATAGGCATCACGTTTTAATTCGATGACGATTCTCATACCGTCTCGATCGCTTTCATCGCGGATATCTGCAATACCTTCGATTTTCTTATCATTCACCAATTCGGCAATTTTTTCGATTAATGCGGCTTTATTGGTTTGATAAGGTAATTCGGTAATGATAATTGCTTCTCGTTCGGGACGGTTGCGTTGGGCAATGGTTTCAATATTGGCTACACCCCGCATGGTAATTGAACCGCGACCTGTGGTGTAAGCTTCTTTAATACCACTGACTCCCAATATCTGCGCTCCGGTGGGAAAGTCTGGACCGTGAATATACTGCATTAATTGTATGTCAGTAATTTCAGGATTGTGAATTAATGCTACTAATCCATCAATTAATTCTCCTAAATTATGCGGAGGAATATTTGTCGCCATTCCCACTGCAATTCCCGAAGAACCATTTAACAGGAGTTGGGGAATGCGGGAGGGTAAAACCGTTGGTTCTTGTTGAGAACCGTCGAAGTTATCAGCAAAGTCTACTGTTTCTGCTTCAATATCTTGGAGAAGAGCGACACTTGTTAATGCGTGCAATCGGCATTCTGTGTACCGCATAGCCGCCGGTGGATCATTATCTACCGAACCAAAGTTACCATGACCATTGATGAGGGGCGATCGCATAGAAAAATCCTGTGCCATCCGTACTAAAGCATCATAAACCGCAGTATCACCGTGGGGGTGATATTTACCCAATACTTCCCCTACGACACGGGCGCATTTTCTAAAGGGGCGATCATGTAGCAAACCTAGTTCGTGCATAGCATAGAGGATGCGACGATGCACAGGTTTGAGACCATCCCTAGCATCTGGTAACGCCCGACCCACAATGACGCTCATAGCGTATTCTAGATAAGACCGCGACATTTCATTTCGCAAATCTGTCGGGATAATCCTCTCCTGTGAGGTTGTCATAGACTCCAAAACTCCAAAAAATGTAGATTTTAGCTTTCAACTTGACAAAATACAAAATTATGTCAAATAAACTTTGAATAGTTGTCATATTTTGCTATAATTCTAACACATTGTCACCCAATTTGCACAAATACTATCCAATCGGCCAAAATAGTCAATCAGATCCAGAAAATGAAAGTTGATTTTGTGTTTATTAAGTAATATTAGATGATCTAAAATTCAAGAAAATAAAGCCATTAAATAAGCCAGAGAATTAAATAATAGAAATATATAAGAAATTGAGACAATTTTAATTTATAAATTTACGAGAATGAATAAGGAGAAAATAAAAGCCATATTTAGATTAAGTCAGTTAAAACAAACTATACAGCAGTTTCCAGTATTATTAAGTACAGATATTAATGATAAAACTCCTGTGGTGCGGGCATCTTGCCCGCATAAAGTATACCTCACTCAAGCTGAACTTGCTGTAAATGCCTATTTACTAATTATTTGATAATAGTTCTTCCTCGTCATTTACATGATAACAAATTTTAAATCAATTGTCAACCCCTAAATCTTCTTTTTTCCCGCGACTTGGTTGAGAAAATAAGACATTATGTGATTTAGGGTGCGTTACACAAAGCTGAACGCACCATTCCATTAAGAAGGAGGATAACCAGCAGCAATTAAAGCTTCTTTGATAGCAGTTTCCGAAGCTTGAGTATCTACATTGACAAGTTTTGTTTGAGGGTTAGCTTCCACAATAGCATTAACATCAACAATCTTAACGGCATTAGTGATTTTATTAGCACAAACAGAACAAGACATTCCCGGAACAGTAAGTTGAATAGTCATAAACAAAAAAGAGGTGAAAACTAAATTACAAATAAGACAATGTTTGCAAAAACAAAAATATTATATCCTAAATCCTCCAGATTAATTAGTTAACATAGAACATATTTTAGAAGAAACTCAAGAAAATTGTGGTTTGGGTTAAATGAAAACCCAACCAAAGTTTTAACCCTGAATTAATACTTGAAAATCTGGCTCATTTTTGAGATGATCAAAATCAATATCATTTCCAGCGTCTTCCCGATAATTAGGATTAAATTCAATGGCTTTTTGCAGATTTTCTAAAGCTAATTTAACTTGTCTTTGTAGTGCATAACAAGCAGCTTTGTGATAATAGACAATATGATAATCAGGTTTAATTTCTAGTGCTTTATCAAAACTGCTAATTGCTTGATCATCTTCTCCCAACCTAACTAAAGTATAACCGCGTTTATGCCAAATTTTAGGAGAATTAGGTTGAAATTCTAAAGCTTTATCAAAAGAAGCAATTGCGTCTTCATAGCGTTCTAACTCTACCAAAGATAAACCACGATTTACCCAAGCAACTCCATCATCAGGTTTAATTTGAATAGCTTTATCAAAACAGTTAAAAGCTTCTTGATGTTTTCCTAATTTTCCACAAGATACACCAATATCACACCAAGCTTGATGATATTCGGGATTAATTTTAATAGCTTGATTATAGGACATTATAGCATCTTTATAGCGGTTTAATCTATTGAAGATTAGACCACGTTTGAGCCAATTTTCTGGATTTTCAGGTTGAATTTTAATGATTTGTTCATAAATAGCTAAAGCATCTTGATGACGTTTTTCTAAAAATAGCATTTCTGCTTCTTTTAGATAATCATTAAGAGAAGTTTGTGGTTGTAATGGTTCTGGTGCTTTTTCTATGAATGGGGGAGGTGTAATTTCCGCTAGTTCTTTGAGAATTATATCTTTCCGTTGTTGAGCATCAATTTCTAATTTCTGCAAATTTTCTAAAGTAATAATTTGCTGTTTTTGGACATCATTTTGTAAATCTGAAAACTGAGATGTAAATACTTCTTCAGATTGTTCTAAGTTGTCTATAATTTGCTGCTGTCGTTGAATAGCTGTATTTTCTAATTCTGTAATTTGCTGAGAAAATTCAATTTCTAAATTTTGCAGATTTTCCAGAATAGTAGTTTGCTGTTTTTGGACATGATTTTGTATGTCTGAAAACTGAGATGTAAATTCTCCGCAGGATTTTTCTAAATTGTCTATAATTTGCTGCTGTCGTTGAATAGCTGTATTTTGTAATTCTGTAAGTTGCTGAGAAAATTCACTTTGGGATCTAGATAAATCCTGAATAAATTGATATTTTTGGATTTGCGTATCAGTCTTTAATTCACTAACTTCAGATTTAAATAGATTATTGAGATTTTCGATATTCTCTATAACTATATCTTTTTGATTTTTAACATCTAATTGAAATTGAGATAATTCACTGGTAAATTCTACTTGTAATTTGACTAAATTCTCAAAAGTCTGATATTTTTGTTGTTGAGATTCTGACTCTACTAACTGAAATTGAGATATTAAATTACTGCGAGATTTTTCAATGTCAATAATAGCAATATCTTTTTGATTTTCCACTTCTAACTTGAGTTTGATAAATTCAGAAAATAAATCAGTTTCTAACTTTTTGATATTGTCAATTGTAATTTTTTGCTGTTGAGCAGATAAATTTAATCGTTCTAATTGAGTATTCAATGTAAACTCTAAATTACTGATATTTTCTTGAGCAGATTTCACCTCAATTTCCAAAGCTGTTAAAAACTCTTGTTTTGATTTAGGTAAATCAGATAAAAGAATGGATAAATTTTCTTGTTCACCCTGAATCTTTTGTTTAAGATTATCAACTTCCTGCGCTAATTCTTGCGTAGTATTTTGAGATTCTCGAATCAGGTTTTTAGCTTCTGTTTGAACTGTAGTTAATTGAGTTTGCAAATTTTCAATCCCTTGAATTTGTTGCATTCCTCGTTCTACAATTTCCCTAATTATAGCTCGACGAAAAAACCATAATACCGCAATTAAAGCTACAGGAAATAAACTTAAAATAGTTAACCAAATATTGATTAAAGTATTTGTGCGAGTAAAGGCAATTTCTAAATCAGATTTGACTGGTTTTTGCGCTAATTTTTCCTGGTGCTGATTTGATAGTACCTGAGCGGTAGCAGATGGTACAATGCTTTGACTAATAAAAGCCGTTAATAGCACTAAAGGTGAAAGGAAAATGGTACTTTTTAAAGCTAGATTTGAGAATATGGGGTTTTTGTTCTTCATGACAATTTTCCCTAGTCGGTAGTTAGTTTTTACAATGGTGTGCTTATATTCCCTCTATCATAGATGATTAGTGTCAGGTTACTGGATTTTTAGGTTTTTTTGATATTAACAGATTTTGCGATTTTACTGTTAGATGTTGTCATGAAAACAATTAAAAGCTATTAATGTCTTTAAGTCCACGGACTTTAAGTACCATAATCATGTAAAATGAAGTACTAATCTTTTCCCAATGATACCTTATATAATTTGACATAGTAGTGTACAGAGTGCAGAAACCATGAAACAAAGATACAAGAAAGGCTTACAAACATTCATTAGTTTTAGCTTATTTACCACATTCCTCGCTCCTTATGCGGTTACAGCCACTCCTCCACGGACTCCAGATAAAACGGTCAACTGTGAGCTTCTAGTCGTGGGTGGTGGACTCTCAGGAGTAGCAACAACTTATGAAGCCTTACTTGCGGGAAGAACAGTTTGTTTAACAGAAATAACCGACTGGTTGGGGGGACAAATTTCCTCTCAAGGGACATCTGCATTAGACGAAAGACCAACTCAACGATCTAAACAATTCTATTCCCGTGGATATTTGGAATTAAGAAACCGTATTCAACGTAAATATGGTAAACTTAACCCTGGTGAATGTTGGGTAAGTGATTCCTGTTTTCTTCCTAGTGATGCTCATAATATGATCACACAAATGCTCAAAGATGCCGAAAAGAAAGGTAAGGGAAAATTACAATTTTTTCCGAATACAGTAATTAAAGATTTAGAAATTAGTCAAGATGGCAAAATTATTAATAATGCGATCGCAATTCAACATCAACCACTACCAGGTACACCACCTTTAAATACTAATACTTTATCCCAAACCATTGCCGATGCTTATAGTTATGAAAACTCATCTTTGTTGAGTAAAACTATTATTCGTTTTCTTCCTAAACCAACTCCCAATAAGTTTGGCAAATGGTACGTTATAGACACAAGTGAAACCGGGGAAATTATTGCTTTAGCAGATGTTCCCTACCGTTTAGGAATTGATGCACTTTCTCACCTTGAACCTTCATCTTCTAGCACAACTAATGATCCTTATTGTACTCAAGGGTTTACTTATACCTTTGCTATGGAGGCAACAAAATCACCGCAACAAATCACAATGCCGTCATTTTATTCCCAATATGCACCATATTTTAGTTATGAATTAAAACGATTAGCAAACTTTGATTTAGTATTTACCTATCGCCGAATTTGGAGTCCCCAAACAGGACAATTAACTAAATTTAATGGTGTGAAATTTACCGTACCCACACCAGGGGATATTTCCATGCAAAACTGGACTTGGGGAAATGATTACCGTCCAGGAACAGCCGCAGATAATCTGATTTACACTCGTCAACAATTAGAAAATTCTGGACAGTTAAAACCAGGAGGTTGGCAAGGTGGACTACGCACAGAAACCCTCCGCAAAGCTGAAGAAAAGGCTTTTTCTTATTTTTATTGGTTGTATGCAGGAACTACAGATTCTCAATTAGGAGAAGGAGTAAAACAACCGCAAACAAATATTCGTTTTTTAACAGGTTTAGATTCACCTATGGGGACGGTTCATGGTTTATCTAAATACCCCTATATGAGGGAAGGAAGACGTATTATTGGCCGTCCCAGTTGGGGACAACCGGAAGGTTTTGGGATTTGGGAAGTTGATATTTCTCGTCGTAATTATAATGATGAATATTATCAAAAAAATCTCCCAGCAAATATGTATCGTAATTTAAAAGCAACAGTGGCTGGTTTAGAAGTAACATCTGTAATTATGGGTAAAATTTCCCCAGAAAAAGTTGTTCGCAGAAGTCGCTCTACAATTTATCCTGACGCTGTAGGTATTGGTCATTATGCGATAGATTTTCATCCTTGTATGACAAAAACTCCAGCGGAACTACCTGGTAATACGGAACGTGCAGGAGAAAGAAGAGGTGCGGGTCTTGCTTATCCTTTCCAAATTGCACTCCGGGCAATGATTCCCCAAAAAATTGATAATTTATTGGTAGGAGGAAAAAGTATTGCTACTAGTCATATTGCTGCTGCTGCTTATCGAGTTCATTCTTTTGAATGGTCTTCTGGTGCTGCTGCGGGAACTGTGGCTAGTTTTGCTTTAAAACAAGGAATTGACCCCTATGAATTAGTTAATGATTTACCTAGACAAGAACCGCAATTAGAAATTTTAAAACAGATTTTGACGGAAAATGGTAATCCTACGGCTTTTCCTGATACTTCTATTTTTAACGAAAATTGGGATGATTGGCGGTAAATTTAGTCTTTTTGGGGTTTACTGTGTAAACCCCGATGATTATTGTGAGTTGGGATCAGATTTTTTAACTTTAGTTTTGATATTTGCCATCATAACCCCTATTGGTCTACACGATATTTCGCGGCTGATTGGCAAAAATGGAATGTTGATCGGGTATTTATTCAAGCTTATAATGATGCTAATTTTCCAGAGGAATTAAATTATGTGAAAAATTCGGCAGGAATTGCTATTACTGAGAAACAATTCCATCGTTTAAAAGAAATAGTAAATAACCCTGCTATTAAGAGTGTTTTAGTTTTTCCCGCTTCTGGAAAACCAGAAGAAACGGCTTCTACCTTCAACAGCTTAATCATGAAATCAAATGGTTTACCTTAACCAAATATTATTTTGACATATTATCGGCTTGTGCTTGACTACTAACCCAGCCAGCAATAGATTAAACTAGTTATTTGTAATCTTAGTTTGAACAAATTCGTTTTTGGCTCATTTTTCTATGGTGACAAAACTTGTGGATGTGTATACTATGGTCTCAGCACCAACTGTGACACCTGACCGGGTTAATCAAGTGACTCGCAAAACCTATCCTAATTATAAGGTGATTGTCTTGAATGATGATTTTAACACTTTTCAGCACGTCGCTGAATGCTTAATGAAGTATATTCCCGGTATGTCGAGCGATCGCGCGTGGGATCTGACTAATCAGGTCCACTACGAAGGACGAGCAATTGTCTGGACAGGACCCCAAGAACCAGCGGAATTATACCACCAGCAACTACGTCGCGCTGGGTTGACAATGGCTCCCCTGGAACCAGTCTAATATGTCTAAACCCACCGATGGTAGACTTGTTTGGAATCACTCTACCCATATTCCCGGTCTAATTCCCATTTTAGAACGCTTGTGCCAACACAATGGCATTCTTACTGTCACACCTGCGGTAATTGGGAGAGCCAGGGGTCATGCTCCAAAAATGCAGTTGCGTGTGTCTGTACCCATTCGCGGTGGTTATAAAATCATTGCGCGTCAAGGTAAAACAGTACAGGAGGTGTTTATCCTCACAACTTTACTACAGGATGAACTGGAAAGTGCGATAGCCATTGCTATGAAAATTGCGTAAATTATGAATTTACAAACAGCAAGGTTAGAACTAAATTTCAGTTTTAACCTTGACTTTTGATTATTCTTCAATGTTTGATATTTCTATGGAAACCTAGTCTAAAGGATTATGCCTAGTAGTTGTACAAAATAGTTACAAACCGCAATGCTTCCACAACTTTCTTTACATATAATGGATTATTTAAAGTTTTATGACAATATTTAATACAATATTTAATATTTATGCAAGGCATGATACACTTAAAATTAAGTATTACAACTAAAATCGAGTTGCTGTAAAAAATAGAAGAGTAATATTAGTAATATTAGTATTTGAGGTAATAATTAATTATGCAAATCAAAGGAATAGCACTCTCCTTAGTTTTGGGTCTTTCTTTACCCATAGTTGCAGATGTTTGTGTTCCGAGTCAAGCTGTAGCTAATCTTGCTTTTCCAGAGGGAAAATTTTTTGATGTCGAAGGACAACTACAACCACCCAGTTGGAATTTAACACTTTGGAAAGCTCAAGGTAAATATTACTACAAAAACTTAAATCTAAAAACAGGTAAACAAATTTGTTTAATTGGGGCTAAAGCATCTGGTACTCAAGCGCGTCCGGTATTCACATGGATCAATGCTAAATATAAATATCGAGTTTCTTGGCAAATTGTGCAACGGGAATTGATCAGATTAGAGGTAATAGATCCTTCAGGTAAGGTGATTTTAAATCAATTGTTCGTTAGTGAACCTGGGAAATTTGAAAATCCCAATACAACTAAATGTTAGGAAATATTAAAATAGCGATATTACTGAATAAAAAATATGAACTGATCTGATTTATTTACCAATGCAAAACCTACTGAAAATTCGATCTAAAACTGATTCTGTAACTTCTTCACCAGTGATTTCTCCTAATGCTTGAATTGCACCTCTTAAATCAATTGTCCAAAAATCTAAGGGTAATTGTTCAGTGATTGTAAATTGCAGTTGTTCTAAATCGCTTTTCGCTTTTATTAAAGCTGCTGCTTGGCGTTGATTAATTGCTAAATCCATATCAGCGGCTTGAACTTTTCCGGCTTGAACTATTTCTAAAATCGCCATTTCTAACCGATCAATTCCTTGATTTATGGCTGCGGCTGTGACAATTTGGGATTTAGGATTTAGAATTTGGGATTTAAGGTTTTCTTGTTCTGCTAATGAAATCAGGTCAATTTTATTAATTACTAAAATTACATTCTGGTGTTTTACTTGTACATAAATTTCTTGATCTGCTGGTGTCCAACCTGCGGTAGCATCAATAGTCAATAATACCAAATCAGCAGCATTAGCAGCACGATGAGATCGCTCTACACCAATTTTTTCTACTTGATCTGTTGTTTCCCGAATCCCCGCTGTATCTAGCACCTGTACGGGAATTCCTCCTACAATTAATTGAGATTCTACCACATCACGGGTTGTTCCTGGTAAATCTGTGACAATGGCGCGATCGCTCCGACTCCAAGCATTTAATAAACTTGATTTTCCCACATTGGGCCGCCCCACTATCGCCACTTTTAAACCAGTTCGTAATAATTCACCTTTGTCTTTTGTGGTTAATAATTGACTAATTTCCCCGGTCACTTGCTCAATTTCGGTAATAATTCTTTTTTGATCTAAAGGTGGTAAATCTTCCTCAAAATCAATTCTGGCCTCAATTTCTGCCAAAATATCCAAACAATTAGCCCGTAATTTGCGAATAGGTTCGGCTAATTTACCCTGTAACCCAGCCAAAGCCATTTGAGCAGCTTGAGGTGATTTTGCTCCCACCAAATCAGCGATACTTTCCGCTTGGGTTAAATCTAATCTACCATTTAAAAATGCTCTTAAAGTAAATTCTCCCGGTTGGGCTAATCTTGCGCCATTTTCTAAGCATAATTGTAATACTTGTTGTACCGCCATAATTCCCCCATGACAATGAAATTCTACGACATTTTCACGGGTAAAAGAACGGGGGGCTTTCATGATCAATAATAAAGCCTCATCAATAATTTGCTTTGTTTGAGGTTGACGGATATAACCGTAAAGAATCCGGTGACTTTCCCAAATTTGTCGCCCTGGGGCATAAAATAGAGTTTGAGCGATGGCTATGGCATGATCACCAGAAACCCGCACAATACCTACACTACCTTGTTGAGGGACAACAGCAGTAGCGATCGCCGCAATAGTTCCAGTATTAGCCAATAATTCGGACATGAAGGGTTATTCTACTTCAGGGATAGAGGAAAAGCGCAATCTTAAACCTCTACAGTACACTAGTTTAAGAAAGAAATGAGGTAATTACCCATTACCAATAATAGTAAAAATTCTTGAGGAATTAATTATGGAACAAAAAATTAACTGTGCTGAAGCCTGTGTTAACGGGTGTGTTTTAGGTGATAAATGTCCGAATATCGAGTTTAGAGAATCAACTTCAAAATTTATCTCCGAAACTTCCCTAGACAAAATGCTAGAAATAGCTGAAGAAAGATTGCGGAAAAAAATGACAGAACCACCGAAATGGGTGTTTCCAGAAGATCCTTAAATGGTTTTTAGGTTGTAATTTAGGATTATTAATTGTGGGTATTGTTGGGTTGACGCAAGTAAACCCAACTCACTTGCTACTAAATCAACCAAAAATGATTTATTAAGTACAACAGTAAGTGATCTTCAGAAATCTGATTTAATGGGATATTTACAATGGTAATGGAAACAAAATATAGAGATCAATACCAAATTTATTTGACATCAGATCAATCTTTATCTTCTTATATGGTTTCACTTTTGAAATTAGAGAATCATGATCAACTACTTGAACCATCTGCTGGGGAAGGACATCTTTTAGAAGCAGCACTTCAAACTAATAAAAATATATCATCTGTTGCTTATGAATTACATCCTGAATCCGCAAAAAAACTCAGATTAAAGTTTAGCCAATTTAAAAATGTAGAGATAAGAGAGCGTGACACAATTTTTTGCCGAGATTTAGATCTATGTGAATATTTTGGTTATAAATTTACGAAAATTTTAGGTAATCCTCCCTATGGAGGTTGGCAAGAATATGATCGTCGTACAGAATTAAAAAGAAAATATCCGGGATTTTATATTAAAGAGACATATACTGTTTTTTTGCTACGTTGTCTCAAATTACTTGCAGAAAAAGGAAGACTTGTATTTATTATTCCTGACACTTTTTTGTATCTTCACAGTTATATTACTATTAGACGTTATATTCTCGAACAATTTACAATTGAAAGTATAGATGTCTTTCGTTCATCTCTATTTCCTGGTATTTCATTTGGTTATGCTGGTCTTTGTATTATTTCTATCCGTGCTGAGAAACCGAAATACAACCATTCTTTTTCTGTAAGATTTGTTGACTCTTTGGGGGATTTTACAGAATCTCCAAATATGAAATCTAATGGTAATAATATCATTCAGAAAGATATTTTTAATAGTGAATCTCTATCTATTCCTATATCGGCTAATGAATCAGTTTTTCATAAATTATCAAATAATATAACTAAAATGGCTGATATTGCTGACTGTGTAACAGGGTTTTATTCAGGAAATGATAAAATATTCTTGCGTAAGGCATCAACTTCTGTTAAAGGTTCTACCGATTATTTATTGGTTGATCCTAATGCTATTGAATCTACACCTTCCACATTACAAAATCCTTTACAGGGAATAGCAGGAACAAAACATTTTATTCCTATTCTTAAAGGTGGTGGTTTTAATTTCATTAAACCTACTCAATGGTATGTAGATTGGAGTTGGGAAACTGTTGAATATTATAAAAATAATAAAAAATCAAGATTTCAAAATTCTTCCTACTACTTTAAAACAGGAATTGGTTTTCCAATGGTAACATCTAAACGTCCTACAGCAGCATTAATTGAGGAAAGTCTCTTTGACCAATCTATAGTAGGAATTTTTCCTAAATCTTCTGTTGATTTATATTTTCTATTAGCTTATTGTAATTCTCCGGTTTTTTGGTTATGTTTAAAATCTATTAATCCATCTGCTAATAATTCTGCTAAATATATTTTAAAAACTCCTGTAATTTTACCTGATGAAGATACTATGAAAGATATCTCTTGGAAAACTCAAGAATTAGTATTAGAAATAAAGGAAGATAATCAAAAAGCATTATGTGAAATTTTGCAACAAGAAATTATTGATTCTATTATGAAATATGTGAATAAACAGATATCTTATAAACTGGTAGATACATCTGTTATGAATATGCTTTCAACCTGTTGTCAGGTGAATTAGCGATCGCTAACACACCCTACAAAATCAAAATATGATATTAATGCACCAACTCAATAGCCCGCTTAGTCAACGCCTCCGCAGTCAAGCCATTAAAAGCCATCAACTCACCCGCACTAGCTGTAGTTTCCCCACGCTTCCAGGGGAAAGAATCACGCTTACAATTACTGTGTAACATAAGACAATCAATTGTTATTTAAACTCAGATATCGCCGCAAAATATTTTGAGATTGTTCTAATAATTCTGCTTCTAAATAATTCTCAAGTGAGGTGAATTTTTCGTTGGTGTATCTATGATGGTTCTATTGTCTTCTCTTATTTAGATGATAGCTGGTGATGGTTGGGTGAGATGATGGGAACAGATACAGGGTTTGTATAGACTAATCCACCATCATTTGATATAATTAGAATAATCATCACATTATGATAAAAACTATGTCAGAAAGTGGATTAAATCTATTCATTCCGATGGAGTTACTGATTAACTCTTTAAACGCGCTAAGTTTATCAGAAAAACAGCAACTTTGGCGGATTCTTGATGAAGCTATTGCTGATGCTGAAGAGGAAAGTTGGCGAGAAGATAAAGAGACAAAAAAAGAAATTCAATTAGTCCGTGATGAATATGCAAATGGGGAATATATGACTTTTGAACAGTATCTAAATCAGAGAAAATAGATACTATGACTTACGATATTATTATCACTAAATCTATTCAAAAACAATTAGATAATCTTCCTAATAATATACAAGAGCGTGTATATGATAAGATTTCCCAACTTGCGAAAGAACCTCGTCCTGATGGGGTTGTCAACTTGAAAGGATATGACAATGAATATCGGATTAGAATAGGAGATTATCGTTTGGTTTATGAAATTCAAGATGAGCAATTAATTGTTTTACTTCTTCAGTGTAAGCATCGTCGTGATGTTTATAAAAAGTAGTACCCATTTTCTTGGCTAATAGTTCATTATCTTCTCTTGTTTACAAGATAGTTGGTGATAGTTGGGTGAGATAATGTAAACAGATACAGGGCTGTTGGGTTGGAATTTAGTGTTATTAATGGTGGGTATTGTTGGGTTTCCTTGTGTCAACCCAACCTACAAACTACTACTTTTTAATACCTTTAATAAATGCTGTTCTTGCATCAATAATGGAAGGCATTAAAACACAACTCGCCAATAAATCTATATCTAAATCTGGCAATAATTCACTTTGATTAATTTGCTCATAATTATCATTTTTAAGATAATATAGAGACAATTGATTATTTTCCCAAAACCAGACTTCGGTAATATTAAACCGTTTGTATTTTTCAAGTTTATCAATACTGCCACTGGTAATATTAATTTCAATTGCTAAATCTGGATTTGCTTTTTTCTCTCCGATGTAATAAGATTCATCAGGTTCAAAGGAAGCACTTTTTTCTTTTGCGCGACGAGTAGCACTACCTACTGGAATCAGATTTATGCCTATTTCACAGGAATATAATTCTAGTAAAAAACCAAGAATGGTTTTAATCATTTCATGTTGTTCACTCAGCGTCATAAATTCGATGTACCCATCAAGATAAGTTATCCGCAAACCTGCTGCGTCTGCGGTTAAGGTTTCTATTATTTCAAATTCTTTCCAGGTGTAATGGCCAGGTAGAAGAAATTGCTGTTCGGAAATTGTGGTGGTTTTGTCTAAGGTTTGGATAGTCATAGTAATTTTATGGTTATGACTTTAATCTTGATTATAACTCATGGTCAGGTGATAATTCTCAGGTGAGGTGAATCTTTCGGTGGTGTATCTGTCATGCTGCGAACTACTTACAGCAGCGCTTCGCTATCGCTCTAGTAATCGCTCGTAATGGTTGGGTGAGATAATGTGAACAGATACACAGGGTTTTTTGGTTGTAATTTAGGGTTATTAACAGTGGGTTATGTTGGGTTTCTTTGCGTCAACCTAACCTAATTACTGCCATGATAACAGTGATGATGATTTGTAAAGTATTGTAAATATTAATCAATGAGTTTTCAAAATTACCAAATTTAGCGTATGTTATGGATTGACAAGTGTAACCTTATAGTTTACAGTAGATATTGTTATTTTACTTATAATTAGAAATTTCAAGCATAAGGGGTTAAGAAAGCTGTTTGAAGATGATAATAGAAGTGGGGTTAATCCGAATCATGCTGAAAAACTGTTAGATTTATTAGATAGACTAGATGCTGCATCTGTAGCTGAAGATATGAATTTTCCTGGTTCTAAGTTTCATCAATTAATAGGAAATAGAAAAGGTGAATATTCAGTTACGGTTTCTGGTAATTGGCGTTTAACTTTTGTTTTTCAAGATGGGGATGCTTACGACGTAAATTACGAGGATTATCATTAGGATTATGAATATGAATACTAACAGAAAACCTAGACATCCTGGTGCTTTGATTAAACGTCAATATTTAGAACCTTTAAATATGACGGTGACAGAATTGGCTAATATTTTGGGTGTGTCTCGCAAAACAGTTTCGGAAATTGTGAATGAACGTGCAAGTGTAACACCTAATATTGCTTTGCGGTTAGCAAGTGCTTTTCAAACTACGCCGGAACTTTGGTTAAATCTTCAACAGAAGTTTGACCTTTGGTGTGCTAAAAATGAATCTGAAGAATGGAAAAATATTTCACCTATTGAAATTAGTTAAAATGGTTCGGGTGATAATTCTCAGGTGAGGTGAATATTTCCTGATGTATCAGTTTTTAATTAACTCAAAATAGCAAATTTTCAAAAGGATAAGTTTGTTTCCAACGATAGGTATTAAAGTCACGCTGATCTACTGAAAAAATGCGTCCATGTCCTAAATGTTCTGCTAAAATTACTAGGGAAGCATCAGCTAAATCCATCGGTAGATTAGCATATTTTTCCATTAATTGGATAATGCGTGGAGTATGGTGAGATTCTAAATTAAAAACTGTAAATAATTCTTGTTCCAGACTATTTAAAAAAGTAACTTGAGCTTGAACTCCTTTGCGAGTTAGCAAAAGATAACAGGTTTCTGTGACAACACACCATGTTGTAATTAAAGGTTCATTGTATTTTTTTAAAGCCTGTTTTGCTCTTTCGTGGTAGGTGTCTTTTTGATCAATAAGAGCTAACCAAAATCCTGTATCAACTATGATCATATTTGTTGGGTAATGTATTAGATAGAACGTCTTTATATGTAGTTGATAAATTTTCTTCCACACCACAACAACCAATTAATCCAATTTCATCAAATTTTTCATAGATGGTTTTTTCTTGATGATGATTTTCTGGTTGTGGATAACGTTTTTTGAGTAGTTGAATAAAATCTAGTAGTAAGATTTGCGCTTCTTCTGGTAAGCGGTTAATTTCTTGAGATATTTCTGCAAGTTTGATATCCATAATTAATGCCTTTTTTGAATTATGTTATTACTATTATACTGCTTGACAAATATCTTCCCAATCTTGTGCAGTCATTTCTGTTGCATTTCCTGAGTTTAATCCTCCTCAAAGCAGGGTTTGTAATTGTTCGTTTGCTTTGGAGTTTTTGGTCTTGTCGCACTAATTCCCGAAAATATTGACGCTTCGCTGCTGTAACCTCCTTGCGCTACCTGTTGTTCTATATAATCGCCCATGGTGTCAGTTAAGGAAATATTCATACTTTTCATAATGTGAATTCTTGAATGTACTTTTTATATCATCGCGGTTTTTGTCATTTTCTGCCATTGGTAGAAAAAACTATTCGTATTTGATATAATGTAAAGAAATTATCACATCATGATAAAAACTATGTCACAGACTGGCTTAAATCTATTCATTCCGATGGAGTTACTAATTAACTCCTTAAATGCACTAAGTTTATCAGAAAAACAGCACCTTTGGCAGATTCTTGATGAAGCGATCGCTGATGCTAAAGAGGAAAGTTGGCGAGAAAATGAAGAGACTAAAAAAGAAATTCAATTAGTCCGTGATGAATATGCAAATGGTAATTATCACAAATTTACTAATCTCAAAGAACAGTTAAAACAAGGAGCTATTCAAAGAGCAGAACGTGATTTAGAATTGGTTGACGAGTGGGTTAATTTGGAAGAAGAAGCGTGTTAAGTAAAGATGCTTTATGTTTTTTTGAAGAAAATAATCAATTTGAAACATTGGTAAATTCAATCCCATCAAGTATGCAATGATATCAATAGCTAGTAGGGTTATTAATGGTGGGTTATATTGTTGATAACCCACCCTACAGGAATTAAAAAGATATGAAATCAAACAAATGGATTGATAATTCTTACCTTATTCTCTATTAGTTGATTATGTTGCATATCTTCTGAGTAAATGATGGAACATTCACTTAATAAAGCTGTAGCTATAATCAAACTATCCCAATAAGAGTAGTTATATTTTGCATTGATTTCTAATGCTTGTATAACTTCTGTTGTGTTAATTGCCTGAACCGGAAAAGTATTCACTATATCTGATATGATTGTAATTGCATCTGTTTTTGATGTGAATTTTTTTCTAGTTAAAACATGAAATAATTCTCCTAAAACCTGAGTGCTAACTAGCAGAGATGAATAATTATTTTTAATTATTTCTGCAACTTGCTGAGATTTTTCTGGCGGATTTTTAGCATAGAGATAAATCCAGAGATTACTATCGAGAAAGATATTATTTATGATATTATCTGTCATAAATTTCTTCTCGATTAAATTTGTAGTCTGGGGGAAGTGGGAAGCAGTAGTTATTAACTCGCGCTAAGAATTGCTGTATTTTCGATTCTTGAGAATCTATTGGTTGTGTAGATTCGCTGGGTTCGAGAATCATTATTTGTATGGTTTTACCTTCTAATTCGGAACTTAGTTTTTCATTCAAAATAAGTTCACCGTTGGTACAGGTTGCTTGGATAATTTGCAGCATTATGAATAACCTTAAATCCTATATAAAATTTTTCGGTATGATCCTATTATAAACTACGCCCTGGGTGATAATTCTCAGGTGCAGTGAATATTTACATGATCGCCCTAAATATCGCTCGTAATGGTTGGGTGAGATAATGTGAACAGATACATGGTTTTTTAGTTGTAATTTAAGGTAAAACTGTGACTTTACTGCGTTGGTTATTAAACAAAGTCCCAGAAATTATCACTGCTGGCCGAGTTTTTTGAATTTCTGTACCTACGGATGGGTCAAATGTTACGATCCAGATGCTTCCCATTCGGTAATCGCTATATTTTGCCATTCACCTTCCCAACCTAATTCTAATTCATCAACCAAAGCGCAAGCTGCGGCTAGTGCTTTATTTTGTTTTTGTTCTTGCCATTGTTTCAAAAGACTTTCAATCAACGCACTACGGTTATCAACTTTTTGGTCAATGTAATTTAGTAGTTCATCTGGCAATGAAATTGAGATTTTAGCCATATCCTACCTATAATCATACCATTGGTAGCATAACAGATTTTGATGTTTTTAGTCTAGTAATTTTGTCAAGATTTTTCTATCAGGTAATTAATTTGATAACTTGGGAATTTGAATTATTATATTGTTGAGTTTCATAGCGTATAAAATCAGCAAATGTACGCAACCCAACGCCAAAACATCCGCGTTAATCTGCGTACATCTGCGTTCTAATTAATGCACCAACTCAATAGCCCGCTTAGTCAAAGCCTCCGCAGTCAACCCATTAAAAGCCATCAACTCACCCGCACTAGCCGTAGTTTCCCCACGCTTCCAGGCGAAAGAATCACGTTTTGAATTACTGCGTAACATGATTGGTTCTAACATCGCCGCAGCGCCACCTGTCACACCAATTAAGGCATCTCCACCAAACAATTGCTCAAAATCGGCATCACTTAAAAAACCGTTATCAGGTTCAGAACAAGTATCCCAAGCTGTATCATGAGGACGATATAAACGGCGAGGATTAATAATAGAAATAATCTTCACTCCTATACCTTCAGTTTCTAAAAATGCGGCTGCTTCAAACACAGGAATTAAGGTCATATCGCCAATGACAGCAAATACAACCGTCTTCCCTCCCGCAATTTCATGTAATAAAATCGCGCCCTTTTCTAACCCTTCTGCTGTTTGTTTTAAAGTCGTTCTAATGGGTAAAGGTGACTTACTGGCTGTAATGACAATTCCCTTATTTTTTGTTTGCAAAGCCCAGTCATAACAACCTTGAATACTATTAGCATCGGGAGGAAATAAGGGAAATACATTTCCTGTTCTCATCAATGATGCAAAATAAGCCTCTATTTCTGGTCTTTGGTGTGTCCAACCGTTGCGTCCTTGTTCTAATGCTCCGGCTGTAAATAATGTAATTGTTGACGGTGTTTTGCGTCTTAATTCTGCCATTGCTTGGGTGACAGTTTGCCAAATTGGTAATCCATTGATGGCAAAAGATTCGTAAGAACACCACAAGGTTCTCGCCCCCATTAAGGATAAACCAGCGGCTAATCCGGCACAAGCATCTTCGCTCAAAGGTTCGTAAACTTGACCTCCTGGAGCTTGATTATATAATTCATCGGTAGTAGGATGGTTGATTTTTAATGCCTGGTTAATGTTAGCAATTCCTGATGCTTCGTTACCATCGGCGTTTGTTACCAGGAAATTTTTATCTTTATTTCCTACTATTCCTACTAACCTTCCCATTGCGGTGGTTGAAACTTTTGGTTCTCCGCCCACTGCATATTCTTCTAATGGTAATTCGCCAATTTCTGCTAAGGGTAATTCAAATTCTGTAACTGCGGTTTTGGCTGCTGGTCCACCCCCTGCCCGTTCCGCATTTGTACGGACTGTTTGCCATGCCTCGGCACATAAAGCCCGTTTTTGTAAGGCGGTGACAATATGGGGCGCGTCTAAGGTATCTTTAGGATATAAGTTATGGGATTTTGCACCTAAAGCATGAACCCCTGCCCCTTTGAGTTGTTTGATAATAAATACTGTTAATGTGCCACTTAAAGCGGAACGGGCAGCTTTATCCATGCCTACTAGTACCGCTTTGGTAAATTCTAACCGTTTTTGGAAGGAGAAAGCGGTACTATCCACATAATCACCGGGTTGGTTTTGATCATCAAAGTCTTTAGCATTGACTAACACGACTTCGGCAAAACCGTTACCTTTCCAATAGGCGATCATTTCGTCGTTAGTTTTTAAAGATACCATGCTATGATGTTCTTGGCTGTAACCATTCCACACTAAAACTGGTAAAAAGTTGGTGACAGTGGGGTAAGCGGTGTTAAAATGTGCCATGGAACTCATGATGTAGGGTTCACCTAGTCCTCCGTCTCCCACTGTAAAGGGGAAGAGTTTGTCACGGTGTAACAATGCGGCGGCCATGGCGAAATGTTGCCCTTGTCCCAAGGGTCCGGCAGGTGCTAAAATACCGGGAATATAACCGGATAGGTGTCCTAATAATCCGTGTTTTTCCCGAAAGCGATCGCGCAATTGTTGTACTGTAGAAATGCCCATGTCTTCTAAAGATCGGTCTAAAAACATGGCACTATAAAAACCAGGGGCATGGTGTCCCACTTCGGTGATAATGTTTTTATGCCCAAGCATGACCAAAGCTGCATAAGCTTCCGCTTGACTGGCAAAACCACCGGGGTGTCCAGAAGCCTTACTACCAGTGATTTGTAGCGTCAGGTAGCGCAGGGCATCAGCAGCCAATAAAGTTTGATATACTGCATTTGTATCGGTAGGATTTGCTACTGCTTTTTGACCAGATGCGATCGCTGGTACTGTACCATAAGTTTGAAAATCTGGCAATACTTCCCCAAAATATTGTATCCCTAGACAAAAATTCGGAACTGCGGAAGCCGTATTTTGCGTAATTG
Organism: Dolichospermum planctonicum; assembly: GCF_005402965.1. Lineage (GTDB taxonomy): Bacteria > Cyanobacteriota > Cyanobacteriia > Cyanobacteriales > Nostocaceae > Dolichospermum > Dolichospermum planctonicum. The sequence continues at coordinate 26,964 of NZ_BJCF01000018.1, forward strand.
CTGTCATGCTGAGTACCTTAATAAAATCGAAAAAACTAGAGATTCTGGTTTAATTTAATAAATATTTTACATCTTTAAGGTTCTAATAATTAATTGCTTTTTCTGAAAATTACTATAACTAAGTGATGATTGATTTTTCCGTTATTTTGTGTTTAGTTGTAGATATTGATGAAATTAACTACATTTACGTTCGCGGATTGTTCCGTAAGGATAGGTACAAAGTACAGGAAGGAGGAAGAAAGAGGGAAGCAAAAGGGAATCAATCTCTTGTTTCTATGGTATTGAAATATCGTTGTTGACAAGTATCTGGAGATAGAAATTAAGAATAATTCGCTTGGTTTTTAGATTTTCTGGCTGAAAAGTTATAATTACCCCAAGATGATTTATACTTGAAGTTGAGTTATTATGTATATAATTGAATTGTTTTTTTTTGATAACAACAGGAGAATATGATGCAAATGCTACCACAACCCAAAGGAATATCTATTATTCAAGTCTTAAACTGGATATTCAGACCTATGCCTTATATGATGGAATGTGCTAAAAATTATGGAGATGTTTTTGCTCTAAAATTACAGGGTAATTTACCACCGATGTTATTTGTTCATTCTCCTGAAGCAATGCAGCAGGTGTTAAGTAATGATCAAAAAGAGTTGGAAGCACCAGGAGATTTAAACAGTATTTTTGAATATTTACTGGGCAAAAATTCTGTCATTAGTCTTAGTGGTAAAGCACATCAACGTCAACGTCAATTAATTATGCCTCCTTTTCACGGGGAAAGAATGCGAACTTACGCAGAATTAATTGAGAATATTACCATAAAAGTTTTTAATCAACAACCAAAAAATCAATCTTTTAATATTAGGAACATTACCCAAGATATCACTCTTCAGGTAATGATGGAAGCTGTTTTTGGCCTTTATGAAGGAGAACGAGCAGAAAAACTTAAACATTTACTTTGTGCAATTTTAGAACAGGGTGGCACTCCTTGGAGAGTGATTTTTCTCTATTTTCCCAAATTAAAAGAAACCTTTGGGATTTCAGAAATTTGGAAACAACAAATGAAGAAACAGCAACAAGCTGACCAACTTATTTATCAGGAAATTAAAGAAAGAAGAGAAAATTTTGATCCTGACCGTACAGATATCCTTAATTTACTTATGTCTGCTCAAGATGAAAACGGTCAACCTATGACTGATGCAGAATTAAGAGATGAATTGATGACTTTACTAGTTGCAGGTCATGAAACTACAGCCACAGCTATTTCTTGGGCTTTTTACTGGATTCATAAACTCCCAGAAGTTAAAGAAAAATTATTAGCAGAATTGGATAGTTTAGGAGAAAATTATGATTCTAATACTGTCTTTAAATTGCCATATTTAACTGCTGTTTGTAATGAAACCTTAAGGATTTGTCCCGTGGGAATGTTAACTTTTCCTAGAAGGGTTAAAACCCCTATTTCTCTCTGTGGTTATCAACTCGAACCAGGTACAATTGTCATGGGTTCAATTTATTTAGCTCATCACCGCGAAGATACTTATCCTGAACATGAGAAATTTCAGCCAGAACGCTTTTTACAAAGACAATTTTCACCTTATGAATTTCTACCTTTTGGTGGTGGTGCAAGACGTTGTATCGGTTTAGCATTTGCCCAAATGGAAATGAAATTGATCTTAGCAAAAGTCCTAAAAACATGGTCAATGAAATTAGTTGATACCCATGAAATCAAACCTCAAAGACGGGGTTTAGTGACAGGACCGAGTAGTCCGATAACTTTGGAAATTGAAAATATTCGTCAACCAAAATCTGCAATTTTAGAAGCAGCAGCAGTTTGATACACTAACAACCAACAAGATCCCCGACTTCTTAAGGAAGTCGGGGATTTAGGTTTATCTTCCACTTTTTTTAACATTTGCTTACATTCCCTAAATATATTAAATATAATAATATAAAAGAGCCAGGTTTTTATCTTATCAAGATATGCAAGAATACGACGTTATTATTATCGGTGCTGGACACAACGGCTTAGTTTGTGCGGCTTATTTACTCAAAGCAGGTTATAGTGTTCTGCTATTAGAAAAACGTCCTGTCCCTGGTGGTGCTGCTACAACTGAAGAATGTATCCCAGAAGTACCGGGGTTTAAATTTAATTTGTGTGCCATTGACCATGAATTTATTCATTTAGGTCCAGTGGTGGAAGAATTAGAACTGACAAAATACGGCTTGGAATATCTAGAATGTGACCCAGTTGTATTTTGTCCTCACCCGGACGGTAAATATTTCTTGGCACATAAATCCTTAGAAAAAACCTGTGCAGAAATCGCTCGTTATAATCAACGAGATGCTAAAAAATACGCCGAATTTACCAATTATTGGCAACGGGCAATTAACGCCATGACTCCCATGTTTAATGCCCCACCAAAGTCAATTATAGATATTTTTGGTAATTACAATTTCCAACAAGTTAAAGATTTAGTTTCTGTTGTCGGTTCTCCGGCGAAAAGTTTCGATTTTGTGCGCACAATGTTAAATAGTGCGGAGGATATTCTCAATGAATGGTTTGATGAAGAATTTTTAAAAGCACCCCTATCAAGATTAGCATCAGAATTAGGTGCGCCACCTTCACAAAAAAATCTGGCAATTGGAGTCATGATGATGGCTATGCGCCATCATCCTGGTATGGCTAGACCTCGCGGCGGTACGGGTGCATTGGTGCAAGCATTGGTGAAATTAGTTAATAGTAAAGGTGGGGTAATTCTCACAGACCAGCACGTAGAAAAGATTTTAATTGATGATGGTAAAGCGGTAGGAGTCAGGGTGACTGGTGGTAAGGAATTTATGGCTAAACATGGAGTAATTTCTAATATTGATGCCCAAAGATTATTCTTACAAATGACTGAAAAAAGTGATATTGATGCAGTTGACCCTGATTTATGGGAAAGGCTAGAACGTCGCATTATCAACAATAATGAAACCATCCTCAAAATAGATTTGGCATTAGATGAACCTTTGCATTTTTCTCATCATGAACATAAAGATGAATATCTGATTGGTTCAATTTTAATTGCCGATTCTATGAATCATGTTGAACAGGCTCATAATAAATGTACAATCGGCGAAATTCCCGATTCTGACCCCTCGATGTATGTGGTTATGCCTAGCGCCCTTGACCCTAGTTTAGCACCGCCAGGGAAACATACTTTATGGATTGAATTTTTCGCTCCTTATCAAATTGCTGGTGCAAAAAGTACAGGTTTAAAAGGTACAGGTTGGACTGATGATTTGAAAAATCAAGTTGCTGATAGAGTGGTTGATAAATTAGCAACTTATGCCCCAAATGTGAAAAAAGCAACCATCGCTAGAAGGGTAGAAAGTCCAGCAGAATTAGGGGAAAGATTAGGAGCATATAAAGGCAATTATTATCATATTGATATGACTATGGATCAAATGATCTTTTTCCGACCTTTGCCCGAATTAGCTAATTATAAAACCCCCATTGATCATCTGTTTTTAACTGGTGCTGGTACACATCCAGGTGGTTCAATTTCGGGAATGCCAGGACGCAATTGTGCGCGGGTATTTTTGCAAAATAAGCAACCATTCAGTCAGGCCTTAAAAGATGCAGGAAATTCGATTAAGTCCACAGTTGGTTCGGTTTTTGGGATTAGTTAAGTAATACAGACGTAGGGTGCGTTAGTGCAGCGTAACGCACCAGTTTTTATACATTAGAGAATTATAATTTTTACAATACTTCAAAAAATCGTATTTATTCTGATTTTAAATTTCTAAAATATCGTGTACAATTCATCAATGACTTATTTTCCTAGTAATACACTTGTATTACTGATAATATATTGCACTTATGGAAAAACTGACAGTAAAAAACTTTTTAAATATCAAAGATATTGAATTTAATTTATCCAAGATAAATATTATTATCGGACAGCAAGCTAGTGGTAAAAGTGTAATTGCTAAATTAGTTTATTTCTTTAAAGATTTTTTCATTAAATATCGTTCTTCAATCCAGAATAAGCAAAAAAAAGCAGAATTTGATAGAAGTATAATTACAACGTTTAAAATTATATTCCCGGAATATTCTTGGAAAAATCAGGAGTTTCAAATTTTATATGAATTTGATAGTTATTCCATAGCTTTGAATAACCAAAAATCAGATGATAAGAAGTCTAAATTATCTTTGATATATTCTGAACATTTAGTTAAAGTTCGCAGAAAAATATTAAGCGACTATAATAAGAAAACCATTGAATATGCAGAAAATAACCCTGAGAAAATAGAAGAATATTACAATACAATTTTCACTGAATATATTCTGAGAGATAATCATTTTAATAGTCTTGAATTGGTAACTTTTATCCCTGCGGGGAGGTCGTTTTTTGCTAATTTACAAAATAATATTTTTTCCTTTTTGTCCGAAAATATAGTCATAGATTATTTTCTGAAAGAATTTGGTTCGGCTTATGAAAGAGTAAAAAATTTTTATCATCTTAGAAAATTGATTCATGCGTTTAAGCTAAATGATTCAATTGATGAATTAATTAATCAGATAATAGTGGGTAATTATTCATACGAAAAAGATCAGGACTGGATATTATACACTAACGAAACAAACAAAAATAGAAGAACTAATTTATCACATTCATCTTCTGGACAACAGGAAGCCCTACCTATGACACTTATATTAGCTATTTTGCCTTTTATTAGTTCAACAACACTTTTCATTATAGAAGAACCAGAAGCACATTTATTTCCTACATCACAAAAACACGTTATAAGTTTAATCAGTCAAGTTTTTAATGCAACCGAAAAAAAGCATAAATTTATTATAACTACTCACAGTCCTTATATACTAACTGCTTTTAATAACCTAATTCAAGCAGGTAATACTCTGAAAGCATTAAGAGAGAAACCTGAACAAAATGATTTACTAAAAGATTTATTTAAAATAGTTCCAGAAAGTCAAATATTAGATATTAATGATGTTGCTGCTTACACCATCAAAAATGGTATGATTGAAAGTTTGATCAATGAAGACAATAACTTGATTGACGCAAATATCATTGATGAAGTATCCAACGAATTTAGTCAAGTGTTTGAAAAATTAATAGAACTTGAATTGGGAGAATAACATCTGTGGATTTAGATAAATGTTCCGAAAAAATCAGCCATAAAAATATATTAATAGAAGAAAAGAAAAGTAGTAAAATAATTTTTACGAATGAAAAATTAATAGAAGTGACTAAAGTTAAAGTAGATGGTTGTTTAGATATTCAAGGAGTTAAATGTGATTGGTTACTAATTATTAATGAACCTTATATTGAAATTTATATAGAGTTAAAAGGTTCTGATGTAGAACACGCATTTGCACAAATTGAAAATACAATTAAAGTTATATCCCAAGGTTATAAAAATGTTCCCAAATATTGCTATGTCATCACAACTAGATGCCCTATAACATCAACACAAATTCAAGTTAAGACAAAATCATTTAAAAGTAAGTACAATGCAGTGCTAAGAATTAAAAAAACAGGCTGTAATGAAAATATTAATGCCTTGATTACAGATAAATAAACGTAGTAAATATATATGTTCTAGAATTTCTCTATTAGGGATGGGTAAGTATTTTTCTATTTTACACAAGCGATATTTAATACATTAAATAATGTGTTTCCTGTTCTCTGTTGTAATTCTGCTTCGTGAATAGTCCTAAAAAAGTAGTAAATTAAAAAGTGCATCTAGTAGCATTAAAATTTTGATTAAATCACCTGTGCGGAAAATCGTTATTGCTGGTAACTGGAAAATGTTTAAAACCCAGGCAGAATCTGCAGCCTTTTTAGGCGGATTTTTGCCTCACCTGGAGGAAACCCCCTCAGTACGAGAAGTGGTATTATGTCCTCCTTTCACCGATTTAAGCCTGCTGTCCAGATTTTTGCATGGTAGCCGTGTAAATTTGGGAGCGCAAAACGTCCACTGGGAAGAAAATGGAGCATATACGGGGGAAATCGCTGCCCCTATGCTCACAGAAATCGGTGTGCGTTATGTCATTATTGGACACAGTGAAAGACGGCAATTCTTTGGGGAAACAGACGTAACTGTCAATCTCCGTCTCAAGGCCGCTCAAAAACATGGACTCACTCCCATTCTCTGTGTTGGGGAAACTAAACAACAACGAGACGCGGGGGAAACAGAATCAATAATTAGCACCCAGTTAGAAAAGGACTTGGTAGATATTGATCAAAACAACTTGATTATTGCCTATGAACCAATTTGGGCTATTGGTACTGGTGATACCTGTGAATCGAAGGAAGCAAATCGGGTAATTGGCTTAATTCGTGGTCAATTGACTAATCCCCTAGTTCCTATTCAGTATGGCGGTTCAGTTAAACCGAATAATATTGATGAAATTATGGCACAACCAGAAATTGACGGCGCTCTCGTTGGTGGAGCTAGTCTAGAAGCTGATAGTTTTGCCAGAATTGTCAATTATCAATAATGGGGATTGGGGATTGGGGTAATTATCAACTTGGATTATGTATAATGCTTGACCAATTAACTATCGGAAATCACTGTTTTGTCTGGGGAAGGCGGACTTATATCATGGGGATTTTAAATGTCACTCCTGATAGTTTTAGTGATGGTGGTAAATTTAATACTATCTCCGCCGCTTTAACCCAAGCACAAGCAATGGTTGCCGCTGGCGCTGATATCATTGATATTGGTGGACAATCAACTCGTCCGGGGGCGAAGCAAATATCAGTAGATGCGGAACTTGATCGGGTTATATCTGTTTTGGAGGAGCTACGCCCAGTAGTTGATGTCCCTCTTTCTGTAGATACAACGAGGGCTGAGGTAGCTAAAGCAGCTATCAACGCGGGAGCAGATTTAGTAAATGACATTTCTGCTGGTACTTATGACCCCGAAATGCTGCCAACCGTAGCCAGTTTAAACGTGCCAATTATCTTAATGCACATCCGTGGAAACCCTCAAACCATGGTCAATCTCACAGATTATCAAAACTTAATAGGTGATATTTACAGCTTTTTATCTCAGAGAATTACTGATGCTATCCTGGCGGGAATTGACCAAAATAAAATCATTATTGATCCTGGTATTGGTTTTGCTAAAAATCATGAGCAGAATTTAGAAATTTTCCGGCGTTTGCGATCGCTAAAAACACTTAATGCTCCGATTTTAGTAGGGGCATCTCGCAAAAGTTTTATCGGTAATATCCTCAAGCAACCAGATCCAACATTACGGATTTGGGGAACAGCCGCAGCCTGTTGTGCAGCTATTTTTAATGGTGCAGATATCCTGCGAGTTCACGATGTTCAAGAAATGCAAGAGGTAACTCTGGTGACAGATGCCATTTTTCGTTATTCCTACTAATTACACCAGTTTCCGATGTGATGAGGTACAGGTATTAATCATAAAAATCTCGTGGTGCGGGCATCTTGCCCGCTCAAAGTGTACCTAACCTAGATGAAATACGCTGTATTAATTAGCTCCATTACCATTACCGTTACCGTTACCAGGGTTTTTACTATGATTTTCTTGTACCGAATCAGAAATCAACTCCTGAAACATTTCCGTTGAGTTGGCAGGATCTACAAACACAATTTTGGCATTATTGCTTGCACCCAGTTTCTCACTAGCGTCTACGTAATCTTGGGCAACAAGATACCGTAAAATATCCTTACTTTCAGGATGAGAACGCAAGGCTTCAGAAATGATCTCTATAGATGTTTTAGTTCCTTTTGCCCTCTTAACGGCCGCTTCTTCTTCCCCTTCGGCGGCTAAAATCGCGGCTCGTTTTTTAATTTGTGCGTTCTGTTGCTCTTCCATTGACTTGCGTACAGTCTCAGGTGGGGTGATACTCTGAATATCTAATCGCGTAATTTCAACTCCCCAGGTGGATGTAATTGAATTTAATACGCTTAATATAGTTTTGTCTATCTGATCTCTAGACATATTAGTATCCTCCAAGGAATTTTGGGCGATATTTTCCCGGAGGGTAGTTGTGGCTATGTTTGCTAGAGACTGTTCTAGATCATCAATGGCATAAAAGCTTTTTTCAATGTCCTGAATGCGCCAATAAACAATTGCATCTACTTCTAAATAGATACCATCTTTAGTAATTACATTTTGCGGTTTAATATCTAAAAGCTGCTCTCTGGTTGTGTTTTCCATCACAATCTGATCAATGATGGGAACGATGAAACTCAGTCCAGGGTTAAGTTTACGATGATATCGCCCCAATCGTTCAACTAAAGCGACATTCCCTTGATTTACCATCTTTGCAGAGGCCAAGGCGTAACCTACCAGAGCTAAAAATATAATCAAAATTATTGGGTCCATGATCTTCTCCTCTTTCAGCTTTGGGCAGAATTGATTTCAGGGTGATGGTTATACCGTGTATTAACTAACTGTAATTTTAAATGGGTTAAATGTGTAGTTTTTGAATGAGAATTGTTAATAATTAACCTGCCTTGATATTATAGGCGATTATTGCTATACTTATAATTACTATAATTATTAATTTAATTATTAATTGCTGACTAAGTAACTAAGTCATATTATAACCATATTTTAGTCCTAGATTTTTTGGTGGGAAATCTAGAAAACCATTACTTTACCTTTCCTAAATAACCTAAAATCCAGTAGTGAATAGTCTGATAATCCCCAAGATAGTCCCTAAAGGACCAGCTACAGTATTAACTCTGTCACCTGTTTTAGCTAAAACGTTGCGATCAACTACGACAACATCATTATTACGCAGGATCGGATTAGTTTCTTCATTAATTCCTTTAGATAAATCCACTTTAATTGGACGTTTAGTAACTGTACCATTGGCATTGAGGCGGATGAGTTCTATACTTCCTTTACTGGCTCTACTATCATTGAAACCACCAGCAGCTAATAATGCCTGATTTAAAGAGCTATTGGGTTGTAATCTTACCGCTCCCGGTCTTTTGACTTCACCCACTACACCCACTTCAATAGTATTTGGCGATAAAGTAGTGGTAGCCAATTGCGTAGCTTCAGCCGCACTAATGTCTGTAGCTGTAGGAATGACGATTGTATCTCCATCTTGCACCACAATGTCTTGATTGATATCACCACTTTGTAGTAATTGCCAAAGGTTGATATCTATAGTTTGTTCCGTACCAGTTCGAGTAGGACGGCGTAATTTAATCTTCCGTACATCTGCAAGGGACGTAATTCCCCCAGCTAGTTGTAAACTCCGCATCACAGTGGGTAAACCACCACCAGCACCACCACCCTCTCCTCCACCCGCATTTCCAGCGGTGACAAGATAAGAACCGGGACGGTAAACTTGACCAATTACCACCACTGTGCGGGGTGAAGTTTGACTAGCAGCAAAGTTAGCTGCAAAGAGATTCCGAGCTTCAGCCACATTTAGGCTAGTAGCAGTGGGAACAATAATGGTATCTCCATCTCGTAAGGTAATTTCCTGGGAAATTCGCCCTGTTTGAGTCAATTCCTTTAAATTTAGGGAAACCGTCTGCTCTCCAGAACGCCCTACTTTGCGCCGTAATTGCACTTGAGTCACGTCTGCTGCTAATGTCACACCTTGGGCTATAGTTAGGGCAGCTAATACCGTTGGGTATTGCACACCGGGGTTATTCCCTGCTCCCCCTTGTAAGCTGAGGGTGTAAGCTCCAGGCCTGGTTACCTCTCCAGCTACAAACACATTTATGGGACGAGGTGATAACAAGTTAACAGAAATCAGAGGACGTTTGAGAAAACGAGAATATCTTTTCGCAATGGTATCAGAGGCCTGTTCAGTTGTTAAGCCAGAAACGGGTACACTACCAATTAAAGGCATATTAATTGCACCACCAGGAGGAATTTGATATTCACCTGTATATTCTGGAACTTCAAATACATTTACACGGATGAGATCACCGCCTCCTAATAAGTAATCTGTAACTATACTAGATGTTGATTTTACTGACTGCCTCTGTGCCATACTCGCAGATGGTAAAGCGATGTTGACGGTTGTTAGCAATGCTAAACTCATGGTTGAATGGGTGAGGAATTTACACAAATTTTTATTAAGCATACTTACCTGAGACTTGGAGATAACGATATTTGCAGTTATTCTGAAACATTTTAACGTTGATTACACCTAAACATCGCAGTGGCTCAACAATTTTATTTTCTCATAAATCTTTAATTTTCCGGACATAAGTAATTGTAATTTATTGCTTTGGGATATGGATTTTATATTTTCCATGAAGTTAATTCACCTCTAAATTTATTTAGACAATTTAATTCTCAATTTTTATAACAATTTTCGATTCTATATTTTCCACTTCTCCTCAGAGATTTTTTTCTAAAATATCAGATTCATAATTTTATTTTTTAGATATCTCTACACGCTTTCCATTTTTACCTTGTTTGACTTTTACCTGAGAGCATATTTTAAAGTTTTCGACAAATATGAATTTAGACCTTTTAAACACCTCTGAAATCTACTGTGGTACTACAGATTAAGCTGTAAATATAGCAGTCTTGTGAAAAATAAAATTACTACTTATGGCTGATTTATCCATGAAAATTTACCAATGGTAGTTATCTTAATCACCAATCTATTCGCCATAGCTGATACCCTGGACAGCCATTTACCATCAAGCAAAAACGATAAAGTGCTACTTTCTGATTTCGTTTGCTATCTGATTAAATCAATTCAGACAGGGTATGATTTCTGGTTTGAATTTGCTGAATAAAAAACTCTTCTAGAGATTGACGTGATAGATTCATGGTAATGATTTTTCCACCCATCAAACCCAGACTAGATAGAAAATCATAGTCATTTTCTTCGAGTATACCTTGCCAACAACCATCAGCACCAAATTCTAAACTAGCTATCCATTAATTGGGGAATACGTTGAGGTTGTAATTTTTGGGGAATTTGAAATAAACCCGCTGCTAACTCTAAAAATTCCCAACCACTGAGATAGTCGTATAAATAGGGATTTTCCGGGAGGTAGTCAATATGTTGTTTAACTTTAACGTCACCTATGGGTTGACCTAATAATAATCCCCTTCCAGATGTGGGGCGGATAATTCCCAACAACAATTTTAACAAAGTGGTTTTACCCGCACCATTGGGACTGAGCAAGCCAAAGGTTTCTCCTGGATACACTTGTAAAGAACAGTTTTTCAGGGATACAACTTTTTGATTGAGCCAAAATCCGGTGCGATAGACTTTTCGTAGTTCACAAGTCAGGACTACAGGTTGTTTGTCTAGGGGATTTTGTCGAGCATTGGAGTTGTCTGCAACAGAATTCATGGACGTGAAATTATCAACTACTGACTATTGAGAACTATCTACATATTAACCGCTGTCGGGAATTTTTATAATACACCTTTGGAACTAGGAATGGTTTCTGCTCGACGTGGATCAATTTCCGCTGCTACTCGCATAGCTCTAGCAAAGGCTTTAAAAGCAGCTTCAATAATATGATGGGAATTAATACCATCTAATTGACGAATATGTAACGTCATTTGGCTATGATTTACCAAGGCCACAAAAAACTCCCGCACCAATTGTGTATCATAAGTCCCCACCCGTTGAGTAGGAATTACCAAACCATAACTTAGATGAGGTCTACCGGAGAAATCTAAGGACACTTGTACCAAGGCTTCATCTAAAGGAGCAGTAAAATTACCGAAACGGACAATTCCTTTTTTATTTCCCAAAGCTTGAAATAATGCCTGTCCCAAGGTAATTCCCACATCTTCATTAGTGTGATGATCATCAATTTCCCAATCACCTTGAGCTTGAATATCCAGGTCAAATAACCCATGGGAAGCGATTTGATGAAGCATGTGATCTAAAAAGGGAATACCAGTAGATACTTTACATATACCTGTACCATCAAGGTTGATAGTGACATAAATATTTGTTTCACCAGTAGTACGGTGAACTGAGACTATGCGAGGTGTTTGTTTGTTGTCCGTTGTCATTTGTCAGTTGCAATAGGTAATGGGTAATGGGTAATGGGTAATGGGTAATAGGGGCAATAAATATTCTCCCTGCCCCCTGCTCCCGGCCTCTTCTTACATCCCCATGATTTCATATCCCGCATCTACATACAGGATTTGTCCAGTAATACCGCTTGCCAAATCACTACACAAAAAAGCGGCTGTATTACCTACTTCTAATTGAGTGACAGTGCGACGGAGCGGGGCTACTTTTTCAACATGATGAATCATATCTAGGATACCACCGACGGCAGAAGAAGCTAAAGTGCGAATAGGACCAGCCGAAATGCCATTAACACGAATATTTTCAGGACCAAATTCGGCTGCTAAATAACGAACACTGGCTTCTAGACCTGCTTTAGCCACACCCATAACATTATAATTAGGAATTGCTCTAACTGCTCCCAAATATGTAAGAGTAATAATACTTCCGCCTTGAGTCATCAAAGGTTTAGCAGCACCGCTTAACTGTACAAGAGAATAAGTGCTAACTTCTAAAGCTGTATTGAAACCAGAACGGGAAGTTTGGCTAAAACCTCCGGTCAAATCTTCCTTTTTAGCAAAAGCCAAACAATGGACTAGAATATCTAATCTCCCCCATTCTTGCCGGATAGTTTCAAAAGTAGATTGAATTTGCTCGTCATTTTCAACATTGCAGGGCAGAAACAAACTAGGGTTGAGCGGTTCTACCAATTCAGCCACTTTTTTTTCCATTTTACCCTTGTCATCTGGCAAGTAGGTAATACCCAAATTAGCCCCCGCTTTGTGCAGTTGCTGGGCAATTCCCCAAGCGATAGAACGGTTATTGGCAATACCTGTAACTAGGGCATTTTTTCCAGACAGATTCAGCATAAACTTTGCTAATATAATTCATCATTAGGAGCATACTAGAATCTGACCCTAGTTTAACTTTGTGAGTCTAGAAATTTTCTAAAATCCGCAAAGAGTAGGCAGGAAGTACCCGGCAAATCATAACCATATTTGTAAAGATTCTCAAGAAATTTCCCAGCTTTGGGGCAAAACCTGGAGACGATAACTAGCAGAACTACTTATCAATAATTACTAGCTAACCTGAACCAAAATTATGTATCATAATCAACGAAGGGTTAGGAAATATGAATTTGGGTATAGGAAAAACAAAAAAAATAACGGTGCTTTATTGATTTTTCAGGTGTATTCTTAGGTAATTAGTTTTTGTTTTTCTGGCATTGGGTAGGGGAAGGGAGATGATCGTGACACAAGACAAAGCCCTAGCAAATGTTTTTCGTCAGATGGCCACCGGGGCTTTTCCCCCGGTTGTCGAGACGTTTGAACGCAATAAGACGATCTTTTTTCCGGGAGATCCTGCTGAACGAGTTTATTTTCTTCTCAAGGGTGCGGTGAAACTGTCGAGGGTGTATGAAGCAGGAGAAGAAATAACGGTGGCTCTGCTGAGGGAAAATAGCGTTTTTGGCGTGCTGTCTCTATTGACAGGTAATAAGTCTGATCGATTTTATCATGCAGTGGCATTTACCACTGTAGAATTGCTTTCAGCGCCAATTGAACAAGTGGAGCAGTCACTAAAGGAAAATCCAGAATTATCAATGTTAATGCTGCGAGGGCTGTCTTCGCGGATTCTCCAGACGGAGATGATGATTGAAACTCTGGCTCACCGCGACATGGGTTCACGGTTAATTAGTTTTTTACTGATTCTTTGTCGTGATTTTGGCGTTCCTTCTGCTGATGGCATTACCATTGATCTGAAGTTATCACATCAGGCGATCGCTGAAGCAATTGGCTCGACTCGCGTTACTGTGACTAGACTCCTGGGAGATTTACGCGAGAAAAAAATGATTTCCATTCATAAAAAGAAGATTACTGTGCATAAACCTGTCGCTTTAAGTAAGCAATTTACTTAAAATTTATAATTTATGGGGTAAGGTCAATAGATTTTGGATTTACGATTTTGGATTTTGGATTGACTCCACCCTAAAGTGTGGAGCTTGGGGATTTTAAATTAGCGATTTTGGATTAGTTCTGCCCTGAAGGGGCGAGGGTTGTACCGAAAATTCCCAATCTAAAATCTAAAATCTAAAATTTTTTGGTCAGGTAATGGAATTGGTACGAATTTTTAGATATTAGGGGCAACCAATTCCAAAATTACCCCCACTCCATTGATTATTTATCCACAGACAATGGTTGAACGTAGTAGGCTAGACTGGTCAGCATTTCCGTAGCTAACAATGACCACTGGTTACATCCTAATTGCAGCAATTCTCATCCTGGGAGGCGTGATTGCCACCGTGGGCGATCGCATCGGCACACGAGTTGGTAAAGCACGTCTCTCACTCTTCAACTTGCGTCCGAAAAAAACCGCTGTAATTGTGACTATTTTTACGGGTGGTCTGATTTCTGCAACCACTTTAGCAATTCTATTTGCTGCTGATGAAGGATTGCGAAAGGGTTTATTTGAGTTGGAGGATATTCAAAGGGACTTGGGACAAAAGCGGGAACAACTGAAAACCGCAGAAACTCAAAAAGGTCAGGTAGAACGTGAGTTAAATCAAAGCAGACAAGAACGAAGTCAGGTACAACAGGAATTACAAACTATCAATAAATATTTGCGAGCGGCAAATACTAAACAAAAAGCTACACAATCTCAATTGAATCGTACTCTTAACCAACAGGCTAAAACTCAAGTACGACTTTATGAAACTCAACGTCGTCTCGGTGGAATTGTGGTTCAATATCAACAAGCTAAAACTGAATTACAAACTCTTTACAATCAGCGCCTGACATTACAAAGTGCAGTGCAAGAATTAAAGTCAGAACGAGAAAGATTGTATGCTCAAAGTAAGCAAGCTATTGATGAGGCAAAGACGGCTATTGAAAAACGCGATCGCAAAATTACTAAATTAGATAAGCTGATTCAAAACCGCAATCTACAAATTAAACAACGAGAAGAAATTATTCTGACAAGAGAATCTCGTTTACAAGAATTGGAAAAACAACAAAAATTTTTAGAACAAGAAGTAGCTAGATTAGAAAAATATTATCAGTCTTACCGTGATCTCCGGTTGGGTAAATTAGGTTTAGTTAGGGGTCAAGTGATAGTGGCAGGGTTAATTACTGTTGATAAACCTATTATGGCAACTCAGGCAATTATCCAAATTTTACAAGAAGCTAATCGTAATGCCAATATTCAATTAACTGAACCTGGCGCTAAATCTACAAATACAGAAATACTGCGTGTGACTAAAAATCAAGTTGATCAATTAATTGCACAAATTAAAGATGGTCGAGAATATGTAGTACGAATCTTTTCAGCAGGTAATTACGTTAGAGGTGAAAAGCAAATCGAATTTTTTGCAGATGCAGCCCGAAATCAACTAGTGTTTTCATCAGGTGAGGTACTGGCTACAACTACAGCCGATTTAATTAATATGACATCTGACCAACTGCGTCAACGTCTAGATTTGCTAGTTTCTGCTTCTCAATTTCGCGCTCGAAATGCGGGAATTGTTGAAGCTGTAGAAGTAGAAGGGACTTTTGTTCGCTTTGTTACTCAATTACAGCAAACAGAGCAAGAGATAGAAGTTAAAGCCGTAGCCGCAGAGGATACTTATACTATTGGTCCATTAAGAATAAAATTAGTGGCTTTATTAAATGGACAAATTCTTTTCACTACGTGAACAATCAAAAATCAATTTAACATAAACTAATAACAAAGCAAAACTTTACACAATTACTGAATTAATTTACAATAACAAATAATTAATTTACAATAACAAATGACGAATTTACAATTATAAATGATTGACTTACAGTAAAAATTGATAACAACAAAGAACTAATGACTAATAACCAATGACTAATACACAACCTGTAGTTTTAGGATTTGATCCTGGTCGTGATAAATGTGGTATTGCGGTAATGGGATTAGATAGACAACTGTATTATCATAAAGTGATATTAGCAGAAGAGGCGATCGCTAACATTGAAGTACAATTGCAAAAGTTTCCTGTATCATTAATAGTGATGGGAGATCAAACAACAGCTAAAAAGTGGAAACAGCAACTTAATCAAGAATTAAGTAAACCGACAAATATTATTTTAGTTGATGAACGTTATTCTACCTTAGAAGCACGCGATCGCTATTGGCAGATGTATCCACCCCAGGGTATAATTAAACTATTACCCAAAGGAATGCGTCAACCTCCCAGGGCAATAGATGATATTGTGGCAGTCCTTCTAATTGAAAGATACCTGAACCGACTAACTAACAAATAATTTAGAGTTCAGCCCGAATTGTAAAAGCATAATCCCCCCCAGGTTCTAATTGATAATCTTGTTGTTCTAAAAACCGTCCTAGAGGTTCTTTAATTAAAGCACGACCTTGGGAAGGCTTTACAGAAAGTTCCCCCCGACGAAAATGCCACTGGAAATGCCATTGAAAATTACCAGCGCTGACTTCACCTTCAAGAAAGCCCTGTTGCCAAGATTGGCGGATAATTCTAACATGGGCAGTAGTTTCTGGCAGACGTTTTGCACTCACGCTTATTTAATGTCAGGTATGGGATAAAAGCCAATTATTTATGTAGGCTATTTATTTTACGTACTAAAAATAGCTTAAATCAATAAACTAATAAAGACAACATAAGTTAGTAAGGTCTGGGTTTTTAACTGCTGATTTGTAGTCAAATGACAATAAATGCAAGATAATAATGCAATAATTGCATTCAGGAATCAATTTTGTTACGAAAATAACAGATAATAAGAACGACATTGTTTATTACTGCTATTGCCCACTACAGAATATACAAGGTAGTGGGTTTTATCTCAACTTGAGGATTATTCACCATGGAGTCCCGTCATTGACTTGCAGCCAATGTTATATAAAACTATTTGTCAAGACTGTGCTTTTTATGTTAAATTACAGTGTACTCACCCTGATGAGTTAGATGTTGATTGTGCTACCGTAAATTTTTGTAGTTCATTTACTCCAGCGGTAGAAATTGATAGTCCTTGTGTGTCTTTTGGCTAAGATCGCTCTCTTGTGCTATTGCTGTCTTAATACTTAGATTTTAGGGAGGCTGTTTCCATTGATTATCCTATGTACTCATAATGATGGTGGTGTGGGAAAAACTACCCTTGCTGTTCATATTGCTGGTGTTCTTCTTAACAGACAAGATAGTACACTTCTAATTGATTGTGATGATCAGGCAGATTTTTGGCAGTTTTACATTGATCGCAATCCAGAAAAATCAAAAGATTGGGAATGGCTAGAAAATAGTACAGTAATGTATAATGGAAGGCGTGAAGCAATCCCGAAAGAGCTACCAAAAGGGCAATATGACCATATTGTTTTAGATATTGACAGTCCTCTAAAAAATATTGTACAAACAATAGTAGGGAATGACCCGGATTTGATTTTAGTACCAGTTAATAAATCTCAGGAAATCAAAGCATTGCGTAATCTTCCCAGAACTCTAAAAGTTATTGCTCAATTGGAAACAAAAGCAGGCTATGCTCCACAGGTAGTAATTGTACCTTTAGGAATATCACAATCCTCTATATATCAGATCGTTGAGAGATTAGAAGACGATTTGAAACCTCAAAGATACAGAGTTGCGGATGAAATGCCTGATTGTCAAGAGCAGATGCAATTTGCTATCTATCAAGATAGAAAATATATTTGGGACTATGAAGGTTTAGAACATTTATACGATTACTTTGTTGATTTATTAGATGGATAATGTTAGGAGATGAATTATGTCTATAGAAGATAAACAAACCACTCCAAGTAAAGATTTTTTGACCGATAATGCCATCCAAAACGGCATAAAAAAAGTAGAGGAAGAAAAACAAGAAAATCAAAACTTAGATTTAGATATAGAATTAAGATATACTGACTCTGAGTTAAAAAAGATAGGAAAGCTAACTGCAATCCTCAGATTAGAAAAAGAACTATTTCTAGAATCAGTAATTAGTTACGTACATTTTCTTTTCTCTGAGCATAAAGAAAGTATCCAAAAAATAATTGATGAAGAATCAGAAAATTATCAAGCCGAGTTAAAACAAATTACTCCAATAGAGAAAATGTCTAACAAAGACCGTGATAGATTTTCACGAAAAATTAGGCTATCACCTGAAACATCAAACAAAATAGAACAGTTGGACATGAAAGACAGAATAAATGAATGTTTGTTTGTTGGTATCAATTTACTTTATAAAAACTTAGTTGCAGAATTTAAAACTGTTAATCAGGAAAAATAAAAATGGATTTCTTAGAAATTGATGCGTTAGTAACAGGGATTATTTATTCTAGCGAAACAGCAAAACAAGATTTAGGTAGACGTTTTGCTGCCTATCTGGGATTAACACCAGGAAAATCTGGAAGTGATGGAGGAATAGATGATTATGCCGAACTAAATAATGATATGATTTATTTTCAGTCTAAATTATCCCAAAATATCTTAGATGCTTCTTATTCAGCAGAATTAATTGGTAATATAATAATTCATGAAGCTAATATTGGCATAATGTTAGCTGGTGTTGGTTATACAGACGGATTTCGTTCTCGTTTAAATAAAGCTATTCAAAGTAAGCAGATTAATACACAGCTAAAGATTCATTTATTAAGCCTTGAAGATGTGTTTGGAGAAACGGAGATGTTTATAAGAGCTACTCAAGATTTACCTTCATTGAGGAATTTGAGTAATGGTGAATGGGCTAAATATAAATAGTATGATTATATTGTGTATTACTTATAAGTTTATGTGAATTATATTTTAGAGAGATTACACGAAATAAAACTAAATCCATGCAATTACCATTAATTAAATATCCTATTTTTGGGATAATCAATTTCTTATTATTAAGTATTAATATTCAACCCGTATTTTCCAGTTCTTACCCTACTCTAATACTGGCACAAAACACAAATACTAAAGCAGCTACAGAGGCTTTAAATCAAGGATTACAAGCGATTCAGTCGGGAAAATTAGAAGATGCAATTACGGCTTTTCGTGAAGCTATTAAACTAGATCCTAAATTAGCAGCAGCGCACTATAACTTAGGTTTAGCACTACGACAATCAGGAAAGTTACAACCTGCAGCAGATGCTTTTTATCAAGCTACTCAAGCTGACCCTCAATTTGCTTTAGCTTTTGCGAATTTAGGTGGGGCTTTATTAGAAGGAAATAATTTAAAATTGGCCAAAGACTATTTAAGTAGGGCTTTAGAATTAAATCCAAATTTGGGTTTTGCCCATTATAATATGGGATTAATTAGGGAAGAGGAGAAAAATTGGGAAAGTGCGATCGCTTCTTTTGCAAAAGCCAAATTAATTAGTCAAAACGCGCCTGAACCAGCTTATCATTTAGGTGTCTGTTATCTGCAACAGGGGAAAATTGAGCAAGCGAAGGCAGCTTTTACTGAAGCAATTAAAATCAATCCTAAATATGCAGAAGCCCATTATAGTATGGGAACAATTTTATTTAATCAGGGTAAATTAAATGAAGCTTTAGCAGCCTTTAGAAAATCCGCTGCGGGGAACTTTAGTTATGCTAATGCTTATTATGGTGCGGGGTTGGTTTTTATGGGGTTAAAGCAGTACAAAGAAGCTGTCCAAGTCTTGCAATATGCTAGAGATTTATATAATATTCAAGGTAATTTACAGTGGGTGAAAAGTTCCGAGGAGTTATTAGAGAAAGCCCAAAATTTAAGTAGGTAAGGTAGGATTTACACCAAAAAGTTATAGGACTAACTCAGCTTTTAGACAGATGAATAATTATGGAGGAATAAGTAGAAATTAATTAAACAACTAACGGAGTAAAAAAATGAGTAAAACCAAAACTCAAGAACCCATTAGTAACTTAGAGTATGATTTTATCAGCGTACTGCATAATAAAGCAGTAGCCGTTCAAGCTTATGAAAATTATATCAAAGACGCAAAAGAGGCTAATTCTACACCTTGTGTAGAACTATTCCAAAAATTACGCCAGTCAGAAATTGAACAAGCACACGAAATTCGCCAGCATCTCCAAGAGGTGATGCAGCAAGGTAAGATGTAGTTAATAGTAGGGGAAGGTTTAAAAAGTTAATCAGTTAAACCCTCCCCTACTCACTTAACGAATATACTCTTTTAGTACGCTGTTACGATTAGGGTGACGTAATTTACGGAGTGCTTTGGCTTCGATTTGGCGAATACGTTCGCGGGTGACGTTAAAAATCTGGCCGATTTCTTCTAGGGTTTTCATGCGGCCATCGTCTAAACCATAGCGTAATCTGAGAACGTCCCGTTCACGAGGTCCGAGACTATCTAGGACTTTTTCTAGGTCTTCCCGCAGCAAGTTTTTAGAAACTTGGTCTTCTGGGGTTTCACCTTCTGACTCAATAAAATCACCTAAACGGGAGTCTTCTTCTTTACCTATGGGTGTTTCCAGAGAAATTGGTAACTGGGCAGATTTGGCAATAAACCGCAGTTTTTCGATGGTCATTTCCATGCGAGTGGCAATTTCTTCCTCCGTGGGTTTGCGCCCCATTTCTTGGGACAGGAGTTTGGTAGTCTTCTTAATCCGGGAAATTGTTTCGTAGAGATGAACCGGTAGACGGATAGTGCGAGACTGGTCGGCGATCGCCCTTGTAATTGCTTGACGTATCCACCATGTAGCGTAGGTAGAAAACTTATAGCCTTTTTCGTGATCAAACTTTTCAGCCGCACGAATCAACCCCAAACTACCTTCTTGAATCAAGTCTTGGAAGGACAAGCCACGGTTCATGTATTTCTTGGCAATGGAAACCACCAGCCGCAGGTTCGATTGTACCATTTTCTCCTTAGCCCTTCTTCCTATGTGGAGTCTAGAGCGTAGGGCTGGTAATGATAATTTTACTTCTCCTGCCCATTCTTCTTGTTCTGGTATCCGTTCTAGTTTTTCATACAAACTCTTGTAAGCATCTTCTAGCACCAGTAGTTCAGCTATTTTCCGCGCTAGTTCAATTTCTTCATCTGCGCGTAATAGACGAATCCTCCCAATCTCTTGCAAGTACAGACGAATGGAATCTTCGGTGTATTGCTTTTTCTTGGTTTGTGCCCGAGGACGCGATTTAGCGGCTTTTCCAGACTTGGTGTCGTCCTCATCAGACTGAGGATCTAAAAAATCATCAATTTCGCCATCATCAGCCAGCAATAAGTCCTCTTCTTCTATTAAGAGTTCTTGTAATTCGATCTCAGGCGGATTTATCATTTCTAGGTCAGGCTGATAAATATTATCGAGTACGTTGTTAGCCTGGTTCATGCCGCGTTCCTCATGCTCCTTGCAGAATCAGTTACTCAAGACATTTTGATTACTTTTGGCATCAAGTAATCTTTGAACCGAAAATTGGGTTTTGGCTGTTCACCCTCAAATATTTTCGGTGTTTGTTGTTTTCCCTGTTTTAATCAGGCTTTTGCAGTGGCAATGTCATTTGTAATGTGACTTGCTCACTTTCCCCATGGTCATACATGACGACGCTAGATATCACTTTCGATTAACTGAATCTATCAAACTAGGTTCATCTTTCTTCAAAAAGCTTCCTGATGCGGACACAATTGTATGACCTTTGGCAGATTTAACTGTAAATACCGTTTTGATTGTAGCCTGTTTCACAAAAAATGCGCTTTTTTTGTGCATTATTTATGAACTCCTGAAAGTCAGATCAAGCTACCTTTATCAAAAAGACATTAAAAATGGTGGTAACACCATTAATCTTATCGAAAACTTGTTGGTTTGACAGTGGGATTGTCATTAAATTAAAAGTTAGGAACAATTGCTGCTCTATAAAACCTGTACAAATTGTTCTGATGTAGACAATTTGTGTTTATGTCCTGTTTCAACTAAACCCGATGGCGGGCACTTGTTTACAGGTACTAGTTTTACTTAAACTAATTGTACCACCGTCTGTTAATGACTGTTGTTTGTTTCCAGGTGCTAACCCCTGTATATGCTATACTAAAAATCTAAACTAAGGAGTTAAGATTATCGGGTATTTTAGGACTGTGAGAGATGAACTGAGATTTGACTCAATTCAGCCTTATTCACACATTAGCGCAGAGTTGAGATTTCTACCCTGTGCAACTTGACAAACTGTTCTTATTGTATACAACGATATTTTAATCAGATGATACATAATATTGTTACTAAAGTTGCCTAATGATATTTTTAGGTAATTTCAGGTATGTTAATTATCCTTGTGAATACTTCTGGTTTTAAGAAAGTGGCTGTCATCTCTGAACGGAAAAGTCTTGTGTATACTTATCAATTTTTGCTTTGTAGATAATATCTAGTCAAGCTATCTAAGCATAGCAAATGCTTTATGCCTTTGTGGGGAAAATTTATAATTTTTCGAGAAAAATTTTGGAGAACAGGGGTAATTACCCATTACCCCTGTTTCCATTCCTTAAATGTCTAAATCTGTCATATTCAGTTTAGATCCATAAGTTTCAATAAATTCCCGTCTAGGCGCGACTCGATCGCCCATTAAAATGGTAAAAATTCGATCTGCTTCGGCTGCGTCTTCAATTTCCACTCGTTTGAGAGTGCGGGTTTCTGGGTTCATGGTGGTTGTCCACAGTTGTTCAGGCATCATTTCCCCCAACCCTTTAAACCGCTGAATGGTATAATTAGCATTACTAGGAAGAGTATCTAGATGCTGTTGTAATTCCCGTTCACTGTAACAATACTGGTAATTTTTGCCGCGCTCTACTTTGTACAATGGCGGACAAGCAATATAAATGAAACCTTGTTCAATTAACGCCCGTTGATAACGATAAAAGAAAGTTAACAACAAGGTGCGGATGTGCGCCCCATCTACGTCAGCATCAGTCATTAATACTATATGATGATATCGTAATTGTGAGGGGTTAAATTCTTCACCTTTAACTCCTAAACCCAGTGCGGTAATTAAGGCTTGAATTTCATTATTTTTATAGATTTTGGCATCATCAGTTTTTTCGATATTGAGGATTTTACCACGCAAAGGGAGAATTGCTTGGGTGCGGCGATCGCGTCCTTGCTTCGCACTTCCACCGGCTGAATCACCTTCTACGATATATATTTCAGATTCAGCCGGATCACGAGAGCTACAATCTGCTAACTTACCAGGTAGAGGCGAAGATTCTAATACTGATTTCCGACGGACTAATTCCCGTGCGTGTCGAGCAGCTTCAGCAGCTTTAAACGCTTGGATAGCTTTATCTAAAATAGCATCAGCTATAGCAGGATGAAAATCTAGATACTCCGTGAGAACTTCACCGACAAAAGAATCAACAATACCGCGAACTTCTGTATTTCCCAGTTTAGTTTTAGTTTGTCCTTCAAATTCAGGATCAGGGACTTTCACAGAAATGACAGCAGTTAAACCTTCGCGGACGTGTTCACCACTGAGATTAGATTCATTCTCTTTAATTTTATTGCGTTTGCGAGCGGTAGCATTTAATGTCCGAGTTAAAACTGCTTTTAAACCTTCTAAGTGCGTACCACCATCAATAGTGCGAATATTATTAGCAAAACCCAGGACATTATCCGTATAAGCATCAGTACACCATTGTAAAGACACTTCTACCTGGACATTGTTGCGTTCCCCTTGAACATAGATAATTTCTTCATGGAGAGGCTGCTTATCACGATTCATGTAGGCGATATATTCCTTAATACCACCTTTGTACTCGTAAGTTTCTATTTTAGGGATATCGCTTTTAATAATTTCTAAGCGATGATCTGTAAAAGTAATTTTTACACCGGCATTAAGATACGCCAACTCACGTAAGCGTCCAGATAAAGTAATGTAATCAAATTCTATGCTAGTAGTAAAAATTTGTGTATCTGGCTTAAAGGTAATAGAAGTCCCCGTTCGATCTTCTTTGTAGGGCTTTGCTACCAATTCAGTAACAGGGAAACTGCGTTCATATCGTTGGGTATGTATCTTGTGATCACGCCAAACCGTGACTTCTACAAACTCAGATAAAGCGTTTACCACAGAGATTCCCACACCGTGTAAACCGCCGGATACCTTATATCCACCACCACCGAACTTACCACCTGCGTGGAGAACAGTTAACACAGTTTCTAAAGCTGATTTCCCTGTTTTTGGGTGAATATCCGTAGGAATACCCCGACCATCATCTGTCACCGTCACAGAACCATCAGCATTGATATCCACCTCAACATGGGTACAGTAACCCGCCAAAGCTTCATCAACAGAGTTGTCAACTACCTCGTAAACTAAATGGTGAAGTCCTCGCGGACCCGTAGTACCGATGTACATCCCTGGTCGTTTGCGGACGGCTTCCAGACCTTCCAGAACCTGAATCTGATCGGCGCTGTAACTGCTCGTCATGAAAATTCTCCTGATGCTTGGGGTTAAAATTGCTAAAATGCGAAAAAAGTCAAATCACCCCAACATTATAACATAAAAGCCTTGCTGCCGTCTGTAGCGCAATTTTATGAGAAGTTTACATAAGGGTTGTAACCCTGATGAGAATTGGGGAGAAAATTCCCTATTTTGCGTTTTTCTTCCCACTGACCAGTGACAACGAACACCTAACTAATGACTAATGACTAATGACTAAATTAATTGTAATTTGTGGGGCTACGGCCACGGGTAAATCTAGTTTAGCCTTGAGTTTAGCACAAAGATTAAATTCTGTAATTCTGAGTGCTGATTCTCGTCAAGTATATCGTGAGTTTGATATTGGTACAGCCAAGCCAAATGTAGTTGAAAAAAAATTAGTTTCTCATTACTTAATAGATATTTGTGAACCAACTCAAATCATGACATTAGCAGATTATCAACAACAAGCACAGGCTTTAATTGCTAGTTTGGGAGTTGAAACACTGTTGTTAGTGGGTGGAACAGGTTTATATATTCGTTCCATTGTTCAAGGAATGAAAATTCCCAGAGTTGCACCACAGCCGGAATTGCGATCGCAATTAGAACCCCTTGGTCAAATCCAACTTTACCCTATGTTACAACAAGTTGACCCCGTTGCCGCCCAAAAAATTCACGCTAACGATTTGGTGCGGACTTTAAGAGCTTTGGAGGTTTATTATACCACTGGTATTCCTATTTCTGAACAACAAGGAGAAAATCCACCAGATTATCCAATTTTACAAATTTGTTTAGATGCTGATGCAGAACATTTAGATGTCAGGATTCGCAAACGAACTGAACAAATGATAACAGATGGTTTAGTTGATGAAGTTGAATACTTGTCTCAAAAATATGGTATTTATTTATCCTTATTAAATACTTTAGGATATCAAGAAATCAAACAATATTTAGCTGGTGAAATTTCTTTAGATGCAGCCAAAGAATTAATTATTTTACATACCAGACAATTTGCCAAACGTCAACGGACTTGGTTTAGACAATCTCCTAATCTTGAATATTTTGATATGAATAATTCTGATTTACTGGAAAGTGTTTGGCAAAGAATTACCGACTTTGTCTAAATCAGGATATCCAGTATTTAGACAAAAATCCTGCAATTCTTAAAAACTGAACTCTAAATAAACAAACTAGGAGAAACTTTAAAATATTCTCCCAAAGCTTTTGCTTGTGCTTTACTAATTGAACGTTTACCGTTGACAACCTCTGAAACTACACCGCTGCTAGAACCGAGAATACGTACTAAGTCAGCTTGACGAATGCCGCTAGATTCCATGATATGTAGCAATATTTCATGAGGTGTAGATTCATCCATTGGATAATTTTCTTCCTCATAATCTTCAATTAGTCTGACAATCAATTTATCTAAAGCTCGCTCCTCTGGAGTAAGATTCTTTTTAAAAGTTAGAAATTCTGCAACTTTTAAAAGCCGTTCATACTCTGCCTCTGTTTCAATTACTTGAGGAGCGATTTCTGCCAGTAATTGACTATAAGTTTTATCGTCAAAAGTAAGGGTCATTTTTCCATTTATCTTTATTGTATTCCGCGTGAGTTAGCAAGTATTTATAGTGAACCTTTTTTGTTTTATAATTAATCCCTACAATTAAACGATAATCATTACCTTTGATATTGAAAACAGTAAAATTACCAACTGCTTCAGCATCTCGATAAACTTTTTGAACATCATTTAAACTTTGCCATTCTGCTTTTTTAACAGTTATATACCAACTCTCAATTTGTTTTTTGATATCAGGGTACTTTTCTGCTTCTTCGCGGAGGGTGCGAATTGAAATTAGGTGCATAATATACTTTGGATTTGAAATAATAGTGATTGGTGTACATAACTTAATTTGTGGTTGGTTATTCTTGTGTTTGTGCTTGCCACCTACTTTATTCTCGCAAAATGAGAGTAAGTTGTCAAGTCTTAATTAGGACTTATACAAAATTTTTCCGTAATTAAAAACTCCACAAAGATAAAAAATCCTTGAGGAGTTTGAGAGAGTGTTCACGGATTTTACCGAGCCATAAAGAATTAAGCCATAACGCACCAAACAGTAAATTTACTAATTATCTGGAAGTTGTTTTTTCAAAGCATTTAATGAAGCCCAACGGCTATCAATGGGTGGTTCAGAAACAGCAGTATTCAAAATACCCGGACAATTAAGGTCACATAATTGACGCTGAGGTAATGCTAAACACATCTGTTGATATAGCCATTCACCGGGATCAAAGTGACCATCAGGTGCTAAAGTTTCCAGTAAATCCTCTACAGCAACTTCCATTTCTAAAGGAAAATCTTCCGTTTGATTAGCGGTTTCATCTAACCAAATGACTTCCTGAGTATCAAGAACCAGACGATGGTTATACTGCTGCAAACAGCGGTTGCAGGTACAAGTAATAATTGTTTCTGCCTGAGATGAAACTTCTAAATAATTACCCTGATGTTTAACTTGGATAATTCCCCGCACGGGTGTTAATGTTTCCAAACCAGGCAGAAACTCTTGAACTTGAATTTCCTCTGTCCGCTCCGGGGCTTTAGATAGCTGCGGAATAAAAATAGCGTCCATAGGATTTGTGAAATACCCTGAAAATTGAGTATGGGTAATGGGTAATATTCTTGTCTGTTCCCAGTTAAGAGTTCCCTACTACCTAATTATGGTGTAACTGCTTGACGAACAACTAAATGACGGTGAGGTTCTTTACCACGGCTGAAGGTTTCTAAATCCGAAAATTCCTGCAATAATGTGTGAATTTGTCTTCGTTCAGCAGCGCTGAGAGATTGAAGTTCTACTTCTCTTCCTGAAAAGCGGACTTCTGCGGCAGCCGTTTCTGCTAAAGTGCGGATTTCGGCTTCTCGTCTCACACGATAACCATTTAATTCCACGGTGTAAGCGGTATGATTGTCTTCTGGTTGGTTCAAATTAAGAATGGAATTTGCGAGATACTGAATGCTATCTAGCACCGAACCACCAGCACCAATTAAAATCCGAATTTGTTCTGATGTTAAATTGGTTTGATCTATTGTTAACCAGTAGCTTTCTCCTGTGGGTGTATCTTGCTCAGAAGATGGGTTAGTTTCTAAATTAGCCCGTACTTGAGTAGATAAACCCATGAGAAGTAGCAAATTTTGTAACCAGTCTTCACTATTTTGCATAGAAATGTCGCTCATAATCAACCATTAGCCTTTTTCTTAGAACTTTTGGGTTCAAATGGCAACGCTTTTACTTCAATGGTTTGTGCTTCTTTTGCCTGTAAGTCTACGATTTTTTGGATTTCTTCTGGTAAAGGTTCACGGGAGAGGATATAGGTTTGGATAGTTTGGAAAACATTACCAATTACCATATACATAAGTACCCCAGCCGGTAGGGGAAAAAATAAGAACATTCCAGAAAAGATCACAGGAGTAATTTTATTTACTGTATCTTGTTGAGGGTTGCCACCGCTGGAATTTTGTCCAGAGAGCATTTGGCTGACATAAAGACTGATACCAAAGAAGACAATCATGGCCACAATATCCCAATGAACTGTATTATCGGGATCAATAGCGCCCACTCTACCTAAAGCATCAATAAAGAGAAATCCTTTTTCTGCTGCTAGTCCGGGAATTGTGGCTTGAATGGTCACGTCTCCGGGTTCTAGAGCCTCTATATTGCCTTCGGCATCAATTTTCACCCTTTCCGCGCCTTTGGTGACTTTCCAGGTAGGTGTCAACTGAGATTCTGGATGTTCCTTTAAGAGTAAATCAAATGGTTTACCTTCTACGGTTTGATACTGAATCTTAGTTTTTTCTCCCACTGTTAACTTATCACCCCCCGGTAAGATAGCGGAAATGGGAATATGTTCACCATCAGCAATGTAGATATTTTGTGGGGGAGTAGCAAATGCTTGGGGTTGAATGCGCTCAATTTGTTCTTGAGGGAAGATTTGCAGGTTAACGGAGTAGTTAACACCAGAAAAAGGTGAACCTCGCAAAGTGGCAAACAATGCTAATAATACTGGCATCTGCAACAATAGAGGTAAACATCCTGCTAAGGGATTACCAAATTCACTTTGGACCTTGAGCATTTCCTCTTGTTGCTTTTGCTGATCATCTTTATAGCGTTCTTTGATTTCTGCCATACGCTTTTGCATCACAGGCTGCACAACTCGCATTCGTCGCATACTGCGGATGGAACCGGCACTCAGGGGATAGAGTGCAAAGCGGATAATCAATGTTAAGGCTACTATTGCCAAGCCATAACTAGGGAAAACACCATAGAAAAGGTCTATGATGGGCAACATCACGTTGTTCGAGAGAAACCCGATACCAAAATCCATTATTCTGAATTAAACCTGCGGTACTTTGACACTCCCACCCCGCGCGGGAGTGGGATGCTTGGTTAAGCCTATCCTCTAAATAGAGTTAAATGGAGGCGGTTTTCTCCCAAGCTTTTGCTCTATATTGTAGAGGTTTTTGTTAAGCATTGCTGCGACTATTCCGCTCTGGAAAAGCTAGGGATAGCCGTACATTATAAAATCATTTTGTAGAAGTCGTGCTAAGTATACAAAGAGGTGAAACTTAGCACGAATGACTTATTTACCGCTGCTATATTGGGGATTTTTAGCTGCAACTTTTTCGTTAACGTAGTCATATACTTCCCGGAAGTTAGGAATAGCCCGCATTTCGATTAGAGTACCATTCTTGAGGGTAATTGCCATATCTCCCCATAGGCCGATAGCACGGGGAACTTTGACAACTTTAACAATTTCTGAGTAAATAACATCAGAGCGATCGCGTCCCATCCAACCACCAGTTACACAAATCCTACGGTCTGTAATGCGAAACCGTAACCATATAGCCCTGACTATTGCCCCCACAGCCAAAGGAATACCCACCACTGTCAGCCCAATGAGTAGGTTAAGAATCAAATCCCCAATGTGGGGACCACCTTCATAATAAACTTCTTCACGAATGCCCATTTAGTACCTCAGTTTGTGCCAATAACTCTTCTAATTCTCGCAGAAATTTATGGGTTTGGTGCTCAGATTCTGCTGTTATTGGTTTGACAATTAATACTAACCGCCATCCTGGGACTAATTTCGGCAACAATTCATATAATGCTGCTGTAATTTGTCTTTTGATTTTGTTGCGAACAACGGCGCGTTTACTAACTTTTGTACTAATGGCAATACCAATTTTCGTGGCAGGAGGGGCAGTATCCCAAGAAGGTTTTAGAGCCCTCAGTGTAAAATGAGAACTATGTCGCCGAATTCCTTCCCGGAAAACCGCCTGAAAATCCTGACGGGATTTGAGACGATATGCTTTAGGTAAAGCCACAGCGGTTATTATTGCTGAATTTACCTTACACGCTCAACCGGTGCCTTCCTTTTCTTCTTCTGGCACTAATCACATTTCTGCCGTCTGGTGTCCGCATTCTTGCCCTAAACCCAGAGGTTCTTTTTCTCTTGCGGCAAGTGCCTCCCAATGTCCTTTGCATATCTTTCTCCTTTTACCGGATTTTCATAAAAAGTCACAATCTGGTATTTTACCACTTTACAGGCAATAAAAATATATTTCTGGATGGAGTTGTCGGTTATCAGTTGTTAGTTATCAGTGGGAAAAGGCAAAGGTTGATTAATCTTTCCCGTTCCCTGTAACCTGTTCCCTGTAACCTGTTCCCTGTAACCTGTTCCCTGTTCCCTGTTCCCTGTTCCCTGTGACCTGTTCCCTGTATCCTGTTCCCTGTAACCTGTTCCCTGTTCCCTGTTCCCTGTAACCTGTTCCCTGTTACCTGTTCCCTGTAACCTGTTCCCTGTAACCTGTTCCCTGTAACCTGTTCCCTGTAACCTGTTCCCTGTAACCTGTTCCCTGTAACCTGTTCCCTGTAACCTGTTTCCTGTAACCTGTTCCCTGTAACCTGTTCCCTGTAACCTGTTCCCTGTAACCTGTAACCTGTTTCCTTGTTAATTAATACTGATAATCCATGTGCCAATATAACGCAACAATGGCACATCACCCGGAGAAAGAACTCGACAGTTGAAATAGTAAACCCCGCCAAAAGAGGGATTTTGAACATTGGATAATACTAACTCTACTTTTTGACCGGCTGGAACTGGGTCTTTAGGAAATATTTGAATCACCCCACCTTTCTCGTCCCATTTTACTTCAGACAGAGGAACACTTTTGTCCTTAACTCTGACTTCAATATTTTTGGTATCAAAAGTTCCTTGATAATAATCAGGATAGCTAATGGCGAACTGAGCCACTGCTAACTTCATTTTTTTAGCAGGTAATCTGAGTATATAACGATCTGTGTTATTAGTTTGTCCACCAAAATCTAAGCGGTAGGGTAATTGATTTTTGTTTTCAACGCCGCTAAAAAGTGTCAACCCAGGTAAGCTTTGGGCCCAAGTTAGAACTGGTAAACCTGTAAATAAACAGCTAGTAATAGCCAAAGCAGAAAGTAGACGCTTCATAAATCAGATTTCCTTAGGGAAGTGTGTGTAACCGTTAGTATTTGTAATTAAACTTTACTACTAGATGCTAGAAAATAGACGGAATTGAGAAGCAAAAGTGCCACTGGTAAAAGTCAATAACAGGTAAATAGTTAAGAAAAAATTAAGAGCGAGGGTTTGAGAATATAAAATAATCTAAAGAATAATATCCAAAATATGGGGATCGGTATAGGATGTGCAATATCTAATTTTACTTATAGCTATTTTGCAAGGCTGATATCTGTATCCTATCAAATTGAGGTTGTGACTAGAGAAAGAAGATCGCAGAAGTTGAAAATTCTATCTACAGACAAGGGTAACTCATAGTTGATCATCCCCACCAGCTTGATGATACTAAATTGAGATAGAAAGTAATAATAGTTAACGATGATGTTAAGTATTTATATCCAGGAGATTTCATGAAAATAGCAGTTGCCAAAGAAATAGAAATTTGTGAACGTCGTGTAGCATTAATTCCCGAAACCGTAGCCAAATTATTCAAACAAGGGTTAGAGGTTTGTGTAGAAGCGGGAGCAGGAGAGAAAGCATTTTTCAGTGATGCCGACTATGAAACAGCAGGGGCTAAAATTATCAGCGATTCTGCCCAATTATGGAGTGAAGCGGACATATTACTCAAAGTTAGCCCACCGCAAACCAGAGAAGATGGCCGGGCAGAAATTGAGTTACTCAAACCAGAATCCGTATTAATTAGCTTCCTCAATCCCCTGGGAAATCCGGTCATAGCCCAACAATTAGCAAATCGGCAAATTACCGCTTTGAGCATGGAATTGATCCCTCGTAGCACCAGAGCGCAAAGCATGGATGCCTTATCTTCCCAGGCTTCCCTAGCAGGGTATAAAGCGGTACTGATTGCAGCGGCGGCATTACCGAAATATTTCCCCATGTTAACCACCGCTGCGGGGACAATAGCCCCCGCCAAAGTATTTATTATGGGGGCAGGAGTGGCAGGACTGCAAGCCATAGCGACAGCCAGAAGACTAGGAGCGGTAGTAGAAGCCTTTGATATTCGTCCAGCAGTCAAAGAAGAAGTACAAAGCTTAGGGGCGAAATTCGTCGAAGTCAAACTAGAAGAGGAAACCGTTGCCGCGGGTGGTTACGCCAAAGAAATTTCAGAGGACAGCAAAAAGCGCACCCAAGAACTAGTAGCCAGCCACGTCAAAAACGCCGATATTGTCATTACTACAGCCCAAGTACCAGGAAGACAAGCCCCCAGACTGGTAACAGAAGAAATGGTAGCGCAAATGAAACCCGGTTCAGTCATAGTAGACCTAGCCGCAGAACAGGGTGGTAACTGTGCTTGTACAGAAGCGGGTAAAGATATTATTTGGAACGGGGTAACAATTATCGGACCAATTAACCTACCCTCATCAATGCCAGTACACGCCAGTCAACTGTACGCAAAGAACGTTACCTCATTAATGCAACTTTTAATAAAAGATAAAACCTTGCAAATCAACTTTGATGATGACATAGTTGCTGCTGCTTGTGTTACTCATGGTGGAGAAATTAGAAACCAACGAGTAAAAGACGCTTTGCAAGCAGTAGCGGTTTAAACCTTGGTATGCACAGATTTTAAACACAAATACACAGATGGGATATCTTTCCTTCCTTAATTCTTGTCGGGTAGGCATCTTGCCTACCCTCGGACGGGCTAGAAGCCCATCCCACAAAGAATAGTTGATTTTTTGGTATTCCTTAAAAATCTAAAATCCAAAATCTAAAATCCAAAATCGAAATGACAGAAACATTACTTGCAGCCTTATTTGTACTCGTCTTAGCCTCCTTTATCGGCTTTGAAGTGATTAACAAAATTCCCCCCACATTACACACCCCCTTAATGTCCGGTTCAAATGCCATTTCTGGTATTTCGGTAATTGGTGCAATTCTGGCTGCGGGGGAGAAAAACACGAATTTATCGGTAATTCTCGGTTTAATTGCCGTAATTTTGGCAATGGTTAACGTTGTCGGTGGTTTTTTAGTCACTGACAGAATGCTGCAAATGTTTAAAAAAAAGGAAGTTAAAGCATGAGCGACTTTTTACCAACTGGGATTCAGCTAACTTATTTAGTCGCTGCATCATTATTTATCCTGGGTTTGAAAAAGCTAGGTTCTCCTGCAACTGCTAGAAATGGTAATCTTGTGGCTGCTGTGGGGATGTTATTGGCTATTATCGCCACGTTGCTAGATCAACAGGTATTAAATTACGAGATGATTTTGGTAGGCCTGGCCATTGGTTCGGTAATTGGTACTGTGATTGCTTACAAAGTGCAAATGACAGAAATGCCGCAAATGGTGGGTTTACTAAATGGTTTAGGTGGAGCATCTTCCGCATTAATTGCCGTTGCTGAATTTTGGCGGTTATTAGATAGTTCACAGCCTATACCCCTCGATGTCAACATTTCTATGTTGTTAGATGTGTTAATCGGTGGTGTGACATTAACAGGTAGTTTTCTCGCTTTTGCCAAGTTGCAGGGATTAATTAGCGGTACACCGATTACTTTCCCGTTACAGCAACCTTTTAACCTGTTGCTGTTGGGTTCTTATCTGGCGGGAAGTGCCTATTTAATCATAACACCCGATAGCCTCCCCGTATTTTTAGGGGTGGTGGCTGTTTCCTTGGTCTTGGGTGTGATGTTTGTACTGCCTATTGGTGGCGGTGATATGCCCGTTGTCATTTCGCTGTTAAACTCTTTATCAGGTGTAGCGGCTGCTGCTGCGGGTTTTGTGGTGATGAACAATATGTTAATCATCGCTGGTGCTTTGGTAGGAGCTTCTGGTTTAATCCTTACCGAAATTATGTGTAAGGCCATGAACCGTTCTTTGTTCAGTGTCTTATTTAGTGCTTTTGGTTCTGTCTCTACTGCTACTGGTGGTGCGGCTGCTGGTGCTAGTAATCAAACTGTCCGCAGTATTGATCCTGAAGAAGGGGCGATGATGTTGGGTTATGCGCGTTCTGTGGTGATTGTCCCAGGATACGGTATGGCGGTTGCTCAAGCACAGCATAGCGTCCGGGAGTTGGCTGACCAATTAGAGCGCATGGGTGTGGATGTGAAATATGCGATACATCCCGTGGCGGGGAGAATGCCGGGACACATGAATGTATTATTGGCGGAGGCTAATGTGGCTTATACGCAGTTGTATGATATGGAGGATATTAATCCCCAGTTTGAACAGGCTGATGTAGCGTTAGTAATTGGTGCTAATGATGTGGTCAATCCAGCGGCGCGTAGTGATAAGAATAGTCCTATTTATGGGATGCCGATTTTGGAGGTTGATCGCGCAAAGCAAACTATTGTGATTAAGCGCGGTATGAGTGCGGGTTTTGCTGGTGTGGATAATGAGTTGTTTTATAAGGATAAGACGACTATGTTGTTTGGTAGCGCTAAGGATATGGTGGCTAAGTTGGTTAGTGAGGTGAAGCAACTTTAAGTTAATTGTAGGGGTGTAGTTTGTTACTATACCCTTTTTTCTCACGCAGAGGCGCAGAGAAACGAGATAATTAAAAGAGTTGAGTTATTTCTACTGTGTAATTCTTTGTGTAATTCTTGATGTATTAATTTATTGGTATATTTACTCTCAATTGAGATTAATACTAATCAAACATAAATAACAATTAGATAATTTGTCTAAAAGTAAGATTTATTCTTGGCTGTGTAAGTTTGTTTACTTTAGGTATTTGATGTTGCCAAAAATGCTGTGTAGTTCCTTTCATTATTAATAAACTTCCATGAGTTAGCTCAAGTTCGTATTTTAATTCTTTTTGTATTTTATGTCTAAACGTAAAACGACGATTAGCACCAAAACTTACAGAAGCAATTACAGGATTTTTTCCAAGTTCTGGTTCATCATCACTATGCCAAGCTACGCTATCTTTGCCATTACGATATAGATTTATTAACACACTATTGAATTTAATTTCAGATAAAGATTCAATTTTAGATTTAATGTTAATTAATGTAGGATTCCATAAAAGAGGTTGCATTGTGATTTTTGAGTAACAATAAGATTTACCTATATCTCCATACCAAGCTGTAAGCCTTGGTAAGTTTACTTGCTTACCGAAAAGTATTGTTGATTCTTGACTCCAAGAAGTAGTTTCATGTAATTCAAAAAATAATTGATTACTTTCGTTAATATCAAAGAAACTTTGATAAAATATTACTTCAGCATCAGGCATGAGTAGCTTTTCGCACTGATGCTTACTTTTCTCATTTCCATGATCCCATATCGAAAGTTGATTAAACATGAAATAATTTCAACTCCTATCTACAACTTTTTAGTCAATCTATGATCAATGATATCATAGTCAATTATTCATAATGTTGCTATATATTGAATTTCCTGAAACTCTATTGTATAATATCCTCACTGTAGATACAGTGAGAATATTATTATGAACTGTTTTCAAATTATTAAGTCTGTTTTAGATGAAGCGTACAGTCAAATACCCGGAATCGCTCTTTCTTCTGTTCTTCCTTCGTGTTCTTTGTGTCTTCGTGGTTCGTTAAAAAAGATGTTGGGAAGTTGAGGAGGTGCGTAAGCGTTGCGCTCCCTAGGAATCGCTGTTTGGGGGGTTTGGGGAGTGAGATGGAATAATTTGCCTAGTTTTATTGTCCAAGTTGGATTAAGTGTAGTGCTATTAAATACTATTTCTATGTTAGTAGGGTTTGATCTTAGCAAATTGTTAAAGCCTTTGGCGATTTATTACAGCAGATTTCAACTTCGTAAGGAACAAAAATACCCCATCCCGCGCCCCTCACTTGGGAGTGTACATCATAAACCTAAAATAGGCTGTATTATTTGATAATATTGATAATATTTTGTGATCAATAAAACGTTAAAATCTTTAACATACTTGAATTTAAGTAAGAAATTACTTTTGTGAATTCCTGTTTGACAGGAAAGTTCTGTCTAATTTGAAAATTGTAAAAAATTGGTAAATAAAAGTGAATCTACCTTTGATTACTCGTGCTGAACGACATAACAATCAGATAGCAATTGTTACAGATAAAGAAGCATTTAGCTATCGTAATTTACTGGATATTTCTAGTCTAATTGCCACAGGTCTGCTGAAGGAGATAGAAGACTTACAAGAACAGAGAGTTGCTTTTCTCATCCCCCCAGGGTTTGAGTATGTGGCCACTCAGTGGGGAATTTGGCGGGCTGGAGGAATAGCTGTACCGCTTTGTGTTTCTCACCCTCGTCCAGAATTGGAGTATGTGATTACAAATTCAGGAGTATCAATTATTGTTGCTCATCCCCAATTTGAGGATACGCTACGAGCGATCGCTACTGAGAAAAATTTACCTTTGATTCTCACCTCACAAACACTGCCAAATCATGTTACCACCTTACCAAATGTAGATATTAAAAGACGGGCATTAATTCTCTATACCAGTGGGACAACGGGTAAACCAAAAGGTGTAGTGACAACCCATGAGCATATTCAATCTCAAGTTACCAGTCTAATTACTGCTTGGGAATGGACATCGAATGACCGCATTTTAAATATACTGCCTTTACATCATATTCACGGTATTATCAACGTCCTCACCTGTGCTTTATGGGCTGGGGCTGAGTGTCACATATTCAGTAAATTTGATGCCCAAATCGTTTGGGATCGTATTTGTGACGGGGACTTAACCCTATTTATGGCAGTACCGACAATTTATGTAAAATTGATTACTGCTTGGGAAAATGCTACTCAAGAACGTCAAACAAGCATGGGAGCAGGGTGTAAAAAAATGCGTTTGATGGTTTCTGGTTCAGCGGCTTTACCAGTGCAGGTGTTAGAAAAATGGCAAAGCATTAGCGGTCATTTCCTTCTGGAACGCTATGGAATGACGGAAATTGGTATGGCACTATCCAATTCTTTACATGATCAAAGATACCCAGGATACGTTGGTCAACCTTTACCGCAAGTGGAGGTGAGATTAGTAGATGAGAGTGGAGAATTAGTGTCATCAGGAACACCAGGGGAAATCCAAGTCAAAAGCCCTGGAGTGTTTTTAGAATATTGGCAAAACCCCCAAGCAACGGAAAAGGCATTTAGAGACGGCTGGTTTTGTACTGGAGATACCGCAATAGTTGAGAATGGCAACTACCGCATTTTAGGGCGAATGAGCGTAGATATCATCAAAACAGGAGGGTATAAAGTTTCCGCTTTAGAAATTGAAGAAGTGTTAAGAAATCATCCAGATATTCAAGAATGTGCAGTGGTTGGGGTGGTTGATTTAGAATGGGGGCAGCGAGTTTGTGCGGCTTTAGTATTATTACCACAACGTCAGTTAACATTAGAATCTTTGAGGATTTGGGCAAAGGAGCAATTGGCAGTTTATAAAATCCCAACTCGAATGATCATAGTTGAGGAATTACCACGTAATGCCATGGGGAAAGTAACTAAACCCCAGGTGGTTGAACTATTTAACGTAAAATAACGAGCCGATAATTAACGCACCCTACAAGGTCAGCTATCGGCTTGTAGCAGTGCTTCGCTATCCCCGCAAAAAGTGTTACAATGAACCATGGGTTTAAAGATGTCAAAAGTAACGAAAAGTAAAGTTGCCCAAAACCTCTTCCCTGTTAAGAGTTCCCTTGTCATAACGACAATTTTTAACGCCAACCTACTTAGGTAAATAATGAATATCCAGAACTTCATCAAAAGAATAAGGACATTCTGTGGGAAAATTTACAGTAAAACCTGTTTTTTCTTGAACATAACCTAAAGCATCCTCATAAATGGTTATAAAAATAGAACTCAAATAATTATATAAATTAGATGTTAATCTATCTTTCAACTGAACTCGAAAACTTCTAATTTCCGAGCGCCAATGATTTTTATTTCTGTCATATTCTTGTGTCCAAAACTGCAATAATAAAAGATGTCTAATTATTTGTTCTAGTAAACTTTTAACTTGATGCTTATCTCTTTTTGCCAATGATTCTAACTCCTCAATTAAATTTTCTAAATCTAACTCATCAAAACGACCTTGTTTTAATAATTGGATAGTTTCTAATAACCATAAATGATCATCAGTTTCATAGAGTTGCTGCAAATTAGTAATAACTGTCATAACTTCACCTTTTGTTATTTACAAGTTACACATACAATCGCCATTATAACATAGATTTGGCGTTGCTGCATTCAAATATGGAATGGGAAAACTCACCACCTCAAATTTCAAAATACAACGCCAAATATTTATCAAATATTTATCAAATATTTAGTTAGTTCTTCGGCGGATTTGGTGGACACCAAAACAGGTTTTTACTGGACACACCCAAAGATTCTAAAATCCCTTTCATCACATCTGTACAGTACATCCAATGCCCCAAATCATCATACATCCGATCAGGATTAAACTCAAAATTGTAATGCAATACATGAGGCAAATTTGAGAACTCATCAGAAGATTGCGGAGAAAGAATCAACAATTGAAACGGCTTACTTTGACATTGTTTTTTCAGTTTATTAAGTAAATCAATTACTCCACCTCGGTCAGCAATACCCGTACGGACAAAAAGCACCTCGTCACAGTGCTGGAGTGCGTACCAAAATCTTTCAGAACGTGCCGTATAACGAACCCGCATCCTTTCATAGACGGGAGACATATCATTAACAGGGTCTTCCGTATCTTCGACTTCATGGGCAAAAGATAATCCCCCCCATTTACTGTGGTAAATTCTGCGTTCCTCAGAATTGTAATGCAGCAAATGAGGATTCCACATATCATAAAAACCATTTTCAATGATATCTGCAATATCTGCAATTTTGGTAGTGCGAGTCAAATCAAAAGGAAAAGCCGGACCGTCGTATTCCATCTTATACAATAACATTCGCACCGCACAGCGATCGCCCAAAGGCAGAATCGCCACCCGACTAATTTCTGCTAATTTGCATTTATATTGCAAAAATACCGCTGATTTGGGTGGTGCTTTTACCCGACTTTCCAAGCCGTCCTGACCAATCATCATTGTCCGAAAAGGTGCATCGGGATAAAAAGGATCTTCGTATACACCTGACGACATAGCTTTTAATGCCTTGCGTATCTCCGGCCACATCGGCTGGATATTGTATTCATTATCTGATTCGTTGATTATCCAGATGTGATATTCATCTTGTTGTAAAATCCCCAGATGCCCATCATAAAACAAAACTTGGGAGTTATTCGGAGCAAAGAGATGGAAAGCGGCGTTATATTCCAGGTCAGCACCAGGGGGAATATTAACAGTTGTGGAAATAGTTCCATTCTCTTGCACAGCAAAGAAAGGCAGTATTCCTTTCTCAGCATTTAGGGATAACAACTTAGCAATGTAGATACCTGGGATTAATCCCGCCTGATTTTGCAGACCAGTTTGTAATTCTTGCCAATAAGGAGCGATAGTATAATTATATTTTGATGGATTTCTAATCCGCAGACTCTTCTCTTCGAGAGAGGCACAAACATAGAAACCTGCACTGTCAAGGTAGATAGGGACTTCGTTCGGTTGCCAAAAGCGTTGTTTTTCTTTTGTTAATTCGTCTTTGTCAATTTGGAACAGGCGCAGGTCTATTGCCTCATACATCAGCCGATGACCGATGGTATTAGGATGAGACGGGTCAAAAGATGTCCCCTCTTGCCAACGTCCATGACCGTTATCTACTGCTGCTAACCAATCCAAAATCGGTACATCCCAATTTAACATTCGGTTGTGTGTATCCTTCAACAGCCAATCATGTTCCGGGGAAAAATCACCATGGGGATAGACTCCCCCTAAAATTGGACGTGCGCCCAGTGTCCGGGTCATTTTTACCAACTGCTGCAAACCACTTTCAAACCGTCGCTGTACTGCCCTTCTTTCGTGAGGAGAACAATAGGCTAACCCTTCGTTACCCAAAGATAAGGCAATAATTACTACATCTGGTTTTTCCGGGGTAACTACTGAGGCAAATCTGGCGATGGTTCTGCTGACATTTGCACCTGACTCTGATAAATTTATGACTTGATGCCCATATTTTTGTTGTAAATCCTTTGCCAACAGCCAAGCCCAGCCTTTCAATAACCAAGCTTTATGTCCCAAAGCCACAGAACTGCCAATCACCACAATTTTCAAACTGTCCAGACCGCCTGACTCTTTTTTTAAGGTTTTATTTTCAGTAAAATTATTGAGATAACCGAAGGCATAAGGTTGTAAATAACCATAAGCACCATCATCGACAACAATAGTACCGGACTGTTCTTCAGGGTTAATTGGTAGCCAGCGGTTTGCACCCATAGCTTCCCATTGTCCATGTCCTTTAGCATCAATGCGTACATACTTATATTCGACTCTTTGGTAATTATTCAAGGCCAAAGACGGCTGAAAATCAATTTCTTGATCTGTCCACCATAAAGGATAGCGATCGCCACTGGTACGCAGATGAACACATTTGGTAATGTCCCACAATCCCAATTCGGGAGTAGAACCGACGATACCAATGGATTCACCAGCTTGTGTATATGCAGTAACCTGGAATTGATACATGGGTTTTTGCTGATTTAGGGATACAATACTTTATGGAAAGGCTGAATCCTTGCAGATACTTTGACAGAATATCACGTATCACAAGCGAGGATGAAAAATATAAGGTATTGTTAAGTGAAAATTTCTTACCTAGTTCGTAACAACTGCACAAAAGTATTACTAACTGTATTGTCTTTAGTATCAGCAGCATATTGAATCAATTTTTCCCGTAGTTCTTTAGCTGCATCTAAAGGCAGTAGGGTTGCTAACAAAAAATATACACCACGAAAACGCGGGTCGCCCATTCTATCAATTAATAATCTTTCGGCTGCATCATTTTCGCCGATAAAGTTTTGCACCAAAAAGAAATCCATGATTTTGTCGTGACGGAAGTACCATTCTTTCTTAGCTTCGCCTTTTTCATCTTGCCACTGACGGCTGACTACCATTTTGTATTTTTCATCGGACAAAGACTTGATAACTTGATCAAATTCATCTGCTGGTAAAGCTTGTTTGTCTTCAACTCGCATTTCATAAACAGCAGCTGAGAATTTTTTTAACGGAAATTCTTGTTTCCACTCTTGTAAATATTCTGTTGCCATTGAATTGTATTGCTGTTCTTGCAAGCGAAATAAATTCGGATATTTGCCTTGTGATAACATGAGAGCCACCACAGTTAAATCCATCGGATTTGAGAGAATGCGTTGGGCAGCATCTAACTCTTCCTTAGCTTGTTGTGGTTTGAGAACTTCTGTTAAATAATTAGTGCAAGCTTGGTCATAATCAACGCCTTGAACTTGGGCATTTTTAGGTAGTCGCGGTTGACGAGAAAGCAAAAATTCTTGAATTTGTTGTGGTTCAAGGGGCTGCAATTTATATATCTTTGCTGTTGAAGGTGGTGTCCACTCTAAGGGCTGGGTGGTCATAATAATATTGCCCCGGAAATAGCTTTCTACAAACTGGACGATTTTTGCCCGTGTTTCCGCAGTGACTTCATTAAGTCCATCAATGTAAATATCTATTGCACCACTGTAAATCAGATTTTTGAGGAAGCCGGCATCTTGTGCCTGTCCGTGTAATTTGTCTTGAATTGCCTCAATTACGCCTTTATGACACTTTTGGGCGGGGAGATAAACTAGAATGCGTTGGGAGTTTTTGACCAGATGACGCAGAAACATTGATTTACCCAAACCAGAATCGCCTTCTAAGACAATTTGCCCTTTGATACTGGGGAGGGCTGCAGTGACAGGGACAATTTCTTCAGCACCAGGAATTTTGACTCTCGACTCTGGGAAGTATGATTGGTCATTAAATTTATCTAAGCCTACATCAGCTAATAAGGAAGGCTGGAATGGTTCAAATAATTTGCGGCGAAAGGGAGGACACCAGGTGAGGAGAAAGCCGACATAACCGACACCGAGAATGCGACGTACCCAAGGATTCCAAAAGAAGATGGCCTGGATTTGGGGAAATTTGGGATAGGCAAAGATGAGTGCTAACCAAAAGGCTGCGTGAGAAATGATAGTAATTCTAGCGTTAAAAAACCACTGCCCACTTTGCAGGTTAACTATGACTGATTGTAAGGAATCAGCTTCGTTGAATCCAGCATTTTTCAGGTTGTTGTAGTGAGTTTGTAAAAGAACAATATCTTGTGGTTGCCAAGAGACTTTTCTGGCAACTACAGCAATTTGCTTTGCTAAATCTGCCTTTAATTTAGTTAAATCTTGGCTGTCTTTCCAGACTTCCTGAAGGACTTTTAGTGTTTTTTCACCTTCATCATGTGTCAGCTTTTCAGGAATTGCTTTTGGTTCGGGTTCGCCTACCCATGTCAGCAAGGTTTTCACGTCATCAGTGCCACCACCAAGGAAATAGGTTAAAAATCGCCATTTGGCAATTTCTGATTGGCCTTCGTAATAGACGCTATCCAGAATTACCACAACTTGATCTAACCTAAGTTTTCCTATCTTCCCCAATGCCTCTGCTGCACCTTGACGAACATATTTGTCAACGGATTTATCTTTGAGGATGTCGAGAATGTCTTTAACGTAGGGTTTGGCAGCCTCCCCTAGATTCCCCAATGCCTTTGCTGCACTTCCACGAACATTGTAGTCAACGGATTTATCTTTGAGGATGTCGAGAATGTCTTTAACGTAGGGTTTGGCAGCCTCCCCTAGATTCCCCAATGCCTTTGCTGCACTTCCACGAACATCGGAGTCAACGGATTTATCTTTGAGGATGTCAGCGATGTCTTTAACGTAGGGTTTGGCAACCTCCCCTAGATTCCCCAATGCCTCCGCTGCACTTCCACGAACATCGGAGTCAACGGATTTATCTTTGAGGATGTCAGCGATGTCTTTAACGTAGGGTTTGGCAACCTCCCCTAGATTCCCCAATGCCTTTGCTGCACTTCCACGAACATATTTGTCAACGGATTTATCTTTGAGGATGTCAGCGATGTCTTTAACGTAGGGTTTGGCAGCCTCCCCTAGATTCCCCAATGCCTCTGCTGCACCTTGACGAACATCGGAGTCAACGGATTTATCTTTGAGGATGTCAGCGATGTCTTTAACGTAGGGTTTGGCAACCTCCCCTAGATTCCCCAAGGCATAAGCTGCACCATAACGAACATATTTGTCAACGGATTTATCTTTGAGGATGTCAGCGATGTCTTTAACGTAGGGTTTGGCAGCCTCCCCTAGATTCCCCAAGGCATAAGCTGCACCTTGACGAACATCGTAGTCAACGGATTTATCTTTGAGGATGTCAGCGATGTCTTTAACGTAGGGTTTGGCAGCCTCCCCTAGATTCCCCAAGGCATAAGCTGCACTTCCACGAACATCGGAGTCAACGGATTTATCTTTGAAGATGTCAGCGATGTCTTTAACGTAGGGTTTGGCAGCCTCCCCTAGATTCCCCAAGGCATAAGCTGCACTTCCACGAACATCGGAGTCAACGGATTTATCTTTGAGGATTTTGGCAGCTTTTTGAGCAATATTTTCTGGTTTCTCAACTACTGATGGCCAATTTTTTAGATCATATTCATTGAGTTTGTCAAAAGCAAGTTTCTTAACTCCGTCATTTCCATCATCAAGGGCGGCTACGATACCGTTAATCTGCCAATCTTGGGGTTTAGGTTTAGGGGTTTCTTTGGCGCTAACCCAAGGTAGGCAGAGAAGAAATGAAAAAATGAATGCCAAAGGATAAAGGATAAAGCGAGAAGGCTTGCTATTATGGCGGAGACTTGTGAGCATAATTGGGGTAAGGTGGCAGATTAGACGCGGTTAACGGTATAATACCAGACTTACCAGGATTTTAAACTTTAACCCTTTCTTAAAAATAAACCAGTCCATGATTTACCGAAGATGTTTAATGAGGTAAAACTTAATGCGTGATAAAAAATTAAATACTTTATAAACACTCTAGCGGTATGCACTTGTATGAGATAAATTATAGCCCCCTTATACTTTTAATATAAGCATCTACACACAAGATGATCAACACTGAATCCTTACGGTTTTCCAAGCCTGTGGCAAAATTTAGTAAAGTTGTCATAGAATTATGATTCTATTATTCTCAACATGACTGTAACTATTCCTAATCTCCCTAGTCTTTACGAAGCCTTCTCCACAGAAGCCAAATGGCAAAAATTCTGGGAAGATCACCAGGTTTACAAGGCCGACCCTAACCACAAAGGTGAACCCTACTGTGTCGTTATCCCCCCACCTAATGTTACTGGTAGTTTGCACATGGGTCACGCCTTTGAAGGGGCTATCATTGACACCCTGGTGCGTTACCACCGCATGAAAGGACGCAATACCCTCTGGTTGCCGGGAACTGACCACGCTAGTATAGCAGTGCAAACGATTCTAGAAAAACAACTCAAGGC
Organism: Dolichospermum planctonicum; assembly: GCF_005402965.1. Classification (GTDB taxonomy): domain Bacteria; phylum Cyanobacteriota; class Cyanobacteriia; order Cyanobacteriales; family Nostocaceae; genus Dolichospermum; species Dolichospermum planctonicum. Next base: position 71,266 of record NZ_BJCF01000018.1, read on the forward strand.
CGAGGGGAAAACTCGTCATGATTTGGGACGGGAAAAGTTCCTAGAACGGGCTTGGCAATGGAAAGCGGAATCTGGTAGTACAATTATTAATCAGTTAAAACGGTTAGGGGTATCTGTAGACTGGACTAGGGAACGCTTTACTTTAGATGCGGGTTTATCAAAGGCTGTTTTAGAAGCGTTTATTCGTCTCCATGAAGAGGGTTTAATTCACCGTAGTAACTATTTAGTCAATTGGTGTCCTGCTTCGGGTTCGGCTGTATCTGATTTGGAAGTAGAACCTAAAGAGGTAAATGGTAATTTATGGTACTTCCGTTATCCCCTCAGTGACGGTTCTGGTTTTCTGGAAGTGGCGACAACTCGCCCAGAAACTATGTTAGGTGATACAGGAGTGGCAGTTAACCCCAATGATGATAGGTACAAACATCTGATTGGTAAGACCGTAACTTTACCGATTATGAACCGAGAAATCCCTATTATTGGTGATGAATTGGTGGACGCGACCTTTGGGACGGGTTGTGTTAAAGTGACTCCAGCCCATGACCCCAATGATTTTGAAATGGGTAAACGTCATGATTTACCGTTCATTAATATTATGAATAAGGACGGTACACTCAATGAAAATGCGGGGGATTTTCAAGGTCAAGACCGCTTTGTTGCTCGTAAAAACTTGGTCGCTAGGTTAGAAATTGAAGGTGTTTTAGTCAAAGTTGAAGAATATAAACATACAGTACCTTATAGCGATCGCGGTAAAGTCCCTGTTGAACCGCTCCTTTCTACCCAGTGGTTTGTCAAAATCCGCCCTCTGGCTGATAAAACCTTAGATTTACTCGATACCCAAGATTCCCCGGAAATTGTCCCCCAACGTTGGACTAAAGTTTATCGTGATTGGTTAGTAAATCTACGTGATTGGTGTATTTCTCGCCAATTGTGGTGGGGGCATCAAATCCCCGCTTGGTATGCTATTAGCGAAACTCAAGGGGAAATTACGGATACAACTCCTTATTTTGTCGCCCGCAATCAAGCAGAAGCCTTAGAAAAAGCTAAAATCCAATTTGGGGAAGATGTCCAATTAATACAAGACCCCGATGTTTTAGACACTTGGTTTTCTTCGGGACTGTGGCCATTTTCAACTTTAGGTTGGCCGGAAGAAACGGAAGACCTAGCCACATATTACCCGACTACTACCCTAGTGACTGGTTTTGATATTATCTTTTTCTGGGTAGCAAGAATGACAATGATGGGTACACATTTTACTGGGAAAATGCCCTTTAAAACTGTGTATATTCATGGTTTAGTTCGGGATGAAAATAATAAGAAAATGTCAAAATCTGCAAATAATGGCATTGACCCATTATTGTTGATTTCCAAATATGGAACGGACGCTTTACGGTACACCTTAATTAAGGAAGTTGCTGGCGCTGGTCAAGATATTCGTTTAGAATATGACCGGAAAAAAGATGAATCGATTTCAGTAGAAGCCTCTCGCAATTTTGCCAATAAATTGTGGAATGCAGCCCGATTTGTAATGATGAATTTGGACGGACAAACTCCAGCCCAATTAGGTCAACCAGTTCCCACAGAATTAAGTGATAGGTGGATTCTTTCCCGTTTTAACCAAGTTGTTAAACAAACAAATCATGACATTGATAATTATGGTTTAGGAGAAGCAGCAAAAGGACTTTATGAATTTATTTGGGGTGATTTCTGTGATTGGTATATTGAGTTAGTCAAATCCAGATTACAGAAAGATGCAGACCCTATATCTCGCAAAATTGCCCAACAAATCATCGCTTATGTTTTAGAAGGGATTTTAAAATTATTACATCCCTTTATGCCTCATATTACTGAAGAAATCTGGCAAACTCTCACCCAACAACCAGCGGAAAATCCCCAACTGTTACCTTTACAATCCTATCCTGAACCCGATTATAAACTGATTGATTCAGTATTGGAAACCCAGTTTGATTTATTAATTGACACAATTCGCACAATTCGCAATTTACGAGCAGAAGCAGATATTAAACCAGGGGTAAAAATTACTGCAAATTTGCAAAGTGAAAGCGAAAGTGAAAGGTTTATTCTCACTGCGGGACAGGCCTATATTCAAGATTTAGCCAAAGTTGAAACATTGACAATTGTTGATAATAATCCTATTGTGATTCCCGCAGAAACTCCACCAGTTGAAGATAGTAAATATTGGGGTGGAATCACGACCGTTGCTGTAAGTATTCTTGGGTTTATCGCTTTGCGAGTAGCTTTATTTGTGGCAAATACTGCGTTAGATATTCCCATTTTTGGCACTAGTTTTGAACTAATTGGTTTGGGTTATACCGGTTGGTTTGCTTTCCGCTATTTACTCAATGCTGAAACAAGAAAAGAGTTATTTGCAAAATATTTTCCAGCTAGTCAAACACCAACTGAACCACAAGTTATACCAACAGTAACCGAAAATGAAAAAGAAAATTCCATTGCGGGTGTTGTCGGCACTGTACAGGTAGTAATTCCCTTAAAAGGAGTTGTAGATATTGAAGTTGTGCGGGCTAAATTGGAGAAAGCTTTGCAAAAAGCCCAAGCCGAAGCCCAATCTTTGACTGCTAGATTAAGCAATTCTAAATTTGTGGATAAAGCCCCCGCAGATGTGGTACAAAGCACTAGGGCTACTTTAGTAGAAGCCGAAAAACAAGCAGAAATTTTACGCATACGTCTGAAGACGTTTTTGTAGATCTCGCCTACGTAGCTTGGTTTAAGTATAATGGGTGATTGGTAATTATTCCTCTTCCCCATTCCCTGTTAAGAGTTCCCTGTTAAAAGTTCAAAAGTATAGGTGTGTCCTCCCCGGACGCACCTTCAAGAGTTTTCGGCATTTTCCTGAAAATAGATAATATAAATAATAGAGGCGTTATGGGGTTTGATGGGGATGAGTTGGACAGAAAAACTAGAACAATTACAAGCTTTATTTCAGGAAATTGACCAGGCTTTGATAGCCTATTCTGGGGGAGTTGATAGTACATTAGTGGCTAAGATCGCTTATGATGTTTTAGGCGATCGCGCATTGGCTGTAACTGCGGTTTCTGCTTCTCTATTACCAGAAGAATTAGAAGACGCGAAAATTCAAGCCGCAACTATCGGCATAGCTCACAAAATTGTCCAAACTCAAGAAATGGACAATCCCAATTATACATCTAACCCGGTAAATCGTTGTTATTTTTGTAAAAGTGAATTACACGATACACTAAAACCCTTGGCTTTAGAATTAGGTTATCCTTATGTAGTAGATGGGGTCAATGCAGACGATTTACATGATTATCGTCCAGGAATCCAAGCTGCAAAAGAAAGAGGTGTAAGATCACCTTTAGCAGAAATTGGAGTGACTAAAGCCGAAGTTAGACAAATTTCCCAACAACTAGGTTTACCTTGGTGGGATAAACCCGCTCAACCTTGTTTAAGTTCCCGCTTTCCTTACGGTGAAGAAATTACTATAGCCAAATTACAGCGGGTAGGTAGGGCGGAAATTTATTTACGAAACCTGGGGTGGCAAAATTTCCGGGTACGTTCGGAGGGTGATACAGCTAGAATTGAATTATCACCGGATAAAATTAAAGATTTTGTAACAACGACAGATTTACCAAGTCTAGTATCTGTATTTCAAAACTGGGGATTTATCTATGTCACCTTGGATTTAGAAGGTTATCGTAGTGGTAAACTAAATCAGGTCTTACCTCAAGTCGCTGTAAGAAAATCATCATCTCATCTGTATAGCATTTAGATTGTATAATCTAAATCAGTCTAATTATTGGGGGGTGTGGGGCATCCCTGGCTGCTCTAGTGAATTACACCTGGCCATTGCATTGCTTTCGCTTTCATAATAGTGCAGTGTCACTTGCACCAGGAAGGGATTTGCTTGTTTCTCTTGAGAATAATCAGACGGCTGTACGGGTGGTGTTTCCAGAGACGGAAAAATGGGAGGAAGGGTAATAGAGGTTAGGGTTGGGGATTGGAAGCTCAAAGGCAATTGTGATACTATATCAGTTAATTCCAGAGGAAAAAAAGAGTCTAGTGGGGGAAAGAAAGATGGGAATTCTAAGCCCGGTTGTGTAGGCGTTGTTGGCTCAGTCGGACTGGTACTATTTGCAGATGTACTAATAATAATTTGCCGAACTTGACTCTCCGTTAGGTTAGGGTTAGCACTAAGCATGAGGGCAACAACACCGGCAATGTGAGGAGCAGCCATAGAAGTACCAGAGTAAGTGTCATATTGATTATTAGGTACTGTAGAGTAAACATTAACTCCTGGGGCGGTAATGTATGCGATTTCTTGAGAACCAGAACGGTTAGAAAAGTTCGCAAAGTTATTATTTTGATCTACCGCACCGACAGCAATTCCTGAATTATAGGCATAGCGGGCAGGATAGGATGGTATTGAGTCGCCATTATTGCCCGCTGCCATAACCACAATTACACCTTTGCTGCTGGCATATTCAATGGCTGATTTCAGGGTATCATTAGCAGAGTCACCCCCTAGACTGAGATTAATCACTTTCGCGCCATTATCAACTGCATAATAAATGCCTTTGGTGATGTTTGAGTAAGAACCTGAGCCATTGGCATCTAGAACTTTGACGGGCATAATTTGGGAATTATAGGCAATACCAGTAACGCCAATACCGTTGTTTTCTGCGGCTATAGTTCCAGAAACATGAGTTCCATGGCCATTATTATCTAAAACATTGTTATTTTTATTATCAAAATTCCAACCTCGAACATCGTCAATATAGCCGTTGCCATCATCATCTATCCCATTACCTGCTATTTCTTTGGTATTGATCCAAATATTATTTTTTAAGTCTTCATGGTTGTAGTCTACGCCAGTGTCTATAACCGCTACAATAATCCCTTGTCCTGTATGTCCATTATTCCAGACTGTGGGAGCTTTGATCAGATCCGCTCCCCAGTTATTACCACCCAAGTTAGGAACATCTTCATAGGGACTAACACCAGCGGCTTTACTCACTGCTAATCCTGCATTTACTAGTCCATAGCCATTGTTTGAGTTATAATTACTATTGGTGACAACTAACTGATCTGGGGAAGAAGAACTATGATTACCCCAACCCGTAATATTATTAATATTATCAGTGGGATTTTCAAAGGCATTAGTTTGGGAAATAGCTGTATATTGGATTTCTTTTGCAGATAGAAACTTTTGAAAAATATCAAATGGCATAAGTGTTTAATCCCTGAGAATAGCAATATTTTATTTGACAAGGTAATTTTGTCAAAATCTGCAAATACAATAATTTAAACTTGTCAGTTATTACCCTTATTTAATTAATACTATGAGTTAGTGATCTAAAAAGATGTTTTCATTACGAATCAACTAATATTTAATGAATAATTTTAACAACAAAAATAAATTAATATTTGATGACATGAAAATAATGTAAAAGCGATGATTTCATGACAAAATTATGCTTTTTTCATATTTATAAGTTGGTTAGTAAATTAATAGTAAGTTTTAACTGAGGTTGTGAAAAAAATTATGATCAAAAATAAAAATAAAAATAAAAATATAGTTTTGGTTGGTGGTGGTCATAGTCATGCTATTGTCTTAAAACTTTTTGCCATTTATCCACTATTAGGAGTAAACTTAATCTTAATTACCCCAGATAAATATACACCATATTCGGGAATGTTACCGGGATATATTGCGGGATTTTACAATTATACTCAATGTCATATCGATTTGGAAAAGTTATGTAGATTTGCTGGCGCACAATTGTATCTTGATCAAGTCATTGGGCTAGATTTAAAAAATAATCAACTGCTTTGTGATCAGCAATCTGTGATAGATTTTGATCTTCTTTCTATTGATATTGGTAGCACTCCTGGAAAATTGTCTGTATCAGGTGCAGTAGAATATGCAATTGCAGCTAAACCAGTGGCACAATTTTTAGAACATTGGCATAAATTACGGGAAAATGTGGTTATAAATTCGCAAAAAACTCTCAATATTGGTATTGTGGGAGGTGGTGCTGGTGGTGTGGAATTAGCTTTATCAATGCCAGCAGGGTTGCAAAATTTGGGAATAGATGATTTACAGGTACATTTATGGCAGAAAAGTCATGAAATAATGCCAAATTATCATTTATCTGTGCGGTTAATTATGGATAAAGTTTTAATTAATAAAGGTGTGAAATTGCATTTGGGAGAAACGGTAAATCAAGTTGCTCCAGGGAAGGAAAAGCTAAAGATTAAATGTCAATCTGGGTTAGAATTTGAATGTGATCAAGTTTTTTCGGTGACACAAGCATCAGCAGCAGAGTGGGTAAAGGATTCGGGAATTGGTACAGATGAAAAAGGTTTTATTTTGGTGAATAATAATTTGCAATCTGTTACTCATGCCCATATTTTTGCAGCTGGTGATATTGCGACCATGATCAATCATCATCTCCCCAAAGCGGGTGTGTTTGCGGTGCGTCAAGGTAAACCTTTATATGAGAATTTAAAAAGGATGATTTTGGGAAAGTCACTTAAACCCTATCAACCACAAAAAACTTATTTGAGTTTAATTAGTACGGGAGACGGAAAGGCATTAGCTACTAGAGGCAGTTTCACCTTACCCCCTCATCAATTATTATGGTACTGGAAAGACTGGATTGATCGCCGTTTTATGAGACAGTTTTGATACAGTTGATTACCTCATAGTTAATTTACAGCAGTTCCCGGTATTATAAAGTACAGATATTAATGATAAAACTCTTGTGGTGCGGGCATCTTGCCCGCATAAATTGTACCTCACTCAAAACTACTTGCTGTATCTATGGGAAAAAATACAGTATCCCTTGTTCAGCGTCTAATGTCACCATCATTCCCACAGGTAAAGCAGCATTGGGGCTATCATGACCAAAGGGGAGATGAGAAACTATTATTAATGATAAAACTCTTGTGGTGCGGGCATCTTGCCCGCATAAATTGTACCTCACTCAAAACTACTTGCTGTATCTATGGGAAAAAATACAGTATCCCTTGTTCAGCGTCTAATGTCACCATCAT
>NZ_BJCF01000019.1 GCF_005402965.1 Dolichospermum planctonicum
TTTTTGGTGATTTACTGTTTCTCAAATGCCTTTTTTCACTTTATATGTTTGTTTTGATGCTCTCTTTAATTTTTTCTCTACGTAATTTACCTCTGTGACAGTTTGGGGTGCGGAATGTGGGATATAATGCAGCGAAAGTTCAATAACAAGTCATCAGTAATTAGCTAGTAGCTTGACTGCTAATGATTGATAATAGATAACTAAAAGTGGATAAGGATTTAAGATCATGGTAAATTTAAGACGCGTACCAGTGGGAATTGTTGGCGCGTCAGGGTATGGCGGAGTACAACTAGTGCGACTACTAATGGATCATCCTGAAGTAGAACTAGTTTATTTAGGTGGTGAAAGCAGTGCAGGTAAATCCTTTGCTGACCTTTACCCACATTTTGGTAATATAGTAGAATTACCTATTGAAGCTGTAGAACCGGACATCATTGCTAGTCGTTGTCAAGTGGTATTTTTATCTTTACCCAATGGACTCGCTTGCCAAATCGCTCCTAAACTTATAGAAAAAGGTTCTAAGGTACTGGATCTGAGTGCCGATTATCGCTTTAGTGATTTGAAGACTTATACTACTTGGTATGGGACAGAAAGAAGCGATCGCACTACAGCAGCAACAGCAGTTTATGGTCTACCAGAATTATACCGCTCGCGCATTGCTGACGCGAATCTGGTCGGCTGTCCTGGTTGCTATCCTACAGCCAGTTTACTGGCATTGTCTCCTCTGTTAAAACAAGGTTTAATAGTTCCCGAAACAGCTATCATTGATGCTAAATCTGGCACATCTGGGGGCGGAAGACAAGCCAAAGTTAACCTGCTGTTAGCGGAAGCTGATAACTCCCTGGGTGCTTATAACGTTGCTAGACACCGCCACACCCCAGAAATCGAGCAAATTTGTAGCGAATTAGCCGGACATGAAGTTAAAATTCAATTTACACCCCATTTAATCCCCATGGTGCGGGGGATTTTAGCCACTGTCTATGCTACCATGCGTGATCCCGGTTTAGTCCGTGATGATTTAATTACCATCTATAACGCCTTTTATCGCAATTCTCCCTGGGTAAAAATCTGTAACAGTGGTACTTATCCCCAAACCAAATGGGCGTGTGGAAGTAATTCCTGCTACATTGGTATAGAAGTTGATCGCCGCACCGGCCGGGTGATTGTTATGTCAGCGATTGATAACTTGATTAAAGGTCAAGCGGGACAAGCAATTCAATGTATGAACCTGATGCTAGGCTGGGATGAAACCTTGGGACTACCTAAAATTGGGTTTTATCCTTAATGGGTAATGGGTAATGGGTAATGGGTAATTGGTAATGGGTAATTGGTAATTGGTAATTCACGTTTTACAACTGACAACTGACAACTGACAACTGACAATTGACAACTGACAACTGACAATTGACAATTGACAACTGACAAGGGAACAGGGAACAGGGAACAGAAAGATATTTATTAAACCTCTTACGTTTTTTTTACTGTAACCTGTCACCTGTAACCTGTCACCTGTAACCTATTTTGGTCCTAAACCAATAGTACCAGCATAGATGGCGCGATCGCCTAATTCATGCTCAATACGGAGCAAGCGATTGTACTTAGCTACCCGTTCACTGCGACACAGAGAACCGGTTTTAATTTGACCAGCGCGAGTAGCTACAGCTAAATCAGCAATAGTTGTATCTTCTGTTTCCCCAGACCGATGGCTAATTACTGAGCGGAAACCGTTGCGAGTTGCTAAATCAATGGTTTCCAAAGTTTCAGTGAGTGAACCGATTTGATTCAATTTAATCAAAATCGAATTACCTGCTTTTTGTTCAATACCCTTTTGTAAGCGGGTTGCATTGGTAACAAATAAATCATCACCCACCAATTGCACCTTTGAGCCTAATTTCTCAGTCAGTAATTGCCAACTTTGCCAATCTTCCTCATGTAAACCATCTTCAATAGATACAATAGGATATTGATCAACTAATTCCGCTAAATAATCAATAAACTCAGTTGGTGCATGGGGTTTACCATCATAAACATACTGGCCGTTTTTGTAAAATTCACTTGCAGCCACATCTAAAGCCAAGGCTACTTCTTCCCCAGGCTTATAACCAGCTTGTTTAATCGCTGCTACCAACAATTCTAAAGCTACTTGGTTAGATTCTAGATTAGGTGCAAAACCACCTTCATCACCCACACCCGTCAGCAAACCTTGATCATCTAACACCTTGCTGAGAGTAGCAAATACTTCCGCTCCCCAACGCAAAGCTTCCTTAAAAGAAGGAGCGCCAATGGGGACAATCATAAACTCTTGAAAGTCTACATTATTAGCTGCGTGCGCTCCACCATTGATCACATTCATTAAAGGGACAGGTAATAAATTCGCCAAAGGTCCACCTAAATAGCGATAGAGAGGAATACCTAAAGACTCCGCACCAGCCTTTGCAGCAGCCAAGGAAATGCCCAAAATTGCATTTGCTCCCAAATTGGCCTTATTGGGTGAACCATCTAGGGAAATCATCAATTTATCTAGGGCTTCTTGGTTGAGAGCATCCAAACCTAGTAACTTGGGAGCTAGTACCTCATTGGCATTCTGGACAGCCTTGAGTACGCCTTTACCCCCATAACGGCTTTTATCACCATCACGCAATTCATGAGCCTCAAATGAACCCGTAGAAGCCCCGCTAGGAACTTGTGCCAGTCCGATAGCGCCATTAGCTAAATGTACCTCGGCTTCAATGGTTGGTCTACCGCGTGAGTCGAGGATTTCGCGGGCGACAATGGCTTCAATAGCAGTATCTAGGAATTTCGTCATTTCTGATTTATCCTTAATTCTCGGTGTGCGCTGTGGGTTTAACCTTTACAGTTTACTAATAACCCAATCGTTAGCTTATGCCGATAACAGAATTTTTTGCCTGAGATTAAAGAAGATTTCCAATCACGACAGGTGGTAATGCTCGCTGAGTATGGAAAGAAACACGGAATTTGTCAGAATCAGGATGCTCAGGATTAAAGGATGTACAGGATTATTTATACGGCTTGACTGTTTCTGAAGAAATTAGTTGCTATTTTTAATATTTAGGTACAAAATCCTGACAATCCTCAAATCCTGGATATCCTGATTCTGACAGATATTTCTACATTTTTGTATGTTATAATTTTCAGAAAATAGCAAAGATTATTTATGAATACAGTAGAAATTCGTCAACAAATTCAAGAATATGTTGATAAACTGTCACCAGAAAGATTATTAGTGGCTGTTGATTTTTTGGCGTATTTGGCAGATAGACAAGATAATGATGCTACTGAAGAGTTATTGAAAATTCAAGGATTTAAAGAAGATTTTGCTAAAGCGAAAGAAAATGTTAAAGAAGGTAAGGTAATTTCTGTTGAGCAACTTAAACGAAAATATTAACTATACGGTGCTGGTAACTATTTTGCTGATTGCACATCGAAGTAGAGTTTATGAGTAGCTGCAATAAATATTCGTCCCTTCCCACCGTAACTTATCTCATTTGTAAATACTCTTTAAATACAGCAGATAAATTAAATAAAACTTTTTCTTGGACAACTGTTTTCAGTAAATACCGTTGTTTTAAAGATTGTAAACCATTAATCAATTGCATTGATGATAAGTCTAAGTTTTGTTTTATATCTTCTCTCTGTGCAGGTTGATTAAATTTACTTAATGCTAGAACAATTTGCTGTTCTATAGATGATAATCTATTAAATACTTGACTCAAGTTAAATTGCATATTTTTGGTAATAATTAAGTTATTTTCAGCCATAAAATCATCAACATAACCATTAAAAATATCTTTAATTAAAACAGCAATATCTTTTAGATAAAGAGGATTACCTTCATATAAATCAATCAATTTTAACCAGCTATTCTCATTTTTCAACCCCAGATTTTTTAAAATTTCAACATTCTGTAACCTGGATAATTCTAAATATTGAGTGTGAGATAATTCTTCATCTCCAAAGTCCATATCTGTACATTTTTCTTGACTGATTAAAATTAAACTACTTTGATGTTCAACTTCTGTTATCATTGTCAAAAGGGTTTGATAATTTTTATATTCATTTTGATAGCTTCCTGCAAATTGACCACTAGCAAAAATATTTTCCAGATCATCAATAATAATCAAACATCTTTTTTCCGTCAGAAAATCTAATAATTGTCTTAACTTATTATCTGTATTTTCTTGACTTTCTTGTTCAGCAATCTTTAATAAATCATCAATTAGTAAATCTAGAGACTTAGGAAATTTTAAACTTCTCCAGATAATTACCTCAAATTGTTGTAAATTTAAATCAATAAATCTTTTAACTAAAGTAGTTTTACCAATTCCATTTAATCCTAATACTGAGACTAGACGCGTATTTTTATTTAATATCCAATTATCTAGGTTTTCTAGTTCTTTTTTTCTTTCGTAAAAACGAATAATTTGAGGAGATGATTTTAAATCATGTTTAAATGATTGTTGATTTTGATTATTATTGTTTGGGGTTTCATTTTTATTCAATTGAGGATATGATGGACAAAAATTAAACCTAATATTATTATTTTGCTGAATAACTATAGGTGAGGATGTTAACTTTAATCGTGATAGAGTAGAACGAAAATTACTTTTATGAATATCTTGTTCCAAATGATTAGAAAAAGTTCGCCAAAGTTTATATCCTATATTCCTAATATGACTTTCACTACAATGAGAGTCATCAGCAATTTTATCATAGGTTTTACCCTCCCATACTCCCTTAATGACCGTTTCCTGAATATCATCTAAGTGCTTTCCTGTATCCGCGAATACCAAATTATCAGCTATTTGTAAAACTTCTATGATATCCATAAGAAATAGCTATGATTACTAACTAATGTTATTTATTATATCAGACTTTTTAGATAAAATCATACATTTCATAACATTTTATTTTAAATTGCATTAATTGAATTAAAGATAAAATAAGATATTTTTAGATCACTGATTATTTAATGTTTTGTTATAATTAAGAAATCGTAGTAAAATATGTCAGATTTTGAGTACACAAATAAACATATTTTCTCAAGAATGCAAATTTGACTTTTAGAGATATCTGATAATTTCACTATCTGATAACTCCTAAAATTTCATGAGTTAATCTTATATAGTCCAAACCTATTAATTGTATGAACAAGGAAAATTTATCTGTTTGGAATCCATTTGTACCCAGCAAAAGAGATATAAATCGTACCAGTGAATTAGCTCAAAAAAATGAAATTCTTACAGGAGTGCTAAGTTTTATCTTCTTTCCTGCTGGATTAATTTATTTAAATAGAGCAATTAATCCACTGAAAATTTTTGGTTATACCATTATTTTGAGTGTTTTAGTTAAGATGGGTTCATCTTCAAACCCTGAAGAAAATTCTACGAATTTTATCTCTCTTTTAGGTATAAGTGCGATTACAGCAGAACAAGTAATTACTGTCAGGTCTGCACGTCAGAGACTAGGAGGAAAAACAACATCTGTACCAAGTTCTAATTTTCAGAATTCAGTTCTATCTTCTTCATCTTCTTTAAGTTATAAAACCGATGATAAAGCAGTTAAATTGCTTAAAGAACTGAAGGAAAGATATGAAGCGAATGAAATTTCTGACGAAGAATTTAAACTTCAGAAACAGAAAATTCTTGAATCTATCTAGCAAATATCAAAAAAATTCAATTATCAGGAGACTCTAATCATGGCTAACTTTTTTAAAAATCTTACTCAATCTTTTGGTGAAGGAATAGCTGAAGCTTCAACTAAAAGCTCGGTTGATTCTCAGAGACAAAGCGAAATTAATAAATTAGAAACTCAAATCAAAGAAATTGAAATTAAGCTGGAAAAACAATATACTTTACTAGGTCAATTAGAAGCAGATAATCTGCGTAAAGCTGAATCAATCAGTAAAGAAGCTGTAGCCAAATTATTCAATCCGATTAGAAAATTAGATGCAGAAAAAATAGAGATTTTAGAAAAAATCAAAGAATTAAAAGCTAAACAAGCTGAACAAGATAAAGCAGAGGATTTGTTAAGAATAAAAAAAGAAGTCGAAGCAGAATTGAAGAAGTTAGAGGAACTTAAATCTTTAGAAGTTATTGATGATGAGGAGTTTGAAATTGCTCAAGTTAAATTAAATAAAAAAGTCAACAATTTTGAGAAATTGTATAGTTTGAAAATTGCCTTTGAGCGTGGTTTAATTAATGAACAAGAGTATACTCAAAGAAAAGCTTCACTTGAGTAGAGTAGTCGTGTAAGGTGCATTGATTTTTAAGATAGGGGTTTAGCATTGCTAAACCCCTATCGCGTTGATATATAACCCTGAAAAATGCTATAATATAAACCAATCCCAAGCTATGTATGAAATATGAAAATAATTCTAGATAACTTAGAACCCAACCTAGTCGAAAATCTCAGATATCAAGCAGAACAACATGGACGGACTCTAGAGACTGAGTTAAAACTAATTTTAACACAAGCTGTTACCAAAAATGTCCGAGAAAACTCTCAGGAACAAACATTAATTCCCCTAGAAATATTAGCAGCACAGGTAAAAGAGTCCTTGGATAATCAAGGATATCATTCCCATGAGCAAATTATTGATTTAGTTCAAGATGTAAAAAGAGAAATGGCTGAAGAACATTTATTAAAAGCAGAGCATGACAATGAGTTATGATATCCCTCAACGTCTATTTTTAGACACTAATATTTATATTATTGGTGTGGCTAATCAGAATAGTTATGAAAGAAAAATATTAGAATCAGTTGGTTTTTTACAACCTTCTTCTGTAGAAGCTATCGTTTCAGAAGAGTTATTAGATCAAATTTTACGATTATCTAAACGTTTGTATAATAAAGATTGGGGTAGTCAAATTGTAGCGCGTATTTGGCAATAATTACAAGTTATTTATGTCAATTTTACTTCTGAGGAATGGCTCAAAATAGAAGATTTAGGATTAATTACTCGTGAAGATATTGGAGTTTATTTAACTGCTAGTAAGGGTGAAACTCAATGTTTTGTTTCTGCTAATTATAAACTAATTCGTTGTTTAGTTCAAGAAACAAAAGAGTTTGAATGTTTAAGTCCTCAAGAATTTGTGAATAAGTATTTATCATAATTATTATTCCCAGAACTTATTATTCTATTTTATACTTTGTTTTAAGCTACAGAAAAATCTGTAAACGGCCGATACTCAGGACGAATAAACCCTAAAACAATATCATCCTTTCCTACTGCTAATTCCAATAATTCCCCAGTTGCTCCCCTTTCCGCAGAGGTGCGGAGGAAGCAGAGCAGAGATAGGAAGAAAATATTAAACAATTCACCGCTTGTTGCAAGTAGGGCGGTAAACTGTGTTTTTATAGTACAATAGAATTGATGAGAATTATTCAAAAATTATGAAATACAACCAACTCGGTGCAAGCGACCTCAAAGTTTCAGAAATTTGTTTAGGAACTATGACCTATGGAAGTCAAAATACCATTGAGGATGCACATCAACAACTAGATTACGCTATTAATCAAGGAATAAATTTTCTAGATGCTGCGGAAATGTATCCCGCACCTCCTCGTGGAGAAACTCAAGGAAAAACAGAAACTTATATTGGTGAATGGTTGCAGAAACAGCAACGAGATCAAATCATAGTTGCTACCAAAATATCAGGTCCTGGTCGTCATTTTTCATGGTTAAGAGGTGGAAATAATAAAATTAACTATGATAATATTTCACAAGCAGTAAATGATAGTTTGCAGAGGTTACAAACAGATTACATAGATTTGTATCAGATTCATTGGCCAGATCGTTATGTTCCCACCTTTGGACAGACAATTTATAATCCAGAATTTGAGCGGGAAACAGTTCCCATTGCTGAACAGTTAACAGCATTTGCTGATATTATTCAAGCGGGAAAAATTCGCTATTTGGGTTTAAGCAATGAGACTCCTTGGGGGGTAAGTGAGTTTATTCGCATTGCTAACCAATTGGGACTACCTCAAGTTGTTTCAATTCAAAATGCTTACAATTTACTAAATCGCGACTTTGATACAGGTCTAGCAGAAGTTTCTCGCTATACAGATGTTGGTTTACTGGCTTATAGTCCTCTAGCTTTTGGTTTTTTAAGTGGTAAGTACATAGAAAATCAAGCAATAGAAAATACGAGAATATCTCTATTTCCAGGTTTTGGACAACGTTATCTAAAACCTAATGTTCAAGAAGCTATAATTGCTTATGTAGAAATTGCTAAAAAGCATAATCTCACACCGTCACAATTAGCTATATCTTTTGTGAAGAGTCGCTGGTTTGTTAAAAGCACAATTATTGGAGCAACCAATTTACAACAATTGCAAGAAAATATAGATAGTGTGAATGTAGTTTTGGATAAACAAGTTTTAGAGGAAATAGATGCAATTCACACTCGTTATCCTAATCCAGCACCTTAACTATTTTTCTTTTTTTTTCTTTTTTCACAAGTAATAATTGCCAGGAATCTCTGAGTTTTTTTATGAAGTTCGGAGGTTTTTTTTGCTTTCTATTTCAGATATTATCAAATAATATCAACCAAAGTTTTTAAATATAAAACAGCTTATAAATATCAATTATTATTTATTTTATCACTACCAAATTTTACTCATATTCAAAACAAATCCTGATAAAACAGGATCACAACTAACAGTATCAGGATTTTCTAAACACTCTTCTATTTGTCCAGGACGATAAATATAAACTCGGCGATTTTTACGGTCAATTAATAAACCTAATTGGATTC
Organism: Dolichospermum planctonicum; assembly: GCF_005402965.1. Lineage (GTDB taxonomy): Bacteria > Cyanobacteriota > Cyanobacteriia > Cyanobacteriales > Nostocaceae > Dolichospermum > Dolichospermum planctonicum. Next base: position 8,781 of record NZ_BJCF01000019.1, read on the forward strand.
CTGGTTCTTGCATATATTCCTGCATTTTATCTTTTAAAGGTGGCAAATTATCAGAAGCTGACCTTAATTCAATGACAAAATCAGGACAAATAGGTGCAAATTTTTTCTGCTGTTTTGGTGTAAGTTGATTCCATCTTTCTAATTTGATCCAAGCAGCATCAGGAGAACGTTTTGCACCTGTAGAAAGTGTAAATCCTGTACTGGAAGAAAAACCAATTCCTGTACCATCTTTTTCTGACCAAATTCCTAACTGTACAGCAATATTAAACTCTCGGTTTCCTGTTTCTGAACCTGCGGGTGGCATAATTGATATTTCTCCAAATTGATTTCTCTCAATCCGTAAATCACGGTTTAGTTGACAAAATTCAAAAAATTGATCATCTGTCATTGATGATGGCATTTGCAACATTAAAGGAGATGAAAGCATGATAATTTCCTTCTATTTATTTGGTTTACCAAATTTTATTCATATTCAAAACAAATCCTGATAAAACAGGATCACAACTAACAGTATCAGGATTTTCTAAACACTCTTCTATTTGTCCAGGATGATAAATATAAACTCGGCGATTTTTACGGTCAATTAATAAACCTAATTTTATTTCTGGTTCTTGCATATATTCATTCATTTTATCTTTTAACGGCTGCAATTGATCAGAATCTGACCTTAATTCAATCACAAAATCAGGACAAATAGGTGCAAATTTTTTCTGCTGTTTTGGTGTAAGTTGATTCCATCTTTCTAATTTGATCCAAGCAGCATCAGGAGAACGTTTTGCACCTGTAGAAAGTGTAAATCCCGTGCTAGAATCGAAACAAATTCCTGTGTTATCTTTTTCTGACCACACATATAATTGTCCAGCTAAGTTAAAATTACGGTTTCCTGTTTCTGAACCTGCTGGTGGCATAATTGATATTTCTCGAAATTTATTTCTCTCAATGCGTAAATCACGGTTTTCTTGACAGAATTGAAAGAATTGTTCATCTGTCATTTGCATTGATGAGGGAAAATGTAATATCAAAGGTGATGAAATCATAATTATTTCTTCCATCTAAAATTAACATCAATTTTACCACATTTACCACAAACCGTTGCTGAAATTAGTTAATACATAATTATTACCAATTGAGCAATTAAAAACAGAATTAAACGCAAGTTTCCTGAAAATTCCTGATTAGATATAAAATATAAGAATTGAACAAAGGGTGAATATGCGATTACTACACACCATGCTCCGAGTAGGTAATTTAGACGAGTCCTTGAAATTTTACTGTGATATCCTGGGAATGAAGTTACTCCGACGCAAAGATTACCCAGGGGGAGAGTTTACCCTGGCTTTTGTCGGTTATGGGGAAGAAAGTGACCACTCAGTCATAGAACTCACCCACAATTGGGGCGTAGAAAAGTATGATTTAGGAAATGCTTATGGTCATATCGCTTTAGGTGTGCATGATATTTATGCTACCTGTGAAGCCATTGGCCAATTGGGTGGTAAAGTAGTTCGAGAACCAGGACCTATGAAACATGGTTCAACGGTAATTGCTTTTGTCGAAGACCCAGATGGTTATAAAGTTGAATTGATTCAGTTAAAAATTCCAGAATAATTTAAGGTAGGGGGGTAGGAAGATAAAAACTTCTTTACCCTTTACCCATTCTAGCTATAAACTTAAGTCACAAATCTAAAATCTAAAATTCTCAAGATGCAGCCTACAGATCCTAATAAATTTACTGATACAGCCTGGGAAGCAGTAACAAAATCCCAAGACGTGGTTCGCGCTTATAAACAACAACAATTAGAAGTTGAACATTTAATTATTGCTCTTTTAGAAGAACCAACTAGCCTAGCTACAGCCATTCTCACCCGCGCGGAGGTTGATTCTGTCCGATTTAAACAACAATTAGAGGCTTTTACTCAACGTCAACCTAAGGTGGGGAAAAGTGATCAACTTTACCTGGGGCGTAATTTGGATTTGCTTTTAGATAAAGCTAATGAAATTAGAGCCAAAATGAAGGAGGAGGAAATCTCGGAAGGACATATAATTTTGGCCTTTGCTGATGATGAACGGATTGGTAAACGCTTATTTAAAAGCTTAAATATAGATATCGCTCAAGTAGAACTGGGAGTTAAATCTACTCGCAATAGTCAAAAACTAAAATCATCTCCTAAAGCAGAAGTAGATGTACCTGATGAAGCTTTAAAAAGATTTGGACGAGATTTGACAGAACAAGCCAAAGCCGGAAAGTTAGATCCGGTTATCGGTAGAGATGATGAAATTCGTCGGGTAATTCAGGTTTTATCTCGTCGTAGCAAAAATAACCCTGTATTAATTGGTGAGCCAGGAGTCGGTAAAACTGCGATCGCTGAAGCCTTAGCCCAAAGAATGGTGAATGGTGACGTTCCTGAGTCTTTAAAGAATCGCCAACTAATCTCTTTAGATATCGGTAGTTTGATTGCTGGTGCCAAATATAGAGGTGAATTTGAAGACCGTTTAAAAAACGTCCTACGTGAAGTTACGGAATCCAATGGGCAAGTAGTTTTATTTATTGATGAACTCCATACCGTTGTCGGTACTGGTTCTAATCAACAAGGATCTATGGATGCTGGTAATTTACTTAAACCCATGTTAGCCCGTGGTGAATTGCGTTGTATTGGTGCAACCACTTTAGATGAATATCGCAAATTTATTGAAAAAGATGCAGCATTAGAAAGACGTTTTCAACAGGTATATGTAGACCAACCAACAGTAGAAAACACAATTTCTATTTTGCGAGGTTTAAAAGAGCGTTATGAAGTGCATCATAACGTCAAAATTTCTGATTCTGCTTTAGTGGCTGCTGCAACCTTGTCAGCGCGTTATATTGCGGATAGATTTCTACCAGACAAAGCCATAGACTTAGTTGACGAAGCAGCAGCGAAATTAAAAATGGAGATTACTTCTAAACCTGCGGAATTAGAAACCATTGATAGAAGATTAATGCAGCTAGAAATGGAAAAGCTGTCATTATCGAGAGAAGAACAGAGTATTTCCCCAACTAGAGAACGATTAGAACGAATTCAGGCAGAAATTGCCAGTTTAACAGTTAAACAGGAAGTATTTAATCAAAAATGGCAAGGAGAAAAGCAGTTATTAGAAGCAATTAGCGTTTTAAAAAAAGAAGAGGATACGCTAAGGATACAAATTGAACAAGCAGAACGAGATTATGATTTAAATAAAGCTGCCCAACTCAAGTATGGTAAATTAGAGGGCGTACAAAGGGAACGGGAAAGCAAAGAAACCCAACTATCAGAAATTCAAACCCAAGGTTCTACCCTGCTGCGCGAACAAGTCACCGAAGCCGATATTGCCGAAATTGTGGCAAAATGGACAGGAATCCCCGTAAATCGGCTTTTAGAATCGGAAAGACAAAAATTACTCAAATTAGAAAGTCATTTACATGAAAGGGTAATAGGTCAAGAAGAAGCCGTTTCCGCCGTCTCTGCGGCGATTCGCCGCGCCCGCGCGGGGATGAAAGACCCCTCTCGACCTATTGGGTCATTTTTGTTTATGGGACCAACTGGCGTGGGTAAAACTGAACTGGCTCGCGCTTTAGCTCAATTTCTCTTTGATTCAGAGGATGCTTTGGTGCGTTTGGATATGTCCGAGTACATGGAAAAACACTCAGTTTCTCGTTTAGTCGGTGCGCCTCCAGGATATGTGGGTTATGAAGAAGGGGGACAACTTTCCGAAGCAATTCGCAGACATCCTTATTCGGTGGTACTGTTCGATGAAGTGGAAAAAGCCCATCGCGATGTATTTAATATTTTATTGCAAGTCTTGGATGATGGTAGAGTTACTGATTCCCAAGGACGGGCTGTAGATTTCCGAAATACTGTCATAGTCATGACTAGCAACATTGGGAGTGAACATATTTTAGATGTCTCCGGCGATGATTCCCAGTATGATTTGATGCGGAATAAAGTCATGGAAAGTTTGCGAAGTCACTTCCGTCCTGAATTTCTGAACCGCGTTGATGACATTATTCTCTTTCATACTCTTAATCGTTCAGAGATGGGTCATATTATCCGTATTCAACTCAAACGGGTGGAAAATCTACTTAAAGAACAAAAAATCTCCTTTGAGATATCACAAGCCGCTTGTGATCATCTTGTAGAAGCTGGCTATGATCCGGTTTATGGCGCACGTCCGTTAAAACGGTCAATTCAACGAGAGGTCGAAAATCCTCTAGCCACCAAATTACTGGAGAATACTTTTATTTCTGGTGATACCATCTTGATTGATATGGGTGAAACTGGTTTAACTTTTCATAAAAAACAGCCTGTGAAGGTGACAGCGACTCAAAACACTATGAAGTTAATAGAAGCATCTTCAGATATATAAGATTTAGTTTTTTCTCACGCAGAGACGCAGAGGAGCAGAGATAAAATTGTGTTTTATATCTTACCCATATCTTTGTTCTTTTTTCTTCCTTTGCGTCCTTTGCGTCTTTGTGGTTCATTTAATCCATTTTCTTTTTGGTGGGGCGTTTCCTTTCTGATTTTTTTTTAAAGCCTACTGCTTGGGCTGCATCACTATCTGACCCAAATTGACCTTTTACTGCTTCTTTCATAGCTAAAACGGCTTTATGGAACTCCCATTCTGCTTGTTTTGCTGCATCTGCGGCGGCTTTAAATAATGCTTGTTTTTCAGTTTCTTCTTGTTGTTTTGTTACCATTTCTGTGTATGCTTTCTGTAATGCTTCTGGTGTAGCTTCTACGCGACCAGTGGCATAACCAATAACGGCTGTGAGTCCATTATAGGAGTCTATATCTTGCTGAATTGTGTTAGGTGTAATCCGACGGGTTGTATCTGGGGCTGGCATATTAATTTTGTTGTTATAAATAATTCTATTAGTCTACTATACGATGTTTATTTTGACAATCTTTTATTTATATTTTTTATATAATTATTTTTTGTTCACTAATTTGTCTTTATGTATTGTGATCTGATGCTTTTGTTTGTTGTTGCAATCTTTTTTGATTTAATGATAATAGTTCAGCATTATATTCTGATTTTTTTGTAAAACGTTTATTTATTTTTGCATAGTTTTCTTGACTGAATATTATTTATTGATAAATATTTTACTTTTAGGCTATTTATAACTCATGACTTACGCAAAATATTCCTCAAACCCTTATTTTTTTGTGTTTTTTGTGTTTGGAGTGGTTAGTTTATTCTGTAACTCGTGCGTAAGTCAGAACTAAATAGTAAATATTAAGTAAAGTGTGTTATTGCTATAAAATAATTTGGGAGTTTGAAAGATTAAAAACTAGTCATAACACACTTTACTATTTAAGTGCATTACGCTAACGTTAACACGTTCTACTATTTAGCTAAAATTTAAAATAGTTTTTTGTTGTTAGCTTTATTATAACATATATTCAATTATAAGTCAATAGTTTTATGATTTTATTTTTGTAATGTTTTGTAATTACGATGTATAATTGCTTTTATGTATTATTATTCAGTGCTTCTGTTTATTATTGCGATGTTTTAAAAATATCTGATAATAAAACAAGATTAATATTTAGTCTTTTTAGTTTTTGTAAGAATACTTCTGTAGTAAATTCTGAAAGATTTTTGGTTTTTACCAAAATTTTGAGAGTAGTCAACAATCTTTCTTGATTGCGATACAGAAGAATTGTAATAGTTACAATATAGTTAATTTTTACAGCAATCTTTAACAACAATTAATAAATCGTTAATTTTTTGAATGCTGCTGATAATCTATCTGATCATAGCCATATTGAAGTATAAAAATCAGAAAATTATGCTTTACACTCTTATTCGTGGTGAATTCGTGCCTTTGAGGGAGAAAAATTTATGTTTTTACTCACTAACGTTATTTTTCGCATTGTTAAAAGTTTTTAATTGGCGAAAAGAATGTAATTTTTTAAAAAACTTATCACTATCAAAACTTAAAGGATCAACTTTTTTACCTGCCACATCTACAGCACGATGAGTAGTAATTCTATCATCTGGAACTTGACTTTGAGCAATTAACCAAGCCAAAGAATCATATTGAGCCTCAGTATAACCGCTATGTTGATCGATATTATTCTTCCCCCAAGCATCAGGAGGGGTTTCTAGAGAGACATGATAAGCAAAATTATTCACAGATGGTGGTAAACTAGGATTAGTTTGGACAGTTTCCACGCCATTAACACCTTTAAATACTGAATTACCAGCCCCAAAAGCGCGTTTTTCTGGAGGAACTAAATAAACAACCGTTCCTTGTAAAGTAATTATAGCGTGATAACTAGCTTGAACACTTTCATCATCATGAGGAGTTTGAAAAAAATTAATGGCGCTAGAAGTTGAATTACTGGTTTCATGAAGGACTATAATAGCTTGATTATTGAGAGGTAGACCATGAATATCTGCGGTATAGCGATCGCCATAATTGCTAGGATCAACCTTAAACTGTCTAAGATCCGGTTTATATTCGCTAAATTCATTAGTAGTTGTGTATACAAGATTAATTTGATGATTGTTGACTGGAGATGGTGTTCTTTTCCTTTCCCTAATATTTAATACTGACTGTAACTGCGGTGGTAGATATTGATTCCAGGATTTGTCTGTCGAATTTCGTGAATTTGTCTGATCTTGTGGATTTCTTGCACCACCAATAAATAGTGCCAAAATTAACGCAGCCAACATAAGAAAAATCAGTAAAACTCTAGTCGCCCAATCTCTAAATTTCATATTTTTCAATACTGATAATATAGCTAATATCACTTCTGGTAGTTTTGCGCCTTTGCTTAGTTGCGCCTTTGCGCGAAACATAGCCATCAAAATCTGAGAAGATCATAAAATAAGTCTAAGATAACAAAACCAACACTATTTTTTTAACACAATTATGACCCATCCCTTTCTCAAACATCTACATAGTCCAGAACGTCCCGTTATCGTTTTTGACGGTGCTATGGGAACAAACCTACAAAGTCAGAACCTCACGGCTGAAGACTTTGGAGGTGCGCAATATGAAGGTTGTAACGAATACCTAGTTCATAGTAAGCCGGAAGCCGTCGCCAAAGTTCACCGTGATTTTCTGGCGGCTGGTGCTGATGTCATTGAAACTGATACCTTTGGTTCTATGTCCATAGTCCTAGCAGAATACGACCTAGCAGACCAGGCTTATTATCTGACCAAAACCGCCGCAGAACTAGCCAAAAGCGTCGCTGCGGAATTTTCCACCCCCGAAAAACCTAGATTTGTCGCTGGTTCTATTGGACCTACAACCAAACTCCCCACCTTGGGACATATTGATTTTGACACAATGAAAGCCTCTTTTGCAGAACACGCAGAAGCCCTGTTTGATGGTGGTGTGGATTTATTCCTGGTAGAAACCTGCCAAGACGTGCTGCAAATTAAAGCTGCATTGAATGGAATTGAGGAAGTTTTTGGTAAAAAAGGGGAAAGAAGACCATTAATGGTGTCTGTCACCATGGAAAGCATGGGGACAATGCTAGTAGGTACAGAAATCAACGCTGTTCTCACAATTTTAGAACCTTACCCCATTGATATTCTGGGCTTAAATTGCGCCACTGGTCCTGACTTGATGAAACCACATATCAAGTATTTATCAGAACATTCCCCATTCGTAGTTTCTTGTATTCCCAATGCGGGTTTACCGGAAAACGTTGGTGGTCAAGCACATTACAGATTAACACCCGTTGAATTACGGATGTCGTTGATGCACTTTATCGAAGACTTAGGTGTCCAAGTGATTGGGGGTTGCTGTGGGACACGGCCAGCACACATTCAACAATTGGCGGAAATTGCCAAGGAGTTAAAACCGAAAGTTAGACAGCCGAGTTTAGAACCAGCAGCGGCATCAATTTATACTACTCAAGCCTACAACCAAGATAATTCTTTCTTGATTATTGGTGAACGTCTCAACGCCAGTGGTTCTAAAAAATGCCGTGATTTACTGAATACTGAAGACTGGGATGGTTTAGTATCAATGGCGCGGAGTCAAGTCAAAGAAGGCGCACATATCCTAGATGTTAACGTTGACTATGTGGGACGGGACGGCGTGCGTGATATGCACGAGTTGGTTTCTAGAATAGTTAATAATGTTACACTACCTTTAATGCTTGATTCCACCGAGTGGGAAAAAATGGAGGCGGGGTTAAAAGTCGCTGGTGGTAAGTGTTTGCTCAATTCTACTAATTACGAAGATGGTGAACCACGATTTTTGAAAGTCCTAGAATTAGCTAAAAAATACGGTGCTGGTGTAATTATTGGGACAATTGATGAAGATGGCATGGCCCGGACTGCGGACAAAAAATTTCAAATTGCCCAACGTGCTTACCGTCAAGCTGTAGAATATGGTATTGCTCCTACAGAAATATTCTTTGATACTTTAGCTCTACCTATTTCTACTGGCATTGAAGAAGATCGGGAAAATGGTAAGGCGACAATAGAATCAATTCGTCGTATTCGCCAAGAATTGCCCGGGAGTCATGTCGTGTTGGGTGTTTCTAATATTTCCTTTGGCTTAAATCCAGCAGCGCGGATGGTACTAAATTCCATGTTTTTGCATGAAGCTATGAATGCGGGCATGGATGCAGCAATTGTCAGCGCGAGTAAAATTTTACCACTTACTAAAATCGAACCTCAACATCAAGAAGTTTGTCGACAGTTAATTTACGATGAACGCAGATTTGATGGTAATGTCTGCGTTTATGATCCTTTAGGAGAATTAACAACAATTTTTGCAGGAGTCAAAACTAAACGTAATACTGGAATTGATGAAAATTTACCAATTGAAGAACGTTTAAAACGGCATATTATTGACGGTGAACGCATTGGTTTAGAAACCCAATTGACAAAAGCTTTAGAACAATATCCTCCCCTAGAAATCATCAATACTTTCTTATTAGACGGGATGAAAGTTGTGGGGGAATTGTTCGGTTCTGGACAAATGCAATTACCTTTTGTGTTACAATCAGCGGAAACCATGAAAGCTGCGGTTGCTTATTTAGAACCGTTTATGGAAAAGTCGGAATCTGGTAATAATGCCAAAGGAACTTTTGTAATTGCTACTGTCAAAGGTGATGTACATGATATTGGTAAAAACCTGGTGGATATCATTTTATCTAACAATGGTTATAAAGTGATTAACCTGGGCATTAAGCAATCTGTAGAAAACATCATTCAAGCTTACGAACAGTATCAACCTGATTGTATTGCCATGAGTGGATTATTAGTAAAATCCACCGCTTTTATGAAGGAGAATTTACAGACTTTCAATGAAAAGGGTATTACTGTTCCCGTGATTTTAGGTGGTGCGGCTTTAACTCCTAAGTTTGTTTATCAAGATTGCCAAAATACTTACCAAGGTAAGGTTATTTACGGTAAGGATGCCTTTTCTGATTTGCATTTTATGGATAAATTAATGCCGGCCAAAATAGGAGGCAATTGGGATGATTTACAAGGGTTTTTGGATGAAGCTGCGGAAAATGGACATGAATCAGTTGAGGAAAAAGGTGGGCAAAATTCCCACCCCACAATAGATAATACTGACATTAAAAAAGAGGTTGATACGCGGCGTTCTGATTTTGTGGCTGTAGATATTGCACGTCCTCAACCACCTTTTTGGGGAACGCAGTTTTTACAACCTGATGATATTTCTGTGGAGGAATTATTTTGGTATTTGGATTTGCAAGCTTTGGTGGCTGGACAATGGCAATTCCGTAAACCCAAGGAACAATCTAAGGAAGAATATCAAGGGTTTTTAGCTGATAAAGTTTACCCGGTTTTAGAGGAGTGGAAACGGCGAATTATTGAGGAAAATTTATTGCACCCTCACGTGATTTATGGGTATTTTCCTTGTCAGTCTGTGGGGAATAGTTTATTGATTTATGAAACGACAAACCACCGAGGCACAGAGGACACGGAGGTAAGAGTTAGTTTTGAGTTTCCGCGTCAGAAGTCTTTGAATAGGTTATGTATTGCAGATTTCTTTGCACCAAAGGAGTTGGGAATTGTGGATGTTTTCCCTATGCAAGCGGTGACTGTGGGAGAAGTGGCCACGGAATTTGCTCAAAAGCTGTTTGCTAATAATCAATATACTGATTATTTGTATTTTCATGGTATTGCCGTGCAGGTGGCGGAGGCTTTAGCCGAATGGACTCACGCTAGAATCCGCCGGGAGTTGGGTTTTGGTGATTCTGAACCGGATAATATTCGGGATATTCTGGCGCAGCGTTATCAAGGTTCTCGGTATAGTTTCGGCTATCCGGCTTGTCCGAATATTCAGGACCAGTTTAAGCAGTTACGGTTGTTGGAGGTTGAGAGAATGAAGATGTACATGGATGAAAGTGAACAACTTTATCCTGAACAGTCTACAACGGCGATTATTGCTTATCACCCAGCAGCGAAGTATTTTACGGCTTAATCCCACTTAATCACCCCCTTGATTGTGAAATAGAGGGGGGATTTAATACAGACTATGTTATATTTCAAATGGTGTCCGCAAGTTGGGAACTCAAAAAGCGAACTGCTTGCGCGATCGCCTGTTTTGAGGATTTTAGCATTTTTGGTATTAATTAACCAATGATCACTGACCACTGACCACTGACCACTGACCAGTAACGTGAATCTTGTCTAGATTGGGCGTTTAAATATATTCATGAGCATTTCGACTTCCATACTGAGTGATTTACTCAAGTCACTTCCCTATCTGCGACCCCAGTTATATTTTAAGGCTTCACTAACGGCGCTCTCCCATGCCATAGAAGATCAGGTTTTGGCAGCTAATTTAGACCAACCCTTGATCATTGCTAGTTTCCAGAAAGAGCGATTCTATCGTCAAGAAGCCCATCGTTATCAACGACTTGGGGAAAAAAGTAATCAAATATATGTATTATCTGCACCAGAGACCGAGTTTGCTCAAGCTGCTGATGACTATGAAAAAATAGCTTTTGAGCCTGATGATGGGTTAACTCAAGAATGGCATTTAGTAGTAGTTGCTGATAACTATTCTAGCTGTTTGATCTGCCGTGAAAGTCTTGGTTCTCTGTCCAAAAATCAACATATCCCAGAGATGACTCCTAGTTTGGATATGGATACAGCGCGAAGATTTGAGGGAATTTGGACATCGGAAAAAGGAGCGTGTCTAAAGGCTGCCCAATTGTTATTAGATAGAATTAAGGTTTATCGGCCGGATTTAGCGGTAAAGGTTGATAAAGTTAAGCAGCGGTTTGGAATTGGTGAATTAATAAACAAGTCAGGAGTTAATTCTAGCCATGAATATGCTTGTGATATTGATACAGATCCCTTTGTGCAAAGGTTGGTAACATATCTGCAAGCTAGTCAGTATAAACTACATAAAGCTTACCGTTCAATTGCGGCTCAAGCTCGGAAAGAAAGGTTAGTAAATTCCATTAGTACAGCAATTAGGCGATCGCTTGATCCACGGGAAATTCTCGAAGCTGCGGCTCAAGAGTTGGGTCAACACTTACAAACCTGTCGGTGTCTAATTTATCGAGCTCAATCCACAGATGGTAAAGCCGTAATTGAACATGAATTTTTAAATTCTGATGTCACATCTGTACTGGGGCAAAGTTGGGAGTTACAACATAATCCTCTATTTCAGCAGATAGTAAAGCGGGGGGAGGGAGTATGTGTAGTTGATACGCAAACAGATAGTCAAGTCAAGAAATCACCGACTTTATCCAAAATTGTCCGGCGCTTTGGGGTGCGTTCTTGGTTAATAGAACCTGTATTATATCAAGGACGACTTTTGGGAATTGTGGAGTTACATCATTGCTATTTTCCTGCCCATGAGTGGCAATCAGGGGAAGTAGACTTAGTACAAGCCATAGCGACTCAAATTGGTGCAGCGTTGATTCAAGCGGAATCTTTTGCCAATTTAGAAGAACTCAACCAACAACTAGAAGCTTTAGACCGAACCCGGAGAAATTTAATTGCTATTACTGGCCATGAACTTCGCACCCCTCTATCTACCATTCAAGTTTGTTTAGAAAGCTTGGCAACAGAACCAGATATGCCTCGGGAATTGCAACAAGTGATGTTGAATACAGCACTTTCTGATTCAGAAAGAATGCGGAAACTGGTACAAGACTTTTTAACCCTTTCTAACTTAGAAAGTGGCCGAGTAGAATGGCATCCTGAATCATTAACCATCCAAGAATGTGTAGATTTAGCACTGAGTCGCTTACGGACGCGCTCTAACCAAGAACAGCTACCGCAAATTAAAATCCAAATTCCCCAAAACTTACCTTTAGTGAGGGCTGATGGTGATTGGTTGGTGGAAGTATTAGCCAAACTTATAGATAATGCTTGTAAATTTACTCCGGTTTCAGGGAAGATTACTATTAAAGCCATTAGCAGTGTTCAGGAGACTCTAGAAGTCATCATATCGGATACAGGGAGGGGAATTGAACCAAATTGTCTAGAAATCGTTTTTGACCGCTTTTACCAGGAGGAAGGGGCATTGCGGCGGACGACAGGTGGAACTGGATTGGGTTTAGCAATTTGTCGGCAAATTGTCAATGGCTGGGGCGGAAAAATTTGGGCTCAGTCCGCAGGTAAAGACCAAGGTAGTCACTTACATTTTACAATTCCCATTGTCCAGGGTAGCTAGGGAAGAGGTAAGAGGCAAATAAGTTATCCACTGAATTAATTGCTAATTACTAAAAACTGTTACAGTCTATAACGCGATCGCAACATAAGTCGAGATCCGATGTTAGTATGCCCTAAAAACCTACAAGAGATAGATTATGGCAACTCTGACTGGCAAAACCCCAATCTTTGGTGGCAGCACTGGTGGTCTACTCACAAAAGCCGAAGTAGAAGAAAAGTACGCTATCACCTGGACTAGCCCCAAAGAGCAAGTGTTTGAAATGCCCACTGGTGGCGCGGCTAAGATGGTTAAAGGCGAAAACCTACTTTACATTGCTCGCAAAGAGTACGGTATTGCTTTAGGCGCGCAACTTCGCAAGTTCAAAATCACCGATTACAAGGTTTACCGCATTTTACCAAGTGGCGAAACCACTATGATTCACCCTGCTGATGGTGTCTTCCCTGAAAAGGTAAATGCTGGACGTTCTATGGTTCGTCACGTACCCCGCAGAATCGGTCAAAACCCCAATCCCGCACAAATCAAGTTCAGCGGTAAAGCTACTCACGATGTTTAATCGTGAGTAGGTGATAGGTAATGGGTAATGGGGAGAAAACTTTGCCCCCTTACCCATGACAAAAAACTTGTTGGCGAATTTTTAATTGTTAATTTCTAATTATTTATTTATGATATTCCCCGATTTCGAGCAGTTTCAGAAGCTTACTAGCCAAGGTAATTTTGTCCCCTTGTATCAGGAATGGATAGCCGACTTAGATACGCCTGTATCTGCTTGGTATAAAGTATGTGCGGATCAACCTTATAGCTTTTTGCTGGAATCGGTGGAAGGTGGGGAAAAGTTAGGACGTTATAGTTTATTGGGTTGTGATCCTTTGTGGATTTTGGAAGCAAGGGGTGATCAAACTACGCAAATACATCGAGATGGTTCTCAACAAGTTTTTATAGGTGATCCGTTTGCAGTTTTATCTGAATGTTTAGCACCTTATCAACCAGTAAAATTACCGGAGCTACCTTCAGGAATTGGCGGTTTATTTGGGTTTTGGGGTTATGAATTAATAAATTGGATTGAGCAGCGTGTACCAATTCATGCCCAAGATGAGCGAAATATCCCTGATGGATTATGGATGCAGGTCGATCAGTTATTGATTTTTGACCAGGTAAAACGGAAAATTTGGGCGATCGCCTACGCAGATTTACGTAATTCAATTGATTTAAAGGTAGCATATCAAGAGGCGAGCGATCGCATTCAGGAAATGGTCAGAAAGCTATCTTTACCTCTATCACCTGAAAAGACCAAATTATCCTGGACAGCACCTAGAAACAGGGGTAAAGGGGGAATAGAGGAATATAGCAGTAACTTTACCCGCCCAGAATTTTGCGCTAGTGTGGAAAAAGCGAAAGCATACATTAAAGCTGGTGATATTTTTCAAGTAGTCATTTCTCAACGCTTATCCACAGAATATACAGGTGATCCCTTTGCTTTGTATCGTTCTTTACGTCAAATCAATCCCTCACCTTACATGGCCTATTTTAACTTCCAGAACTGGCAAATTATCGGTTCTAGTCCCGAAATCATGGTGAAAGCTGAACGCGATGATCAAGGAGAAATTATCGCTACAGTGCGACCCATTGCGGGAACTCGACCTAGAGGGAAGAATAGCCAAGAAGATGCGACCTTTGCGGAAGATTTACTTCAAGACCCCAAGGAAATCGCCGAACACGTGATGTTAATAGATTTAGGACGCAATGATTTAGGGCGGGTATGCAGCAGCGGTAGTGTGAAAGTTGATGAATTAATGATCATTGAACGCTACTCTCATGTGATGCACATTGTCAGTAATGTGGTGGGTAAGTTAGCACCTGGTAAAACCGCCTGGGATTTACTTAAAGCGTGTTTTCCTGCGGGAACTGTCAGCGGTGCGCCCAAAATCCGCGCTATGGAAATTATTAATCAGTTAGAACCGAGTCGCAGAGGTGTATATTCTGGTGTATATGGCTATTATGATTTTGAAGGACAATTGAATACTGCGATCGCTATTAGAACTATGGTATTACATAATCAGACTGTAACTGTCCAAGCGGGTGCGGGTTTGGTAGCTGACTCAGAACCGGAAAGGGAATATGAGGAAACTCTGAATAAAGCGAGGGGGATGTTGGAAGCCATTCGTTGTTTACGATGAGTTTATTGTTTAATCATTTTTTCTCTCGCGGAGACACCGAGAGCAGTTCCTAATTCGTCTTGTCCAGTTTTGTCGTGCTTATACAACGAGGATAGTTCTTCCTCGTCGGTATTTAGCATACCAGATTTTTCGATGCTTGTCAATACTTCTTACTCTTAAACCGTGAAACTATTTTCTTGAGTTAGGGGAGTTTTTTCTCTCGCGGAGACACCGAGAGCAGTTCCTAATTCGTCTTGTCCAGTTTTGTCGTGCTTATACAACGAGGATAGTTCTTCCTCGTCGGTATCTAGCATACCAGATTTTTCGATGCTTGTCAATACTTCTTACTCTTAAACCGTGAAACTATTTTCTTGATTAATTGAGGTTAGAGGGAAAGAATTAAATTAAGAACGTTTAATTCATGGGAATTTAACAGGTACTTTTCTGTAAAAACTTTATTTCTGATTTCTTGTAAACTATAACTTCTAAACACAACAAATGGAAATTCTTGATAATTATGACCTATTGGTAAAATGTTTCCCACAGGATATAATAAGCGAACATAGGTAGATAAAATATCTTTAAAACGTTGATCTTCTGGTTCTTGAGTTTCGTTTTCAAAATATTCTTTCATCACTTTACCACTAATAAACGCAAATAATGGTAAAGCATAATATTGATCATGATGTTGACTTTTCTGAACGAAATTCTGAGTTTTTGGAGGTGCATTTCTCAATCTTGCTACTAATTCTATAGCATCTCTCACTGCATAAGTCAAACTTTCGGGATAAATCTTACTTCTACTAATATTTTGCAAATTTTCCCATAATTGAGAATTAGCATATTTCTCAATATCTAATAACCGCATTTGATAATACTCTTCAATGTCTTTAGTAGGTACTATTAATAAACCTCCACTAATATAACCTAATTCCAAAGGTTTAAAATCTAGTAATTTATCAAAAGTTTTTGCAAGTTCTAAAAAGTTGTTATTAAAACTTTCCCTAATAGTTAAATAACTTGCTTCTGTATTTTTTTCTACTACAAAATCACCATCTTTCATTAATGATTCTAAACTGGTATATGCTTGTTTTAAAGATACATGACTTTTATTTCTTTGATATTCCTTTTTCAGTTGAGAAATGAGATTTTCAATTTGACTAGAAAAACTTTCTCCCGCAGCAAAAACCGACTTTCCCCCAATAGGAATTAAAATATATTCTTTTCTTCCAATCATACCATAACCTTGGATTCTCGTCATCATAGATGCTTTGAGAATTAAGAGAATATTTAATAAACTTAAAGCACTTTCTTGTACAGAAATTTGCGGTTCATCTTCATGATAAGTTGCACGTTCAGCTAAATAGAAATTTAGATATTTATCTTGATTGTCTATGATATCATTTCCCCGTCCTCGGTACATAACTTGAATAATTTCCATGAGGTTTTTTTCAATTTCAAACTTAGGAATTTCTACTAAAATGTGGGTTGCTTTAGGAAATGATAAACCACGACTTCCTGAAGCAGTCATAAATACAACTTTGACTTTTTCTTGATATTGTTTAATTTCCTGTTTTTCTTGTTCAGAAATATTCGCGTGTATTTCTAAATAATGGGTATTTTTAACAAAGTTCTCTGGTTTTAATTTTTGTTGAATTTTATCAATTATTTCCGCTAATTTGGGTTTATTTTGGATGTAAACTATAATTTGTTCTATTTCAGAATTTCGGAATAAAGTTTCAATATCTTTAATAATTTGTTCTTTGACTTTTTCCTCTAATGGAGATTTATCTTTGAGTTTGGTTTTATTGATAAATTTACGAGATTCAATAATGATTTGATAATTGATAGTTAAACTTTTTGCAGGATAGGTATTAGTATTAATGATGATAGATGGTAAATTATTAAATGTAAAAGACTCCACAGATAAAGGTTGAATATTTGACTCTGTTTTGCGAAAAAAGATTTTATTTGGTTCGGGGGTACTGTCTTCTAAATGTTGACAAATCACATTTTTATCCACAATAGAAGCATCAGCAACAATGATTTTAGTATTGAAACCATTTTCAGGATGTGTGAGTTTATAGTCTTTAACTATTTTGTGAATGCCTGCTAAAAATTCTACTCCTCCTTCATCCCCAGTAATTTCATCTATCATAATAAATAGATGTTTCATCCGACGAGAAATATTCTGCATTTTCTCAGGAAAAACCGTATTATTTTTACTGTTATATGCGTCACGAAAGATTTTTTCTAAATGTTTTAAAGTATCTCCATAGTCGGTTTTTTTCAAGGACTGAGTAGAAGCAGTTGCAATAATTTGATTATGTTTTTCACTCTTAATTAGATAATATAAACCTTCACAAACACTATTTAAAACTCCTTTAGTTTTTTGTCCAATATCTTGAAAGGTATCATCGGTAATATGTTCTAGTCTATTTTTTCGTTTTGAGGTTCTTTGAATATTTTCCATGTTGAGAAAATGAACTGTCCCTAAAGTAAAATCATTTTCGTGGATATTAGATGTATATGATACAGAATATTCACCAGAATTATCTTTAATCAAATTACTATCACTGTTAATAGCAAAAATTCTATCATCAGCTAATTTTCCTGTGTGTTTATCTTTGAATTTTTCAATAATATCTAAATTGACTTGTTTCCGAGGACTGACATAGAATAATAAAAAACCATCATCTTGATGTTGTTTGAGAAAATCTACTATTGCGGTGGTTTTTCCAATTCCTGGGTTTCCTGTGAGGAAGATGTAGGTATTTTCGGAAAGTAAATACTTTTTAATTAGTTGGTTATGTGCTTGTCTAAAGTTGCAATTTTCGGTTAAATTTAAACTAGTAATTAGTTCTGGAGGTACCTTAGCAACGGAGTTATAAAAATCTGTGATTGTTTCTGTATGTGGTGGTAAAATGTTAATTTTATCGGGAGTAATTTCTAAAAGTGATTTAACTAGTTGTCTTCCTTCCTGAAAACTATAGAAAGCGTTACGTTTAATTTTATCTAAAACTCGACGACGTGCGGAAATAAGTTCTTCTGTTCTATTTTCTTTTGTATAGATTTGATAACAAGTTTGAAAAATTTGCAGGTTTTGTGCTGTAATTGAGATAGTATTAAATGAGCGATCGCTATATCCTACAGCATTACATACTAATCTGGATATATCTGGAATTATCGTATTTTCTTGAAGAAATTGACAAAAACTATAAATATAACCAGCAGCTTGAATTAATTTCGCACTTTCTTTATCATGGTATTTAAAAGCAGTAAAATACTCTTTTAAACTGGGAGAAAAATCAAGATTTAAAGATTCTGTATCAATGCGTAAATTAGAAAATACACTTTTAAAACGAATATAATTCACATCTCTGAGTAATAATTCTCGAATAATTTGCACATAGTCAATATCTTCCATATCTTCATCTGTGTGAATAGAAAATACTGATAAGTCAAGACATAAAACCCGATATTGACGTTTATATTTTAAGAAAACTAAAGTATCAGCATTTAGAAATTCACCTTTTTCTTTATAGAAATTGATATCCTTAGCAGTAATTTCTAAATTTCCAAATTGAGACAGAACATTTTTAAACCATTGTTGATCACTAACTTGATGAGTACCAATACTATTATCACCATTAAAGCAACATTGATAATATAAAATTTCTAAATTTTTGAATTTCTGCTTTTCATCACATCCCAGAGATTTCAGATATTCCCTAAAAAAGTTTAAACCACATAAAAACCCTTTTTGGAGGAAAAATTGACACCAATTTTCTGCTATTTTTCGTGATACTTCATTAACAACTTTATTAGTAATAAGTTTTTTGATTTGAGAAAATTTCAGATGTTCTAATTCTTCACGGTATAAATTACCAAAATGATGATAAATATTATTTTGTTGAATATAGGATAAAATACCAATATTAAATCCTACTTCAAATAACCTTCCTAAATTATCTCCTATTTTTGCTGTCATGATTTTACCTTTGGTCAATAATTGTGTACATTACGCTTTTTTATTCATTTGGTTTATTTAATATTTCCTTAATGTGAGTTAAAAATGCCAGGGAGTTAAAATTTCCTCTATTACTAGTATGGGAAAATAACGCAGCTTGACTTACTGATTCATCCCCAATTAAATTTTGATAAGGATCTAATTTTAATTGAATAGTACCTGATTTTTCATAGCGAGAAAAATGAAATAAAGTTAAACATTGCAAAATTTCATTTTTTAATTGATTATTATTATCGTCATCATAGATTAATCCCTTTCTGATATCTTCATCATCTAAAATCCCATCATACATATTTAATAATGTCGCATAAGACATCACTCCATGATAATTTACATCATTCGCAACTTGTAAACCATTAAACAAATTAAAAAATATCACAGATTGTTTATTTCTATCCTCTTCTAAACTAGTCAGTTCTAGGGTATCTTGAATATATAATGATGTAGATGTTACCTTACTTTTCATTTTCACAACATAGTATTTTTCAAAAAACATGGGATAAATTTTAATATCAGGTTTGTCTTTTATGAATGCGGTAATCACATTTTTGGACATGAAAAATAATTCTTCATCTTTGACAGTTTGGGTAATATGTAATGTACTGCTATAGGGAACTTTTGCTATATAAACAAAATGTCTGTACCCTTTTTGATAAAGTTTGTTGACATTATCAACTATTACGGTAGGATATTCAAACATATTTTCATGATCATTAAAATTTTCTGAAAAGGTTTTAAAAAGTTGAAATCTTACACTTTTAGCTTCCATTTGTAAGGTAAGAATTTCTCCCATTAAATTAGATTTTTTCTCTTTTATTCCCCATTTACTATCACTTTCTCGACTGGAAACTATGATAATTGCAAGTTTATCTAGTTCCTTAAATGAACAGTTATCAGTTGAAGAGAAAATGAATTTTTTGGGAATAACTGAATATAATGAACTGAGAACATTAGGAATTTTAAAGTTAATTTGCTTTTGACTATCAGTAATTACTATTCCCTGTTCATTACTGCGATATCCATCATTAAATAAGTGGGATAATACCTTAGTTAAGGAAACTATAAATTTCTCAATAATCACATTTTCATCTGTTTTTTGTTTGAGATGTATTCTTAACAAAGGAATAAATATCTTAGTTTGTTTTTCTAAAATGACATGAAGACAAATATACGCTAGTAAACTGTAGGTAATTTTGTAAATTATTTGTTGATGATTTTCTAGTTTTTCAGTTTCCAAACGATGGGGAAAAATTAGTAGTTTACGATGTTGTAAGTTTTTGTTATAAAAATCTTGACATCTTTTATCTTGCATCCCTAAAAATATCGCTGGTAAAACTTTCACAGATCGAGGAATATCATATTCCATTGTGAATGTTTCTTTATCTTCTGTTTCTAAAAAATGAAGTTCACTAATATTGATATTTGCGCGAAGTGTAATAAGTAAGTTGGCTTGTGTGGTTGCATTTCCTACATTGATATATTTTAAACAGTCTTTAAAGTTTTTTCTCAATGCTTCTTTAAATATTGTTTCTCTGTCATTGATCCTATCAATGTCATTTTCTAAAATACTGTTTTTTACGGAAATATGTACAGGATAGTTTCCACTGGGAAATGAAGTTTCTCGTTTAATTAAATTCCTGAGAACTTTTTTGAGAACATCAATTTTATGTTGAATTTTATAATCATTAAATCCTTTACGCAAATTTATTAATAATTTCTTTTTTGCTTCTTCATCATTACCTTGTAAAGTTGATAAGATAATATTTACTTTTGCTAAAGGATCATATTCTAATTCTTTTCGAGGATCATAATCTACTGCGGTAGGATCTTGACGAGATGCAAATATGAAATAATATAAAAATGCAATCTTCAGGACTTGATACGCAAAACCGCTGTTTTCTGATTCATTCCCAACTGCTTGTTGATGTTCTTTAGGATTTAAAAGATTCAGGTTATAATCAAAAACTGTTCTACCACCATAAGTTTGTACTTTACCATCAAATTTCAACTTTAACCCAAAGGTAAATTCTATTTTCTCTTTACCAGGATCTTCTGTTTCTCCTAAAAAACCTTCAATCTTGGGAATAATTGGTAATATATCATACGCTTCACTGCGAGAAAACATACTTTGATAATTAACTGATTTTCCTGCATAATTAACTTCATATTCTCCATCTGCTTTATTACTATCGTTAATATAGTCTTCTAATAAGTACAGTCTTCTAATTAAATCCTGTAAATATATCTTACCTTTAAAGTTGTCATCACTAGCATTTTCATCAATATTTTCTAGGAGAAATTCTAAATATTTAATTTTAGCTAATTTTTTTAATTTCCCTAATGTTTCTTGGTTGACTAGATTTTGTACACTGTAAATATCTGAGTTGGGATTTTTGGCTAAGTTGTCAATAATATCTTCTAGTTCTTCTCTATCTTGTGAATTTATATCAGCAAAGTTGACATCAAGATAATTATTGATTCCTGTTAATAATGTTGCAGAAAAATCACGAGGTTTATCTACAGAAATTTTGACTTTATGTGCTTTTAATAGTTGTTTATTTGGACTATTTTCGGTTCTCTTGACTGTTAATCTTTGTTTTTGGAGATTTTTCGCAGGAAGAAATGGATAGGTAAAGTTTAAAAGGGTTTCTTTGGTTTTTTCATGTTTATTATATTGTCCTTTAAATGTCTGTAAATCTGTTAGTAATTGTTGAATAAATTGAAATCTATTTATTAATTGATTTGCTGGATTTTTCTGAATTGCTGCTGTTAGATGTTGCTGAATATAATCAGTAATTTCTTTAATTCTCTCAATAAATAAATCTTGGGAATTGGCGCTAAAATTCAGAGTAGCAGCGCGTACTGCTCTTTCGTTTCCTAATGGATTAGTTGGGTTTAATTTAATTACTTCATTAACTACTTGATTAACATCAATTAGTAACCGTTGATTATCCTCAGAAATGGTAAAGATTTGCTGTTCTTTTAACACTTTTAAAATCTTGTCCAATAAATCAGTATAATCAACATTAGCTAAGTCTGAATTTGTGATGATTCTATTCATTTATGCCCCCTGGTTTCGCCATCAAAATTACACTTATTAAATTATAAACCTTTAAGTCTTGTCAAGTCAATACATAATACCAAGAAAAATCCCCGACTTCGGTGAGAGGTCGGGTATCTGTTACACCAAAGCTGCTACCTTCCCCAACAAACCCTGAAATAAGCGTAAACCGTCGCTATTACCTAAGACTTGATCTGCTGCTCTTTCTGGATGTGGCATCATTCCTAATACATTACCTTGAAGATTGCAAATCCCCGCAATATTGTTAAGTGAACCGTTGGGATTTTCTTGATAACGAAATAAAACTTGCCCGTTGGTTTCAATTTCTGCTAAAGTGGTTTCGTCACTGTAAAATCGCCCCTCTCCGTGGGCAATGGGTAAAGTTATCACTTCTCCTTGCGTATAACCATGAGTCCAAGGTAAATTATTACGCTCTACCTTCAGGGGAGAGCGATCGCAAATGAAGTGCAGGTCTTGATTTCTCGTCAATGCCCCAGGTAACAAACCAGACTCAGTTAATATTTGAAACCCGTTACAAATACCGATGACAAATTTACCTTGTTGTGCATGAGCAATCACTTGCTGCATAACTGGAGAGAAGCGAGCAATCGCACCACAACGTAAATAATCACCGTAACTAAAGCCACCAGGAACAATTACCACATCTACATCAGTAATGTCTGTTTCTTGGTGCCAAATCATACGAGTTGGTTGCCCTAGCAATTCTCTGGTAACATAGGCGACATCACGATCACAATTAGAACCTGGAAAAACTAAAATACCGAATTTCATAATTAGTCAGTGGTCAGTAGTGAAATAATTAGTGAAATAATTACCAAATTAAAATTTCAAAATGCTCCCGTTTGTGATTCGACTTCAATCAAATCAAAGCGATAATTTTCAATCACGGGATTTGATAGCATTTCGTAACAAATTTGATTTAAGTCTCGACGCGCTTTCATTTCATCTGGTGCGACAATAATTAACTCAATGTATTTACCAATTCTCACCTGTTCCACATTATCATATCCCATTTGTGTGAGGCCAGATTGTACAGCCACACCGGCGGGATCTAATACTGAATTTCTCAGGGTAACAAAAATTTTAGCTAAATATTTTCTTTGCATGAGGCCTTTGCTAAAAGCTGCGATCACTATACTATAACTTTTATGTTGCAACTGAGTGAAAATATAATTAGGATTTAGCAATGTAGGGGTAATTCATCAATTACCCCTACTATAGATACAAATTTATAAATACCCATGAGAAACATTCGCACCCGTAGTCAAGAAAGGATTTTAAACCTGTTAAAAAATATTAAACACAGCATTTCCGCTCAGGATATTTACGTAGAATTACGTAACGATCATCAAAGTATAGGTTTAGCAACCGTTTACCGTTCCCTAGAAGCTCTGAAACTAGAAGGCTTAGTACAGGCGCGAACTTTGGCAAATGGTGAAGCCATTTATAGCTTAGTACAACAGGATAAACATTACCTAACTTGCTTACAATGCGGTATTTCCATACCCATTCATCAATGTCCTGTCCACGAACTAGAAAGACAATTGCAAACCAGTCATCAATTTAAAGTTTTTTATCACACCCTAGAGTTTTTTGGACTGTGTAACAAATGTCAAGGAAAAACTTGACTAAGTAAGTTGGCATGAAAAAACCAAACTGTGTAAAGGAATGTAAAATAGATTTATTTGGATACCATAACTTACATTACATATTCTGAATTTAGCTATAAACATCCGTAGATAATGATATACCTAAGGAGGAATTAACTTGATTTAAGCTTTATATTATCAAGCACTACAAATATTTCAGGTTAAGAACTGACAAAACCCAGACTCAAATACAAATCTGGGGTAATTTTGTTCAAAATGAGAATAATAACTGAATGTGTTGTAAAATTAGATTTGTTATGAAATCATGGTGGATTTGTCTTAGTCATCTATAGCTGAAAAGTAAATTCAGCCAAGATAGCTATGGAGATGGTTGTGGAAAAACAAAAGTTAGATACAAATAAATGATACTATGAAAGTAGGCGATCGCGTGCGTGTTAAAGAATCAGTAGTGGTTTATCATCATCCTGAACATAAAGGTCAGTCCGTTGATATCCGGGGTACAGAAGGGGAAGTAGCCGCCATTGTCACCCAATGGAATGGGAGACCTGTCAGTGCTAACTTCCCGATTTTGGTGCAGTTTAGTAAAAAATTCAAAGCTCATTTACGCGATGCTGAACTAGAAATTATCTAAGTCACCAATTAGCGGCGACAAAACCAGGCCATAATATTTAGTTCGCCGCGCATCTTAGCTAAGTCTTGACGGTTTTGGTTTGCGGTTAGATAATACCATTCACAATGCTTTTTAAAGTCAGAACGGGTATTAACTTCATAATAAAATTCCCGCGCTGTTTGATGAACAGCAAATATTTCCTCAACTTCGGGTTGAGGGGAGGGAAAAATGTGTGGTAATTCTTTACTCATAAGGTAATGGGGGATAAGTAATTATTAAATCCAGCCGCGTAGCCAATAAATAAAAATACCCAGATACTCTTTGAAAGCAACTGTAAATTCGTGCAAATTATCAGTATCTGGTAATAATTTGAGAATAGCAGATTTGGGTGTGCTAGTAAATTCTTGTAAATCATCTTGACTAACAAGAAAGTCCGTGGGTGTGGGAATGACATCAATACCTTGACGGTGAAAAATTTTCAAAGCTCGTGGAGTGTGCATTGCAGAGGTTATTAATAATACCTTTTTAATCTGACGCTCTGCTAATATTTTACGGACATTAACCGCATTTTGATATGTATTCAGAGAATCTGGCTCTTGGATAATTACCTCAGAGGGGACACCAATAGATGTAAGAATAGTTGCCATATCTGCTGATTCTGGAGAACCACTACCACGCCAGTCAATACGACCCGCG
The DNA here is from genome assembly GCF_005402965.1 of Dolichospermum planctonicum. GTDB lineage: Bacteria > Cyanobacteriota > Cyanobacteriia > Cyanobacteriales > Nostocaceae > Dolichospermum > Dolichospermum planctonicum. The sequence continues at coordinate 33,617 of NZ_BJCF01000019.1, forward strand.
CTGAGGATAATTATAGGGGCTTTTTTCTGAAAATAGAGTTGAGCAGCATAAATAATGCGATCGCCAGCTTCACTTAAATCTACCGTTGGACGCGGCCAAGTTGCTGATTTAGTTCCTCCACCCAAGACCACTATAGCTTCAGCCTTGGGAATTTGGGACGAGGGGATATTTTGCCATTCTAGACTGCGTACCATGTATTTTGCCACCCAAGCATTACCGCAGAGCAGTAAGATAGCTAAAGATAGAGAAATGGCTATAGTCGCAATGCGGGGACGTTTCCCCAAAGTCACCAAAGCTACAATTAAACTCACACTAGCTAATCCCAAAGGGTAAAAAAATAGTGGTAATAATTTAGACAAATATAAAAACATATTTACTCTCTTGGTTTCATTATAGCGGAAACTTAGTGATCAATTAGTATCCTAACCCGCCTGGGAATGAATTCCCAGTCTAATAGTTCAAGTCCACTAAAGTGGACTGAAAGCGTTTTCCAGTCGTCTTGAGACGACTCTTGTTATGAGACTGCTATATAAAACCTAAACAAAACCAGACTTTACTTTCTACTTCAACAGGAGTGTTTGGGATGTGTCCCACCCTTAGGGAAGCTACAGTAGACTTACACGCTGTAGCCAAACGCGATAGGTTAATTTCTGTATTTATAGCTACAGCCATTTCAAAACCACAGTTTTCACCGTGATAAGTTTTTTCAGATCAAGAAAGATGTTCTTTTTTGTGTCCACAATGAGAACAGGTTTTACTTGATGGATAAAATATATCAGCGATTATGATTTTACAACAGTTTCCCATAAATTCTTCTTTGTATACAAGGAAATATTAAGAACAGGAATCACAGTTTTAGTGATGGTTTTATGTGGTTTACGTTTCTTCATATAGTTAAATTTATTGATCACAATCTAATTACTTAATAGCTTGCATAGCACCAGATACTATATCTGTCAAAACTGTTATTAAGACTAATCTATTGTTAAATAGAGATAATCTTTATTGTCATAAATATATCTGGTAATCTTAGCATTTTTCAAGATTTTTTTGTGGGGTGAGGGGTCATACCCCCCATAGTAAATCATTTATAGGTAATAGAATCTAGTAAAAAGCAATTGATAGTAGTAGATAGCAATCGAAATTTGTTAAGTGTGTAAATATGGAGACAATGATTAGATATGAAACAAGTTTTATCAAAAAAATCAAGTTTAAAATTTATGGTCATTGATGATCACGAATCAGTTTTAAATGGAACAGTTGAAATACTACGAAAAAACTATCCTAGTGCTGAACTTAATATTGCTACAAATGCTAGTCATGCTTTAGAGGAAATTGCTATTTTTCAACCTGATTTGCTAGTTATGGATCTTTCCATACCTGAAAAATTAGAAATGACAGCGCGAGTTGATACAGGTATTCAATTTCTGAAAGTTTTGATGGAAAATTATTCTCATCTAAATCTTGTTGTTCAAAGCGCTCACGTGAAAACACTAGTGCGTATTCGTCCTTATATTGATAATCATCAAGGAGGCTTTACTGTCGCTGATAAAAGTCTTTCTACCGCAGAAATGTTAACTAGAGTTGATTGGGCATTACAGGGATTAACTCACACAAAAGATATTAAAGGAATACACTCAGGGTTAGAGATAAAACCAGAGTGGTTGCAAGTGCTGAATTTAGCTTTTGAACAAGGATTACAAGATAAAGTAATTGCTAAAAATATGTGTATATCTGAACGTATGGTACGCCATTATTGGAGTAAGTTACAAGACGCTTTAAGCATTTATCCAGAAGAAGGTAAAAACATCCGTATTCAAACAGAAATCAAAGCTAGAGCGGAAGGATTAATTGATTAACTAATAAATAAAGTTAGTAAAATTAATCAGGTGTTTTCCATAATTAAGTTATTAATACTGGAAGATCAGCTTATGCAAACCCAAATGTTTAAAAAATTCCCAAAAAAACTTTGTTTTGTTTCTGGAGGAAAGTTAGCAGGAATTATCATTACTATTTTTAGTTTAGAGTTCATTAGCTATTTTTTTTTAATTTGGGATTCCTCAGGTTCTCTGATTTCAGCAATGTTTATTCTAGTTATAAATTGCATTATGCTTATAGCTTTATCTTATTACAACAAAGCGTTGAAGTCCATAGTTAAAGTTCGTCAAAATCTAATTGAACTAAAAATAGAAACTATTCATAATGGACCATTACAAAGTTTAGCTAAAGTTTTAAAAATAGTCAAAGGACAAGATTTACCAGTTAATAAATTACTACCTTTAATAGAAACAGAACTTGAAGAATTAAATCAAGAATTACGAGGAATGTATGAATTTTGGCAACAAGAAAGTCTTACCCAGGATACCAGCCTTTATCTAGGAAATAATCTAGTCATAGATTTGCGAAACCCTTTACATGAAATTCTCTATCAAGTTTATAGCTACACCTTAGATAGAGATTTTCCCTGCTTTAAAACCCTGAAACTAAAAATGCACAATTTTGAACCTATCCATGACAGTAATTTAAGTATTCAAAATAAGCGAGGACTTTGCCGATTTTTAGAAGAAGCCTTGTGTAATGTTGGTAAACACGCCACAGAAATCACCTGTTTACAAGTTAGTTATTCTGTATCTCAAGGACGTTACACCCTCAGCATTATGGATAATGGTTTAGGAACTTATTCATCAAGAGAAGGTTGGGGAACAAAACAATTTAAAAAATTAGCACAACAACTTAAAGGTAAATTTAGACGGGTTTCTCTTTATCCTCAAGGTACTCTTTGTGAGTTATCTTGGCCTTTACCAAGTTCTTTTTGGTGGCAATAAACATTGCTAAAATTAGAAAAATTAGAAAATATTGATGTTTTGATTTTTCCAATAGCTAACCTTGCCAATACTGTGCCAAGATAGATAATTAAGAACTATATTGAGCAAAAGGAAAGCTAAAAAACGCCGTGCAAATTACATTCTTAGGGACGAGTTCTGGTGTACCTACAAAATCACGCAATGTTTCTAGCGTGGCGCTGAGGTTGCCACAACGGGCAGAATTGTGGTTATTTGACTGTGGAGAGGGAACTCAGCATCAAATTTTGCGAAGTGAGTTAAAAATTAGCCAACTATCCCGGATTTTCGTCACCCATATGCACGGTGATCATATTTTTGGCTTAATGGGATTACTTGCTAGTTGCGGTTTAGCCGGTAATGTGGATAAAATTGATATCTATGGTCCATCGGGCTTAAACGAGTATTTGCAAGCTGCTTCCCGTTACTCTCACACTCACTTTTCTTACCCCATTAAAGTGCATACTGTTCAACCAGGGGTAATTTATGAGGATGAGGAATTTACTGTTACTTGTGGTCTTTTACATCACCGTATCCCCGCCTTTGGCTACCGGGTAGCAGAAAAAGATAGAACCGGACGCTTTGATATAGACAAAGCCAAGGCCTTAGAAATTCCTTCTGGTCCAATATATGGTAAACTTAAACGCGGTGAAACAGTTACACTAGAGGACGGAAGAGTAATTAATGGTAGTGAACTATGTGGACCCATAGAAATTGGACGAAAAATTGCCTATTGTACAGATACAGTTTATTGTGAGGGTGCAGTGCAACTAGCTATTGATGCAGATGTATTAATTCACGAAGCTACCTTTGCCCATCAAGATTCAGACATGGCATTTCAAAGACTACATTCTACAACTACAATGGCTGCACAAACAGCTTATGGTGCGGGAGTTCATAAACTAATTATGACTCATTTTAGTCCGCGTTATGCTCCAGGAAATAGCATTGAATTAAAAGACTTACTAAAAGAAGCAAGGGCGATTTTTCCTAAAACAATTATGGCTCATGATTTTATGGTTTATGATGTCCCTCGTAGACGAGAAATTGATTTAAATGTCAGTGAATAATTTCCCTATTATTCAATAATTTTCAATTATCCCTAATTTTTCCTAGACTAATTATGAGCAATATTCCCCAAATTGGACAACCTGCACCGGATTTTTCTACCCCAGACCAAAATAATCATCTAGTCAATCTTGCTGATATAAATCAGTGGATAGTTCTCTATTTTTATCCTAAAGATAATACACCGGGCTGCACCACCGAAGCACAAGACTTTACAGAATTATCCTCTAAATTTACCGCAGCGGGGGCAAAAATCATCGGTGTTAGTCCAGATTCTGCCGCATCTCATTGTAAATTTATAGACAAACACAATTTATCAATTACCCTATTAACTGATCCTGAACATCAATTAATAGAAGCTTATGGTGCATGGCGTTTAAAGAAGTTTATGGGTAAAGAATATATGGGAGTTGCCCGTTCAACTTTCCTAATTTCACCTGATAAAATTATCGCCTACGTTTGGCCTAATGTCAAAACAAAAGGTCATGCTGAATCTGTACTCAAAAAAATTAAGGAATTAGCAGCTATTTAAAGTTTTATGGTCTGATTCGTCGGATTTTGTTGATATAGCTGTGATTTCTCACCGTTAGACATTTGATTTTCCAAATGTTAATTAATTTAAACTTTACTTTACTGAATTATGTTAATGAAATAATATAACCATTCCCACCTTATACAATAGGAATATCAATTATATTCTTTGTATTATGGTTCAATTCATCCAAGCGCGAAATATAGGCATTGCCTATTTAGAAGCAAGGTTTAGTCTAGAACAAAGCGACAATGCCGCATTTTTTCCTGAATGGTGGGAAAATTTACCAGAAATCTCTGATTTAGAAAAACAATATCTAGACAAAGTAAAATTGCATTTTCTCCGATTAGTGAAATATCCTCCTTTATCGGAAGAAACAGTAAAGTTAGTAGTTTTATCTCCCTTACTCAGTTTAGCTGGATTTTATGATGAACCTTTCCTGATTAGAAGTGAATCATCAATAGAAATTGCGGTCGAAAATGAAGACGAAGTTATCAGAGGTAAAATTGATGTTTTAGTTATCCAACAACAATTATGGTTATTGGTAATTGAATCTAAAAGAACTGCTTTTTCTCTTGCAGAAGCCATACCCCAAGCACTTACTTATATGCTGGCTAATCCTGATCCTGATTATCCTGTATATTCATTAGTAATCAATGGAGAAGATTTTCAATTTATCAAACTTATGCAAAAAGATCAAGCTAGATATGCTTTATCAGACAAATTCACTTTGTATCGTCGAGAAAACGAACTTTATCAAGTTTTCCAAATCTTAAAAAAACTAGGTCAAATTTTGAATTAACTGTGAATTAATTATGTCCAGTCGTCCTATCTACCTCGATTGTCATGCTACTACCCCGGTTGATGAACGGGTAATGGCTGCTATGATTCCCTACTTTACAGAAAAGTTTGGAAATGCGGCTAGTATTAGCCATATTTACGGTTGGGAATCAGAAGCTGCTGTTAAACAAACACGGGAAATTTTAGCAGCAGCAATTAACGCAACTCCAGAGGAAATTGTTTTTACCAGTGGTGCAACGGAAGCGAATAATTTAGCTATTAAGGGTATTGCTGAAGCTTATTTCCAAAAAGGTCAACATATTGTAACTATTGCCACGGAACATAAAGCCGTTTTAGATCCTTGTGAATATTTAAAAAATCTGGGTTTTAATCTCACCGTTTTACCAGTAGAAAAAGATGGATTAATTGACTTAAATCAGTTAGAAAAAGCTTTGCGTGATGATACAATTTTAGTATCTGTAATGGCTGCCAATAATGAGATTGGGGTTTTACAACCAATCGCTGAAATTGGGGAAATGTGTCGTCAACGGCAAATTATTTTGCACACAGACGCAGCCCAAGCTATTGGTAAAATACCTTTAGATGTGGAAGAAATGAATATTGATTTAATGTCTCTCACAGCCCATAAAGTTTATGGACCAAAGGGAATTGGGGCTTTATATGTTCGCAGACGTAACCCAAGAGTTAAACTTGCTTCTCAACAACATGGGGGAGGACATGAAAGAGGAATGCGTTCGGGGACTTTATATACACCGCAAATTGTCGGTTTTGGTCAAGCTGTAGAAATTGCAATAGCCGAACAGGAAACAGAAAATCAACGATTAATAGAATTAAGAGAAAGATTGTGGAAACAGTTATCTAATGTCGGAGGAATTTACTTAAATGGACATCCTCAAAAACGATTAGCAGGAAACTTAAATATTAGTGTTGAAGGTGTAGATGGTGCTGCACTTTCTTTAGGTTTACAATCAATAGTAGCTGTATCTTCTGGTTCTGCTTGTTCTTCTAATAATGTTGCCCCTTCCTATGTTTTGAAGGCCTTGGGACATTCAGATAAGTTAGCTTATGCTTCGGTGCGATTTGGGATTGGCAGATTTAATACAGTTGAGGAAATTGATCAAGTTGCCCAACAGGTAATTTCTACTGTGCAAGGTTTAAGAAGTGCGTCAGTTGTTAGTTGTTAGAAGCAATTATTTTTTGAATTTAGTTGTTGGGAAAGGGGGGTTAATAAATTTTTGATTTGTGTTTTAATTTGTGGAAAAGATTCTGGTCTGGGTTAACTGGAATTTTTTCCATATTCATTTATTTTCCTTAATTTTCAGGAATGGGGAAATAAATTCCCCTGTTCTCCTATATCTTGATTTTCCCTTTGTGCTTTCTTAAATGTCAATTCTCCCTGTTTCATATCAAAAAACTCTGGTCGCTTCTGTGCTGTTAATAATTCTTCAATAGTTAAAATTTGCACTTTCGCGTAATTTCTGCCATTTCCAGCTTTATAAAAACCTGAAGATGCTGCTTCTTTAATCATTGGTTGACTAGGAGGTGTGAGAGTCACAAACAATCCTATTTCTGCCTTATTTGTCTCCATTGTACCGCGTAAATCTCTAATCATCGCTGGGTTAAGATTTTTCCCACCTTTAACACTGACAATAATCTTTTTCACAGCAGTTTTATTTGATTTTTTGATATCAATAACATCTTCAAAAAATATCAATCCATCAATACCACCATCTGCACCTTTCTTTTTATCTTTATATGGTTGTGCATTCACAAGAGAACAAGCCCACCATTCAAACTGATAAGGATCTCTTGTAAATAAATCCTCTGCTGCTGCTAAATCTTGGGGTGTACCTTCTACTTCAAATTCAATCCCTGGAACTAACTTTTGATTTTTATTTTCATCTTCAATAAATTTGTTAGGAAAGGCATCTCTTAATCGTTTTTCTATTAAAGCAATTGCTAAATGAGTAATATCAATACCGATCCAATTTCTACCTAAATTTTCTGCTGCGTGTATTGCTGTACCACATCCACAAAAGGGATCAAGGACAATATCATCTTTATTACTACTAGCTTGGATAATTCTTTTTAATAAAGATAAAGGTTTTTGAGTAGGATATGCTAACCGTTCTTTAGCTTGAGAAGAAACAGGTTTAATATCACTAATTATATCTTGAATCTGTGTACCTGGAGCTTCATCTAAATATCTCTTATATTGTGGTACTTGCCCTTTCACTGGCCAGTAGATTAGATTATTAGCATCTAGAATATCTAGTTTTTCTTGTGTTGATAGTGACTTAGAATTACCATTAATTAAGCTTTCAATTGCTTTGACAGGTAATGCCCAGTGACGACCAACATCTGTAGGGTTAATACCACGCCAAGGTTTACCTGAATCACCTTTTCTGATACCTGCTGCTGTTAATGTTACAAGCCGATAAAACCCTTTATCATCTTCAAATCTATAAAAGTCTTTAATATAGTTTTCGTCGTAGTCTTGATAAACTTTATGCCATGTATAATCTTTCGTTTTTGTGTATAACAAAATAGTATCGTGAACAGGTCCCCACCTTTTAGCACCTCCATGAGAACCAGTCCTTTTCCAGATAATTTCATTTCTAAATTTATCCGCTCCAAAAATCAAATCTAAAATCATTTTTAAATAATGACTTGCTGTAGGATCGCAATGTAAATATAAACTACCTGTAGATTTGAGAACTCGATGTAATTCTATTAATCGAATGGCCATCATTACCAAATAAGCTGATAAAGAATTTTTACCTAAAGTTCTCACTAATAAATCTAATAATTGATACAATTCACCTTTTATATCTTGAATTTCATCTAAAAATCTTTCTGATTCAATTCCGCAAGTCCAAGTATCTTCAAAAGCTGTAATTTGAGCTTCAGAACTTCCACCAGTAGAATTTTTGAAGAGAATATTATAATTAGCTTGAGAGTTAAAAGGTGGATCAAGATAGATTAAATCAATACATTCATCAGGAATATTTTCTCTGAGGACTTGTAAGTTATCACCGTAGTAAAGACGTTTCATAGATGTTGACATAACTAATTTATAAATATTTTAAACTAAATATTATAACATATTATAACATATCTCCATAAAAATCCTCATCTAATAACTGTTCTAAAGTAAAAGGTAAATCAAGAGGATATTCTGATTCATCTGGTTTTCTCACTCCTAACTTAGCATTTTTACTTTCTTTAATTGCCAGTTTTCTAGCATCAGCATAAGCGATAAAAATTACCTCATGCAGATAATTTTTAAAAGAAGGATTTTCTTGTAAATCTTTTTTAATTCTAAAGCGATGTTCAGTAATAGAACTGTACCAACTTCCTTTCATTATTTCAGTAATCATCTTTTATCAATCATAATGATATTTACAAGAGAGAATAATCAATAAATCTTCTTCTATCTTGTAAACTGATCTATGTTCATTTGTAATTCGTCTTGACCAGTAACCTTGCAATTCATATTTTAGTGGTTCTGGTTTACCTATCCGAGAAAATGGTTCTCTTTGGATATCTTTAATTAATTCCAAGATTTTTTTAAAGACTTTTTTATCTTCCTTTCCCCACTCACCCAATTGTTCAAAAGCTTCTGGTTCAAATGCTACTTTTTTCATATTCATCTAAATCAACATAAATTAGGTTGCCTTTGTCTACATTTTCCATAGCTTTGAGTAGATGTTGTTTGTTAGCTTCTGATTTGAGAAGATAGGTAGTTTCATCTTCTTCAATAGGTGATTCAACTAGGATAATAACTTCTACAACTGTCCCTGCTGGTAATTCAGTGGTAGATAGTTCGATTTTGCCATCTTTACCGACAATAGCCTTTTGTTTAATTCCACTGAGCATAATTTTTAATTACTCTGATAAAGTCAGATGTACTTATTTTATTCTAACTCTATTATTTGAATAAATTAAGCCGCCTGTTCTGCTAAAAGGGGAATGACATGATATTTATCTCCAGTGACTTTTATTTCACCATCATGCAGAGGAATTTGACCGCCATTAATATCTATTCTATAGCCAATTGCGCCGGCAAGATAGAGTCCATATTGCGATCGCTTCGCTCGTTATCGGTAACGCTCTTGTTGCATTTTTGCGGTATTTATCCAACACACCACGCAAATGTTAAAAAACATTTCGCTATCTTGTCAAGATACAACACTACAAGGATAATTAACTAAGCATGGTTATGTGTTGCAATATCAAATAATATACAAGCTTATTGTATAACGCTGTTGAAGTTTTTACAAGTAGGGAAAAATTATGAATTTACCAATTCAAGTTACCTTTGCATTAGCAAGTTGGGTTGTTAAAGGCTTACAAGATGGAACTTTTGAACGGGTTGGGGGTGTAATTCAAGAGGTAATAAGTAAGAAAATTGTAACTTTGTTGCGAGACAGTTTTTCTGATGTGTTGCAAGACAGTTTTTCTGATGTAAATCAGCGTTTAGATGGTGTTGAGAATCAAATAGATTCAATTGGGCAAACTTTACAAGGTTCTCAAAGTATTTTGCAAGTATCTACTGCTGCTAGTATTCTCAATCTTGGTGTTTCTGTGATGGGTTTTGCTGTTATAGCACAGCGCCTAAATGAGATAGAAAATCAACTAAAGCAAGCGCAGGAATTGTTAAATAAAATCAATCGCAAAATTGATATGAGTTTTTATGCTAACTTCCGTGCTGGAGTCGAATTAGCGATTAATGCCTTTACAATGACTAAAATTGAAAACCGGAGAAGCAGCGCGTTACAAGCTATTAATCGTTTCTTAGAAGCAGAACATATTTACAAAGATTACACCGTTAATGAACTTTCCCAAAAAAGCCAAATAATTGATAAATATATACTCACATTATCTTTAGCTTATATTGCCGAAGCTCGTTGTTATTTAGAACTAGAAGAACATGAAACAGCAATTCGTCGTTTTCAAGAAGGAACAAAAGTTATAAGGTTACTGGTTAATAACTACATTGAGATCATGCTTACTTCTAATCCAGCAGCATATTTACACCCTCAATTTAAAGGACAAATTGATTTGTGTAAATTAACCAAAATTTACCGATGGATTAACCCTACATTAGATGAAAATTCTGTATTTGATATTCTGCGTGAGAATATATTTAAGTTAGCACAAAACAATAATGAATGGTTGTCTTCCTTACCATCGTCTATTGTAGATCGTCATGAGATAAGCTGGGGTTTATTTGGAGGAAATCCTACACCATTAACAGGTAGATTTGAAAAACAAGCTTTTCAAAGACTTCCCCAAGTATTTAAAGTAATGGAATCAATGATTGAAACTAACAACAGATTTGAATCTTACCAAACAGAAATACAAGCAATATCTCAATTAGGAATTAGTTTTCATGAATGGTTGCAATTAAAACCATCTACAGAACCAAAACCAGAAGGTGCAGAATTAATGTTTATTATTCCTTCTCAACCTTTAGAATTACCTGGTTAAAACTGTATTTCCTCAACACCTTGACGAATAGCATCTTCCATATCTTCCAGTGTTGCAGGTTCACCATCATATTTCAAACAACCTGCTACATCTTCCAATTTAGTTACTGGAAAAGGCTTTTTAGTTTTTAATAAATCTGCCACAGTACCTTTTTTAGCTGTACCTGCTGACAAAGCGGCTAAAGTTTGCTCTGCATTCTTAGCGATTTCTAAACGACGTTTTTCAATCTTCCTTTTCTTAATTAATTCTACTAAAAAATCCTGATCTTCTTGAGAAAGATTTTCCACATATTCAATTACCTCTTGAAAAGATATAGTTTTATTCATAATCAACTCCTAACCACTGCACTTAAAAAACAACTTACCAAAATTATAACATTCATCTTCTCTTCCTTCGTGTTCTTCGTGTCTTCGTGGTTCAATAAAACAAAAAAAAGGACGAACCCAAAAGCCCGTCCTGAATATTTCCGAAAAAACCTAAATCTTCGCTTCTTGTCTTACCAACTTATCCCAACCCAAATCCTTCAAATTATTATTCCTTCTTAAAGGACGAGTTACCAACTCCAAAACATCACGCGCATTACCAAAACCGTGAATTTGAGCAAAGGTAAACTCCACAGACCACTTAGTATTAATACCTCGTGCTTCCAGAGGATTAGCATGAGCCATACCAGTAATTACCAAATCTGGTTTTAACTCATAAATTCGTTGGACTTGATTGTAATTATCTGGCTTTTCGACAATAGTTGGTAAAGGTGAACCCATTTCCTGACAAGTCTTTTCTAACAAAGCTAATTCCGCAGCTTGATAGCGTTTATCCATGTAAGGAATCCCGATTTCTTGAACAGTCATACCACAACGAACTAAGAACCGGGCTAGGGAAATTTCTAATAAATTATCACCCATGAAAAATACAGATTTACCGCGAATTAATTGCACGTATTCTTCTAAATTTTCCCACATTTGCGCTTCTCTTGCATCTAAACCCTGGGGTGTAATTCCAAATACAGAGCAGATTTTTTCTACCCATGCCCGTGTTCCGTCAGGACCAATGGGGAATGGTGCGCCTATGAGTTTACACTTGCGGCGACGCATTAAAGTTGTCGCAGTCCGACTGAGGAAAGGATTGACACCAGCGACATAATACCCTTCTTCAATCACAGGTAATTCTGTAAATCTTTTTGCGGGGAGCCAACCAGAAACTTTGATACCTTGTTTTTTCAGTTCTAAGGTTAATTGGGTAACTACTGGGTCAGGTAAAGAGCCAAAAAGTACCAAGGGCGGATGATTTACGTACTCAGATTCATCTTGGGCTACATCTTCTTTTTTCTTACCGAAATTCATCAACTTCTGAATGGCGTTACGCTCGCCTTTTTCAGTTTCGGATATGGGAGACTTTTCAGGACAACGATGAGCCATAGCGGCTAACACAGTGTCCTCTCCTTGGGTAAATGCGTAGTCGAGGCCGTTAGCACGAGCGACAACTATAGGAATACCAATTTCTGCTTCTAATTTAGGTGCTAAACCTTCCAAATCGGTTTTAATAATTTCCGTAGTGCAAGTACCAATCCAGACAATTACACTGGGATTGCGATCGCGTTTAATTTGCTGACATAATCGTTTTAATTCTTCATAATCATTCAATTGTGCGGAAATATCCCCTTCTTCTAATTCAGCCATAGCATAACGAGGTTCAGCAAAAATCATCACCCCCATGGCATTTTGCAGGAAGTAACCGCAGGTTTTCGTGCCAATAACTAAAAAGAAACTATCTTCAATTTTTTGATATAACCAAGCCACACAACTAATCGGACAAAAAGTGTGATAATTTCCAGTTTCACATTCAAAATTTAAAGCTTCTGGTTGTTGAGCAACGGTCATTTTAATATTCTCCTTTTCATTTTTTCAGATTGTCAAACAGATAATTGAGGATGAAAAATTAAGTCAAAAGGCAGAAGCCAAAATTTATTAAATTTATTAAATTTATTATATTTATTAAATAATAAACTTTGACTTTTGACTTTTATCACCCGCTTTCAATAATTAATTGTCAGGAAAAAGACGAGCCATTTCGGATTCATTAAATACCTCGGATGGCAATTCTTCTATTAACAAATTGTTATTTTCTTCACCCTGGTGCAAGGATTTTTTATCACCCCAGATGTCCGATACTACATCATCAAACCGATTTTTTGCTGATGTACTTAGTTCATCAAAGGAATTATCTACAGATAAATTCATCCCATTCAAAGCATTGCTATTAACTGAAGCGGGAGCAGTAACTTCCGGGTTATCGCTTGTATCTGTCAAATTAGAACCAGGAGGAAGGGAGACATGACCGGAATTATCCATGGTTTTTCCACTGGATACTGCTTCTGACTCCTGAGCAATTTCCGGTTCAGAGATATGTTCCATGACCACAGCCGGGTGACGGGAATATATCTCTTGTTCTAAACTGGGACTAAGACGATTACCAAGGACAATATCTGAGTCAAAATTCAAGCCCAGAACTTCAATCAAACTATCCACATCTGGATTGAGTTTAGCAAAGGGAAGCATTAGCTGGGCTAATTTCGGTTCTAAAGTATTGATCACCCCTAGAATGAGATAAGAAGACGGTCGTTGACCGCCATCAGGGGTGTAAACTGATTCAACAGTCATCAGCACAGTAATCCATTCACGATTTGCTTGAAAGAATTGCAACCACTTTTGCTTGAGTGAATCTGTAAAACTATCAAAAAAAGCCATACGCCCATTCTGAGAGGTAAAATGTTTTAGACAATCATCAAGTCTAGTTCCTCATCAGGATTTACGGCTTGTGTTTTGACAGGATTGAGATAAAAATCCGATAATAGGGAAAACAGTTCACGGTCAGGAGAGTCATTGGGAACAACACCTTCTGGTCGGGCGAGAATTTGATCAGCTATATTCAGGTAATAATCGCAAACGTAAGCAAGAGAAGGATCTGACTCGGCCATTTCAAACAGAGTTTTACCTTTAACACGGGAAACCCGAATATCTTCAATTAAAGGTAATACCTCTAAAACAGGCATGGGTACGGCTTCTATATATTTCTCAATTAAATCACGCTTAGAAGTCCGATTACCAATTAACCCGGCTAAACGCAATGGATGAGTGCGGGCTTTTTCCCGTACCGAGGCAGCAATCCGGTTAGCGGCAAATAAGGCATCAAAGCCATTATCTGTAACAATTAAACAGTAATCTGCATAATTTAAAGGTGCAGCAAAGCCACCACAAACAACGTCACCAAGTACGTCAAATAAAATTACATCGTACTCATCAAAAGCATTAAGTTCTTTTAATAATTTAACTGTTTCCCCAACTACATAGCCACCACAACCAGCACCGGCTGGGGGTCCACCTGCTTCAACGCAATCAACACCGCCATAGCCTTTATAAATTACATCCTCAGGCCAGACATCTTCGTAGTGATAATCTTTTTCTTGCAGGGTGTCAATAATGGTGGGAATCAAAAACCCTGTCAAGGTAAAGGTGCTGTCATGTTTAGGATCACAGCCAATTTGTAGCACTTTTTTACCGCGTTTAGCTAGGGCTACAGAAATATTACAACTGGTTGTAGATTTGCCGATTCCACCTTTTCCGTAAACTGCTAGTTTCACTTTTGTGCCTCTCTTATAGTTTTTTGACAAACTTTGAAATCAAACATTTACCCGCATCCATTCTGCTCCAGCAATGGGTGAGGTATGTAAGTGCCATTATTGTGCAAATTCTCCAGAATGCAAAGGGGGTTGTAATTTAAAAAATGTCGATATATGGCTTTTAATAATGAAAATTTAAGATTTTATGATAAAATTAGCTGCTAATTACCTAAAAAGCTCTAAAAATATCAAAAATAAGATTTTTATTTAGTATTTTTATAAAAATAGTTTCAAAAGACAAAAAAAATATCCTATGTAAAAATTGATTGATTCCATAGTGTTTGCTGATTGTGATCTCAATTGATCATATTCGACAAATTTCGGGTGTATGCTAGGAAAAACCTATGGTCAGCAATAAGTTGCCCATAAAAGGAGGATGTTAAAATCAGGGTAATTAGGGGATCTGAAAGCTGAAGAAAATTGAAAGTGAAGAGATATTGACAAGGGTGACTTCCTTCTGAGTCAGAATTAAACCTGGATTAGTAAATATTTATTAAATTAGGAAATATGGGAAATATCTGATATAAAACTTAACAACTGACTACTAACAACTGACCAATGACGAAAAGACAAAAATTTCCTTACTTAGTTGGTTCTAAATGGACTGCACAACAGAAAGTTGATGGTTGGAGACATTTTCAGGTCGTTAACCGCAAAAACCAGGGTAAGTGGGTATATGCGGAAATGGTGGCAGCCTGTGATCCTCAAGTCCGCTTTTGGTTAAATGCTAAATTATTACAAGATAACTCCCAATGGTACGCTGGGTGGCAAACTTTACAAGAAATTAACTCCATTGACAGCAATTAATTTCAGCAATTAAACTGCTTTTAACCTAAAAACCATAGATTTTCGGAATTGGGGGTTAATATACTGGTATAGTAAAAGTCACAGTTGATCCAAATCCTTCACCAAGACTATAAAAATGTACCTCACCACCCATGGCTTGTATTAGTCTTTGGGATATAACCAGTCCCAAACCTGTACCACCATATTGACGAGTCCGAGAACCATCAACCTGAGAGAATAATTGAAATAGTTTATCTTGGTTGTCTGGAGAAACCCCAATACCTGTGTCAGTAACAGTAACTTTGACTGTTGCGGGGTGTTTGTGTGGTATTAAATCTGCACTGACAGTGATACCACCTTGATGAGTAAATTTAATGGCATTACCCACCAAATTCAGCATTACCTGTAATAATCTTTGATAGTTACCTTGGACAAGGATTTTATCAGAGATTGTCAGTATTTCCATCTGGAAACTGAGATTTTTGATTTCAGCTTGAGGACGGGTAAGATGTTCAATATGCTGAAATAAATCCTTGAGGTTAACTGGTGAAAAGTCTAACTCTATTTTGCTTGTTTCGATGTTGGCGGCATCTAAAATGTTATTCAGGATGTTTAAAAGGTGTAAAGACAATTGATGGGCTTCTGTGATAAATTCATTTTGTTCTTCTGGGTGATCCGTCATTCCTGCCAAAATTAGCTGTAAAAAGCCAATTATGCCGTTAAGGGGGGTGCGAATTTCGTGGGAGATATTGGATAGAAATTCACTTTTTAAACGTTCGGCTGCTTCAGCTTTTTGCTGATATTTTTCTACTACTTTATATAAATTAGCATGAGCGATCGCTGTTCCTATTTGTTCTGCTACTTCTTTAGCTAATTCTAATTCTGCTTGTTGCAATTGGTAGCATTCATGAGCAAAACTGAGAACAAGTAAACTATTAGCTTGACTTTGATAATAAGTAGCAACAGCCATAACTTTGTACTGTTGAGACTGATGATCATCTGCAATTACCATGACCACAGGCTTTAAGGTAGCTAAGGCCTGAGCAAAAGCTGGTTCAGAAGATATGTCTATTTCCGAACCAAGTATAGAAGTTTCTTCCGGCTGAAGATATTCAGCAATTACCTGTACTTTTTTACTAGTGGGTTCACAAGGACAAATAATACAGTGTTTTAGCTTGAGTGTTTTTCCTAAACTATCAACTGTTTTTTGCCAAATAACATCTAAATCTAGGATTTGGCGGATATTTTTGCTGATTTTAGTTAATAACTTTTGGTGTCGCTGCGATCGCAAAAACGACTCAATTAATGTCAGTGTTTTTACTGACTGGTTGACTGGATGAGGGTTAATTTTTGATGGTAACAATCTACCCATCACCAAAACTGTAGTTATCGGTTGACCAAATTGGGGTAAAATGGGGGTAATTGTCAATTCCAACTCGAATAATTCAATATTGCATTTAAACCAACATTTCACCCTTTCTGGTACAGAACTGCTTAAAATCCGGTGTAAATGTTCTAGATAAACAACTTTATCTACCGGAGCAAAGCTATCATTCTCATTCAGGAAGTCAACTATTCTCTCAGTATCACAACCTAAATATGCGCTGTGATCCCAATGAAAATGTAGATAACGACCAGAACTATCTTGTGTGTACACCAACTCCGCTCCCAGAGTTGGGAATAAACCATCTGTACTCAGAGGTGTAAATTCCAGATTTGGCGGAATTAAGTTCAGAAATTGGGTATTGGCAATAATAGTCATTAACCGAGTTGGATAGACAAGGGGCTACAAACTGCTTTCCATTGTGCTGATACTACAGCTACTTGTATTTTCCCATAAACTTTGACATTTTCTACGTTTTTGAATGGTGGATTTTTGAGTTTTCTGACATTCAATGCGTTAAATTTGACCCAGTAGTTCTAATCATTCCATTCACCGCGAGGGGGAATAGGTGTGCGGACGGGGGTACGTGTTAACTCATCATCTCTGTTAAAATCTCCTCGTAGCCATTGACGGATAGCTACCTCAATCACTTTACTGGGATCATTGGTGAGATGTTGAATTTGTTCTATTAATTCAGAATCTAAATGGAGCGCGATTTCTTTTTTGTCAGCGCGTCCGGTATCTGTATTTCTAGGCTGTTCTTGCATATTCATGGGCTTAAATACTGTGAATTTTTTTTCTCGAAACCGTGATCAATCAGTTATGATATTTATAATCTGTGCCTATTTAATTGTAGGCTGCCAAGTCAGCATCACTAGGAGCTATAAATAGATTTAACATAATAACGTAAGTTGCTAGTTAGGCGCGGTGTCAGAATTAAGATGTCGAAAATTAAGGATTAAACAGCCTGAAAACAGGGATTTTATCACCAATTACCCATTACCTATTACCAGTCTCGACTAGATAACTAGCAACTTGAGTTAAAATACATGAAGTAAATAGTTTCACTTTGGTTTGCTTGAGGGCAAAAATGGTATATGACTGACGTTCCCGCAGATCGCATTCGCAATTTTTGTATTATTGCTCACATTGACCACGGGAAATCAACTCTCGCTGATCGTTTACTACAGGCCACTGGTACTGTAGAAGATAGACAGATGAAGGAGCAGTTTCTGGATAACATGGATTTGGAACGGGAGCGCGGCATTACAATTAAGCTGCAAGCGGCCCGGATGAATTATACTGCTAAGGATGGTCAGCAGTATGTTCTCAATTTAATTGATACCCCTGGTCACGTGGACTTTTCCTATGAAGTGTCCCGTTCTCTTGTTGCTTGTGAAGGGGCATTACTGGTTGTGGATGCGTCCCAAGGTGTAGAAGCACAAACCTTAGCCAATGTCTATTTAGCCCTAGAGAGTAATCTAGAAATTATCCCGGTTTTAAATAAAATTGATTTACCAGGGGCTGAACCAGAGCGAGTAATTGGGGAAATTGAAGAAATTATTGGTTTAGACTGTAGTGGGGCAATTTTAGCTTCTGCTAAGGAGGGAATTGGTATTCCTGAGATATTAGAAGCTATTGTCGAACGAGTTCCCCCACCAGCTAATACTATCAATGAAAGTCTCCGAGCCTTGATTTTTGATAGTTACTACGATAGCTACAGGGGTGTAATTGTTTACTTCCGGGTTATGGATGGAACTGTGAAAAAAGGCGATCGCATTTACTTAATGGCATCAGGTAAAGAATATGTCATTGATGAGTTAGGTATTCTGGCACCGACTCAAAAGCAAGTAGAAGAGCTTCACGCTGGAGAAGTGGGGTATTTAGGCGCGGCTATTAAAGCAGTAGCTGATGCTAGAGTAGGAGATACTATTACTCTATGTAAGAACAAAGCGGCAGAGGCTCTACCCGGTTATGCAGAAGCTAACCCGATGGTATTTTGTGGTATGTTTCCCATAGACGCAGATCAGTTTGAAGACCTACGGGAAGCTTTAGAAAAACTAGAACTCAATGATGCTGCGTTACAGTATGAACCAGAAACCTCTAGCGCCATGGGTTTTGGTTTCCGGTGCGGGTTTTTGGGATTACTACACATGGAAATTGTCCAGGAACGCCTAGAACGGGAGTATAATCTAGATTTAATCATTACCGCGCCTTCAGTGGTGTACAAAGTCGTCACCAATAAAGGTGAGGAATTATACATTGATAATCCTAGTCGTTTACCCAGCCCCAATGAACGGGAGAGAATTGAAGAACCCTACGTCCAGGTAGAAATGATTACTCCAGAAATCTACGTCGGTTCTTTAATGGAGTTGTCACAGAACCGTCGGGGAATCTTCAAAGATATGAAATATCTTACCCAAGGACGGACTACACTTACCTATGAATTGCCCTTAGCGGAAGTTGTCACCGACTTTTTTGATCAAATGAAATCCCGTTCTCGCGGTTACGCCAGTATGGAATATCATTTGATTGGTTATCGGGAAAATCCCCTGGTAAAATTGGATATTATGATTAACGGTGATCCAGTAGATTCTTTAGCCATGATTGTCCACCGAGATAAAGCTTATAATGTCGGGAGAGCAATGGCGGAAAAATTGAAAGAACTCATTCCCCGTCATCAATTCAAGGTCCCCATTCAAGCATCCATTGGTGCTAAAGTCATTGCTAGTGAACATATCCCGGCTATGCGAAAAGATGTCCTCGCTAAATGCTATGGTGGCGACATCAGCCGGAAAAAGAAACTGTTACAAAAGCAAGCCAAAGGTAAAAAACGGATGAAGGCTGTCGGTACAGTTGATGTACCCCAGGAGGCTTTTATGGCTGTTTTAAAGCTGGATAAAACCTAAATTCCAGATTTTTATTTTTGGACTATTTATGCCATCTCGCTTGTAAGAGTGAATACAGGCGAGTTGCTCCTGAAAAGGGTTAAGCGACAACCGACACAAAAAAGTAGTAGGGTGGGTTAGCGCAGCGTGACCCGCCATTATCCCCTAAATTATGGATAGTCCGGGGAAAAGCAAAAGTTTTTTAAATCCTTGACAAAAGATAAAAAATCTGTTACAAGTGATAATTTGTGGAAACTTTACCCTTTAATATAATCTCTTGGCTAACGTCATTGTCATAGGTGCCCAGTGGGGCGATGAAGGAAAAGGTAAAATAACTGACTTACTCAGCCGCTCCGCAGATGTGGTGGTACGTTACCAAGGAGGAGTTAACGCTGGGCATACAATCGTAGTCCAAGGTCAGACGTTTAAGCTGCACTTAATCCCCTCTGGTATTTTATATCCAAAAACCGAATGTATTATTGGCTGTGGAACAGTCATAGACCCACAGGTTTTAATCAAAGAACTGGATCAACTAGAACAATTAAATATTTCCACGGCTAACTTGTTGATCTCACAAACGGCTCATGTCACCATGCCTTATCATCGGATGATTGACAAGGCTTCGGAGGAAGTGCGGGGGAATCATAAAATCGGGACAACTGGTAGAGGTATTGGACCGACCTACGCTGATAAATCGGAACGGACAGGCATCAGGATGTTAGACTTGATGGATGCCGATGGACTGCGTGAGCAATTGGAGTGGACGATCAACTATAAAAATACCATTTTGGAAAAGCTGTATAATCTGCCGCCCCTTGATCCGCAAGCGGTAATTGAGGAGTATTTAGGTTATGCTGAACGGTTGCGTCCTTTTGTGGTTGATACTTCGTTACAAATCTATGATGCGGTTTTAAGACGACGAAATATTTTGTTTGAGGGCGCACAGGGGACTTTACTTGACTTGGATCACGGGACTTATCCCTATGTTACATCCTCTAATCCAGTGGCTGGCGGGGCTTGCGTTGGCAGTGGGTTAGGACCGACAATGATAGATCGGGTGATTGGTGTATCCAAAGCCTACACTACAAGGGTAGGAGAAGGCCCATTCCCTACGGAACTAAATGGCGAAATTGGCGACTTATTAGGCGATCGCGGTGCGGAATTTGGCACAACTACGGGGCGCAAACGTCGTTGTGGTTGGTTTGATGCGGTAATTGGACGCTATGCGGTTCGCATTAACGGCATGGATTGTATTGCTATTACTAAACTTGATGTTCTCGATGAATTAGAGGAAATTAATGTTTGTGTAGCTTATGAAATTGATGGTGAACGTTGCGAACACTTCCCCACTAGCGCCCGGATGTTCACCCGTTGTCGTCCTATTTATAAAACCTTACCAGGATGGCAAGTGTCAACAAGTCACTGTCGTACCCTCGAAGAGTTACCACCGCAAGCACTAGACTATCTAAGATTCTTAGCAGAATTGATGGATGTCCCCATTGCGATCGTTTCTTTGGGAGCAAGTCGTGATCAGACTATCATTGTAGAAGACCCTATTCACGGTCCAAAACGCGCTCTGTTGCATCCAAATGGTACTCCCGTTTAGTCAGTGGTCAGTGGTCAGTGGTCAGTAGTAAAATAACTGATAATTGACTACTAACATCTAACAACTAACATCTAACATCTAACATCTAAAAATAGTATGGCTATTACACTCGAATCTAAAACCCGTCCAGAAGGTAGCAAACCCAGAGCTTTGCGCCGTTCTGGCTTAATTCCCGCTAATTTGTACGGTCACAACGGAACTGAATCAATTTCTTTAGTTCTTGACGCTAAAGTTGTAGAACGTTTACTCAAGCAAGCTGCTCCTAATCAAACCGAAGTGGAATTAAGCATTCCTGAATTAGAATGGACTGGTACAACTGTAATTCGTGAAGTTCAGATTCACCCAGCTAAAGGTACACCTTACCATTTAAGTTTTTTCGCTGGCACTAAAGGCTAGAATTTAGGTAATAATAACTAAGAAGACCAGGGTTAAACCTGGTTTTTTTGTGAAAAAGACTATCAAAATCCCTCTGACTACTGACCACTGACAACAAACCAATGACAGAAACAAATCTTCCCGCTTTAATTGAACAAATGTTACAACCTGGATTTTATCCTCATGGTGTAACCGAACCAATTCAACTAATTCAAACCCATATTTCTTATGTCCTCTTAACTGGAGATTATGCTTATAAGCTGAAAAAACCAGCTAATTTCGGTTTTTTAGACTTTTCCACTTTAGAAAAAAGAAAACATTTTTGTGAGGAGGAGTTGCGCTTAAATCAACGCGGTGCTGGTGAATTATATTTAGAAGTGATACCTTTAACTTGCGTGGGTGAAGAATACCATTTAGGTAGTACAGGAGAAGCTGTAGAATATGCTATTAAGATGCGTCAATTTCCCCAAGAATCCCTATTTAGTGAACTTTTCGCTGCTGGGAACTTACAGGAAAGCAACTTAGAAGAATTAGGACGGGTTGTGGCTCAATACCATGCTCAAGCACACACTAATGACTACATTCGCAGTTTTGGGGAAGTCTCACAAGTGCGTTTGGCTATTGATGAAAATTATCAGCAAGCTGAAAAATATATTGGTGGACCTCAGACACAAGCGCAGTTTGAGGAAACAAAACAATATACGGATAATTTCTTTGTCCAAAATCCAGAATTATTTAAAAGCCGAATTGACAATAATTATATTTGCGAAGGTCACGGGGATTTACATCTGCGAAATATTGCTCTCTGGCATGATAAAATCATGTTGTTTGACTGTATAGAATTTAACGAGCCTTTTCGCTTCGTTGATGTTATGTATGATGTAGCTTTTACCGTCATGGATATTGAGGCCAGAGGACGTAAGGATTTAGGAAATGCCTTTTTAAATGCTTATGTAGAGCAAACTGGAGACTGGGAAGGTTTACAGGTCTTACCTTTATATTTAAGCCGTCAGGCTTATGTGCGGGCTAAGGTAAATTCATTTTTGTTAGATGATCCTAGTGTACCTGATACAGTGAAGGAAGAAGCGGCAAAAACTGCATCTGCATATTATCATCAAGCTTGGGAATATACTAAACCGCAACGGGGAAAACTGATTTTGATGTCCGGGTTGTCCGGTGCTGGAAAAAGTACCACAGCTAAGTATTTAGCCCGAAAACTCAATGCAGTTCATCTCCGTTCTGATGCTGTGCGTAAGCATTTGGCGGGAATTTCTTTGTTAGAAAGAGGTGGGGATGAAATTTATACACCAGAAATGACACAAAAAACCTATAGCCGATTGTTAGCACTGGGAATTATACTAGCTAATCAAGGCTGGTCTGTAATTTTAGATGCTAAATATGATCGTCAGGATTTACGGGAAGAAGCTATTTTTCAAGCTACAGAGCATCAACTACCTCTATATATCATCAATTGCACCGCACCAGTAGAAGTTCTAACACAAAGGCTGCTGAACCGCACTGGTGATATTGCTGATGCTACTGCTGATTTATTAACATCCCAAATTAACCAATCTCAACCATTTACAGATCAAGAACAATCTTATCTAACGGTTGTAGATACAACTCTACCATTAGAAGCGCAATTATCAGGATTGATTTAATTTTTGTCTAGATTAAAAGGGCGGTTTTTAACCGCGTCTACACAAGTAAAACCCACTTATCCCATTCTTTGTACCCATACAGGGTATGGGTACGATATACATGAGATAACGAGATATAATTATTCTTTCTCCTGACTCCTGACTCTTAATTTTATGGCACCAAAAAATAATTTTCTCGGCGATATTTTCTCATCTTCACCTAACTTCCTGTCTCAATTACTATTCGGGTTGTTTTTATTCATTGTCTCCAGAATTGCCGGTGCTTCAGTACCTCTGTGCTTATTTATAGGTATCATGGGTGGTGTCACCTTGGGGTGGATTACTTTTGCAAATGAGAATAACCCCCAGGCTACTACTGTAGCCTCTAATGATGGTATTGATGCTGGTTTGAAATATTGGTTAGTTTTCATGCTGGGTTGTCTTTTCTTGGGTTATTCAGCACCCATGAGTATTTTGTTCGGCGGTATTGCTGGTGTTGGTGGTGGCTGGATAATTGCTTGGTGGCGCAGTCAGGAAGCGTTACAAACTCAATTATCTGAGGAAATTGTGGAAGAAGACACAGAACAGCCTAGTGATAGAGCCGCTAAAAGACGCAAGAAAAAACCTATTCGGCGTTTCCGTCGGGAGTCTGCAACTTTCAATTTTCGGTTTTGGGAAAAGTAATTAACGGTTATATATTGATTCGGAAAAAATCTGTTCTCAATTCTTTTGGTTTGTCATGGATGCGTAAATAACTCTTTTCCTGATATATTGAGGGGATATTTGTAATGCTATACCAGCATAGCAAATTTTGTTTTCCTGTTCGGGGAACAATTTTAGCCATTCAGGTTATGAGTATATATAATAGAAGGGTTGTCTTAAAATAAAACTCTAGGAGATATTTATTATGTCCCGTCGTTGTGAACTAACTGGTAAAAAAGCCAATAATGCTTGTTCCGTCTCTCACTCTAACCGTCATACAAACCGCTTACAGCACGTTAATCTCCAAAGTAAGCGGATTTGGTGGGCAGGTGGTAACCGTTGGGTAAAATTGAAACTCTCTACTAAAGCTATTAAAACCTTAGAAACTAAAGGTTTGGAAGCAATGGCTAAAGAAGCTGGTATCAACCTTAACCATTACTAAATAGTAGGTAATAGGTAATAGGTAATAGGTAATAGGTAATGGAGATTTATTTCTTGCCGTTATATAAAACCTACTCAAATCTACTTTGAGCTTCTTTTACTTCGTGCTTCCCCCTGTGTCTGCACTTACCCAGTTCACAGGCTAACACTGCCTAACTGACAGTTTTTGACAAATTAATAGCTGCATTCCAATGCCTTTGGGATTTAAACTCACAGCTATCACATTTAAACACTCTTTCACTCAATGAGAGAGTTTCTTTTTTGCCCTACTTGTGATCAAGATAAAGATCAAGATAAAATTGTCATATTTTGATTCAAACCAATTACTATTAAAAACATGAACCGTAGTGAAACATTTAAGAGTAGATACCATGAGTCGCGGATCCAATACATGGCAACTGGAGAATCTCCGACTTGTTCAGTCATTTATTCTCAAGCACCTTACTGGAAAAAGTATAAGCTTATTTTTCCGTTTATAGTTGATAACTGGCAGCATTTTTATTACATTGACTTTCCTCCAATATTTGAAAATATAGAAGAAACTCACCCATCCATTTTAATCGGGATAGCAATGGCAGAAATTTATCGCCTTTGTGAAATATGCACCCCTGAGACAGTCAAAGTAACTTGGTATAGCTGTCTTCAATGGGAATCAGATTGGTGGAATGAAGATATTTACTGGTATCTTCAGCAAAAGTTTTACCTGGAAAAATGGGATTGGGATAAAATGCCTCGAATAGAATTTTGTTTAAATTCTATAGAAAATTCTTGGTTTCCATCCGTCAAAGATACTTATCTTCTTGCCGTTAGTGGGGGTAAAGAAAGTACATTTGCATTTGAGTGGATGCAGCAATGTAATCTTCCTATGGAAGCATTTACTTTACACAATGCAGGAGGAATATTAGGCAACAACTGGCTACAAAAGTTTCCAGTATTTGATTACATTAAAACTCAAAGTCACCTGTGGGAAATAGAAGCTCATCCACAGGAAGATCCAGCTACACATTTTGGTTATAAAGGCGTTCGTAACGATCCTACTATTACTAATGCTCTTTTCATTATGATGATCATTGCAGTACAGCAGGGACATCGCTTTCTGGTCTTAGCAAATGATAAAAGTTCTAATGAATCTAATACTACATATCAGGGGCGAGAAGTCAATCATCAAAGTGCCAAGGGAACAGCTTATATAGAACGTTTTAATAATTTTTTAGAGCAAAAAGGTTTGCCATTTAGGTATGTTAGTATCTGCGAAGAAAGTTACTCAATCGCTACAGTTAATCAACTATCTTTATGGAAAAAAACCATCCTGAATAGCCTTACCTCATGTAACGAGGCACAGTGGAATTCAGGAGACGTTCGATGGTGTTGTAACTGTCCAAAATGCGCTTTTTCTTATGCTTTAATCGAAGCCGTCACAGATTATTCTTTTGCCAAGCAGGTAGTGGGAGAGGACTTATTCAGTTTTACAAAACTAGAAGAAGTTTGGAGACGTTTATTCGACCCAAGTGCTGAGAAACCATTTGAGTGTGTTGGTGAAAAACGTGAAACTTTAATGGCTTTAGCTAAATGCAAAAAACAACGTCTCAAAAATGGCGAACATTTAGGTGTTCTTGCTCAGATACCCAATATTGAATTTGATGAATCTCTACTAAAAATCTCTGCCCCTCAAAACATTCCTAAAGAACACCAAGATAAACTAAATTCAGTTTTGACAAATCAATAATTAGGAGTTGCTGAATAAACCTAAAACCGTTATCTGAAAACAGTTAAAGATAAATAAGAAGTGAAAAAGATACAAGGAATAAAACCTGTAAGGATGAAAAACCATGCACTTACTGAACACTCAAAATCAATTTTTCTACAATCAAACTATTCAAAATACTGTACCCGTGGCGTAGCACCTCTCTATGACTTACGTCACGCTACGCTATCATAACTTTATGGCTAGGCCACGCAGGCTATCAGCAAGCCCTAATTATACCTTGATCAAAAACGCGATTATTAGTATCAATCCCACTGATTTCTATTCTCTCTGGGTAGACATTATAAGCAGCAAAACTCAAATTACTTGTGCAATATTCTGTTAATTGAGAAGGACTTACAGGACGATTACCGGCACCAGCACCACAGATTAAATAGGTAGTTCCATTAATAGCGTGAGTCCGTTCATAGTTATGTTCATGGCCATTAATATAAAGTTGAACATTGTACTTTTTAAATAGAGGAGTAAAAGTGTTAATAAAATTTATATTACTACCATAATGACCAGATGAATAAATGGGATGATGACCAAATACGATTTTCCAAGGTGCTTGACTGATACTTAATTGCTTTTCTAACCAAATTAATTGATTTTGCCAATCTGCATTATTATTAGTATCTAAAGCAAAAAACTGGACTTGATTTTGAGTAAATGTGTAATAACGTCCCTGCATATTAAAACCAGGATATTTCACTTGAGGAACACCATTATCAGTGCGAATATCATGATTACCTAAACAAGCATGAAACTTGACACTTTTTTGCAATAAAGGTTGATAAGGACGTTCAAAAACCTGATTAATTTTCTCAATTTCGCCATTATTATAAATATTATCACCAGCTAAAATTACTAAGTTATAAGGATTTTGCTGATGATAATAATTCATAGCAGTTGCGACAGCATACTGACCTTTTGCACCAGTTCCCGTATCAGCAACGGATACAAAACGCAATAATAAATCTTTTTTTAAATTTTTTTTAATGGGGTTAGCGGCTGTTGCTGATTCTATGAGAGAATTTGATGATAACTTCCCATCTAAAAATCCAGATGTGATGACACTAATTCCACTTAAAAACAAAAATTGACGGCGTTTAATATTCATATTATCTATTCCCTTTTGTGTATGTTTTTGATTCACTAATTTGGGTAAAAGTTCCATGTCAGGAGAAAACGCACCAAAATCAAGAAATGAACCCGTAACCACGCTGTACAAAAAAAATCAACCAATTTGGAAGACGGTAATTATCCAAGTTTTGCGGGGAACAATTGGTGTTTTAGAAACCACTATGGTCAAATTGGAGACAGAAACACCCAAGGATACTAGTGGGAAGAAAATTAATTTTTTATCTCGTTGGGATGGATTTTTAAGGACATTTCGCTTATTCTTACCATCAAGTATATCTAATAATGTGTCAGATTTGGTTCTGACAGGAATTTTTGCGGTAATTTTTCTGGTGACAATAGGAATTACTACATTTTTGTTTATACCTAAATCATCTACTCAAGTCGCAATTGTTACTCCAGTTGAGGAAGTTACTAAACCAACTCCAGTTATAGAACCCAAACCCAAACCAACTCCAGTTATAGAACCCAAACCCAAACCAACTCCAATTATAGAACCCAAACCCAAACCAACTCCAATTAGGGAATTAACACCAGAAGAAAGTTTACTAGTAGCAATTGAAAACCAGTTTTCAGAAATTAGCGTTTCTGTAAAGAATACCAAAGATAAAAATATTGTTTCTCAACTGATAAAACCTATAGTTGGTAATTTCCGTACCAGCGATTTAACTCTAAAAATTAGTGATGTTTGGTACAGTTTAGAAAACTCTCAACAGGATAAACTAGCTGCGGACATATTACAACGTTCCCAAGAGATTAATTTCACACATTTAAAAATTGTTGATTCTCAAGAGAAAATAATTGCCCGTAGTCCAGTTGTTGGTAATGAAATGATAATTTTTCAACGATGAAATTCGAGAGTAGGCATTGACAAAAAACATCATTTATGTAGTCTAGACAATGGCATTCTTGCCAAGGTTAGCAAAAATATGCTCATCTGGGTTTGACTCCCCAGTTTATTATTTCACTGAGCATTTCTACCAAACTCTCCAAAACACCTACTTAAATTCCAATTTCTTTACTGGCATCTCCTATAGAAATAGTCTTATGAGAGTTTTCCATGATTTGTTATAATCAGAAATACTCTCAATATATAGACAGAATCAGCGGAAAGTCCTGTAGATTAAAAATTATCTGGAGACATATCAGACATACCACCTTCACTATCACGCTTAGAACCGAGTAACTCTAGTTGTTCTACATGAATAACTGGACTAGAACGATTGACTCCGGTTTGGCGATCGCTCCAGGAATCAAATTTCAAAGAACCTTTAACCCCAATCAAGCTACCTTTACGGACATAATTACCGGCAACTTCCGCAGTTTTTCCCCAGAGTTCTAGATTAAACCAGTCTGGCTTATCGTTGTTACGGGATCTTCTATTTACTGCTAAAGTCAATCTACATTTAACTGTACCCGACTCAAAATACTTCATATCTGGGTCGCCACCTACACGACCAACAAGGGTAACAACATTAAT
This sequence comes from Dolichospermum planctonicum, assembly GCF_005402965.1. Taxonomy (GTDB): domain Bacteria; phylum Cyanobacteriota; class Cyanobacteriia; order Cyanobacteriales; family Nostocaceae; genus Dolichospermum; species Dolichospermum planctonicum. The sequence continues at coordinate 62,219 of NZ_BJCF01000019.1, forward strand.
GCTCATAGCTTTTCCTTTTGGTACATTTGTATTGTATGATTCATATTATATATAATAACTAAACCTCGTCCGAGTTGAGAACTGGAGTTTTTCAAGCCTGGAACAGGGAAAAGGGAAGAGTAGAGGCTTTGGGAATCAATAGCGATTATACCGTTTCCTAGTCTAATTAAGTACAAAATCATCGGTGTTGATCTGCATTTAATTATAAATTTTTGTACCTTGCTTTAATGGGAATTGCTATCAGAAAAAACTGTGGGTTTCAAACTAGATGGGGTTTAATTGTAAAATTATTAAAAGTCTGTTACAATCTTCACAATTAAGTCTATCAAAAAAATCAAAAAATAATTGGCATTAAAAAAGTTATCCGGTTGTACCGAGTGATATTCAAAAAATACCACACAAAAGTCTTGGAACTAAAATCAAGATTGACAAAAGCTAGATAAAAAAATAGTCTAGTTTACTGGAATCAGGCAAATAAACATCATCTAATCCGTCATTATTAACTCTTATCTTGATAGTCACAATTAGCATAAATAGGGGGAACACAGACGCGTGGGTCTTTTCAGGAATTTTCGTCCATCATGGGATATGGGTATCGACCTCGGTACAGCCAATACCCTAGTTTATGTATCAGGTAAAGGAATTGTCCTGCAAGAACCTTCCGTAGTTGCCATTGATCAAAATCTCAAAGTGGCGCTGGCAGTGGGAGAAGAAGCAAAAAAAATGCTCGGTCGGACACCAGGTAATGTAGTAGCTCTGCGTCCCCTGCGTGACGGTGTGATCGCTGACTTCGATACGGCGGAGTTGATGCTAAAAAGCTTTATTCAGCGGGTAAATGAAGGTAGATCCCTGATGTTACCCCGCATTGTGATTGGTATTCCTAGTGGTGTCACAGGAGTAGAAAGACGAGCCGTAATGGATGCAGCTACTCAAGCTGGTGCCAGAGAAGTATATTTGATTGATGAGCCAGTTGCAGCGGCCATTGGTGCTGGACTACCAGTTGCCGAACCCACTGGTAATATGATTATTGATATCGGAGGTGGAACAACAGAAGTAGCGGTATTAAGTCTGCAAGGGACAGTAATTAGCGAGTCAGTACGCATTGCTGGAGATGAACTGACGGAAGCAATTATTCATTATATGAAGAAAATTCATAATCTGGTAATTGGTGAACGTACTGCTGAGGACATTAAAATTAGGATTGGTTCGGCCTATCCCACCGAAGATGATAATGATAAAATAATGGAAGTCCGTGGACTGCATTTGCTTTCTGGCTTACCAAGGACTGTCACCATCAAAGGTCCTGAAATTCGGGAAAGTATGGTAGAGCCACTGGCAGTAATTATAGAAGCAGTGAGACGCACACTAGAACGCACACCGCCAGAACTGGCAGCAGACATTATTGATCGCGGGATCATGTTAGCGGGCGGTGGCGCATTACTCAAAGGACTGGATACTTTAATTAGTCATGAGACAGGTATTGTTACCCATATAGCAGCAGATCCTCTATGCTGTGTAGTTTTGGGAACAGGTCGTGTATTAGAAAACTTCAAGCAGTTGGAGAGAGTATTCAGCGGACGTTCTCGCAATATGTAACAAAAATCAGTTAGTTAAGGATACTGGATTCTGTATTTATGAACAACTAACTATAGAATCCTTCTTTTTTTGATAAATTTTTGATAGAAAGTATCCAGGAGTATGGACAACATCATGTAGCACTATCACAAGCACCACAGGGGAAAAACTTTACTAACGGAATTTTGGCATAGGAACACTCAAACTGGAGTTAGTCATGTTCCTGCAACTTTTGAATCATTTACTTTTACATAATTTATAGAAATATATACGGGTATTTTATGTTAACTGCAAGACGCTGGTGGGAATACAAAGGATTACAAATAGGGTTATTAGCGCTAGTTTTAGGTGGTGCGTGGACAATCAGAGAAACAAAAGGTGCTTTATTGCGTGAAATTTATCAAGGAATAACTAGCCCTTTACAGATGTTACAGTCGGGAACAATTCCTGAGCAAAGTATCCAAGATGCGAGATTTTTAGAATTACGAACCCGCATAGTTGATCTGGAAAGCCAAAATCAAAAATTAAAAAATTTACTGGGTTATACAGAGAAAGAATCCGGGGAGCAAAAGCCAATTATAGCACGGGTGGTGGGACGTAGTGCTGATAACTGGTGGCAACAAGTGATTTTAAATCGGGGGACAACATCGGGTATTCAAGAAGGTTCTATTGTTAAAGCTGATGGTGGATTAGTAGGCTTGGTAGAAAGTGTGACTAATAATACTAGTCTGGTATTGTTAGTTAGTGATTTGAAAAGTCAAGTGGGAGTGACTATCAGCCGGACTTCAGCTAAAGGGATTTTACAGGGTGATTCTTCGGCAGAAGGGGTCTTAGAGTTTTACGAAAAAGTCCCTAATGCTAGAGTAGGTGATTTAGTGTCCACATCTACCTATAGTCAGAAGTTCCCGGCTGGTTTAGCCATAGGTAGAATTAAATCTCTAGATTTAAAGAAACTCCCGGCTTCAGTAGCAAGGGTAGAGTTATTTCCGCCAATTCAGTATTTGGACTGGGTAACTGTTTACCCTAAACCAGAGAAACAGGATTTGGAAACCCCAACCGTAACTAAATAATGTGGAATAATTGTTTTCCGTGTCTACATTAGGTAGATCATGCTTCTAACTAAAGAAACCGTTAAATTACTGTAAAGCCTTAGCAAAGGTATCATGGCAGAATTTAATAAGCTCTTACCCATCTAAATTTAATAATCTTAACCTGGCTAGATGTTGTGGCGCGGGCATCTTGCCCGCTATAATCATACAAATTAAATGCAGTACAGCTTAGTAATTTTCTGAGAATTAGTGTAAGTTTTTGTAACAAACAGTTGACTCACCGTTGCAGAAGTTGTATATTCAGTACATGGACTTAGGCATAGAAAACAGAGAATAAAAGACGGGTGGGGAGTCTTTGGGCTTTTATTCTCACGAGGAAAAGAAATCTGGCTAGATTAAGTCAAACTTACAGTGTCAAACTCATAAGATTAACCATGAATAAGTTTATCTTGGCTTTACTAACTGTTAGCGCTATTGCCACTGCTGCTGTTCCTGCTAATGCTGGTGATATTGGTAACGTCCAAACATCCGATCAAAATTCTGTGATTACAGGTAGTGGTAACTACACTAATCAAAGAGTCAACCAAAGGGGACAAGTAAACCAAAGAGTTAACAGACGTGACTCTGGAGACTCTGCAAATATCCAAGATGCTCGTCAAAGTTCTGATGTTCTTGGTGAAGGTAACGTAACTGAACAGAAGTCAAATCAACAGTACAGAGAAACCCGCACTCAAAGTGGACGGAGATGGAACCGTTATTAAGTCGGTAATTGCTGCTTATTGGTAGATTGAATGTAGGGGTAATACAATTAATTATTGGCTTTATCTCTACTTTTTCTCTGTAAATTTAGTTTAGGTACATCAATCGTGCAATTTCGCCAACTTAAACTTTTACTAATTACATTGGGTTTGATTTTCCCTATGGTAGCTCAAGCAGGTGAAATGAATCTGCAAGTAGGAAAAATCAAAATTAACAGAGACTATCGAGGAAATACTACGGTAAATACCGGGGAAATGCAATTAGATTCTGAACCGGATATATACCGTAGCCAGAGGAATTATGAACCCGATATATACCGTAGCCGGAGAAATCTGGATTCTGCAATTAGAAGTAGAAATATCAACACATTGAAACGGAATTGTACTGAGTCTAACAATGAAGTTGTGAGCCACCAAACTACAAAAATTAGAGGTTCTAACCAGCAAAGAACTCAAACAAGTACTGTATCCGTTTCTTGTAATTAATTGTCTTGTAGTTAATTGTGCTTAGGAGAGTATAAATGCAGTATAATATTTTATCTCTAAGTGGTATATCGGCTTTATTAGCTGTGACATTGACACCAGTGTTTACAGAATCTGCCTTTGCTCAATGTGTAAATTCTCATGTTGGTGTGCAAGTAAATATTTCTGAACGTCCAGCAAGACAAGGTTCTAATATCGAAATGGGAAGTACAGGACCTTGTACGGGAAATGTCAATTCTTCTAGTGCAACACAAGTGAATATTGGCGGTCGAGGACAAGCTGAACAACAACAAAATGTAAATCAGCAAATGCGAGGTGGTAGAGGTAATCCCACAGGCGTTAATGGACCAACTATTAACAATGCTGTGGTTGTACCTATAAATGTCAAAACACCTAAGAATTTTAATCGCTAGAAATTAGGGACTTTTCGTTTTCTATGATTTTTATCGAAGGGTTTAGTATTGCTAAACTCTTCCTAAAAAATTCAATGTTTAAAAAATAAATATTTGAATTACCCAAACAATAGGACAAAGGAAAAATGAATATTAAGCAAATAGTTAACATGACATTTTGTGCTGCTATTTTAACTCTGAGTATGACTGTTTTAATGCCCAATTTAGTTTTTGCTAATTCTCATTATCTCAAGGATAGCAAACAAGAAATGACCATTAATTTAAATGAGGATGATCTCAAGGAAAACCTGCTTTTAAAAATTAATACTGCAAATAATTTCTCTGGAAATATTAAACTAAATGGCAAGAATATTAAAAAAATAGAAGGTAATAGTACAGAAATTTCTCTTTTGAAGCTTTTAAAAAAAGGTAAAAATATTATAGAAATTAATGGTGTTGACAAGTCTATTGGATCTACTTTGCGAGTAGAATTAATAGCAGCAAACACACAGATTTCTCAAGAAAGTGGAGGGAGTGGTGATATCCAGCATATTTTAGTTATTTATGTACCTTAAAACAACAAATTTTTGGATAATGAAAATAAAGAATTGATCATGATTCTCAATTAGAATAATCCATGGTTACATAGTTAGAATTTTTCAAGGGTAATACTTGATCCATTAAATTGGAATTTTGTCTTCAATATCAGGGGTAAAAAACAAATTATGTTCACAAAAAAAATCTTTTTATTTACTACTAGCATTAGTTATCTGCTCATATCGGAATTACTGGTAAATAGACCTGCTTTCTCTCAGTCTGCTCCCCAAAGCACTAATAGCAGTTCTCAAGTCACAGGGGATTACAATAATGTTTTTCAGACTCCTAATCAAAATAGCAATCTTAATGTATTTAACTTTCCCAATATATATCCGCTGAATCATTCTATTAATACTCCTGTGAATACAGAAAATGATTTTGGGTTTAATGTTTCGGCGGGTGTAAATACTCTTGATTCTAATAATGTAACAGTGTATCTAGGATTGATTTTTCAGCCCGGTAGAACTGATTCACATAGAATCAGAATGCAAAAGATTGTTAAAGAAACAGAGTTATTAGAAACACAAAAAAAGATTGCTGAAGGACAACTGCAATTAGTGCAAAAACAAATTTCCGAAGCAGAATTGAAATTACAACAGTTGTCACCTGCAAATAATCAAAATCAGTAAAAATATAATACAGAAATAGGGAAATTTACTTTGGTGGGGTGGGTAATAGTATTACCCATTACCCATTACCCATTACCCATTACCCATTACCCATTACCTAACTTAATAGTGTTACCAATGAGAGTGAGACTTTCCTCAAATAAAGCTTCCCGTCCCCAGCGTTGTACCTGTTGACTTAACAAAGCTTCCGCTTTTTGTTCGGAAAGAGAACTTACCTGTTGAAACAACCCAGCCGACTGAGCGCCTCCATGGGTTTCCATTCGCATACAACCACCAGTTTCTGAACAAATTACAGTGCCACAATTGGCTTGAGGATTAGTAGAACTCAAGCGTAAACCAATTAAATCACCGACAATTTCCCCAATATCAGCAATGGGAACTCCTGCTAATTCGGCTTCTATGTGTCTTTGGTCTGGAGAGAGGAAATTAATGTATGTGATGTCATAATCACCTTTTTCCTGTCTATAGGCAACTGGTCGCCATTCCAAGCGACTAGCTAACCAACCTAAGTATAATAATGCTTGAGCAGCATTACCTTTTTCATAGTCAATATTAACACGATCAATTTCCTTGAGGGCTGCACGACGGTTAGGCGCGTCATAAGCTTCTGCTGCTAATTCTTGCCATGCTGATAAACGTCGCCAATTCAAATCAGCCACAGGTATACCAGATTCTACTAATTGTTGCAAGCTGAGTAAATCATCTTCTGGTGTATTAAAGTTGCAAGAGTCAACAATGACATTATTGCATACCGATGCTAAACGCTTAAACAAAGGATTGGCAGCATCAGGTGTAGTTTTCCACCAGAGGAACTTAGGTAAACCACCAATTAACAAAGCCGGAATCATGCCTCCAATGCGTTCTAAAGCTGTAGCAGTACCAGTGAGGGTAATGTACTCACAACAGACAAGAGTGCTGGAAGATTGCTTTTGAATGGGACAATAGGCAGAAACTTGGGCTTTTACCCCTTCATCATCGCCGGCAATGGGACATAAAGCAATAATTCGGCAAGGGTTACGGGTAGCAATTTCATCAGCAATAGTGGGACTGGTAGGATTGAAAGTATACCCCATGGCCGTACCATGATTATCTCCATTTGGTCCTGTGTGCTGCTTTTGGAAATATTCAGCCCGTAAAGCAGTCAGAGTTTCCGGTGTAGCAATACCGCTTTCTGGAAGGTGGTGCTTTTTCTGGACTTCTTGCAAAGCTGTTTTAGTTTGGGGTCCGAGAATACCATCCACTGGACCATTATAAAAGCCGGTGGCGGTTAACAAATACTGAGTTTCTTCTGGTTCGTAAACTACTAAAGTAAATGTTGTGGCCCGGGTAGCAGCGGGTAAAGTACCGTCTTCCCCTTGAAGACCGTAACTTTGCCAAACTTGATTCAGTTCTACCTCAATTTCTGTGAGGGAAACATCCTTGGGTGCTTGCAAAGAAAAAATCGTAGGTGCTTGAGAAACCATAGTTAATAGTGTTAGTTGTTAGTTACTAGTTGTCAGTTGTCAGTTATTTTGCTACTGACTACTGACCAATGACCAATGACTAATTAAAGTCTGCGCCAGCGGCGGCCGTCTTGGTTAATTAATAATTCGGCTTCTGCTGGTTCCCAAGTACCGGCTTCATATTGGGGAATATTCGCAGGATTACCTGGTAAATCCCATACAGATAAGGCAGGTGTAACTACTTGCCAAGCCGCTTCTACTTCGTCTGCCCGTGTAAACAAAGTTTGGTCGCCCATCATACAATCAAGGAAGAGACGATCATAGGCATCGGAAGTAGCGGAAATACCTAGAGAACCGTAGCTAAAATCCATATCTACGGCACGGGTACGGAAATCACCACCGGGCATTTTCACATCAAACCGGAGGGAAATACCTTCATTGGGTTGTATTCGCATGGCCAAAACGTTGGCGTTTGCTTGTTGAGCAGCAGAGGGGAACATTCTTGAAGGAACTTCGCGGAAATGAATCGCAATTTCACTGACTTTTTTCGGCATCCGCTTGCCAGTTCGTAAGTAAAAAGGAACACCTTGCCAACGCCAGTTATCCACCATAAACTTCATGGCCACGTAGGTGGGAGTAGTAGATTCAGGATTAACACCTGGTTCAGTTCGATACCCTGCCACCTGTTGACCTTTCATCCAACCCGCGCTGTATTGTCCACGAATTGCTGATTTTGACAAATTATTAACATCAGCTAAACGAGTCGCTTGTAACACTTTAACCTTTTCGGTGCGGATACTATCAGCATCCATGGAGTTAGGCGCTTCCATGGCGGTTAAACAGTAAAGCTGCATGAGGTGATTTTGCAGCATATCCCGCAATGCGCCGGCAGTTTCATAATAACCCGCCCGGTCTTCTACTCCCACGGTTTCGGCGACGGTAATTTGCACATGATCTACAAATTGCCGATTCCACAAAGGTTCAAAAATGGCATTAGCAAAGCGGAAAACCAGCAAGTTTTGGACTGTTTCTTTCCCTAAGTAGTGGTCAAGACGATAAACTTGGTTTTCTTTACAAACCTTTTGTACTACTTGGTTGAGGTTTTGAGCGGAGGCTAAATCACGACCAAAGGGTTTTTCGATGACTAAACGCTGTTTGTCGGGGTCTTCTAGCATTCCCGCTAACCCTAGCTGTTTAATGGCTTCAGGGAAGAAATTAGGGGCAACAGAGAGGTAAAACATCCGGTTTCCCCTTGTTCCCCGTTTCTCGTCTAGTTCAGCTAATAGGGTTTTCAGTTTTTGGTATCCTGCGGGGTCATCTATATTCCCCGGACAGTAAAATAAACCTTGGGAAAAGTCCTGCCAAAGTTCACCTAGTTCTACATTAGCGTGAGCTTCTGCCATGCCTTTTTGCATTTGCTCGCGGAAGTATTCATGACTCCATTCCCGACGCGCTACACCCACAATGGTGGTTTCAGCCGGAATACGTCTTTCTCTCCGCAATTTGTACAGCGCTGGTACTAACTTACGCCAGGTTAGATCTCCAGAAGCACCAAAGATGACGATAATTTGTGGTTCGGGCATCCCTTGCTGTTGTAGACCAACGCGCAATGGATTTTCTAGCAAACTGACCATAGGATTTTAGATTTTAGATTTTAGATTTTAGATTTTGCAAGAGGTAAAGGGCAAGTTCCTAAATTCCCCAATCTCCTCTATAGGTGAGAATAGCTTGACTTGACCTTTTAAAGAGTTCATGAGTGACACAGAAAGGACGCAGACACCATAGGATTTTGGATTTTGGATTTTGGATTTTGGATTTTAGATTTTGGATTTTGGATTTTCAAAGATCGCAGGTGTATAAAGTCTAGAATTTAAGTTACAGCCGTTTTTAAGCAAAAGTGCTACAAAAATAATCTATCTGTGTGGGTTTAAACTCTTGATTTACCCGTCTGGGACTTCTATTGGTCGGGGCTGCATGGGTTGAGAAAACCCAACTCGCGGGAATGTTGGGTTTCACTTCTTTCTACCTAACCGATAATTTGCTTAATTTACAGCACTTTTAGCTGGAGTGAGGTACAATTTATGCGGGCAAGATGCCCGCACCACAAGAGTTTTATCATTAAGCTCTGGACTTTAGAATACGGATAAATGCTGTAACTTTAATGACTTTTTGGCATAAAAGACATCACTTTTTCTACATCCTCTTTACTACCAATGATTAAAGGTGTCCGTTGATGCAGTTTGCTGGGAACTACATCTAAAATATCCATTGTTCCTGTGGTCGCTTTACCCCCAGCTTGTTCAATTAAAAACGCTAAGGGAGCAGTTTCATACAACAGACGTAATTTACCTTCTGGTTTTTGTAATGTTCCTGGGTACAGAAATACCCCACCCTGTAATAATATTCTGTGAATATCGCTCACCATTGCCCCACTGTAACGGGAACTATATCCTTCTGTACGATGAACATAACGAATATATTCTCTAAAGGGTTCATCCCATTGCCAGAAGTTACCATCATTAACACTATAGGTCGCGGCATGATTGGGCATTTTAATATTCTCTTCACAGAGAATAAATTCACCTAAACTAGGATCAAGAATAAAGGAATGCACTCCCGTACCTATGGTATACACTAGCATAGTGCTAGGTCCATATAGAATATATCCCGCTGCTAATTGTCTACGGCCATTTGTAAGCAAATCCTTAGCTTCACCATCAATATCTGCTCCTTCCTGTTGACGAATGGCAAAGATAGAACCTAAACTGAGATTATTATCTGTGTTTGATGAGCCGTCAATGGGGTCATAAAGCAGCGTATAACGACCAATGGGGCAATTTTCCGGGATATAGTAGGGTTTTTCCATCTCCTCGGAAGCCAGACGACAAACTAAGCCGCTTTGCTTGAAAACAGAGATAAATACTTCATTCGCGTAAACATCCATCTTTTTTACAGATTCTCCCTGGACGTTGACTTCTCCAGTAAATCCTAGCACCCCCTCCATTAAACCAGCCCGACTCAAACGACGAGCCACTAATTTACCCGCTAAAGCGATGCGATTCATCAGCGCACTTAAATCCTGAGCATCGGGTCCAAAACTATGTAATTGTTGGAGAACGTGGCGGGATAATGTTGTACAATCACGATCTAGAGCTTTATCTGTGGACAAATCCAAAGATTCTGATACTTGAGTCATATTAATTGCTGCTATGAGGTCGTGTTTATCTATGGCGATTTTTGGTCGTTGCTTCTATCTTAGAAAGGGAAATTGATAACTTAAAACTGATTTTATATAAACTAAAGAATTGAAATTTTGATTTTCTGATAAATAAAGAATCTGTGTGTCTTTAGACCGCAGAGTGTCAAAAACTTAACAGATTATATTATGATATGACCTGAAAAGAATGAACTTCTAAAACAGGACCAATCATTGCGGTTGTCATCAGATCATTTCTTACCTGTCCTGTGACTTTGGCTTTTTGTCCTGATTTGAGTAGATTTTTATCAGCACTTTTGGGGATTTGGTAAGTGACACCATCTTCTGTCACAAAAGCCCAGACACCAAGGCCAATATTTCGACGTTCAATAGTACCAGTAATTGTCACGTTCATAACGTTTAATTGTTGAATTGTTTACTTGTTGAATTGTTTAATTTGTTACTTAATTATTTAAGATGATGACAATTCCTGAGAAAAGCATAATAATTGTGTAGTGTTTAACTGGTCACGGTAGAGGCATTTGAACTGATTAAAACCGGATTTTTGAGAGATTTCTTGGATAGTTTGTTGAGTTTCGGGAAAATCGCTGGTGGAAATATGCTCCTGAACCATTGAATACTCTTCTGGGGTGAGTAAAGACCAGTATTTTTGCACATTATCTAGGTAGCGGAGAATGTAACTATCTCGGTCTTCTGTTTCTTGACGAATAATATCAATTAATATGAAAACACCTCCCGGAATCAGTAGATTTTGTAGCTGGTTAATAAAATGCTCTTTTTGCTGAAGCTGAAGATGGTGCAGCGCGAAGGAGGTGAAAATTACATCAAATCTATGCTCTTGATCTGATGCCAAAAAAGGAACTACTTCTGAGAAATCTCCCTGAATTAAAGTTATGTCACAATTAATCTTTTTTAAATTCTCTTGGGCAATTTCTAATGCAGCTATGGATAAGTCTACACCATGATAGGAGGTAATATTAGTATTTGATAATACCAGACTAGTGAAACTGGCATCACCACATCCTAAATCAAGCATTTTAAAGGGTTTTTGAAAGTTACTAACAAGAAATTTATGGAATACTACATAAATTTCATTATGACTCATGTAATTATTGTTGAGTACCTTTTGATAAATTTTCCACTGCTTGTTAAAAAACTCTTCTACTAGCAAGGATTCATTTTCACCATTTTTTAGCTGTGTCATAATTGTGAGTTTTGGGGGAAGACGTTTTTTAACAGATTTTAACGGAACTATGGAAACAGATCGCCAGTAAATGAGCTACAAATATCATATTATAGACAGGGAACAGGGAACAGGGGACAGGGGACAGGGAACAGGGAACAGGGGACAGGGGACAGGGGACAGGGGACAGGGGACAGGTGACAGGGAACAGGTGACAGGTGACAGGTGCTACGCCACGGGGACAGGAGACAGGGGACAGCTAAATAGTAGGGTGTGTTAGCTGTATTCGTAACGCACCATTGGTATAGACTTTGGGTGTAGGATGGCGATAGCGAAGCGCTGCTGCAAGCAGTTCGCTACATTCTACCTATATAATATAGTAACGCACCATTTTAAATCAGGGAACTCTTAACTGGGAACTCTTAACTGGGAACAGCTTTTTGAGTAGGTAAAAACTTTAGGTGTAGCATAGCGATAGCGAAGCGCTGCTGCAAGCAGTTCGCTACATCATAACTATATAATATAGTAACGCACCATATTAAATCATTATCCTGTACATCCTTTCATCCTGGATATCCTGATTCTGACAAATGTAAAAGCATGAATGTTACCAGAGTATTATGTATGCGACACTAATTAACACATATTAAATCTAAAAATATACGGTTGTAGTTCTGATTTTAATCCATTAAAATCTTATTAAGACCAGGTTTTGCGTGAAGTTGCTCATTTTCTACGAAATCAGAAGCCCTACCAGGTGCAAAGGAAAAATATGTCTAACAACTCTTTTCTCCGTCAAACCGCAACAACAATTGTTTTTATTGATGCCTCCCTTTCCGACTATCAGACCCTCCAAGCAGGAATTATCGAGGGCGTAAAAACAGTTATTATTTCCCCAGAGCAAGACGGAATTGAGCAAATTAGCCAAATTTTACAACAACATCCCCACATCACCACCATTCACATCCTTTCCCACGGTGCGCCCGGATGCTTATATTTAGGCAATAGTCAATTAAACTTAACTAATATTCATAATTACACCCAACAATTACAACAGTGGCAACCTCAGAATATTTTACTATATGGTTGTAACGTCGCTGCCGGGGATGCTGGGGCAGAATTTATTCACAAATTACATCAAATTACCAACGCCACCATTAGCGCCTCCACAACAAAAACCGGCAATGCAGCATTAGGGGGAAATTGGCAGTTAGAGGTGAATATTCCCGTTACAGAGACATTCCATGGAACATCTCTACATTTGTCAGATATTATTGCAGACACCCTCCACAGCTACCAGGGAGTATTTGCACCCACATTAGTGGGAGAGTGGGATTTTCTCAGCTATGCCCGTGCTGTGACAGTGGTGGGTAACTATGCCTACGCTGTAGGGGATACACTAGACATCATTGATATTACTGACCGAGCCAAACCCGTTGTCAAGGGAAGTTACGATATTTATGAGGGTAATAGTGTGCAAGTAGTCGGTAACTATGCTTATGTAGCTGATGGTGGACTACAAATCATAGACATCAGCAACCCCACAAACCCCACCCTCAAGGGCAATTATGATACATCTGGCATTGCTTATGGTTTGCAAGTAGTCGGTAACTATGCTTACGTAGCTGATGGGTATTCAGGACTACAAATAATAGACATCAGCAACCCCACTACCCCCACCCTCAAGGGCAATTATGATATTTCTGGCTATGCTTATGGTGTGCAAGTAGTCGGTAACTATGCTTACGTAGCTGATAGTGATTCAGGACTACAAATCATAGACATCAGCAACCCCACAACCCCCACCCTCAAGGGCAATTATGATATTTCTGGCTATGCTATAGGTGTGCAAGTAGTCGGTAACTATGCTTATGTAGCTGATTTTTGGTCAGGACTACAAATTATTGATATCAGCAACCCCACAACCCCCACCCTCAAGGGCAATTATGATACATCTAGCGATGCTTGGGGTGTGCAAGTAGTCGGTAACTATGCTTATGTAGCTGATTTTTGGTCAGGACTACAAATAATTGACATCAGCAACCCCACAACCCCCACCCTCAAGGGCAATTATAATACATCTGGCTCTGCTAGAGGTGTGCAAGTGGTGGGTAACTATGCTTACGTAGCTGATTATGATTCAGGACTACAAATCATTGATATTAGCAACCCCACAACCCCCACCCGCAAAGGCAGTTATGATACATCTGGCTTGGCTTTTGGTGTGCAAGTAGTCGGTAACTATGCTTACGTAGCTGATAGTGGTTCAGGACTACAAATTATTGATATCAGCAACCCCACAACCCCCACCCTCAAGGGCAATTATGATACATCTAGCTATGCTTATGGTGTGCAAGTAGTCGGTAACTATGCTTACGTAGCTGATAGTGGTTCAGGACTACAAATTATTGATATCAGCAACCCCACTACCCCCACCCTCAAGGGCAATTATGATACATCTGGCTTTGCTTTAGGTGTACAAGTAGTCGGTAACTATGCTTATGTGGCTGATGGTGACGGTGGTTTAAAGATTATTAATGTCAGTGAGTTTACTAACCAAGCACCCACTAACATTACCTTAAGTAATAGCACTGTTGCAGAAAATCAAGCCATTAACACAGTAGTTGGTAGCCTCACCACCACAGACCCAGATACAGCAAACACCTTTACCTATAGCTTAGTTAGCGGCACAGGTGCAACGGATAATAGTTTATTTTCCATTACCAATAATCAACTCACTACCAAAGCCGTATTTAACTTTGAAACCAAAAACAGTTATAGCATTAGAGTCAAAACCACAGACCAAGGTGGGTTATCCTTCGAGAAACAATTAACCATTGGAGTCAATAACGTTAACGAAACTCCTACCAACCTCACTCTCTCTAATAGCACAATTGCGGAAAACCAAATTATTGGTACAGTGGTTGGTAATCTCACCACCACAGACCCAGATACAGGAAACACCTTTACCTATAGTTTAGTCACTGGGAACGGTGCAACAGATAATAGTTTCTTCACCATTAGCGGAAATCAACTTAGAACCAACGCTGTATTTGACTTTGAAGCCAAAAACAGTTATAGCGTTCGACTCAGGACAACAGACCAAGGGGGGTTATTCTTTGAAAGACAATTAACCATTGGAGTCAGCAACGTTAACGACGCTCCCACCAATCTAACACTATCCACCAGCACCGTTGCGGAAAACCAAATTATTGGTACAGTGATTGGTAATCTTTCCACCACAGACCCAGATACAGGAAACACCTTTACTTATAGTTTAGTCACCGGAGACGGTGCAACGGATAATAGTTTATTTACCATTAGCGGAAATCAACTTAGAACCAACGCTGTATTTGACTTTGAAACCAAAAACAATTATAGCGTTCGACTGAGGACAACAGACCAAAGCGGGTTATCCTTCGAGAAACAATTAACCATTGGAGTAACTGACCTTAACGAAACTCCTACCAACTTAACCACCACAGCCCAACAAGATATCATAGACGCTCAAGGTGAAGACGACACCATTACCAGCATATTGGCCAATTTACAACAAAACGACACCATCAAAGGTGGTAATGGCACAGACACCTTAATTATCAGCGGAGGAACAGCTAATGATCTTATCTCCATAGATACCAGTAACACCACCAATCAATTAAATATTCCAG